>CAHJWM010000002.1 GCA_903642325.1 Myxococcales bacterium | reverse complement strand
CCCCGCCGATGCCGGCAGTGCCGCCCAAGCCGGCAGTGCCGCCCAAGCCGGCAGTGCCGCCCAAGCCGGCAGTACCGCCCAAGCCGCCGGCGCCGCCGATACCCGACGTTCCTCCGGTGCCGGCCGACCCGGCGGCTCCGCCTGCGCCTCCTTTGCCAGCCGTGCCCGCGGTTCCGCCTAGTCCCGCAGTCCCACCGGCTCCGCCTTTGCCGGCCGTGCCCGCAGTCCCACCGGCTCCGCCTTTGCCGCCGGTTCCGCCAAGACCCGCGATGCCGCCGCCACCTGCACCGCCACTCGTCCCGCCATTACCGCTGATGTTGCCTTCTCCAGCGCTGCCTGCTTCCTCGCCGCCGGCGCCCGCCGACGATTCACCTGCGATGCCGATGCCGGCACCTGCGGTGTTTTTCCCGGCGCTTCCCGCGCTGGAGGCCTTGCCACTGCTTCCTCCGCCATCGGTGCCGGAAGCCGCGTCGTCCTCGGTTCCGCATCCGACGACGAGACCTGCGCCCACGAGCGTAATCACGCCCACACCAAGAAGAGTACGTTTGCTGATGATTGACATCTTTAATCTCGCTTTCGCTAACCCTGGCCTAAGTTCCGGCCAGGCGCTGCGATGCTCGCCAGCGGAAATAGGCCGATACCGTCCGATATCTCGGTAGGAGGCTGAGCGCAACGAGCGAGTTGCAAAACAAAACACTTTTTGTGCGCTATTTTTTTATACAGCCACTTCGCCACAGGCGCGTACCCATGACCGCGACCTCGGCGCACACGATGCCCGCCGAGGCTACTTGCCCCGTCGCGAAATGGTGACGTGCTTGATTTTCGTCGCTTTGACCGAGTGGTCGCCCTGGACCGGGACGCTGGCCAACTTCTCGATGACCGCGTCCGGTCCGCATTTCCCGAAGATCGTGTAGCCCTTATCCAAGTGCAGCGCTGGCGCGTCCATGATGAAAAATTGCTGACCATTGGTGTTTGGGCCACGGTTCGCCATGCACAGGAGCCCGCGCTGGTCGTGGGTGGCGCCGGCCCAGATCTCGTCCGGAATTACGTAGCCCGGTTCTCCTGCACCCGTGCCGGTCGGGTCCCCACCTTGGATCATGAAGCCTTTGATCACGCGGTGAAACGTAGTGCCGTCATACGCTGCTTTTTTGACCCACATGCCGTCGGGGGCTTTGAAGGGCCGTATACCGCGCGCGAGACCGACGAAGTTTGCGACTGTGATGGGCGCCTTGTCGTCATACAGGTCGCACTCCAGCTTGCCGAGATCGGTGTCGAGCTCGGCACTGATTGCCCCCGCGCCACTCAAGCCTGCGGTGGCGTCGGCCAGCGTGAACCTGCCGTTCAGCGGATCTCCGTCGTTCGTCTTTGGGGCCGCCTCCGCCGAGGTCGGCGGCGGGTTCGGCGTGGCCGCGGTGGGGGCTGCTTCCGGTGTGCGTGCCGATGGCGCGGCTTGCGCAGCCTTCAGCCCGGGATTCGACTCAGGCTCCGGTACGCTCGAGCGGCACGCGCCGGCGAGTAACCCCAGGGTCAAGCCAACTGACAAGCTCGGCACGGCGATACCGGGCACAAAATAACGGCGGGGAAAAAAAGCGTTCTTCGACATTGCAACTTTCTAATGCTCGGGCACACGCCCGGAGTGATCTCATTCGACGCGCACCACACTGCCGGCCTTGACGCCGTGAGAGCGTGACCAGCCCGCGTTCACTTCGAGCACGTATGCTGCCGGGCAGGGCATACCGCGCGGCTCGTCGTTGAGGGTCGGTACCTGCTCCAAAATGCCAGTGACCGTGCCGTCCCGGGCGATGAACATCATGTCCAACGGGATGCAAGTGTTGTGCATCCAGAACGTACGTGGCTCTTCGTCGCTCCAGCCAAATAACATCCCTTGCGCATCCGGCAACTTGGTGCGGTACATCAAACCGCGCTCCTTGTCTGCTTCGGTGCGGGCTAGCTCCACGTCGAGGCGAGGACTGCCGGGGGCGTCCGGGAACACGACGTAGCCGCGAGCCAACTCGCGCGCGCCGTCCGGGTCAACTGGACAGTGAAGCGCATTCACCGCGCGCCGTGCGGGCTCATCCGCCATCGGAACGACGCATGCCGCCGATGCCCGAGGCGCGGCCGTCGGCGCACTACCGGCGTTAACGGGGACGGGTGCGGTAACCTGAGCGTCGCCTGACGAATGCGGCTCTTCGGTCCGATTGCAGGCCGTGACGCTCAGATAGATCCCAAACAGAAGCCGCATGCGCATCGACCACGGCTCTCTAGCATTGCCCGGCCTCGAGCGGATCCGCGCAATGTTCGCGGCAGCACATAAAAATTTGCGGCGCTTGCTCATACGGTGACGGTGCTATCCTGCCCTACACATGAGCGCGCGATTCTCGGCGATCACGGCATTCGCTTCGCTGTTTGCGTTGCTTCACTGCGGCGGAACGGTGAAAGTCACGGACGGCGTCGGCGGGGCATCTGGGGTGAGTGGCCTCGCTCAGTCAGGCGCGGCCGGTCACCCCCTCTCATCCGGTAGCGGCAGTGCGGGGTTTCCGCTCGATGCCGCGTTGGACGAGTACGTCGACCCGGGCTGCCCAGAAGCCGGCCCTGCCGTCCGCGTTAGCGAGTGCGATCCTTTCTCTGCATCGCCTACCTGCGAAGCCGGTGACGGTTGCTTCCCCTTCGTCGACCATCCTTACGGCGCAGGCTGTGGGGCGCAGAGCTTCGGTACGGAATGTTTGAGGGCCGGGCCTGGGCGCCAGGGCGACACGTGTGGCGACGACTCGGGCCGCTGCGCGTCGGGCTTCGTGTGCGTCGTCGGTTCTCAACCGGGCAAGCATTGCGTGAAGCTGTGCCGGATGGGCACAGCGGAGGCTTGCCCCGCCGGCTTGATTTGCGGCGAGCTCGACGTCGAAGGCTACGGAGTATGTTCCTGAGCGCGGCGCGTTCGCGGTCCATTGCGTTGCTCGCGTGCCTGGCTTCCGCGGCGAGCTGCGGAGCGCGGACTGGCATCGAGACGAGCGACGCCGGCGCGGCACCGAGGGCGTGCACGACGGATGGCGAGTGCGGGACCGCCGACGCCTGCGCGCCGGCTGAGTGTCGCGAAGGGACCTGCGTGCCGTTGCCCGCGATAATCTGCGATGACAATGACGCGTGTACGATCGATAGCTGCGACCCAAACAGCGGCAAGTGTCGGTACGCATCGCGCACGCTCGACCTCGACGGCGATGGTCACAAGAGCCCCCTTCCCGGGCTGGCACCGGGCTCCGTGGGCGCATGCGGCGATGACTGCGACGACAAGAGCGCAGCGGCACACCCAGGCGGAGTCGAGATTTGTGACGGCGTCGACAACGACTGCAATGGCATCGTCGACGATGGCGCAGCGTATGGTGGTGCAGTGGGCGCCGTTCGCGTGTCCTCGACCGTGTTCGACCGAGCGTCGAGCGGCGCCCTCGCTTTCGACGGCAAGATTTATGGGGCGGTCTACACCGGTCACCGCTCGATCTCGAGCTCCTACTTTCGCGGGCTGGCTCCCGACGGTACGACCGTCGTCGCCGAGACGCCGCTCACCGATATCAATAGTGAGACCTACAGCGGTACTATCCTGTACAACGGGCGCTTCTTCGAGCGCGTGTGGGAGGATGCCCGTCAGGATCAGAACTACGAAGTGTATTTCAACCGCTTCGATGCCAGCGGCAAAAAATTGGGCCCCGACGTTCGCGTCACGAAAGCCCGTGATTTCTCGCTCAATTCAAGTCTGATCTGGAACGGCAGCGAGTCCCTCTTGGTTTGGGATGATCGTCGCTTCGATGTCGGCAGCACGGCTGACGTGCGTGTCTTCGGACAGCGCGTGGCATTCGACGGTTCACTCGTCGGGAGCAATGTCGAGCTCACGCCGGGAGGCGTGCAAGCCGAGCATCCGGGAATCGCGCTCGGGGAAAAGCGCGTGGGCGTCGTGTTTGCGTCGCAAGTCAGCAGCGCCGTGCGTCACGCCAATTTCCTCACCACGCTGCCCGACTTCAGTGACGTGCGCCCGCCGGTCGATCTAGGAGGAGACGACGTTCAGAGCACGAGCTTGGTTCACCTGGCCGGTCGCTATCTCGTTGCTTGGGAGCAAAACAGCACGAGCACTGGCTATGGCCCAGCCATTTTCGGCGCGGTAGTGGACGAAAATGGCAACGTACTACGGCCCGCCCAGCCGATCACGTCAGGAGCCACGATTGCTAGGAGCTTCTCCTTGTTGTCCCTCGGTGACCGCGGGCTCTTGGTGTGGGCTGATAATCACGACGGCAATTTCGAGCTATATTCGCAGATTTTGGGGGCCAATTTGCAGGTGCTCAGCCCACGCATGCGGCTTACCTTCACGCCGTCCGACACCTTTTTCCCGTCTGCGTCATTCGGTCCGAACGGTGACGTCGGCGTAATCTACCAAGATTGGCAGACTAATTTTTCGCAAGTCTACTTTCTGAGTATGGGTTGCGTGATGGGTGTGCCGAGCAGGTAGCCAGGGCCGTCCGAAAGCCAGCGCTGCGTTCCGTATTCTCGTATGTCGAGACGGAGGACCGAAGGTAGATCAGTGCGCTGTAACCTTGGGCCCGTACGACCCGGGAACTCACAAGGACCCTTTAGGCCCATCTTCTAGCCGCGCACGGTGCGCGGTCCCGCTTGATGCACCTTGCCGGGCAGGCGACGGCCGACGACAGTTTCGGCGACCCGGCCCGCTTCGATCAAAAGGTCGAGGTCGATGCCGGTCTTCACGCCCATGCCATGCAGCATGTACACGAGATCTTCCGTCGCCAGGTTTCCGGCAGCACCGGGCGCGTAGGGACAGCCCCCCAGCCCTGCGACAGAGGAATCGAAGTCGCGGATGCCGAGCTCGAGACCGACCAGCGCATTCACGAGCGCGGTGCCGCGCGTGTCGTGAAAGTGCAACGCCAGCTGCGACGCCGGCACCTCCGCCAAGAACAGCGAGACCAAACGCTTGGTGACGAGCGGCGTACCGACGCCGATGGTGTCGCCCAAAGATACTTGATAGCAACCAAGCCCAAGTAGCTCGCGCGTAATGGCGAGCGACGCGGCCGGGTCGACGTCCCCCTCGTAAGGGCAGCCCCAGACGGTGGATACGTACGCCCGCACGCGCATCTGGACGGCCAGCGCCGGGGGCACGACCTCTCGAAAAGTGTCTAGCGACTCAGCGATGGTCTTATTGGTGTTCTTTTTGTTGTGAGTTTCGCTGGCCGACATGAAGACGGCGATCTCGTGCAGGCCCGCGGCATGCGCACGCTCGAAGCCTTTCGCGTTCGGGCATAGGGCGCTGAACGTCACGCCGGGCGGCGCCTGAAACTCCCGCGCCAGCTCCTCCGCGTCCGCAAGCTGAGGCACCCAGCGCGGTGAAACGAAGCTCGTCAGCTCGATGCGCGTCAGCCCGGCCCGGATTAGCGCCGAAAGGAGGTCTTTTTTGCCTTCCAACGGGACGGGCAAGGCCTCGTTTTGCAAGCCGTCGCGGGGCGAGACTTCGTATATGGAAACCTGGTCGGGCAGCGCGTCCAGCATGAGCTTCCGGTAACTATAAATCCAGGAGCCGCATTTGATGCTGACGCGGGTGTGGCGTGAACTTGATTGGATAATTACCTGTCCAGCACGCGGTGCAGAACGAACTTTCCTTCAGTGAGGCTTCGTCGCCCGGTGCTATCGGGAGGTTACGTCGGGTGCTGCGCCCCGTCGCTTCGGTGCGAGCCGACACGACCGAATGGATCATTGAATCGAGGCCGAGATAGGCCAGGGTATCGCTCGTGATGTATTGATTGATCTCCTCGACCGAATGGCTGGAAGCGATCAGCTCACCGCGCGTCGGCGTGTCGATGCCGTAGTAGCAGGGCCACTTGGTGGGCGGGCTCGAAATGCGCATGTGCACCTCTTTGGCGCCGGCGTCGCGCAACATCTTCACGATCTTGCGGCTGGTGGTGCCGCGGATGATGCTGTCGTCGACCACGACCACGACCTTGCCTTTGAGCGTCGCGCTGATTGGATTGAGCTTCAGACGGACGCCGAAGTGGCGAATGCTTTGTCGTGGTTCGATGAAGGTACGCCCTACGTAGTGGCTGCGCACGAGACCAAGCTCGAAAGGCAACTTCGATTCTTCGGCATAGCCGATGGTCGCGGGTACGCCGGAATCAGGAACGGGGATCACGACGTCCGCCTTGATGCCATGCTCACGAGCTAGCGCGCGGCCGAGGTTCTTACGAGCTTCGTATACGCTTACCCCGTCGATGTTGGAGTCGGGCCGGGCGAAGTAAACGTATTCGAAAATACACGTGTGGCGCGCGACCTCGGCGAACGGCCATACGCTTTTCACGCCAACCTGATTGATGACTACCATTTCACCAGGCTCGATTTCGCGCACGTACTCGGCATCGATCAAATCGAAGCTCGAGGGCTCGCTAGCGACGACGTACGTGTCGGTTCCCGGAAGCCGACCCAGACATAGCGGCCGGATGCCCATCGGATCGCGCACCGCGATCATGCTTTCGGGGGTCAAAATCAGTAGCGAGTAAGCGCCTTGTACTTGGCTGAGCGCGTCGGCCACGCGATCCTCGAACGACTTCTGGCGGCTCATCGCGAACAAGTGCACGATGACTTCGGTATCGCTCGTGCTTTGAAAAATGGAGCCGCGTTCTTCGAGCTTTTCGCGCAGGGCTTCGGCGTTGGTCAAATTGCCGTTGTGAGCGACCGCGATCGAACCGCGGGCGTAATCGACCGCTATCGGCTGGGCGTTCTTCAAGGCCGACCCTCCCGCCGTCGAGTAGCGAACGTGGCCGATGGCATGCGGTCCTCCCAGCCGCTCGAGCTGCTCAGGGGGGAAGACATCGATCACGTGGCCCATGCCGCGATGTAGGCTGAGCTGCGAGCCGTCGCTGGTGACGATACCGGCGCTTTCCTGGCCCCGATGCTGCAGCGCGTGCAGCCCCAGGTAAGTCAGGTTCGCTGCCTCTTTGTGGCCGTAGATGCCGAAGACGCCGCACATTCTGAGTCCGACTGCCCGGTGTTTCCGGAGCGTTAGCTTGGGGGCGAACCGCTGCCATGGTTCTCGATGGCTGGCTAGGCGAGCCTGCCATGGCGGCGGTAAACCGGCTGGGTGACGGTCGGCGACACTTTGGCGCACTTTCGTCGCCGCGCCAGCCGCAGATTTCGCGTTGTCCGGCGCTCGGGCCGGTCCGCTCCGGCCGGCTGCGATTGCTCGCTTGAGAGAGAAGTAGAAATAGGGAACAAGCTGTTACGGGTTTTACACGGTCCTGGGTATCCTCGCAGCGTATGAGCGCGCTCGACGAGCTCCTTAGCCGATGGCGGAGCAATCCCGATGCCGATGCGACGGTCGCCCTTTGTTCTGAACTCGGCCGCTCGTCGCGCGAAGACTTGGTCCGCGAAGCGTCGGCCAGCGCTAGCGCGTGGCATGCCGACGACTGGCTCGTCATGCTTGCCGTCGGGCGGATGAATTTGGACGCGGGCTACCTCGCCGAGGCTCAAGCGGCGCTCGTCGCGGCTGGCCGAGCGAACGGCAGGGAAGCCAAATCTTTTCGCTACTTGGGCGAGGTGCTGTTGCGCCGCGGCGACGCGCTTCGAGCCGAAAAGGTCTTGGCCCGAGCCGTACAACTGGCCGCTGACGACGCGGAAGCCCGCGTTTGGTACGACCGTTCGGTCGTTTACAGCGTTCTCCAAAAACAGGTCGGGGTGGAAGCGGTCGCGAACGAAGTATTGCGCGCGACGCATACACGAAGCTCCGCTCAGATGCCACCGGGGGCGGCCCTCGCACGTCGATCCTTTGCTAAAGAGGGCGTCCTGGCGCCGGCTGCCGATAGCGCCGCATTAGCTCGAGTGCCCTTCGATCAGGGGTCCGAGTTGCCTCGCTTTGAATCGGAGGAGACGGTCACCAGTCCCGGTCGACGCGAGGCTTCGGCGACTCGCCCCTCAGCCTTGGGGCGTCCCGCGCGCGCGACGACGATCGGCATGGGTCCGCCCGGTCCGAAGCTGGCGAGCGCGGCGTTGAATTCGAGCGGGCCTCGTACGGTTCGACCGATCGCGCCTTCAGCTCGAGAGAGGCCAGCGCCCAAACGGGCCTCGGAGCCAGCGCGCTTCGACGACGTTGTGACCACCGTTACACGTTCACCCGTGCTCGCGGCCCCTTCGGCTGAGTCCGCGCCGGAATCGGCCCGTCCGCCGTTTCCCAAGCCACGCAAGTCCCTGCTGCCGGCGCCTCCGCCTCCGCCTCCTCTCATACTCGGCGCTCCGGCCTCGCTGCGCGCCATAGAGTCCCTGCTGCCGGCGCCTCCGCCTCCGCCTCCTCCCATACTCGGCGCTCCGGCCTCGCTGCGCGCCGTAGAGATACCGGAATCCAACGCGTTTGAGCTGACGCCCCGGGCAAATTCCAAGAGCAGGTCGTTAGCGAGTGCGGCACCCGAGGCCGTGTCTATGGCAACCCGTGCGCACGAGGTGTCGTCGCCGGCAACGATCGGTACTGCGCAGCCAGACGTTGGCTTGGTGCTCGAGCACCTGTCCCGCGTGGGCGTCTTCGAACCGGGCGGTGGGGCTCCGCCGGCGTGGGAGAAGCCCGCGCATCAGAAAACCCGCGGCACGTGGATGCTCGCTTTATCGATCGCGCTGCTGGCCGCGGCGGGGGCGGGCTCGTACGCGTACTCACTGAAAATTCGTGGCGAGCGCTTGCAGCGCGCGGCTTCGTTGAATGATGAAGTGAAGCGCTCGCTCGAGACGGGGTCGGTGTCCGCGCTGCGGCAGACCGATCAGAAGTTGAACGCCTCGTTCGAGCTCGACTCTCTGAGCCCACGCGCAGCCCGGCTTTGGCTACAGAATCGAGTTCTGTATGCGCTTCTGACCGGCGATGAGGCGCGCGGCATCGACGCCGCCGTGCATCGCGCCAAGACTGTCGGCTTGCCCGATAAAGACACGGCTTTTGGCAAAATCGCCGCCTTCATGACCGAAGGCGATCTGGCCGGCGGCGCGGCAATTCTGGCGCGTTGGGACAGCGACAGCGCGGGCGACCCTTATTACCAGTTAGTAGCGGGGGCGGTGCTCGAACGCGCCGGCGATTTGCGCGCGGCTGACCGCTACGAAGTAGCGCGAAAGCTCGACCCCGACTTCGTGCCGGCGCAGATGCTGCTGGCTCGGTTATTACTCTTGGAGTTTGGTGGCGAGCGAGCCAAGGAGGTGCTGGCTAGCTTGCGGGCCAAGCTCGGCTCGGCGCCGATCACGCGCGCGTTGTCTGCGCTTTCGTGGGTCGTGGACCCCGAGCGGTCAGAAGCCCTGCCGGAAGACGCGAAGCTCGAAGCCTCGGACCTCGCTTTGCTGCCGGCGCCGCTCAGCGGCGTGCCCGCGATGGTAGAGGCCGTGAAGGAAATGCGAGCTGGGGACGGCGCCAAGGCGTCCCGCGCCATCGACTCTGCCGTGACCGGGGCGATGACGCCGTCGCTCGCAACGGGGCTGGGCTTTTTGGCGATCGAGGTAGGTGATGAGCAACTTGCACGGAAGGCGGCGCTCCGCGCCCTGCAGTTCACCGCGGCCTATCCCCGTGCCAGAACGCTTGCGGCACGGGTCGCGCTCCTCGGCGAACGTCTGGACGAAGCCCAGAAGGCGATTGAAGGGCTCGACCCTGCATCGTCCGACGTCGTGCTGGTGCGCGGGGTCTTCGCTTACGAATCGAGCGAAGCGAGCGACTTGACCGACGCGCTGCGCGCGCTCGGCGAGGCCGCGCGTACCCGTCGGGCGTATTCGGCGCTGGCGGCGGGGCCAGATCTGCTCGCCGGGCACGCTTTCCCCGCGACGTCGAGGATCGAAGCCATGGCCTCGCCGGCGACCACGTGGGGTGAGCTCATCGCGGCCGATGCGGCACTCGACCTCGGGAACTTGGCTCTTGCGAACAAGGTCCTCGCTGGACGCCAAGGCCGTGCAGTGCAGCCCGCGCGCTACCTGCGCCTAGCGCGCTTATACCGGTACCAGAAGGAGATCGACGCCTCGCTCAGGGCGGCCGCGGCCGCTGCCGGAGGTTCGATGACCGCGAACGTGCTGCTCGAGTGGGTTTACGCGCTGCTCTCGAAGAAGGACGAGGAGGGCGCGCGAGACATGGTCGCCAAGCATGCGAGCGTGCTTGGTGCTTTCAGCCCGTGGCTCGCAGTGTTGCTGAATGCCGACGGCAAGCAAAAGGCGCAGGCACTTGCTCGAGCCGCGAAGCTCGTCCTACCTCCTGTACAAACTCCGCTTACGCTTCGTATCTTGGTTGCGCGCGCACTGGCCGTTTCGGGCGACAAGCGCGGGCGTCCGTACGTGTTGGCGTTGGCGAAGCAAGCTCCGAAACACCCCGACGTGATCGAGGCCGCGCTCGCGCTCAAGTGAGCCCGAGCGCGTGCCTCACGCCGCTCTCTCAGAAGATGTAGTGGGCGCCGATGCCGACCGACGATTGGCCCTTCGAAGCATTTGCCAACACCGCTTTGCTGGCATGGTCATAACGGAACTCGGCGCGCAAGGTGAACGCGCTGTAGAACGTGTATCCAGGCGTGACGGTCAAATTCAAGTAAGACGTGTCGTCACTTGGGCCAGTCGGCAGCGCGACACGCGTGCCGTCGTTGTCCTTGAAGTATTCGACGCGAGCGCCGACGGTCACGGCATCCATCTTATATACCGGCTGAAGACCGAACCCGTACCACTTCGCCGCGCTGCCATCCGGAGCCGAATGCTTTTCCGTGCCGTAATTCCCTTGAAAGTTCAAGATCAGGTTCGGGGTGGGCGTCACCGCACCAGTCAGATCGAGGGACAAGCGCGGGTCATTATCCACGTCCGGCTTTTCCACTCCGTAGGTTCCGGATAGGGCGGCATAGAACATGGGGTCTGGCGTGACGGCGGCGCGCCAGATGAGTGTTTTCTGATTGTTATTGTCGGTGGTCCAAAAACCAGGGGCGGGCGGGGCTGCCCCCGCGGCGGCCGGCGAGCCGTTGGTGTCCCAGCCGTTCACTACGCCGACGCCGACGTCGAACATGCTTTGCGTGTAGTGCAACTTGGCGCCCACGTGCGTGATTGGCTCGGCGAAACCGTAGAGAAAGCCGCGGGTCAAGGTCGGGTTGACGGGCCCTTCGATGAGCTCGATGCCTTCATAGGTCGCAAACTTTCCGGCTGTCAGCGTGAAGCCGGCTTCCGTGAGCTGCGCGTATGCTTCCTGAATGTCGAATAAAGTGCGTGACGGCGTAAACGCGCTGAAGTTGTTCACCGCAGCGTCCGAGCCTGCATCGATGTCGATCGTTGCGCTGACATGCTCGTTGACTGCGCTGTGCACGGAGAGATGCATCGCGTGGAGTTGGAACCCGTTGCCAGTGTCGTAGATGCGGGTAGGCAGTTGGCCCGCGTAACTCGCGTGGTCCACGAGCCCGCGGTGCCACGCCCCTTCCACGAAACCGGTGATGGCCATGTTCGGGTAAGTGACGGCTGGAGCCGCGACCGCTTCCGCGGGAGGCGCGGGCGTGTCAGTTGGGGCCTCGGTAGCCGGGGGCGCGGCGGGCGGCGGAGCCGGGGGATTGCCCGCGCCGGGTTGGGTTGCGGGGGTTGCCGGTGCGACGCCCGGAGCATCAGCCGGCGGCGTGGGCGCGGGCGCGGGCGGCGTATCTTGAGCAAACGCTACGGTCGGCATGGCGCAGAAACCAACAATCAGCGACAACAGGGAAAAGCCACTCTTTCGCATCACGAATTCTCCGGGGTTCAAGGCAGCGGGGGGCGCCCGCCGACGGTCACTACCGACCGCTGTCGGACATGTAGGCGGGACACTGCCGCCCCAACATTTCGTTGATGTTTCCCGTAAGTTTCCTCGCTCATGAATGCGCGCGGTAATGACGGAACCCCGACAAAACAGCTAGATTCTCCGTCGTTCGAGTCATCGGTCGGCCGGCTCGAGAAACAAAAAAGAGCCCAAGCGCGCGCGCGGCGCGCGCAAAAGTGACCGCCGACGGACAATTGCGTCGCACAACGGGCGCGTTATGGCGGGCGTCGTGCGCGACCGTGAACCGCTACTGCGGCTATTGCGACAGGGTTCCGCCGGAGACGCGGCCTTCGACCATCATGCGGAGCTCGTCGGTATCATTCGAGCGGCCGAGTGCTTCCTCGAGTGTGATGAGCCGCCGCGCGTAGAGGGAATAGAGCGACTGGTTCAAGGTCTGCATGCCGTGCTTGGCTTGCCCCACCTGCATCTGCGTGTAGACTTGGTGAATTTTATCTTCCCGGATCAGGTTCCGAATGGCGGCGTTCGGCACGAGCACCTCCAACGCCAACACACGCCCTGGCGCCCCGGCGCGCGGCAGGAGTAATTGACTGATCACCCCCTCGAGCACGAAGGAGAGTTGAGCTCGAACCTGTGACTGCTGATGCGGAGGGAACACATCGATGATGCGGTTGATGCTTTGAATTGCCGAATTGGTGTGCAACGTCGCGAACACCAGATGCCCGGTCTCCGCGATCGTCAAGGCCGCTTCGATCGTTTCGAGGTCCCGCATCTCGCCGACAAGGACGACATCGGGATCCTGACGCAGCACGTATTTAAGTGCGTACTTGAAGCTCGAGGTGTCGCTGCCGACCTCGCGTTGATTGACGATCGATTTCTTGTGCGGGTGCAGGTACTCGATCGGATCCTCGACCGTCATGATGTGCTGGCGCGTCTCGCCGTTGATCTTGTCGATGATCGACGCGAGTGTGGTGCTTTTCCCCGAGCCCGTAGGCCCAGTCACGAGTACTAGGCCGCGTGGTTTGCTGGCCAAGTCCGCGACTACAGAGGGCAAACCGAGCTCATCGAAGCTCAATATTTTGAAAGGAATCGAGCGGAAGGCGCCGGATACGGCGCCGCGCTGCATGAAGACGTTGGCGCGGAAGCGCGATAAATTCTTCACGCCGAACGACAGATCGAGCTCCTTGTTCTTCTCGAATTGGATCTTTTGTTCTTCCGTCAGCACCGAGTAACACAGCTGTTTGGTCTCTACTGGCGAGAGCGGCGGCAACTTCAAGGGCACGATCGAGCCATCGATCCTGAGGAGCGGCGGGGAGCCGGTCGTGATGTGCATGTCGCTGGCGCCCTTTTCGATCATGGCGCGCAGCAATTGATGCAAATTGACTTTGAGGCCTTCTTCGCCGTTCATTTTTCTGGCCTTTCAGTCTGCCATCGTCACGCGCAAAATCTCTTCGGGCGTAGTGATGCCTTCGAGAACCTTCTTGATGCCGCTAGCGCGGAGCGTAGCCATCCCGAGCTTGATGGCTGCCGCCTTGAGCTCCGCGCCAGAAGCGCCTTGCAGCACGCGCTCTTTGAGATCGTCCTGAAAGCGCATCACCTCGTACAAAGCGACGCGCCCCTTGTAACCGGTGTTGTTGCACGTCGTGCAGCCGATGCCTTTCATGATGTTGGCTTTCGAGGCCAACTGCTCTTCACTGACGCCGAGGTCGAGCAACACCTTGGGGTCGGTTTCGAACGGGCGCTTGCAATCCACGCATATCTTGCGAGCCAGGCGTTGAGCGAGCACCAGATTGACGCTGGCCGTGATCAAGAATGGTTCTACGCCCATGTTCAAGAGCCGGGAGATGGTAGCGGGCGCGTCGTTGGTGTGGAGCGTCGAAAGCACCAAGTGCCCGGTGAGGGCGGCCTTGACCGAAATTTCAGCCGTCTCGAAGTCGCGTATCTCCCCGACCATGATGATGTCCGGGTCCTGGCGTAAGAACGACCGCAGACCCATGGCGAAGTTCAGGCCGATCTCGTCGTGCATCTGCACCTGATTGATGCCGTGCAAATTGTACTCGACCGGATCTTCCGCGGTGCTGATGTTGACGTCCGACTTATTCAAGTCGCTGAGCGCAGAGTACAGGGTCGTAGTCTTGCCGGAGCCGGTTGGCCCGGTGACCAACACCATGCCCCAAGGCTGGGTAATGGCCCATTTGAAGTCGGCGAGCGGCTCTGGATCAAAGCCGAGCTTGGCCATGTCGAGCTGCAGATTGCCCTTGTCGAGCAAACGCAGAACGACTTTTTCGCCCCACATCGTAGGCAACACCGAGACGCGAAAATCCATCTCCCGGCCTTTGCCGAGCTTCAGCTTGATGCGCCCGTCCTGGGGCAGCCGCCGCTCGGCGATGTCTAGCTGGCTCATGATCTTCAAGCGACTAACGATTGCGGCCTTGAGCTTGAGCGGCGGCGTCATCTCCTCTTGCAAGACACCGTCGACGCGATACCGGACGCGCAGTTTCTTCTCGTACGCCTCGACGTGAATGTCGCTCGCGCCCTTGCGAATCGCATTGAGAAGCAAGACATTCACCAAGCGGACGACGGGCGCGTCGGCGCTTTGTCGCTCGAGCTCGAGCGCGTTGACTTCTTCTTCGTCCCCGCCGAAGTCGATGTCCTCCTCGCCGAGGTTGAAGTCGGCCATCACCTCTTCGTACGAGGGCCCGGCATTGTAATAACGCTCGATGGCCGCCTGAATTGCCGTCTCGCTCGCAACGACCGGCTCGACGTTATAGCCGCTCAAAAACTTGATGTCGTCGATCGCATTCAGGTTGGTCGGATCGCTCATTGCAACGATCAGGGACGAGCCGGAGCGCGATACGGGAATGATGCGGTGCTTTTCGCACACCTCCTTCGTAACGAGCTTCACGACCTCCACGTCGATCTCGTACTCGTCGAGATTGATCGCGGGCAACCGGTACTGCGAGCTGAGAAAGCTCGTGATCTCGCCGTCGGAGATGAAGCCAAGGCGAGCGAGCGTGTAGCCTAGGTTCTGTCCCGACCGTTTTTGCTCGTCCTGTGCTTTACGCAGCTGCTGTAAACTGATCAGCTTCTCGCGAACGAGCAGCTCACCCAGACGATTTTGCGACATCGAGGCTCTCTCTCCCAGCCCATCCGGCCGAACAGATCCAATGACTTTAGCACTGTACAGCGGGAGCCAGAAACGCTCCTTGCTGAGCTCTCCGGCCATGCGGCGGCCGCTTGACGCAAACCTCTAGCGGTCGAACATTAGGCGCGACTATTCTCGCATCGGAATATGCGGCTTGATGTCCGGCTATCGGGCCGGCGTGTCGCCAAAGCGCGAATTAAAAGGTACCCGTGAGCAAGACGTACAGCGACCTGTTTGCCGAGATTCGTTCGAGCGTGAAGCTAATCTCGCTGGAGGCCTTGAAAGAGCGTGTGGAGTCGTCGGTGAGCAAACCCTTCACGCTGGTCGACGTGCGAGAAAAGGACGAAGTTCGCGCCGGCTACATCCCGGGTGCGGTGCATATCCCGCGCGGCTTTCTGGAGATGCAAGCCGAGCAGAAGCTGCCCGACAAGGCAGCGGAGATCATCGTCTACTGCGCTGGCGGCACCCGCAGCGCATTCGCGGCCAAGACTTTGGCGGAGCTTGGCTACGACAACGTCACCAGCGCGAACCCCGGCTTCGTACGCTGGAAAGACTTGAAGTACCCGGTGGAGATGCCGGCGGAGCTGAGCCCTGCCCAGCTCGATCGCTACTCGCGGCACATTCTTTTACCGGAGGTGGGGGAGCGCGGGCAGGAGAAGCTGCTGAAGGGTCGTGTGCTGTTGCTCGGTGCGGGCGGCCTGGGCGCGCCGGCCGCGCTCTATCTCGCCGCCGCCGGAGTAGGCACGCTCGGCCTAGTGGACGCGGACACCGTCGACGCCTCGAACCTGCAACGTCAAATCATCCACGCCACGTCGCGACTCGGTCAAAACAAGGTCGACAGCGCGGAATTCGCCATTCACGACCTGAACCCCGACGTCAAAGTCATCAAGTATCAAGAGCGTTTGAATAGCAGCAACGTCGACCGCATATTCGGCGCGGGCTGGGACGTAATCGTCGACGGCTGTGACAATTTTCCGACCCGCTACTTGGTCAACGACGCGTCGCTGTTTCACAAGATCCCCGTGTCGCACGGATCGATCTTTCGTTTCGACGGCCAAGTGACGACCTTCATGCCGTTTCAGGGGCCGTGCTACCGCTGCTTATATCCGGAGCCGCCGCCGGCGCACCTCGCCCCGTCCTGCGCAGAAGCGGGGGTGCTTGGCATCCTGCCCGGGGTCGTCGGCGTCATTCAGGCTACCGAGGCGATCAAGCTCATCTTGGGAAGGGGTGACCCGCTCGTGGGCCGCTTGCTCACGTACGATTCACTGCGCATGGGCTTCCGCACGTTGAAGCTGCGCCGTGACAAGAATTGCCCGGCCTGCGGTGACAATCCTACGATCAAGGAATACATCGACTACGAAGGCTTCTGCTCGCGTTGAGAAACAGCCCCTTTCGCCCGCGTCCGGCTTCCTGTTAGAACGCGGAGCCGCCCGCCGGGAGTGTTGCCCACGGCGCGGTCCTCAAAGGGAGACATCGAGAAAATGGCTGGAACAAAGCTTGTGCTGTGTGGCTTGGTCGCGCTGAGCGCCCTGTCGGCATGTGGTGGTGACGACAAGTCGTCCCTGGTGGGTCAGCCGGCGACGTCGCAGTGTGCGCCGGGTCAATACTTCGACGGTCGCACTTGCCAATCGCAGACCGGCACGACCGCGCCCGTCGCAACCGTTACGCCCGGCGCCCCCGCGGCGACTGCAGCAACCACCCCCTCCGCGCTGCCCGGTCTTCCGGTGGCGACGACCACGGCGGGTCCGACGGCCACGCCGATCGATCCGTCGGTGGCGCAGGCCGTGACGTCCGCGATTGCGCCGTTGGCGGCCGCTGCAGCGGCGCCGGGCGCCAAGGCGGTTGGCGCCGCCATCGCCGGGAATTTCACCCAAGGCCAGTCGCTCGAGCAGACGGTGCAGATGAATCCAGGCAAGTGCTACACCATCGTTGGCGTCGGTGCGCCAACTGTCCAAAACCTCGACATTCAGCTGGTTCCGTCGATCGGTCCGGGCTTGGTCATGGCTGCGGATTCCACCGTCGGCTCGAATGCCATACTCGGCCAGCAGCCCAATTGCTTCAAGTGGGCGCTCCCCATGGGCGGCACGATGAAAGTCGTCATAACCGTCTCGCAAGGCCAAGGCATGGCGGCGGCGCAAGTCTTCGAGAAGTGACAGAAGGCGCGCGGTATCTCTGAGACGCCGCGCGTGATCTCGAGGCCAATTGTCCCTATAGGCCGACGGAGCAAGACCTCAAGCGGCGGCGACGCCGCGCTCGACCTCGGAGCCTGATCCGGAGCCCGCGAGTGGGGCGTTCGAGAATTCAGGCCAGAGGTCGCCTAGGCCCTCGCGTTTGCGTCGCGCGATCTCCCAACGCACGATCGGCCGGGACGCCATCACCGCCGCCACGGCGATCACGAACCCAACGATGACGTCGATCAGGTAATGCCAGCGTAGGAACATCGTCGCGATGATGATGTTGATGGTGCAAAACGTGACGACGTGCCAGGTGTAGCGAAAGGGCAACTCCCTTCGGTTGCGATACGAGAACAACGCCAGCATCGTCGGGGCTGCAGTATGGAGTGACGGGAAGATGTCCATCTGGGCCCCTCCAGAGTGCACGGCGCTCATGACCAGCTCGTGCCACGTGCCTGGCGGAAAGGAGTGCTGGAATGCATTCGCCATCGCTCGATATGGGCCGAAGCCGGGTACCGCCATGTAGAGTGTATGCCCGATGCTGAAAATCACGATCATCGCGAATGTGAACTCGCCGACAATCTGTTTTCGTCGCGCGAAAAAGAGCAGTGGCAGTACGTGGACGGCCATCAGCAAAAAATAGCCGAAGTAAAAAAACGAGAACCACTCCGTGCTCGTGGAGTTGACGAAGCGATCCCAAGCCATGGCCGGCTCGTAATGAAAGACGGTCAGGTCGAAGGCGTAAAGCCGGTGATCGAGCGTCGTTTTGCTCACGAGTGGTAGGACGTGCTTCAAGAAAAAGTAGCTGACCTGGACTACCCCGTAGATTCCGAGCCGGTACACCAGTGCAGCGATCCACGAACGTCTCAGCAGCCGGCCGCGCACCAGAAAAATGGCGAGCGCAAAAGCGAAGAACAACCCCCCGGTACGCAGCAGGCATGCGGAACGCTCGAGGCCGGTTGGCGTCGCCAGCACCGCTCCGTTCAGACTCAGTAAGAACGCGAACACGACGAAGTCGTGCACCGCGATTTCGCGCAAGGTGCGGCGCCACCAAGGCTCTCTGAGCTGCGAGCGGACGTGTGCGACTTCGGACGGGGCGGGCATGCTCTTTCGCTCGCAGGTCTATTGCTTGAGGGGGCCGGCCGTGGCGTCGATTCGTTCGGCCTCGACGCTGACCTCGCTTGGGCCGGCGAGCTCAGGCACGCGCAGGCGCTCCGGCCCACTTTCGGCATAGACGAAGTCCTGAACACTGACTTCAGCGAGCAGGAGCTCCGCGCGCGCCTCGTCCACGCGCAGCAGCTCGGCAAGCTCGGCGGCCGTCAGCCGCCCCGAGCGACTCGCCGAAAGTCGCGCCGCCGCCAAAAACCAAGCCTGCTGCAACGCGGCGTGGAAACTCCGCGAATGGCTGCGTGCCTGGCGAAATGCAAATAAGGCCAGCGCGCACGGCACGAGGCAGGCGATGAGCGCCGCAAGCTGCGCGAACAGCGCGGGCGTGGTCGCTACCAGCACTAAGCTCGTGACCAAAAGTGACAAGGCGCTCGAGGCGAGCGCGAAGCCAGCGCCCACGCGAAACGCGACTGCTTTGAATTGCTCGCTGCGCGCCGCCTTGAGCCGCTGAACCTCAGCTTCGGAAATGGGGATGGGGCTAGGTGGGATGCGCGGTCCACCGCAAACTCGACAGCGGTAGTAGAGCCTCGAATCTCTTTCCACATCGGCCAGCGCGCCACAAAGTGGGCAACGATAGGCCTCACCAAAGACGGCACCGCACTTGGCGCAGTGACCCAGCGCGTCGAGCGAACCACCGCACGCGGAGCACGCTTCCGATTGCCGAGCGACGCCAGCGGTTGAAGTCACGCGCTCGGCTCCTATCCCGGCTGGTTGGGATTGTCCAACGCCGGTCATGGACCTCAGTGAACAGCGTTAAACCGGCGAAAAAACTCATCCAGCACGCGGTACGTCAGGCCCCAAACCGGGTGCCCGTCGACGTCCCATGCCGGGAAGTTCAGCTTTTGACCAGCCTGCGACACACTGAACACCGTGCGCCGTTCGCCTCGGGCAAGCGGGTCCGCGGGCACCCATATCGCTTGCCGCACTTCTTCACTCAGCGTGAGGGTTGGCCGCGCGTCCAGCAGGTAAACGACAGGCAGCACAGCGATCGGGGTCCCCCGAGCCGGCGAACGCACGGACAGACGTCCCAATCGTTCTGCCGTGCGCCGAAGATCAAGGCCGACTTCTTCGAACGTTTCGCGCTCTGCTGTTGCACTCAAATCCGCGTCCTCGGGCTCCTCGTGACCACCCGGTAGAGCCATTTGCCCGGACCACGGATCGCCACGCCGTGTGGCACGCTCGATGAGCAGAAGCTCGAGCATGGCATTGTTTTCGAGCAGAATCAGCGCGATTGCCGCGCGACGTTCGCCCGGCAACACGGGCGTTTCTGAGCCGGGCTCGGGATCGGCGAGCGCCTGCCGTAGCCGCTCGCGATGTGAGCTCCGAGCCATGAAGAATAAGTGTAGCAAGGCGGGCGGTGATCCACGCCAGCGAGACCCGAATCTGATAGCGTGCCGCGCGATGAACGCCGCAAAGGCCTTGTTTTCCGCGCTTCTCGGTTTGTGTTTGACGCTCCTGGCGGCGCCGAGCGACGCGTTTCCGGGCTTCCTCACCTCGAAGACGGGCGCCGGAATCAAGGTCAACTCGACGCAGATCGTTTTGATGAAGAAGGCCAACGCGACGGCCGTTAGTCTGATGTCCGACTACGAGGGAGCCCTCGAGCCATTTGCGATGGTCCTGGTCGTTCCTGCCGACGTATCGGTCGAGCACGTGACCACGCTGAAACGCGAGTACATCGACCGCGTCGATGCAGTGAGCGCGCCGCGTTTTCACGAGTACTGGGAGCAAGATCCATGCGATCCGGGCCCGGTCGAACAGGAGTGGCAGCGCAACATGAAGGCCGATGCGTCCAGCGCTTTCCTGGGTGGGGGAGATATGCCGCAGAGCACTCAAAAAGTCGCAAAAGAGCTATCGCTCGATGTGAAAGCGCAGCAGAAAGAAGGTGAGTACACATTCACGCTCCTTGGAAAAGACGACTCGATCGAGGCCTGGCTGAAAAACAAGGGTTATGCGGTGCCACCGGGCGCCGCGCAAGCGGTGGCGCCGTACCTGGCCACCGGCCTGCGACTGCTCGTGGCGCAAGTCGACACCGATCGGATCGAGCTCGTGGGCGGCGATCGGGCCCAGCTTTCACCGATCCGATTCTGGACGGAGCAACCGTACGAGAGCGTTCCAGAACGCGTCGGCCTGCTGAATTCGCCGGGCGCACAAGAGTTGTTGATTTACGTGCTCGACCCCGCGCAGCGGTACGAAACCAAAAACTACAAAAACATGTTTCCGCCCACGAACGTGGGCGTCGACTTTGCGGTGAAAGAACGCATCGGTGAGTTCTATGCCGCGCTGGATGACATCATGTTGCGGAAGAGCCCCGGCTCGTTCTTCGACGAGTACGCGTGGCCGAGTGACGGCTGCGGTCAACCCTGCGCCACCGAACCCCTCCAGATTGCCGAACTACTGAGTCTGGGCGGCGACGTCTTCGAGCGGGCCGTGTCGAAACAGGCGAAGAACCCCAAGCCGCCCGAGCTCACGAAAGAAGAGATAGACGCCTTCAACGCTGCGACCAAGGACCTCAAGCCGAAGGAGCGTAAAGCAAAAGCAAAACAGGCAAAAGACGACCGTAATACGGTTGCCGCGCGCCAAGCGCTGCTGCTACGCCACAAATACGTCGTGTCACGTCTTCATTACCGATACGACGAACAGACCTTACCCCGCGATCCACAAATTGGCGCGGCAAGCGGCGCGGTCGAAGGTGGCGTCGCGCAGCCCAAAGGCCCAAACGGCGAAGCTTCGAGCGAGGTCCTGCCAGCTGCGCAGAACCAGTTTCAAGTTCGTTACATCAACTTCCATCCCTGGGTACCCGTGATTCAGTGTCAAACCCCCGAGCGCTACCGCTGGGGCAAAGCCCCGCGTGATTACCGTGGCCTGCGCAAAACCTGGATAGCCGAAGACCTGGCACGAAAGAGTCGGACGCAGATCAAGCCGGCGGACATGCTGCAAACGCCCGTCCCGTCGCTCGGCCTCACGGGCAAAAAAGCGACCCTGGTCACCGCGCCTACCGCTGACGCAGGCGCGGAAGCAGGCATAGCAGGCACTACTAAACCCGTCGCTAAGTGCGGCTGCAGCGTACCAGGCGTGCCCGCTCGGCCGGGCCTCATTGGGGCGTTGATTGGGCTTTTGGTGCTCGCCCTGACGGCTCGGCGCGGAGCACGCAATAGCCGCAAGCAGTATCAGTAACGAGCTCGACCCTGCCGCCCGTTGAGAAGCCAAACCCACCGACGACTAGCCGGCCATAACGCGCCATACCCATGGTGCGCAGCGTAGCGCAACCGCGGCGGCCATTAGCGCTGCCCATCGCTTGCGGCCAATCGGTCGCCAGCCGGAGCCAGCGGATCACTGATCCACGGTTTGCCATGCCCGTGAAAGTAGGCGCGCATCAAGTCGCGGGCGAGCTCGTTCGCCTTGCGCCGCCACACGGCGCCGTTTTCGAGCAGCACGCTGACGATGATTTCGGGCTTCTGACTGGGCGCAAAGCCCATGAACCAGCTGGTCATGCCCTCATTAGTTTCGGCACGTAGCGTGCCGGTTTTTCCGGACACGCGGATCGCGCCCAGGTAGGGACGGGCGCGTTCGTCGCTGAACGCATGGCGGCACGTTCCGCTTCGGACCGTCACTTCCATCATGCGCCGCATGCGTTCGGCCGTCCGTGCCGTGAGCACGCGCGCGAGCACTTCCGCGGGCTCGTCGGCGTCTTCGGGGTCCCGCGCGATGACTCGGATCCGCGTCGACTCGCCGCCATGCGCGATCACGTTGGCAATGTGAGCCGCGCCGAGCGGCGACAACGTGCTGCCCTGGAAGCCGGCGGCAGCTCGCGCAAAGTCTAGGTCGCCGTAAGGAACCTGTAGCGTTCCCACCGCGACCTCGAGATCGAACGGGACCTGTCCATTGAAACCTAGGGCCTGCGCTGTATCGATCAGGGAGCGTCGCAGCAGGCGGTGCGTTGCGAGCTGAGCAAACACTGCGTTCTTGCTGTAGCCGATGGCGTATGCAAACGGCGAGCACTCGCTGAGCTCGCCTCCCTGCGGAGCGTCCAAGTGGCGTCGTTCGATGCCGTGCGTGCCGCCGGAGATGCAGATTTCGTCTCTCGGGCTGAGCGTCGTGGTCTCGAACAACGCGGCGGTCGTCACCAACTTGAATACGCTGGCCGCAGGCACACTGGCCGTGTCGAGCACGTGATGGTGACGCCCGTCGCGCCCGCTCTCTGCCCAAGCCAGCACGTTGCCGGTGCGCGCGTCGATCACCACCATGCCCCCGTGCACGGCGCTCGCGCTCGCCAGGATTTTCATCGCCGCTTGCTGCAGAAAAGGATCGAGGGTCAGGCGTTCCTCCCTGCCCGAGGCGAGCGGCGCCACGAAATGATCCCCGCGCTGCAGAATGCGGGAGAGGTCGAGGCTACGGCGCGGCGGTAATATTTGGGCGATGCGCGGGGCGGGCCCGGGCCGCGTGTCGACCGGGCGGGGCTCAGAGGCGTAAGCGCTGTTCGAGGGCAACGCGCTGAGCGACGACGCCAACGTGGCGACCGTCCAGGCGCACGTGGCGCCAGATCTTGCCCAGCTCATCTGCTCCGACCTAACCGGGCCCGCTGATTTGGCCAATATTTCGATACATTCCCCGCATTCACTTGTTTAAGCAGATAGCGAAGCGGCCCGGACACGGTAAGATAATTCGCTACTTTTAACTACATCAGCCTACAGTTTTCGGTTATAGGACCGGTAATGGATCGACGACTTGGGCTGAGAGCCAGAACGGATTTTCGAGTCATCGCAGCACGGGGGCTCATCCGCTCTCTGTATCGCGGCGTCGAAGTATCTCCGATGGGCGTCGTGCTCGACCGAGGTCGACCGATCGGCGAGCTCGACTCACCGCTGCTGATGCGGCTCGAGCTCGTGCTGCCGGAGTACCTGAAGCCAGTCCGCGCTTTGGCTCGGCCGGTACGGTCCTTCGGCACGCAGCAGGCGTTCAAGTTCGTGCGGATTACGGACGTGGACCGGCTGATCTTGGCCGAGCATCTCGACTTCATGAGCGTGCGCGGCGTGGTTCTAAATTGAGGATGGTGCCAATGTCTATCTTTCGCCGAATCGAAGCACGCCGAATCGAAAAACTTTGGGCAAGGTGGGTCGAGCCCGATGCCTTACGTGTGCTGTCGCACGCGGTCGCACTAGCCCCGCGATTGATCGTGCATGTGGCCTCGATCGCCGTGCTGGCTGGGCTGGTCAATGCCTGTGTACCCGCGACCCGTTACGAGGAGGCGAAGTCGGCCAGTGAGGTGGCGCTGGCCGCGCGTCAGCGGGCCGAGGTCGCGCTTCGGGCAACGCAGGAACAGCTCGATGCGCTGGCCACGCAACTCGATCAGCGCGAACGACAACTTGCGGAAAGCGAGCAGTCGATCTCGGAAACCAAGCTCGAAAATAGTGTCGCCACGAAGGAACGCGATGAAGCGAGCGGTCTCGTCGACCAGCTGCGCGGAGATCTCGGGCGCGTTGGCGACAACCTGCGCTCGTACGCGAAGGAAAAGGCGGACCTGGAAACGTCACTCCAGGTCGCCAACGCGCGCAAGTTGGACCTCGAAAAGAGCGAAGCAAACACGGTCGCGGTCGCGCGGCTGATGCGTGATCTGAGCGCGGCCCTGGGCGAGCGAGTCATCGCCGGTGACGTTTCGCTGGACGTTCAGGATACTCGTGTCGTTTTGAGCGCCGCGTCGGATTTCTGGTTCGACGACAGCTCCGCGTTGCGACCGAGCACCGACCCCGTGCTGGCCGCGCTGAGTCGGCTGCTTTCCGCTCACACGGAAAGCTCGGCGATGCTTCGTGTGCCGGGGCCGGCCGCCGACAAGCGCGGCTCCGCGCTGCTCTTGGCCCTCGAAAAGAGGGGGGTGAGTGCGGCCCGCCTCACGCTCATGGCTCCGCCGCTCCCGGAAGCAGGGCGGGAAGCCAGCTCAAGCGCGACTTCATTAGCGGCCGGACCAACGCCAAGCGGGCTCGCTCCGCCGGCCTCCACCTCCGTCGTGATTTCCTTCAGCGTCGGCTGAATGCAGCGCTGAACCGGAGAACGCCTGCCGCACCAGACCTGTTTTGGCAATCGGCCACGGTCAAACGAGAAGCGCCGGGCGTGGCTCCCGCTCGACACCTTGGCGTGTGGGCTCACTGATCCGGGGTTGGCTCGAAGCTCAGGTCGAGGTCGAGCGCGAGCTCAGGGTCACGGCCGCGGGGTGCGGCCACGACTCGGAAATGCCCCTGCGCGCGGAGCGCTTCCGACACCGCGCCGACGAGCGTAGGCCGTACTTGCTCTTGGAAGCGCTCGTGCCAAACGAAGCCATCCTCTTCGCCCACATACTCCTCGCTAAACTCAGCCGACAAATGCAGCGTGATGGTGAACGTTTTTTCCTCGCGATGAGTCACAGCGGGAAAGTGACTTTCGCCGGCCAGCTTCCTGGCGAGGGCAGTGAGGCGCCTCGAAGCACATTCACCAAGCAATCCACGTCTGCTTCGCCCGCCTCATCGGGCGGCGTGACACCCGCTCCGAGCACCGCGCCGTCCGTGCCCACGTAGAGAGTGGCTTCGAAGGGTCCGGTAGCACCGTTCTTACAGCTGGTGAGCTTCTGCGAAAGTTTGCGGATCGCGGCGGAGACCCGATCGGCCTCCCAACTGGTGGGAGCTCGCACGTCATTGGGCGGATCGAAGTCGAAGGATTTCCGCGCCAAGCCGTGCATGCCTCCGATGGGCTTCGGCCAGTGCTCGTGACGCAAACTATCGAGTAGGCACTGTTCGGTAACGCGGTCTCCGATCGTGGACTTCTCGAGGTGCGCATGATCGATATTGCCTCGGGCATCGATCTTCAAAAAGAAACTCACCGAGCCCCCGAGAAACTCGACGCGCTTCGAGCCTTCCTCGATGCATGTCTGGAAATCGGGCAACGCTCTTCGAAAGGTTTTGTCGACTTTTTCTTCGTTCAAACCGCCGATCTCGGCGGAGACTGCGAGCGAGCTCGGCTGGTCTTCGTCCACTTCCGGCGCGGGCTCGGGTGACTTGGGGGCGGGCTCGCCGCCCCCGCACGCGTGACACGCCGCCAACGCGAGCAAAACACCGACGGTACGAAGCAGCGCTGGGCGAAACGATTGAGACATGGCCGGGCCTAGGAGTAGCGCGAACTCTGCGGGCTGAGCAATAAGACCCCTGGAACCTCGCCCAGTCGTGCGGTCAGCGCGGGCTTCGGGCGAACCGCAACCGCAATCTCTGCTTCGCGCATCATCTCCAAATCGAACACGTTGTCACCAAAGCTCGCAACCCAACGCGCGTCGCCCAAGAGTCGGCGGCCAGCTCTGCACTTCGCCATGCCGTAGGGCACTTCGTCGGCCATTTCCGCGCAGATTACGCTCTCCGACACGCGTGGCGTGCTGGCCGCGATGTCGGCCACCTCGAAGCCCCATGCGGCGGCCGCGAGCTCGACCGTGGCCCGGGGAGAAGCCGAAATCACCACGCTGCGGACGCCGCGGGAGCGCGAGACCTCGAGAACGGAGCGCAGCTCCTCGTGCAAACGCGACGCGTGATGGGTCGCTAGCAGCGCCTCACGCGAAAGCTCGCGCATCTCCGCCAGCGTATGGCCTGCGTAGCACCAGGTCATGAGCTCGCACATTTCACGCTCCGGATAGCGATTCGCGAGGTAGGCGTCGAACAGTGACATGGCGGTGGTGTTGACGTCGGCGTACGTTTCGAAGCCTCTGGTCGTGGCTTGCCGATCCAGCTCCGCGCGCGCGGCTTCGCGAAGACGGCCGTGGCCAACGGCGAAGCGGAACACGTCCTCTCCGACGTCTCCCGACCACAGTGTGCCGTCGGCGTCGAAGGCGAGCGCGCCCGCTCCTCGGTCCAAGTGAAGCTCGAGCTCGGCGATCAATTCCTGGGCGCTGACGTCGCGTGCGGTCACGCGCTATTCTTCGCGCAATTGGGCGAGCACGTTCAAGTCTTCGAGGGTAGACACGTCACCCTTGGTCTCGATGCCAGCCGCAATGTCCTTGAGCAGGCGACGCATGATTTTGCCGCTGCGCGTCTTGGGCAAACTTTCCGCGAAGCGAACGGAGTCGGGGCGGGCAAACTTTCCGATTTCGTTTGCTACGTGCTCGGCGAGCCGTTTTTTCAAGTCCGGAGTTGCCGGCTGGTTTGGCTTCAGGGTGACGAACACGACGAGCGCTTGCCCCTTCAGGTCATCCGGGCGGCCCACGGCGGCGGCTTCCGCCACGGCGGGATGGGCGACGAGTGCGCTCTCGATTTCGGCGGTACCGATGCGATGTCCAGAGACGTTCAGCACGTCGTCGATGCGCCCGACCACGTGGAAATACCCGTCCGCGTCTTGACGCGCGCCGTCGCCCGTAAAGTAGGCGCCGGGGATTTCGGTCCAATACTGCTCTCGGTAGCGCTCGTCATCCCCGTAAATGGTGCGCAGCATGCTTGGCCAAGGCTGCTTCAGCACCAGCAGCCCGCCTTCGCCCGTGGGCACCTTCTGGCCTTCTTGCGTGACCACCTCTGCCCGTACTCCGAAGAACGGAAGGCCAGTGGACCCGGGCTTGGTGAAGCTTGCGCCCGGCAGCGTCGTCAGCATGATCGCGCCGGTCTCGGTCTGCCACCAGGTGTCGACGATCGGGCAGCGGTTCTTGCCGACGTGTTCCCGGTACCACATCCAGGCTTCTGGATTGATCGGTTCACCAACACTTCCCAAGAGACGAAGGCTCGAGAGGTCCGACTTGGCAGGCCAATCGTTGCCTTGGCGAATGAAGGCGCGAATGGCGGTGGGGGCGGTGTAGAGCACCGTGACTCGGTGCTTTTCTATGATTTGCCAGAAGCGTCCCCAATCGGGTTGATTGGGCGCGCCCTCGTACAGGACACAAGTCGCGCCGTTCGAGAGCGGGCCGTACACCAAGTAGCTGTGCCCGGTGATCCAGCCGACGTCCGCGGTGCACCAATAAACATCGTCGTCTTGCAAATCGAATACGTATTTCGTCGTTAAATGCGTGCCGGCAAGGTAACCGGCGGTGGTGTGAAGCACTCCTTTCGGTTTGCCCGTGGATCCGGAGGTGTAGAGGATGAAGAGTGGGTGCTCGCCGTCGACTATCTCGGCATGGCCCTGCGCGGGATCTGCAGCGGCAACCGCGTCGTACCAATCGATGTCACGACCGGCCCTCAATTGGCTGCCGGCCTCGGCACCGAGCCGCCGTAGCACGACCACTTTTTCCACGGTTTCGATGGTCTCGACCGCGCGGTCGACGGTGGCCTTCAGCGGCACGACGTTGCCGCGTCGAAGAGCGCCGTCCTGAGTGAGCACGACCTTCGCTCCGCAGTCGTTGATGCGGTCTCGCAAGGACTCGGCGGCGAAGCCACCGAAGACCACCGTGTGGGGCGCGCCGATGCGCGCGCAGGCCAGCATGCCGATCACGGCTTCCGGCACCATCCCCATGTAGATCGCGACGCGATCTCCCTTTCGTACGCCGAGCGTGCGCAGAGCGGCAGTGAACGCAACGACCTTTTCGTGCAGCGCGGCGTACGTTAGCGTGAGGGTTTCACCCGGCTCGCTTTCCCAGATGATGGCGGCCTTGTCCCGCGTGGCCGTGGTCAAGTGTCGGTCGAGGCAGCTCTGACTGACGTTGAGGCGAGCGCCGATGAACCACTTGGCGTGCGGCGGTTTCCATTCACTCAGTGCGGACCACGGCGTATCGAAGACCAGGTCCGACGTCTCTCGCTTCCAGAAGGTCTCGGGCGACTCGACGCTCTCCTTGTACAGCGCGTCGTACTGAGCGCGCGAGGCGATCCGCGCGCGAGACACGAACGCGGGGCTCGGCTCGAAGCTGCGATTTTCCGCGGAGTAGGTCCCGATCGCATTCTGGTCATTCATCGTTGCCCTGCTTCCTCGATCTCACGCGAGCGCGGCCGCGGCGATTGCGGCTCAATTTGGGTCAGTATGCGGGTCACTTAAAGCGCTCGCCTGACAAAACGTACCAATTTCGTGGCTGCTTTGGAACGAGCGCGTGGCGCGTGGCTTCCGCCCGGAGGTCGAGAGTGGGGGCGTTCGGGGCCCCGCCTCGCAGCCCGCAACTGGCCCTGTTCCACGCTAGCCCGATAGGCCGTACCCTCCCACTAGAGGCCTGCGCGTGCGTCTGCTGAGCGCGACGGCCACCATCGCGTGCGTTGCGTCGTCGAGCCCCGTCCGCGTCCGGTGATTTACGTATACGAAAACCCCGAAGCGACCGACGAGCAATACTTACGCTCGAGCGCGGCAAGCTGAGTTGTCCAAATAGGCAAAGCTCCGGTCACCGCTGGAAGCGGCGCCAGAGCTTGCGTTTAGCCTAGTGCGGTGGCCGCTCGTTCAACGAGCGATCTTACCGAGGGCGGCTTGAATGCGCGATGTAGTGCGTGATGCCGCGCGCGCGTGAACGACGCCTTTACTCGCCGCCTTGGCCAGGGCGATTGACGCCGCGGCAACCGGAGCCTTGGCAGTTGCGCTGTCGCCACTGGCGATTGCAGCGCGCGCTTTTTTCACGGCGGTACGGAGCGAGCTGCGGACGGCTTGATTGCGCTCAGCGCGCACCAGGCGTTGACGGTTACGTTTCTCTGCGGACGGGTGATTGGCCATGCGTCGGAAAACCTCGAGGGGGATAGGGCTCAGCGGCTAACGCGGGAGCGTCAGGCCTTTGCCTTGCGCGCGTCAGGCGCCTTGGGATCGTAGCCCTCGGGATGAACCGGGAATTTGGGCGTTGCGGCCCCCTTATTGTTGGCGCCCTGGCTGCGCGCACGGATATACCGACGACGTTCAGTCTGCCGAGTCGAAGAAACCATCAGAATACCTTCAAAAAGGGCCCGGAAAGGGCTCGAGGGGCGGGGACTATGAGCGAAGCTTCGAGGCTTGTCAACGAGGAGGCGTGGCTCAATCCGGTCGCACGGTGGCGGTGACACTGAAGTTTGGTGCCGCGAATGGCTGGACGCGCGCGCGGCTCAGCTGGGCTTCGACACACGAGCCGGACGATTTACCGGACGCAGGGCCGCTCACCGTTACGCCTCGGACGCGACCGTCGGATCCAAATATTACCAGCGCGCTCGACGGGCCTTCCTCACCCGCCACGCAATGGCGCGCCCCGCTCATCACCGACCCAAGCGCGGCCTGGACGGCACCCGTTGAAGGCTTGGCTGGGATTGCGCCGCCGGTGCTGTCTGCCGGACGAAGGGTCGTATCCGGCGGCAGCGCCTGCTCCCCTGGCAATGTGCTCGATGTCTTCTCCTCCCTGCTGGGTGCACGGCTGGCGGGTGATGCCATCGGCTCGTCCGCGAGCGCGATCTTTTCTTTGCTGTGCTGAACGTTCGGCGGCGTAAGAGCTGATGGGTGCGCCTTGCTCGCGACTTTCTCGGGCGTGAGCTGTGCCGGAGCGGCGCTCTCCGGCAAGGTGCTCGGGTCGATGCCACTCGGCACGCCTTGCAGCGCGGGCGCGGCGGCCGTAGCGGCGCCGCTCGGGTACGCCATTGTCTTGGTCGGCGTCGCTATGACGGTGCTGACTAGCGGCAGGGGCACCGAGTGCTGCCACCAAAGCAAAACGCCGCCGGCAAGCAACCCCGCAGCGGCGATCGGCATGGCCGCGAGCCATCTCCTACGGCGCGCATTCGGCGGTGCCGAAACCGACACCCGTGCCGGCGCGTTAGCGGGGGCCACCAAGGCTGCAGGCGCCGTGCTGGCCACGCCCTCGCGCAGCGCTCGCACTTCTTCAGCGATCGGTTGCTGTCGAGCGGCCAGGGCGAGGCTTGCGCGGGCCATTTCGCGCTCCCCAGCCTGCTTGTTCTGCACGCTGCGTCGCGCCAGATCGGCAAGACTCTGGCTTCCGATGCCAGAGCTCGCCGATGGCGTCGAGGTTGCTGATCTCGGCCCGCTAGGCTCCCCCGATTCATGGGGCAACGGAGCCGCGAGCCACGCGGTATCCGCCGAGCCCGCTCGAGTAGTCTTGAGGCGCGCTTCGACCGCCCGGGCATCCTGCTCCCAGTCTCGCTCCGGAAAAGGAAAGCTATTGAGTAGTGTTTCTACACTGGGGCTCAGATCGGTCGAAGATTTGCGCTCGCTCATGCCGCGCCCTCTTCACCTTTAGGCACGAACCCGCGCTGCACTAGGAATGCCTTCAATCTCTTACGTGCTTCGTGGACACGCCACGCAACCGTGCCCTCCGGGCAACCGAGTACCTCGCCGGCTTGAGCATGGTTGAGGCCATCCACCCCGACCAGGATCAGCGTGGTGCGCAACGTGTCGCTGAGCGCGTCCAGCCCCTCGCACAAAGCACGCCCGAGCTCACGGCTTTCAGTGTCGGCGAGTGGACTCTCAGCGCCCGCGATCAGTATTCCCTCCAGCCGGGGGTCGTCGCTGGAGACGAGCTTGCGGCCTGGCCTGCGAGCGCGGATCACGTTCAGCGATAGATTGACGGCAATGCGATAGATCCACGTGAACGCCTCGCTTCGGCCGTCGAAACGATCGAGTGCTCCGTAGGCGCGCACGAACGTTTCCTGCGTCGCGTCTTCGGCCTCGCCGGCGTCGCGCAACAGATGCAACGCGAGCCGGTAGATGCGTCTTTGGTGCCGACGCATGAGCGCGGTGAAGGCTTCACTGTCGCCCGCGCGTGCGGCGTCAACCAGTTCGCGATCCGTGAGCTTGGACATCGCTATGCGCGCGTTCGCTCGCGCGGAGACCTCTTCGGTAGGCAGCCTTGGTCCAAGATAGAGTAGCACGCTCGGTCAGACAACGGAGCCTGCCGAAGCCTTGGGGCCGGAGCGCGCGCGGCGCGCGGGAAGGACGCTGGCGCACCGAAAAAAGTCACGGAGTTTCGGAAGCCTAGCGCTACTTCCAGATGCTGTTCACTTCGAATCGCTTGCGCCCAGGCGGGCCTTGAGCAGGTCCCCGAGCGTTCCAAAACCGCCTTCGGCTTTGAGCTTCGCGCGATACTCCTTGTGGGCTCGGCGTTCTTCATCCTCTTTGAAGCCGCGAAGACTGAGCTTCGGCTCGCCGCTCCTAGGATCGAGGTCCACGACCTTCAGATCCAGCACCGTGCCGGGCTTGAATACCTTGCGCAGGTCCGTACCGCGCGCGGTGCCAGTTTGGGCGCCAGGTATGAAGCCACGCGCTGCCCGCCCCGTGACACCCATCAATCGGACGAGCACGCCGGCGGCTTCGCCCTTGACCACCTCCGCCTTGACGAGCGCGTTGCGCACGATTTTCTGCGGAGCCTCGCCAGCGTGCTCACCGGATGGCGCCAAGTGAAAGGTGAGCTTTTTCGAACGCGGGTCGAAGTGATGCACGACCACTTCCACCTCTTGCCCGAGCTTCAGTACGGCCTCCGGATGCTCGATGCGCTCGAGCGAGAGATCCGAGACATGCAACAAGCCTTCGACTCCGGGCTCGAGCTCCACGAAGGCCCCGAACTTTTCCAGACGGCTGACCTTGCCTTTGTGCTGCGACCCTTGCGCGTACTTTTGCTTGGCGATCGACCAGGGGTCCTCGACCAGCGCCTTGCGGCTGAGCCAAATTTTACCGCGCTCGTCGACTTTGATTATTTTGACCTCGATGCGTTCGCCCGAGCGAAACAGCTCGGTCAGGGGCACACGCGCATCGTGGCTGGCCTCGGAGGCATGGACCAACCCTTCCAAATTTTCGGCTTCCGGCAGGGCCACGAACGCACCCCACTCGACGACCGTACGAACGATGCCGTTCATCACTTGCCCCTCCTGCAGCAGAGTGATGGCATGCTTGCGGCGTTCGTGTGCCTCCGCCTCGAGCATCGGTCGGCGCGAGACCACGACGTCGCGACCGCCTTTTTCGTACTGGACGACTTTGAACTCGACGCGCTGGCCGACAAGGACGGCGAAATTCGCGTTGGCCGGGTGCAGATCCATGCCGGAAGCAGGCGCGAACGCGCGCAGACCGTCGATGTCCACCTCGACGCCGCCTTTAATCACGCCGGTGACGAGCCCCGCGACCGGCGTTCCGTCCTTGGCCGCCTGCTCGACCTTGGGCTTCGACTCTTCTTCTCGCAACGGTTTGCGAGTCAAAACGACGAGGCCACCGCGAAGGCCGTCGTTGTGAATTCGCGCGACGAAGCGATCCCCGACGGTCGGGACGAGGTCGTCCGGCTCCATCTCGTTGCGATCGAAGATGGCCAGGGCCTTGCCGGAGAGATCGACCATGATTGCGGTCTCCAGCACGGCGGTGACTTTGCCGAACACTTCTTCGCCGGTATGAAACGGCGCGCGATCGCTGGCGCGGTGATGCTGCGGTCGCGCTACCGAGCCCTCGGGACGCGCGTCACGTGATTCGCTGCCGCCCGTGCCCGAACGCCTCTTTTTGCGACGACGTTTCTTCTTGGGCCTGTCGCCGGGCACGGCCGCCGCCGCCCCTTCGCTCACGGCCGCGTCATTGCCTTCGATCTCACTCTCCTCGGTTCCCTCTTCTGTGTCGCCGTCATCAGCGATGACTTCGTCGGTCACGGCTGCCTCTGCGTGCTCGCGAGGAGCCGTCACGGGCGGAATGGGCTCGACGATGGCCGGCGGGGCGGCTGCCGCCGCACTCTCGCTCGCGTGATCGGCGCCAGGTGTAAAAGGAGCGTCGCTTGGAATAGTGTCGGTGGACGTCATGGCGATGGGGCGACTGCCCTATATCTCTCTTGTCGCCGCCTGCCAATCTCCCCGGCGCGGCTTTGTTTGTCTCGTCGTTGGTGCTGCAGCTCCGTTCAGCGCGCGATCGGCAGGCGGCGGTTGACGCCTCCGCTGCGGTCGATCAGGAGCTCAGGCTCCGGCTCCCCCTGCTGCAGGTTGTCGACGAGCTTGCTCGCCACCGCGACGAAGGCCTGTGCGGTGTCGGACTCGGGGGCCGCTTGCACCACGGGGATGCCTGCGTCACCCCACTGCCGCACCGAAGGGTGCAGAGGGATTTGACCCAGTAGCGGTGCTTTGGCGAAGTCCGCAATCCGTTGGCCTCCGCCGCTGCCAAACAGCTCGTGACGCTTTTCGCAGCCGTCGCAGAGGAAGTAGCTCTCGTTCTCGACCACCCCGAGCAATGGGATACCGACCTTCTGGGCCATCGAAACCGACTTGTACACGTCCTGCAGGGCCACCTCCTGCGGCGTGGTCACAATCACCGCGCCAGTGCTGCGGACTTTTTGTGACAGCGTGAGCGCAACGTCGCCGGTTCCCGGCGGTAGGTCGAGCAGCAGGTAATCGAGCGTGCCCCAGCTCACGTCTTTCAGGAACTGCAACAGGGCTCCGTGAAGCATCGGGCCGCGCCAAACGATCGCGGACTTCGGGTCTTCCAGCAGAAAACCGATGCTCATCAGCTTGATGCCGAAGCGTTCCAGAGGCTGGATCTGCTTACCGTCACTGACTGGCTGACCCGTGATCCCGAACATGGTCGGAATGCTGGGGCCATAAATGTCGGCATCCAACAGCCCCACGGCGTGGCCCATGCGAGAGAGCGCGAGGGCCAAGTTGCTCGCAACCGTGCTCTTGCCAACACCGCCCTTGCCGCTCATCACCAAGATCACGTGCTTGACCCCGGGCACCGGGTCATCCGGTCCGATTTCTCGCGCGGCGTAGGGCTGATCGCTCATGGACGCCCGGGCGTAGAGCCGAACCCGCAGTCTGTCAAATTGACGGCGTTTAAAGCGCGCCGGATAGCCAAGCGATGAGGACGCCAATCCCGAAGCCGATGCCCGTCGCGACAAGGGCGGGCCAGGCGTTACGCCCGGCGCCCGAGACTCGTGCTGGCCGAGTCGGAGAATCACGCTCTTCCGCCTCGCGCCACTTGGGCTCGCCTTGCGAGGGCATGAAGTCCGTGCCGGCTTCCAAACGCGGCGTGCTCGCCGAACGCGGAAAGCGCGGCGCAACCAGCAGCGAGTCGGTAACGCCGCGATCGTAGGAGGCCAAACGAATTGGCCTCACCGACGATTCTCGCGGGGGCGGGTCGGGGCACAGTGACTCTTGAATGATGACCTCACGCGGCGTCGCGATCAGCGGGATCGGGTCACTGAACATGCGGCGTTGGGGGCCGAGTGAGAGCGCCTGGGCGGCAGCGCCGACGAACGGGTGTAATAGCTCCGCGTATTCCTCGGCGCTGTCGATGCGGCGACGTGGCTCGAGCGCCATGCCACGCTCGACCACGGCGGCGAGCAGCTTAGGCACCATTGGATTGACCTGACACAGTGGCTCGAAGTCGCCCGCGACGACCTTCTGCAGCACCGCGCCTGCGGTCTTGCCTTGGTAGGGGTCACGGCCAGTCAGCATGGCGTAGAGCATGGCCGAGGCCGAGTAGATGTCACTGCGCGCGTCCACTGCCTCACCGCGTGCCGCCTCGGGCGCCATGAACATGGGTGTGCCTCCCGAGCCGCGAGCGACGCTACCGTCGGCGTCGTGCATGCGTCGCGCGATGCCAAAGTCCAGCACTTTGACGTGCGGCCGATCGGGACGAGGATGAGTGATCATCACGTTCGCGGGCTTCAAGTCGCAGTGCAAAAAACCTTGGGCGTGCGCCGCCGACAACGCGGCGAGCACCTGCAGCATGAGCTCGCAGGCGTAGCTCGCGGGCAGCGCGCCGCGCGCGTCGAGGATGTCCTCGAGCGTCTCGCCGCGTAGGAGCTCCATGACCAGGTAAGGGACCCCGTCCGGCGTCAGACCGAGATCGTGGATATCGACGACGTTGGCGTGGGCGATGCGCGCGGCTGCGCGGGCTTCGGTGACGAATTGATCGCGATGCGATGGATCGGCGAATGCCTCTCGGCGCATTACCTTGATGGCGACGAACTTTCCGACGACCAAGTGCTCTGCCTCATGCACCGTGCCGCTCGCGCCCGCACCAATCTCACGCAGCAACGCGTACTTGCCGTCCAATACCAAACGCGACTCGAGGTTTTGCGCAACCGACATATCTGAGCCGAACAACGGCAGGGACGGGGCAAAAGTTGAGGCCCACTACCGCCGTCGCCTCGTCTCAGAGCGGGACGCGGCGGGTACCCCAAAAAAAACGCCCGCCGCGCGCTACTTGGCCGGCCAGCAGCCGCTCTGTTGTGAGGAGCCCAGTGCGCTCGCAGTGTCCGCGCCGACGCACACCCCTGCGGCGCCGGTGGTGGACGTGTCGACGCACTGCATGACGAGCTGACTCGGACTGAGTGGGCAGCCACCCCCGTCGCAAATGCCGTTGGCGTCAGTACCACCGGCGCAACTGCAGCTGACGCTGAAGTCCACGCACCATTTCTCGCCGGTGAACTCGGAGGAGGTGCAGGCGTTCTTCGCGCCGCAATCTGCGTCTTTCAGGCACGGCTCGCAGCCCTTGCCACGGCCCGTGCACTTTCCGAATTTGTGGGCGCAGGTGGCGAGCCCGAGGTCCGTGTCCCACAACCCGCACGTGCCGGCGTTGCCCCAAGGGCAAGATGGATGCTTGAGATCGCACCGCTGCGTGCAGATCTTGGCACCGCTTTTGTCTTTGGCGCAGATTTGATCGCTTCGAGCGAGGCAATCGGTGTCCGTCTCGCAGCTGCTACAGAATTCGCGGGGCCGGCAAACGTTGCGCATCGGACCACGGCTGCCGCACTGATACGGCTTGCCAACACCGATCTGGGCGGCGGGCACGCACTGCCGGTCCTTGGGGACACCGCTCACGTTGCAGGCGTCCGCGCAGGGTGAGCGCACGAGCGGGCTGCAAGCAAAGCCGTCCGCGCAGTCCGTGTCGCCCTTGCAATCCGAAGTGCAGTACGCTTCTACGTCATCGGCTCCCGCGCCGATGCATAGAAAGCCGCTCGCGCCATCGCAGTCGGCATCGCCGCCTGGGCAGCGCGTGTAAAATTGGCCCGGCTTCTGCGGGTGACGCGAGTCGCAAAAATGACCGGCTACACCGCTGGCGTCGACGGCACTGACGCATTCGCCGAAGCCCTGGCAGTCGAAGTGCGAAGTGCAGGCGACTTGGCACGTGCCATCGATGCACGACTGGCCGCCCGCGCCCTCGCAGTCTGCGTTTGCGCTGCACTGTCGACTCACCGGGAGCGGGGCGTCCGACGCGCCCCCGTCGCCGTCCGTCGGAGTGGCGGATGTTCGACAATCTGCCTCCAAACACGTACTGCTCGAGCACGCAGACCCCGCGAACAGGACCGCGAGCAGCAGAATCAGGCTGTAAATCAAACCTGAAACCGGGTGGAAGAAAGGGCTGCGCTTGACGGGGCGGTCCACGGGGCTACCGTGTTTCATAGTACTCGTTTTCGTCGCTCGAGAGCCACGTCTCTCTCCATTCGTTTACCCTCAGGTCGACAGCATGAAACAGCCGATTGCTCTAGTCCTGTTCGCCGTCTCGAGCTTCGCCGCTGTTGGCCTCGCTTGCTCCAGCAGTCCGCTCACTGGGGCGCCAGGCGAAAACGAGCTGGCAGGCAGCCCGGCGGCGTCGAGCGCGGGCACCGCGGCGGGCAGCCCGGCGGTTGATCTCACCAAGCCGGCGTCGATCTACGTCGCGTACCCGGCTGGCCCGTACGGGACCGGTCGCGGCGCAACGATTCAAAACCTCACGTTTCTGGGTTGGAGGCACCCCGACGCGGCTGCGTACGACACGAAGCAGTTCGAGACCGTGCGCCTGTCGGACTTTTATGATCCCGATGGGCATTCGAGTGTGAAGTTGCTCGCGATCAATGCTTCGGCGGTTTGGTGTGGTGTCTGCCGGGCCGAGTATCAGGACATGAACGCGAATGGGACCTACGCCACGTACAAGGCTAAAGGCGTGGAGTTCTTGGGTACGTTGTTCGAGGACAACGCATACTATCCGGCGCAGCCGCTGGATCTGAGTCGTTGGGGCTCGGTTTCGAACCACGATGTGAAGTTCCCGTTGGTGTTGGACCCGAGCTTCAAGATGGGCGCTTACTTCGATTCCGATGCCACGCCGCTCAACATGTTGATCAACGTGCGAACCATGACCATCGTTTCCGTGACCATGGGCTACAGCAGCACGTATTGGGATTCGGTGCAGACGCAGCTGAACAAGCTGTGACGTCCCGGCGCTCCGTCATCGGATTCGCGCTTTTGGGCGGCGCGCTCGCCGCCTGTGGCGGCGCAGGGCGGCCTGGCTCGAGTGGCACGAGCCAAGTGACCCCGCCGGACTTCGAGCTCTCGACGGTGGACGGGCGAAGCGAGCGCCTGAGCGAGCACCTGGGCAAGGAGGTCGTGCTGCTCGATTTCTGGGCCACCTTTTGTGAGCCCTGCCTGGCCGGCATGCCGCATTTGGACGCGCTCTATCGGCGGCACAAGAGCGAGGGCTTCGTCGTGCTCGGCATCGATATCGATGGCCCCGAATCGATCGCCCAGGTGAAGACCGCCGTATCGAAGCTCGGGGTCAGCTTTCCGATCTTGCTCGACCAAGAGACGCGCGTGGTCGCGCTGTACAATCCCAAGACGAGCGCGCCGTACAGCGTGCTCATCGGGCGTAACGGTCGCATTTTGAGGAAGCAAGAGGGCTACACCACGGGCGGCGCGAGCGACGTGGAGCCGGATATCGTCGCGGCGTTGGCAGAGCCCGCGCCCTGAGCGGCTTCTCGCTTAGAAGCGCAGCGTCAGGTCCAGGGCAGCGCCTTCGAAGGGCGGGAACACGCGGCACACGCCGCCCACGCAACGCAGCGCCCCACGGCGTTGCCCGACGAACAGCGACAGGTTCGAGTCGGAGCTCAGCCGGTAGCCGACCTGGCCGTTGACGTAGCTTTTCGGCACCGCGGGGTTGGTGTCGTAAGAAAAACCCAGCGCGACCGACCAGCGCGCGGCGTAATCGACGCCCAGCAGCTCGTCGCCCTCGCTCCAGGGCGCTTCCGGCCCGCCAACGGTTTGATGGCGACGGCGGTGCCACCCCTGAAGCTCCAACGCGAAGGGCCCGCCCAGGCTGAGGGCCGCTTTATGGCGTGTGTAGACCTCTCGGTAAAAGACGCGCGTGTTCCCGCTATCGGTCGAGAGCTCTCGGTCCGCGGTGTCGAGGCGGCTGCCCACCGATATGTCGGCCTTGAAGCGCCGATCTCGGCTGTGCAGCTCGAAGCCAGTCGCACTGTCGACGATGCGATTGCGCGTGGCGCGGCTCACTTGGCAGGCGTCGTTGGAGGCCGACTCCGCGAATGACTCGTAGTAACCCGCCCAAGCGTAGACCGCGGCGGTGCTAGAGAGCGCGAGATCGGAGCGCAGGCGGCCGCCGGTGACACACGTATTGAAGCTCTCGAATTCGGTGTCGAGGAATAATGCTTCGGTGGTCGGGGGCGCGCTGGCTGACAGCGTGCTGAGCTCGCGCGCGCGCACCGGGCTAACGTTGGCGAGCAGCGGAAAGAAGCGACGGTAATGCTTGCCCTCGAACAGAAAGCTGAGCGGCCCTTCCAACAAGCTCACGCTCAGATACACGGCTTGACCCGGCGCGAGCTGGGGGGTGGAGCGGTCGGCGGGCGTCAAATGTTGGAGGGCCACTTCCAGGTAGGCATTGCCATGTCCGGATAGATCCGCGAGCTCGAGCGAGGCGCTGCCGGTCGCCATGCTCGTCGAGCTGCGTACGATGTCATTGGCGAGCGGCGTGCTGCGCTCGAGCAGCGACCCCTGGACCGCGATTTTGGCCGACCGGTGGCTGAGCTCGAGCTGGGCTCCGAAAATCTGATCCGGCGCAAAGCTGCACGTGGCGAAGGTCGCGCAATTGCCGGTATTGGGCGCGAAATCCGTGCTCAGCGCGCGCGGCATCCCCGCTTCCAGCACCGACACGAAGCCGGGCGTCACGCTCGCATCCACGCCCAGCGAGCGTCCACTGGCAGGGTCTATACGCAGAGGGTTTAGCGTTCCGGCGACGGCTGTAGCGCGCAGCGAGAGCGAGCCCGTGCGCACTCGGGCCGTGATGCGGGCGCCGCGCAGCGTCGTATCGCTGGCGAGCTCGTCCAGCTTGCGCAAGCTGAGCACTAGGCCGCGCCCGAACGACACGTATCCGTCGCCCAAGCCAAGCTCCAGGTTCGGCGTCGTGTACGTGGCATAGTACTTCGCCGGGTAAAGCCAGTTGATGTAACGATTCGAAAGCTCAACCCCGGCTTCATTCACCTTCTGTCGAAAGTAAGCCGGAGCGGAAGGGGAGGTGACGCCGCCCGGGCGGCTATCCACTAGGTCGAGCCCGATCTGCGTGGCGTTCGGGGAGCGGAAGAACCACGCGTCATCGACGCGCAGGCCGACTTGCCACACGCCGCCATTCGCTAGCACATTGATGCGGTTGTAAAAAAGTCCCCAGTTGTCATTGGCGCGCGTCGGGACTTGATTTTCGCGCGCGTCCCGGTTGTCGAAGTTGTAGAGCAGGCTGGAGCTTTCGGTGATGTCGAACGCCACCGGCGTGCCAAAAACACTCACCGGCTCGAGCGCTCGCGCGCGCGCGCTCAGGCAGCACAGACCAATGCCCACCCCTAGCGCCGCACACCGTTTAATCGGCCAGCGCAGCATCGATGAACGGCCAGAGAACGGTCGCTTGATCGCCGAGCAGCTTCTTTTCAATCTTCATGGTGCGCGCGTCGACGACGAGGTTCAGCGGTGCGGTCTCGGCCGAGGCGAAGGCGCCCAGCTGGTAATCGGGGTCGAGAGCCATCGCGTAGTTCGATGAAAAGGTCTCGACCCAGTTGCTCAGATCCTTCACGGTGGCCGGGTCTCGCCGGGCGTCTTGAAACAGCGTGCCCAGAATGCGCAGGCCTTTGGGCGCATACTCGTCGTTCTTTTCAGACAGCCCCTCGTGCTCCACGCGGCAGGCCGAGCACCAAACCGCGGAGGTGTCGATCAGCACCAGCTTGATACCCTTGCTGCCGGTCGGATCGTAGTAATCAGCGAAGGCGATGCTTTGGAGGGAGCTTGCTTCGTGACGGACCATTTGCGGAGCGCGAAAGCCCTGAAAGCAGGCATTGGCCAGCGTTTGGCTCTCTTCGGTACCAAAGGGGCCGGCCGGGTAATCGGAGGCGGCGCAGCCGCCTGATTGCAATAGCTCGGACGGGATCGTGGGGGCGTTGCTGCCGCACGCGAAGCACGCAAAGCCAGCGACCGCGCACGAGGCAACGCGGGCGAGCGCCCGAGTCAGCGGCCCTGCTCCGCTCGGCATGTTTACTTTCGGCGCACGGCGATGGAAGACAAGACCGTGATGCCACCGCTCGTCGTGTCGATGACACTCCCGTCTCGGCTCACGCTGCCCTCGGCAACCTTGATCCAAGTGCCGTAGGGGGCCCAGGCCTCATCCGCATTCACGCCTTGGACGAACAACTCCACGGCCGTGCCGGCTGGCCACTTTAGCCGGTTTTTGAGGCTGAGCTGCGCCGGCGGACAGAACGTCGTGCCGAGCGGGGCGGCCGCATAGGCGAGCTCGAAGCCGAAGCTCGGGTCGAGCGCCTTCTGGCTTTCGTCGATCGGAATCGAAACCGTTCGGAAGACGAGCTCCGAGTCGGCGTAGCTCAGACGATCGAACTGAACGGTAGTCGTCGCCTCGATGGATAGCGTGAGATCACCGTTCGTCACTCGACCGCTTTCCGGGAACTTGCCGCCTTCCGTGAAGGCGGGAAACGGGAGCGCCACGAGCGTACCCAAATCCTGCTTGCCTTTGACGAGCTGGATGGCGAGCTCCGCGAAGTCGAGCCCGTCGCCATACTTGAATGCTGGTAAAATAAGCTTGGTTTTGGGAATAATGTCGACTTTGCCGGTCGCGTTGCTGGACCCAAACGTGCACTGATCCGTGCCGCAAACCTGGATTGGCAACATGGGGACAGCAACGCCGCTCGCATCCTGAATGGTCGCTTGGATTTCTCCGACCGCGGTCGGTTCTGCATCGACGTGGTATCCGGGAGGCTTGCACGATGAGGGGCTGGACCCGTCGCTGCCGGCGAGCTCGCCATCCGCGCCGGCCATTCCCACCACGGAGCCGCCGCCCGTCCCCGCTGAGGCGACGTCGAGGGGCGTGCTCGACGAGCAGCCTTGCGTGAGCGCGATCCACAACCAAGCGCCTAACACGGACGGTCTGGGGAGCGACATATACGCCAAGGTTACACAACGCGGCGGGCGCCCGCCAATCCAGCCGCGGGGCCTTCGTTTCGGCAGCATTTCAGCCGCGGGGAAGCTCAGAAAAACACGCCCATGTACCAGCGCAGTGTCTGCGCGGTGTTGGTACCGGCGGCGTTGTAGTTGAGCACGCGGTTGATGTTCGCGGCCTCGTTGTCCGTGTAACCCAGGCCCTTCATGGGGAAGAGCACGCCGTACTCGATCTTCGTGAAAAAGCCGCCGCGCTTCGAGGGGTCGTCGTTGAGGGCGCCGTCTTTGGACTGAAAGTAGACGTTGGCGTCGAGCTCGACACCGAGATCCCGCGCATGCCCCGGCGCTTGAATGAACTCGGAGGCGCGCGACCAAACGGCGGTGAGCCCGCCGCCCAGCTTCTGGCCCGAGTTGTCGTGCAAGAAATCGTAGCTCACGCTGGGACGGAAATAATAGGTGCCCTGAACGCGAGTCAGGATGTTGCGGTACAGGATCAGATCGATGCTGTACGCGGGGTTGAAACGAAACGTCGAATCAGTACGGTTTCCGTGCTGATCCTCGACCCCATTGTTGGGCGGGGTGAGGCCCTGCACGTCCGAGTCGCCCGAAGCCCAGCCGAAGTTGAAGCCGAGGTGCAGTTTGTCTTCGATCAGGTTCTGGGCAATTTCGGTAGCTAACCCGTATTTGCGAAGCTTGTATCCGACGTTGTTCGTCGGCGAGTCATTGCCCACGGTGCTGATGTTGTCCAGCGAGCCCTGGACGGTCACCGCTTCCGCCTCGAATCGGAACTTCTTGTACAGCACCTGTAGCCAGAGATCCGGCGTCCACGCGCTCGCACCGCGGCGGGTGAAGGTGAGGCTACCCGGAGCACAACCGAGCGCGGCCGCACCGGACGTGCAGTCACTCGTGGCGGTCGTGGTCACCCCATTGGTGTCGTCCGCAAGCAACTGATGGCGATACATCACCTGCAAACCAGCGTTGACGACGACGTTGTTCTTGGCCAGCGCCAGCCGAGTCAGCTCCCTGCTCTTCCGCCGTGCAATGGACAGCGTGTATTGCGTCACGTCGTCGGACTGCGCAACGTCGTAGGGCTGCCCGCGATAGATACCGAGGCTGTCACTCGTGGCCCCTTCGTTCACGAAGTCCCAGGAGCCGGTCACGTATAGGTCGAGCGGCTTGACCCCAGTGGTGAACTGAATGCGATCGATGGTCGACTGGTAGTTGTCATCGTAGCCATCGCCGGAGTTGTTCAAAATGCCGAGGCCCCAATGATTGGGCATACGACCGAAGCGCAGCTCACCTACGGGCGTCGCGTATTCGGCCCAGGCGCGCTTGACCACCACGCTGTCGCGCAGATTATTGACGCCTGAGGTTGGCGCTTCTGTCGTGGTAGTGCCAAAGCCGATCGGCGTGTAGCCGCTGCGGGCGGCCACCGCGTAGCCGGTACCGGAGGGCACATTGCGGTATTCGCTCGGGGTCGAGCCGAGCACGATGTTGTCGAATAGGTCGATTTGGCTGATGACGCGCAGGTTGTCCGAGATGTGCAGCTCCGGGTCGAGGCGGAAGCGCAAGTTGGCGCCCGCTTGCGTGCCGCTCTTACAACCGTAAGTGGCGCGCGTGGCACCGCTGTCGCTGCCGTTGTTGGTCTCGTCTTGCGTGCACAACCTCGGCCCGTGCTGCGCGGCCGCGTTGTCGTTGAAGAAATTGTCCGCCGGTTGCGGCCAGATCGCAGCGGTGGGGGTGTCCTTCCGACCGAGCGCAAATTGATAAAACAGCTCCGCGCGTACGCGGAAATTTCCGTGCAGCTCGAGGACCGGGCGCGCGTGGGCCCACCAATCTTCCGCGAAGACTTCGTGCTCACTCGGCCGGGCTGCATCGCTCGGGCGCTCGTTGTTCTGTCGACGGAGCTCCGCCGCGTCATTGCCCGGCTCGGGCCAGGCGGGCAGCGGCGCGAAGGAGCCGCTGGGCGTTCCCGGAGCCGGCGCAGCCGGAGCGGTGGCGTCCTCCGCGCTCGGAGTCACGGTGGCATCGCTGCCGGGTGCGCTGTCGTTGACGGTCGGCTCCCCGCTTTGCTCCGCTGCGCTCCCCTTCGGCGTGCTCTGGGGAGCGGGGGTAGACGGTTTGGTCTGGGCTTCCGAAAGCGCCGGGGTGACCAGAAAACCGAGCGCAATTAGCGAGGCAACGGAAGCTTGTTTCATGCGGATCTTCGCTCGGTACCGGCGGCGGACCCGGGGGGTTTCGCACGCGCGGCTGAAGACTGTCAACCACGCGGCCTCTAGCTCGAGAAAGCCCCGGTTTGCAGGCTATTTGCGGAACGCGACCATCAGCTCCGTGCCCAGCTGCGCGGCGTGTTGGCCGAGCTCCGGGGCGGGCAGCGCGATTGCGGACATGGTTTGGGCCACGTCGGAGAGCTGCTGCTGCAGCGACCAGCCCGGCGTTTGGGGCAAGCCGAGCGCGCTACGGAACGTCTCGCCGAGCTCGATCGCCGAGCCGTAGCGGAGCTCGGGATCTTTTGCCAGCGCCCGCGCGATCAGGAGATCCAGGACTGGTGGCGCGCCCTGCAAAAAAGAGCTCAACGGGGCGGGGGCTTCGTCGATCTGCGCCGTGCGCACCATCACTTCGTTCCGCTCGGGGCGGTCGAACGGTGTAACCCCGGTCAGCATTTCATAAAGCACGATGGCGGCGGAATACAGGTCGGAGCGCGGATCTAAGGGCTGGTTCAGCACTTGCTCGGGGGACATGTACGCGCCCGTGCCGGGCGCCATGCCGCCCGTGTTCTTTACTTCCTCGGCTGGGATTTGGGCGATGCCGAAGTCGGTCACCTTCACCACGCCGTCGCCTCGCACCAGCACGTTGGCGGATTTGATGTCCCGGTGCAGGATGCCAAAGCCATGAATGGAGGCCAACGCGCCCAATAGCTGGGCGAAATAGTGCCAGGCCTGCGCCAGGGGCAAAGCGGGTAGGGCCCGCTGTCCTTGGCGTGATTCCGCGCTCACCCGCCCGATCAAGTCGCTCAGTGGCTCGCCGTGAACGAGCTCCATCACCAACGCGAGCTGCCCGTCGAAGTCGGACAGTCCAAAAAAATGCACGATATTCGGGTGCGAAAGGCGTGCGAGGGCGGTGGCCTCGCGCACGAACAGCTTGCGCGCGCGTGTTTTGCCTTGCAGCAGGGGGTGCAGCAGTTTCACGGCAATGGGGTGGGGCGGGGTGCCCGCGAACCGGCCGGCGGGATTGTAATACAGCCAGCCGCGGTAGACGACGCCCATGCCGCCCTCACCGATCGTGTGCCCGAGAAGGGCGCGACCCCAGTCTTCGAGGTCGAGCTCGGCACCAGCGCCAATCAATGGCTTGGCCTTGACGATCGCGCTGCCGCAAAATGGGCAAAAGCGGGCTTCCTCGACGACGATGCTCTTGCACGCGGAGCAGACAGCCACGCGGCGAGCATATCAGCTCATTGCAGCGGACGGGCGCCGCGCGGCCATACGGGTCCCTGAGGCGCACATCGCTCGGTTCCGGTGCCGCGCGCTCCCGCTTCGATAACAGGTTATCTGCCGAAATGTACGCGGCGCGAGCAGCATTGCGGAGCGCGGTGGGTCTGTGAGAGCCTAAGTGTGATTCTGCCGAGTATGGCCATCTCGTGCGCGGCGATCGTCAGGAGGAAAGCACAGTTGGTCCGTAAACTTCGCACGTTCCCCGCACTTCAGGCGGAGCCTTCGTTCAGCCTCTGCAACGCCGCGCGCGGCGCTAAGCTCATCAGTGGCGGCGTTTTGGCGGTGGCCATTTTTGCTCGCGTTCCGGAGGCGCGTGCACAATCAGTCACGGGCGACTTCGCGCTCCAGCGATTCGACCCCGCGCCGGGCCCGCAAAACTACTTCACCACGCGCGGGGCGCGCACCGACGGCAAGATGTTGTGGAGCCTCGGCTTGATGGCGAACTACAGCTTTCGCCCCTTCGACGTGCGCACGTGCACGGTGGACAGCGCGGTAGACCGAGCGAACGGCCTCACCTGCAGCGATCCGGTGGCGCGCAGTATCCGCACATTGAAGGTGATTGAAAACGAGTTCACCGGCAATCTGATGGGCACGCTCACGCCGTTCCCGCGGCTGCAGCTCGGCCTGAACATCCCGGTGTCGTACGTGAAAGGTCAGGGCCTCGATCCCGCAACACTGTCCAATACCGCGGACGGGATCAGCAAAGCCGGTTTGGGCGACCCGCAGCTCGAGGCAAAGTTTCGCCTTGCGGGGCGAGCGACCGATCCGTTCGTGGTCGGCGCGGCCGCGTTCGTGACGGCACCGGTGGGGCACGCCACCGCGAAGAACGAATACATCGGCGACACGCTGCCGAGCGCCGGCCTGCGGCTGATTTTGGATGCTGAAAAGGGCCCGCTTTCCGGGGCCGCGAATCTGGCGGGAGTATTTCGAGACAAGGGTCAAGTCGGCACGTCATCCGTGGGCTCGGAAGGGCGCTATAGCGTCGCCGGCGGGTTTCGTATCAGCCCGGTGTTTCGCGTGCTGGTCGACGGCTTCGGGACGACGCGCTTCTCGTCGGTAAAAGGTGAAAATACGCTCGAGCTCGACGGTGGTTTTCAAATCGTCCCACTGAGCTCGCCGCTGGCCGTTGCCTTGGGGGCTGGGACCGCGCTCGTCGATGGCGTCGGCGTGCCGAAGTTTCGCGGCTTTTTGGGGCTGACGTACGCGCTCGAAAAGCGCGATCGCGATGGCGATGGCATCGACGACTCAGTCGACCAGTGCCCGACGGAAAAGGAAGACTTCGATGGCAACGAGGATTCCGACGGCTGTCCCGATCCGGACAACGATCTGGATACCGTGCTCGACCCGCAGGACAAGTGTCCGGATCAGGCCGAAGATCAAGACAACTTCGAAGACCGCGACGGCTGCCCCGATCCCGACAATGACAAGGACGGCATTCCCGACGTGTCGGACCAGTGCCCGATGGAGCCCGAGACCGTAAACGGGTACAAGGACGAAGACGGCTGTCCCGACGAGGCGGACAGGGACAACGATGGCGTGCCCGATGCGCGCGACAAGTGCCCCGACGCGGCGGAGGATACGGACGGCTTTCAAGATACGGACGGCTGCCCCGATCTCGACAACGACAATGACGGCATCCCCGATGCGCAAGACGAATGCATCGACGAGCCCGAAACCAAGAATAATTTCGAGGACGAGGACGGTTGTCCCGACGAGCCGAAGGCCGATAAGAAGAAAGCCAAGTGACCTGGCGGCTGATCGGAGCGCTGGCAGGGTTGACGCTATTCTCACTAGCCTGCGGCGCGATGCGCGGCGCGGCCGCTACCGGCAGTGCGGCGGAAGAGGGTCATCCGCTGATCGGCGCGCCAGCGCCGAGTTTCGACCTGCCGTCGCCAAATGGAGAGCGCACGATCAGCCTCGTGAGGTTTGCGGGCAAGCCGGTGGTGATTGATTTTTGGGCGACCTGGTGCACGCCTTGCCGGTCTTCCTTTCCGGCCTATCAGCGCATCGCCGACAGGTATGGCAGCAAGGTGACGGTAATCGGCATCAGCGTGGACGAGGGCACCGGCTCGATTCCGAAGTTCGCACGCGAAACGGGGGCGCGCTTCCCGCTGGCCTGGGATGAGGGTCAAATCGTAGCCAAAAGCTACCAGCCGCCGACGATGCCAACGAGCTACGTGGTCGACGCGAGCGGCATCGTTCGCTTCGTACACTCAGGCTTCTACGCCGGTGAGGAGCCGCAGCTCGAGTCCGAGCTCGATGGATTGCTCAAATAAAGCGCGAGCTTGTTGGCCATGTTTCCATGGGCTGCCACGATGCTGAGAAAACCGCACATGTGGGGTCCGGGTAGCGGCGAGCGCACCTAACTCGGGCCTGAGCCGACGATTTGTTTTGCAGATCGGCGTAGAGGGCAGATGCTGAGAGCTTCGGAATTCAGATCGATGCGCTGGTTACGCCGTTCCCTGTTCACTCTGGCTTTCGTGCTTCCCGTTTCGTCGGTCAGCGCAAGCCCGGGTATCGACATGTTGCTGGACCAGCTGCAGCACAGCGCCGATTTCCGCGTGCGCGTGGCGGCAGCTCTTCAGCTCGGAAAGTGGCTCACCGGCGACGCCGCCGCTCCGCTCGAAGCGGCGCTCGATGATCCGAACGCATCGGTGCGCATGGCCGCCGCCGCCGCGCTCAAAAATCTGGGCGAGCAGCGCGCCCTCGATACACTCAAATTGCACCGCACCGACAAATCCGAGAGCGTGCGCCTGCAAGTCAAGGGCGCCATCAAATCACTCGAGGAACAGCGGATAACGGGCCCCAAGACCAAGGTGCTCATTAAAATTGGCAGTATGCGGAACGACTCGGGCGTCAGGTCGACGAAGATCGAGAGTGAGCTTGCCGAGTCCTCACGCCAAAAATTGAATGAGCTACTCGGCGTGCGAGTGCTCGGGGTCGAGGAAGAGGCGCCGTCGCGGCTCAGCAAAGTGCCGTTGGTGATGGTCACCGGCAATGTGCAACGGCTTACGGTCGCGCATCAGGGCAGCTCCCTCGTCTACTCTGCGCTCGTGGAGTACGTGCTGCAGACGATGCCCGAGCATTCCATCGCCGCGACCGTAACGGGCCGTGCAAGCGCCACCGCCAGCGCCGAAGACGCGAGCAGCGCGGCGAAATCCGCTGAGCTCCGGCGCTCCGTCTTGGAAGCCGCCATCGCCAGTGCTCTCCGCCGTGCGCCGCCCGCGCTCATCGCTGCGGCGCGGCTGTAGCCCGGGTACGAGCGTCATCATCAGTGGTGAGCGGCGGCCGGCCTTGTCGCCCGCGCCGTGTGACGCTACGCGGTTGTCACCGCGATGCGTCCCAGTGTTCTTTTCATCTCCAAGCCGATCGCGCCGCCATTTCACGACGGCAGCAAGTGTCTGGTGCGGGACGTGGCGCGACACCTGACGCGCATCGATCCGATAGTGATGTCCATGGCGGGCGCTCCCGGGCTGAACGCGGCGGAAGGCGCGCTCGCGGTACGGTCTGCCCGTGCCTATGGTGCGTCGGGCGGGTTCACGCCCGCGTTTACGGCAAATTTGCGCGCGGCTACGTGGGTGCTTTTGGCTTCGCGCGCCAGTGTTTGGCATTTCGTGTTTGCGCCCAACGTGCGCACCAGTGGCGCGGGCCGTTGGATGCGCCGGCTGCGCGGCGTGCCGGTCGTTCAAACGGTGGCGTCGCCGCCGCGCAGCTTCGCCGATCCACAGGGGTTGTTCTTTGGTGATCTGCTGGTGGCGCAGAGCACGTGGACCCGAAGCTCGATCGAAAGGAGCTATGAGGGCTCTGGGCTACGTCCGCCGCGCATCGCGGTGATCCCGCCGCCGGTGCCCGACCTGCGGCTTCCGAGCGCCGAAGAGCTGGCACGGGTGAGACGCGAGCTTCGGCTCGGGCCCGAACAGCGCTACGTGCTCTACCCGGGCGACCTCGAAACGAGCTCGGGGGCAGAGGCGACGGCTACGCTCAGCGAGCGCTTGCCGGCATTGCTGCCTGACGTGGTCACGGTCTTCGCTTATCGCCGTAAGTCGACGCGCGCGCGGGAAGTGGCGGAACGCTTGTCGGCTCGGTTGCCACCGGCCAGCACGCGCTTCGTGGAAAATGCGCGCGACATTCTGGCGTTGCTGGCAGGCGCCAGCGCGGTGCTATTTCCAGTCGACGATCTTTGGGGCAAGGTCGATTTGCCGATCGTCTTGCTGGAGGCGATGTCGCTCGGGGTGCCGGTGATCGCGCTCGATCGGGGCCCGCTCATCGATCTTCGAGGTGTGCTGAAAGTTCCGAGCCTAGCGGTCGACGACTGGGTCCGCGCGCTCGTCGTGCTGTTGGCTGATAGCGCTGCGGCCTCGCGGATTGCCGAGGCGCAACGCGCCGCCATCATCGCACGCCATCGAGCCGAGATCGTGGCGCGCGCGTATGAGGACTTGTATCTTGAGCTAGTTTTAGCGCCGATGAAGTAGCGTGAAATCTCGCCTCGGGACCGGCGTGGTCAGCCCACGAGCGCGCGGCGAAGCGAGATGAAATCTTCGCTCGCGTAAAACTCGAGCAAGGCGGTGATGCGAACGGTCAAGTCGGCGCACATCGCGGGGTCTCCCTCGACCGCCTGCGGGTCGAGCAGTACACTGGCCACGTCACGCTCCGCCATGGTTTGAAGTAGCGCGCGGGTGTCCGGGCGTACCAAGAGCAGGCCGCGCAGGCTGGAGCGCAGATCGCCGCACAGCACCAACCCGGCGCGATCCGCGCTCATTTGCAGCACCCGGTGCGTTGCGATTAGCCGTTCGTTCACATGGGACAGGGCGCTGGCCGGCTCCACCACCGGCTCTTTGCGCTGGCTGCGTTCCAAGTGCACGAGAGCCTCTAGGCCGCGACGGATGGCCGGCTCCGGGATCTTCTCCAGGGCTCTGGTCGCGGAAGCGCCGAGGGGAATGCCTTGAAGCAAGGGCAGCAAACCGAGCAGCAGCTCGACGCCCCCCTTGGTGCGTGCGAGGGCGCCGGCCCACACCTCGTGCGAGGTCAACCGGGTTTGGCCGAGCTTCAGGTGTAGGGCTTCCGCGCCGATGGCGAAGTGCAGCTCTGCCTCGCTCATGAAAAAGGACGAGTTAGGATCGATATGATCCTTCCCGAGCAAAATATACGGCGCCTTGGCCTCGTAACCGCGGAGGCCAATCGACTTTTTGCCGCGCGAAACGTAGGCGTGCAATGTGGGAATGGAAAAGGCGAGACGCGCGGCATCGAGCGCGCGCCGAGCCGCCGGTTGCTCGCGTGCGTCCAGCGCTTCGCAGTAATCGCTGAGCGCGCCTTGGTCCGGCTCGGGACGATGCGCGATTAGCTTCTGGGCGCTAGCAAGCACGAGCCGCTGCCCGCGTGCTAACGGATGAGTGAGCGCGTCCTCGATTACTGCCTCGGGCAACGGGTTGACCACCGGAAGCGAAATGTACGCGCTAGGTTCGAGCCCCCGTTCGCCGAGCACGTCTCGCAGGGCGAGGTTTCTCCGATCACTCAACTGCGCAAGGCGCGTTTCGACCTCGAAGCGTGCCAGCCGTAGCTCGTCTCGAGCAATGGCTTCGTCTGCACTCGGCTGTAGTGGCAGCGCGCGCTGCAGAGCGAGGGCGTGCGATTGCGCGCCGATGTCCAACAAGCCGCGGATCAGCACCCGGCTCGGGCTCGCCGCGAATTGCCAGCTTGCCCACAGCTCCGTCAGCGCGTTTGGACTCAAACGACCCTCACCCAGGGCCCGGCTTAGCTCAGCGCCATCCACCGATGCAGCCTTGTCTTCAGTCACCAACGCCAACAACCGCGCAACGCGGGCGCGCGAGCTGCCGCGCGAAATGGCCGCTTGCAGCAGATTCATGGTCTGCGCCGCCTCTTGTCGGCTGTGCTCGCGCGTCAGCCACAGTCTGCGTGCGGCTTCCAAGAGCCGCAGCTTGGGTTGTTCCAACGAGATCAGCTCGAAGGCATCGCGGGCTGCCTGCGCGTCGGTCCGACGACTCGCAAACAGCGCGCCGTTGCAGGCTAGCTCTGCCTGGTCACCTTCCATGCGCAGGGTCAGGGCGCCCAGGCCGAGTGCGGTGTAAGTCACGTCCCCGACGCGCGAGATGGTCACGATCGCTGCACGCCGCTCGCTCACAAATAGAAACGGATGGCTGTCCGTGGCGCCCAAGATGTTCGATGTCAGGGGCATAGAGTTCTCACCGCGCAACCAACACACGAGCACTTCCGCAGAGCCGAGCTCGCGCTCGAGCCAGGCTTGCTCGATCTCGTCGGGCGGGTGGATCAGTCGCGATGGGCGGAGCTCAGAGCGACGCGCCCCCGCGGGAGCCCCCAGGCGGCCGAGTGCCAACAGGCGCTCTACGGCATTTCTGCGTCCGGCGGGGATGATCAAGGACTCCTGTCCGAAGCACAGCCGATCGCGAAGGTGCCCACTTAGCAGACGCAAATCACCGTGCGTCAAAATGTCCACGCACAGGCCGTGGAAGCGGTCGCGCGCCGCGATCAACCACAACCCGCTGCTGGAAAGGAGCAGCGTGGCCCGCGCGCGCGAGCCATCACTGATCGATAGGGCCGAGTCCAGACGCACGTGGCCAAAGACCTTGCCCAGACCGCGCTCTTCCCCGAATTCTAAGGCGCTATCGCTCATTTTGAGAAGGGCCGCTTGGCGAGCCGGCCCGGTATTCGCGGCCGACTATCCCATGCTACACCTGATGGCCTAGCCATGGCTTCTAACATCCGCACGTCTTCTCAGCTGCGCTCGGCGTTTTTGAGCTTTTTCGGTCGCAATGGACACGAGGTCTGCGCCAGCGGCCCATTGATTCCCGCCAATGATCCGACGCTGATGTTCGCGGCTGCAGGCATGGTGCAGTTCAAGGATCTGTTCCTGGGCGTGGAGAAGCGCAACTACAAGCGCGCGACGACTTCACAAAAGTGCATCCGCATCAGCGGCAAACACAATGATCTGGAAGCGGTGGGGCCGTCCCCGCGCCACCACACGTTCTTCGAAATGCTGGGCAACTTCAGCTTTGGAGATTACTTCAAGGAAGAGGCCATCGTCTTCGCCTGGGACTTTTTGACCAAGGAGCTCCAGCTCCCGAAAGATCGCCTCATCTTCACCTATTTCAAGGGCGAACACGGCGTCGCAGAGGATACGTTCGCTCGCGACCTTTGGTACAAAGTTACCGGTTTCGGGCCAGAGCGTGTGCGCGGCCTGGGCATGAACGATAATTTTTGGCAGGCCGGTGAGACGGGCCCGTGCGGCCCGTCGAGTGAGATCTTTTTTTGCAATGGCCCAGACGTGGAACCAGGCCAGTTTGGTCAAGAACAAACTGGCGAGGGCTACGGTTGGATGGAGATTTGGAACCTAGTCTTCATGCAGTTCGAACGCAGCTTGGTCGGGGGCGAATACAAGCTCGACGCCCTGCCAGCGCCGAGCATCGACACGGGCGCGGGCCTCGAACGCCTCGCCTGCGTGACGCAGGGCAAGACCAACAACTACGACACCGACATCCTCCACGCCCTGGTCGACCGCGCGAGCGAGCTTTCGGGTAAGCGCTACGGCGGCAGCATGGGTCAGGACGACGTGTCGATGCGCGTGATTGCCGACCACGCGCGCACGACGGCGTTTTTGATCGCAGAAGGCGTCATGCCTGATCGCACTGGGCGGGAGTACGTCCTCCGGCGCGTGATGCGCCGGGCCATTCGTCACGGTCATCGCCTCGGCATCGCAAAGCCATTTTTGCATGAAGTGGCGCTGAGGGTCGTGGACGCGATGGGCGATCAGTACCCTGAGCTGCGCGAGCGGCGTGACCACATCGCCTCTGTAGCGGAGGGTGAAGAGGTGCGCTTCCGACAAACGATCGAGCGCGGGCTCTCGCTTCTCGAGGAGCGCTTCGACGTGATGGCAGTCGAGGGTAAGACCACCCTTCCGGGGGCCGACGCCTTCAAGCTGTACGATACCTATGGCTTTCCCCTAGACCTCACGAACGTGATCTGTGCGGAGCGGGGCTTCGCGGTGGATGAGGCCGGCTACGATGCCGCGCTCGAGACCGCGCGCGAACGCTCCGAGTTCAAGAGCAGTGAGCACGCGGTCGAGAGCGTTTATCGCGAAGCGCTGGCCACGGTGCCAGGCGGCGTCGTGCGTTTCACGGGCTACGAAAAAGATCGCGACAACGGCACGCTGCTCGCGATCATCAAAGACGGCGCGCTAGTGAATGAAGCGAGCGCGGGCGATCGCGTCGAGCTGATCAGCGATACCACACCGTTTTACGGCGAGTCTGGGGGGCAACTCGGCGACCAAGGCGCCATTCAAAGTGAGAACGCCAAAATCTCGATCGAAGATACGCACAAGCCCGTCGCCGGGGTCGTAGCTCACCGCGGCACGGTTCAATCCGGGACTTTTAGGGTTCGCGATTCGCTCGACCTGATCGTGGACAGCGAGCGCCGCGACCGCACGCGACGTAACCACTCGGCGACGCATCTTCTACATTGGGCGCTGCGCACCGTGCTCGGCTCTCACGCGCAACAGAAGGGGTCGTTGGTGGGACCAGAGCGCTTGCGCTTCGACTTCACGAGCCCACGCGCGCTAAGCCCCGACGAAATTTCCAAAGTCGAGGACCTAGTGAACCACCGAACCCTCGCCAATCACACCGTGCGCACCGAAGTGCTGAACATGGACGAAGCGCGAGCCCGGGGCGCGATGATGATCTTCGAAGAAAAATACGGCGATGTCGTGCGCATGTTGAGCATGGCCGAGTCCAGCGAGCTGTGCGGGGGCAATCACGCCCGTGCCACGGGCGACATTGGCCTGTTCAAAATCGTGAGTGAACAGGGCGTCTCCGCCGGGGTGCGCCGCATCATCGCCGTCACAGGCGACAACTCGCTCTCCTATCTTCGCGATGTCGAGGCAAGCTTCGCTAAAGTGGTCAGTCTTGCGCGGGCGACGCCCGCGAACGTCGCCGACAAGGTAGAGAAGCTCCTGCAGCACGAGCGCGCGCTCGAAAAGCAAATCGAGGAGTTACAGCGCAAGCTCGCGACGGGTGGGGGAGGCGGAGGGCTCGAGGCGTTGCTCGGCAAGGCGCGTGACATCGCCGGCGTCAAAGTGCTCGGTGTTCGGACGGAAGTGACCGATCGCGCGGCGCTCCGCGAGCTTGCCGAACAACTGCGCGACAAGCTCGGCCAGAGCGTAGTCTTGGTGGGCTCGATAGCGGATGGCAAAGTGCAGCTCGTGCTGACCGTTGCCAAGGATCTCACGCCGCGACTCAAAGCAGGGGAGCTGATCAAAAATTCGGCGCAGCTCGTGGGTGGCTCCGGCGGCGGAAGGCCCGACATGGCCCAAGCCGGCGGCACCGACGTGGCACGTCTAGACGAAGCGATCGAAGCGATCTACCAGGTCGTCGGTTAGCGGTCGGCTGCGTGCGACCCAGGTCGGGTGAGGTACCGACGAGCGACTCGCGGTCGCACCGCTGAAAGTCGGCGTCAGCAGAGGCGGCTGAGTAAGGATCGCTAAACCGGGAAAACGATCGCTGATCCGACATCGCGATCTGCGCATGGGCAGAGCCCGGCAAAACAAACCTACGTGGGGCCCCACTCGATCTTGCGAGGAGTCCCTGGGGGGCCGCCCGACGTTATTGTCAGGCTCAAGGGACGTTGAAGATGCTTTGGGCTTTGCCATCGATCCCGTCGTTGCTGCCGGCGAGGCCGCCGACGCCTTTCGTGCCGGCTAAGCCCGTACTGATGTGGGTTTTGAGGTCGGGCATTGGGGCCGCGCCTCGCGAGACGATGCCGGCCGAGATGCCGCCCGCGCCGCCTCCACCCGCGCCACCGGCTCCGCCTTTGCCGCCTTTGCCGCCGCCACAGCCAAAGTCGGCCGCAGCACCAGGAGCGCCAAACAGACTTTGCCCGTCTTGGCCAGCGGCGCCATTTCCGCCTTTGCCGGCGTCTTCGGTGACGAGGTCGAGCTCGTTGAGCCCGAGGGTGGAGTTGAGGACGAGCAGGGCGATCGACGCGCCACCCGCTTTGCCGCCCGTGCCTGGAGCGCCTCCGCAGCCACCAGCTCCGCCGCCACCGCCTCCTCCGCCGGTGCTCGAGCCGGTACCTCCTCCTCCGCCCTGACCGGGTGTGCCGGGCGAGCCGTCGGTGCCTGGGGTGGGGCTCCAACCCACAGGAGTGATGGCGCCGAGCTGCGCGGCGCCGGAGGCGGCGGGTTGTGCAGGCGCGTCACTGCCGTTTCCACCGCTGCCAGGCCCAGCGCAGAGCGCTCCGAGGGTGCCAGGGGTGCCCCCGTTGAGCGCTGGAGTACCTTGTCCGCCACCGGTGGCATTGGGACCCCCGTTCCCCCCGACGCCGCCCTTCGTGCTTCCGCCAATCGCGCACAAGACCGTGTTGGAAAGGCCGCCGTTGTCGCCCGTCGCGGAGTTGCCATTGAGGGTGGGCTGGGAAGGAAAGGCGACTGGCGACAGGACACCATTGGCACCATCGACGCCTGTGCCGGCGGCGAGCTTGAGGCGGATGAGCGAGACGTTGGTGGAAGCGTTGATGAAGGCGGCGACGCTCGATTCGCCGGGGTCGACGCCATCTTTGGCGTCGAACTCGAAGTCGGCGATGACGACCGCGGCGGCTCCGGTGGCGACACTGAGGGCCAGGCCCCGTGCGGACGGGGCGACGATCGCTTTCTTGCCCGAGTCGTAGGCCCAGGGGTTTGGGTCGCTTGGGCAGGTAAAGCCTCCAAACAGATTGGTGCTCGTGCTCAGCTTGAGCTGCTCGTCATAAGTGCCGTTGCAAGCGATCACCTTTTTGCTTGCGGCGTGGGCGAGCTCGAGCGCCTTGGCGATCGTTTTCAGGGGCGCGGCCTGCGTGCCGGGGGCGCTGTCCTTGCCGGAAGGCGCTACGAAGACCGCATACTCGTTGCTGACCAAACACGCTTCTTCGCCGGGCGGCTTGCTCAGATCACACGGCTTGTCCTCTGCGCCGGCAGCGCCGCCGTCTGCGGTCCCACCCTCCGCCGACCCGCCACCCCCTGAAGCGCCACTCGAGCCATCGGCGAGGCCAGCCGCTCCTGCGTCTTCAGTTGGAGGTCGAGGGCACGTGCGGGTGTCCACGCAACTCGTAAACGGACTTTCACACGCCCCGATGTTTGCGACGACGAGGCCCAGCGTGGACGCCCCGAGAAGCTTGAATGGGAGCGAGAGCTCACGGAACTTCGAGAATAGCCTGGGCTTTGCCATCGATCCCGTCGTTGCTGCCGGCGAGGCCGCCGACGCCTTTCGTGCCGGCTAAGCCCGTACTGATGTGGGTTTTGAGGTCGGGCACTGGGGCCGCGCCTCGCGAGACGATGCCGGCCGAGACGCCGCCCGCGCCGCCTCCACCCGCGCCACCGGCTCCGCCTTTGCCGCCTTTACCGCCTTGACAGCCATCTGGAACTTGCAGACCTCCGCTGCCGCTTTGACTTTGCCCGTCTTGGCCGGCGGCGCCATTTCCGCCTTTGCCGGCGTCTTTGGTGACGAGGTCGAGCTCGTTGAGCCCGAGGGTGGAGCTGAGGACGAGCAGGGCGATCGACGCGCCACCCGCTTTGCCGCCAGTGCCTGGAGCGCCTCCGCAGCCACCGGCACCGCCGCCACCGCCTCCTCCGCCGGTGCTCGAGCCGGCACCTCCTCCTCCGCCCTGACCTGGTGTGCCGGGCAAGCCGTCGGTGCCTGGGGTGGGGCTCCAACCCACAGGAGTGATGGCGCCGAGCTGCGCGGCTCCGGAGGCGGCGGGTTGTGCCGCGGCGTTCGCGCCGTCGCCGCCAGCTCCGCCAGCGTTGCAAGAATCTCCCTGCGAGCCGCCTTTACCTACTCCGAGATCTGGAGTCCCATTTGAGCCCGGTCCAACCGTGGCAACTCCGCCGTCTCCGCCCTTGCCACCTATCGTGCTTCCACCAGCGGGACACATCACCAAGTCGGCGAGTCCGCCGGTGTTACCGGCCGCTGAATGACCACTCAACGCGAAAGCGAGCGGGAATGCGACTGGCGACAGGAGACCATTGGCACCATCGACGCCCTTGCCGGCGGCGAGCTTGAGGCGGATGAGCGAGACGTTGGTGGAAGCGTTGATGAAGGCGGCGACGCTCGATTCGCCGGGGTCGACGCCATCTTTGGCGTCGAACTCGAAGTCGGCGATGACGACCGCGGCGGCTCCGGTGGCGACACTGAGGGCCAGGCCCCGTGCGGACGGGGCGACGATCGCTTTCTTGCCCGAGTCGTAGGCCCAGGGGTTTGGGTCGCTTGGGCAGGTAAAGCCTCCAAACAGATTGGTGCTCGTGCTCAGCTTGAGCTGCTCGTCATAAGTGCCGTTGCAAGCGATCACCTTTTTGCTTGCGGCGTGGGCGAGCTCGAGCGCCTTGGCGATCGTTTTCAGGGGCGCGGCCTGCGTGCCGGGGGCGCTGTCCTTGCCGGAAGGCGCTACGAAGACCGCATACTCGTTGCTCACCAAACACGCTTCTTCGCCGGGCGGCTTGCTCAGATCACACGGCTTGTCCTCTGCGCCGGCAGCGCCGCCGTCGGCGGTCCCCCCCTCCGCCGACCCGCCACCCCCCGACGTTTCCCCCGAAGCGCCACTCGAGCTTGCGCCCGAAGTACCGGAGTGGCCGCCGCGCCCCGAGGTGCCTCCGCCGCTTGTGCCGCTGGTCCCGCTCGAGGTGCAGTTGCTGAGCTCGTCGCACGTTGGGTCACTGGCGCAGCCGAACGTTGCGATTGTCGAACTGAGTGCGATGGTCGAAAAGAAACGAAACCCCAGTTTAGTCATAGCGCTCCTCGGAACTCAGAACTGGCCAGAAAACGAGACATTTGCGCCGGCCGCGCTCCCGGCGACACGAACCGCGAGCCCTCGCTCGCTGTCCTCTCCGCGGGCTCCCCTCGAACGCGGCCAAAAAAAATACACAGGCGTCGCGACCGCGGCTACGCCGGCAAGCACCAGGCTGCCGGCTGCCCAATTTCGGTCGTGCTTCTTACTGTCCAATGCATCCCGTTGAGCGCTGCAGTCTCTTGCCGAGGCACTCCCGTCGGCACACCCAGTCGAGCCCGCGCGCTCGCGGAAGGAGTGGGCTGTATCACCCTGGCTCGAGGCAGCAAGCTCGAATGCGATCGCCGATCCCACGCCGGCGACGAAGACAGCCGCGCCAATGATCACCGGCACCATGCTGCGCTTACCCGCAGCTAGTGAACGTTCCGATGTTGGCGCCTTCACCATGGTGGTGGCCTTGGACAGGACTCGAAACCGGACGGGATATTCGTGCCCGGCCTGTACGTTCACGACCTGAGTCACGGGCGCGCTTCCTGTGACCACGGCCTGAAGCGTGTGCACGCCGGGGTCAACGAATGTGGGCAGACCGAGCGGAGAGACGCCCAGGGTTCGCTCGTCGACGTGGACCTCGACCCCTGCGCTGTCGACGCTGATCAGCACCGTGGCCACATGAGTCTTCACTTCGGAGAGCGCGGCTTTGACTTGCTGGAGCGATTGTTCGGTCTCTGCCGGCGAGAAATGCGCAACGCAAAAATCGAGGTGCTCGGCTGCCGCACGGTAGCGCTTGAGCGCTATCTCCGCCTGAGCCAACGCTCCGGCAACATCGTAGGTTTCTCGGATTGCCCACGCGTCGGAAAGCGCTTGCGCGGCCTCTTCATTTTTGCCTGAGCGGAAGGCGTCGACTCCCTTACGGAAGAGCGCACGCGCGCGCGTATTGTCGTCAGTCGTGGGAGGGACGGTGTCGGCCCAGCACATTGGCGACCACGTGATCGCGAATGAAAGAGTGGCCAGGAGCGCGAGCACGCTAGGACCGTATCGCAGGCTCATTTGTACTCGAACCACGGTGTTTGAGTGGAAGGGACTCGAGCGGACGGTGTCGAAGCTGGGGCCGTCGGGGCGACCGCGGTTGATGGTTTTAAAGTTGGGGCATCGCCAGGTGCACCGAGGACGCGCGTCGGGGAAAAGTGCTTGGAGGCCTGACCGTCGCTGAGGACACGCGCGGCGGCACTCGCATCCCCAACTGCCTGACCGCGGCCTGCTTCGAAACTGTACTGCGCAGAAGATGCCGGAGGAGACGCCTGGGCGGGCACGACCGTTCGCGCTGCTGGTAAGGGGCTCGCTGCTTGCCGCTCGGAGACAGTGGCGGCCGCACGCGCCGTGCTCGGCACCCGGGTCAGCTTTTTGCCGCTGAATATGCCCAACCCGAGCAGGAGCGCGGCGATTAACGCGCACGCGGCAACGACCTTCCCCAATTTGCGCCGAGGCACAGCAACCGGCGACGGGTCGGAGCTCGATGAGGCCGAGAGCTCGTCGCATGGCGCGAGTGGATTAATCGGTGGCAACGTGTCCTGTAAGTATTCAGGTGCGAGACGGGGGAGCTGCGCCTGAATCATCTGGCGCCTCAAATCCAGCGGCACGGCGAGCTCGGAGAAAGCGTAGGGATCGAACGCCCCTGGCTCGGAGTCCAACGATCGAGAGTCAGCCACTTCGCCGGTGCTTGCGTGCGGCCCGGCGCCGTGAGCGCTCGCGTTCGACGACACTTGGGTGGCCTCCAAGGGTTGAGGCGGGAGCGGCTTTTTTTCGGAGCTCGTCATTCGGCCTCGTCGGATCCATAAATCGCCTTTTGCCTATGCTGGGCCGTTTTCAGCGGCGCGGGCTTCGATGGGGGCAGTGCGAACGTATGCGCGACCAATGCCGCACGCGGAGCGTTCACAGGGCGAAGGATGTCCTGCGCGACGGGCTCCGCCGGGACCGGCATCGACGCGGATCCCGACGTTGCGGGGGTGGTGTCGCTCGGATGGAGGCCGGCTGACAGAGCCGGTTCGATGCTTGGCTGCACCCGCGGCGTGCTCGGCAGAACGCTGGCGTACCGGTGCGAGCGCCAATCTCTTGGCCCTTCGATCAAGCCGATCACGACGCCCGCTGTTGCGCCAACGCAGACCGCGCCGAACAGCCAACGCCGAAACGCGTCCGGAGCGAGCGCATCCTGGATCGATACCGGCGCGGCGGTCTCAGGTATAGCGGCGCGACGCGCCACCGGATCGCGGGCGCCCGGCCGCGGCACATCGAATGGTTTTGCGGCTTCAGCCCTTTCGTCGGTCAGCGGGGGACGACGCGCCGCCTCGTCGAAGCGCGCTGGAGCCTCCGCGCGCGGTGTCATGGGCACCGCGCGAGCTCGCGACAATTGTGGCGGCGTCGGCGAGGAAACGGCGAGGCGGCGAAACTTCGTCGTCTGCATGAGGTCAGCGCTCGGCAGATCGACCGCGCGCTCTTCGAAAAATAGCGGCTTGGACACGGGGACATCCAAGGCAAATGGCCTTGCCCGTGCCGCGATCGACGGTGAAGAAGTCCGCCCAAGCTCGTCCGCATCCGTCGTTTCGCAGGACAGCTGCGTAGCGCTCGCGGGGGGCAGCGTGGGACTTCGACCTTGCCATAGGTCCCGGTTGCCCGTTGATGCCCCGATCGACTCGTCGAGCACCCGGCGCAAATTGGAGCGCAGCACGTCTGCCACCTCCGCCATCGAGGCGAAGCGGTCGACAGGATTTTTTGCGATCATCCGTTGAATGGAGCGCGCGACGAAGCGCGGCACGCTCGGCATCAGCTCGTTCAGCGGGGGCGGCATGCGATTCATCTGGGCAAAGGTTAGGGACTCTAGCGTGGGCTCGTCCATCCCGAGCAGGCAAGGAGGGCGGCCGGCGAATGCCTCGTAGAGTGTGGTTCCGAGCGCATAAATGTCGCTGCGGACGGTGACTCGCATCCCCTGCAGATGCTCCGGGCTCATGTAGATCAGCGTCCCATGCAGTAGGTCCCTTTGAGTGGTGGCGGCTCCCGGACCGAGAAACTTCGCGATGCCGAAATCCAAGACCTTGACCGCGTTGTCCTCCAGCACGAACACGTTTTCTGGCTTCAAATCGCGGTGAATCGCGCTCTGGTCGTGCGCCGCCTGAACACCATCGGCGATTTGCGCGCCAACGGACAGCACCTCCGTCGCGCGGAGCCCGCCAAGATCCCGCATCACGTCGCGCAAGGTGCGACCGTGCAGAATTTCCATCACGATGTATACGGCGCCTTGCGCGGTCGCACCGGCATCGATCACGCGCACGACGTTCGGGTGGTGCAACTTGCACAAGACGCGTGCTTCGAGCTGCGCACGCCGAGCCAGATCTTTTCCGCGGTCAGCAGGGTTCGGGATGAGCTTGATGGCCACGTGGCGATCGAGAAACGAGTCATAGCCGTGATAGACGAAGCCATGCCCACCCTGGCCTAGGAGGGCACGGATCTCGAACTTGAGAAACTGATCTCCGACGGAGAGCGGCTCGTTCCGCGTCCGAGAATGCGCGGCTTTATTCACGATAATCCCGCACAACCCAGCAATGGCGCACACGCTCGATCATGATGGCCGACTCAAGATTGCGCGCACCACTTCCGAGCACGCCACGGCCGTGCTCATCGCAACGGCGGCAATCAGGAGCAGCTGTCGCCGATCGGGCAGCCACCGCGTTCGCGCCGTGGATAGCGAAGGCGAAGCCACGCTTGCGGAAGCCGGCAAAGGCGCCGGCTGAAGGGCCCTGCTGCCCGTACTCGGGTGGCGTCGAAGTGAGGCTTCGAATTGTTCGAGAATATTCTCGAAGTGTTCCGCCGTCTGGTACCTGTCGGCGGGTTCCTTGCGCAATGCATACAGGACGACCTTGTCGAGGCCCGCGGGCAACTGGAAGCCAGCCGCGACCGACGGGGCAAGGGGTCGAGCTTGCGCGTGCGCGCGCAAGATTTCCGATCGACTACGCAGCTCATCGAACGGCCCGCGCCCAGCGAGCAGAACGTATAGGACGAGCCCCACCCCGTATATGTCCGCACGCTCGTCTACCTTTTTGCCGAGGCTTCCCTCGGGCGACAGGAAATGAGGCGTGCCCAGGATCTGCCCGGCGCTAGTGGGCAGCGCGAGCGGTTGCGGTGCCGCGTCTGAAAAGCCAGGCAGCACCCGTGCCAAACCGAAATCGAGCACCCGGAGGGTGCGGGCTTCTTGCGTTCGATCGACGAGAAAAAGATTAGCCGGCTTGATGTCTCGATGAACGATGCCGACGGCGTGCGCTGCGCGGAGCGCTTGCAGCAGTTGGCGGGTGTAGCTGATCGCTTCGAGCGGCGGCAAACGGCCGCGCGCGGCGACCTCGGCGGCAAGCGTTCGGCCGAGCAGGTGTTCCATCACGATGAAGGGCCGCTTGTCCAACGTCACGCCGAAGCCGGTGACGGACACGATATTCGGATGGTTGAGCCGGCCGAGCACCTGCGCTTCGATCCGCATCCGATCGAGCATGCGTTCGTCCGTCGCGTATTGCTCGTGCAAGACTTTCGCGACGAACTCGCGCCCTAGCTCTTCGTGAAGAACGAGAAAAACCTCGCCCATGCCGCCCGCGGCAAGGCGCTTAAGCGCGCGAAATGGCGTACCGGCGAACGTGTCGTCCAAGCCAGTCACGGAGCCTTGTTCCACAGCGCTCGGCATGATGCTCATCTATCGTTCGTTGGCTGAGCAAACTGAGTTGCTCGGATCCAGTTGCGAGCGGCCGAGGTCGGCTCCCCCGCGATTCGCATTCTTATCGAGGCATGCACCGGCCGCGAGCGCGTGGCAACCACAGTGCCTTACATTGGTTCCAGGTGCGCGCAGTTGCGCTAATTTCGCCAGAAGTATTGGTCAGCGGGCCGGCGTTCGCGCCGCCAATAGCGGGCTCACCAAAAAATCGGTTCGGGCTCGAGTAGAACACCGAACCGGCTCTGAACGCCGAGCTGTATTCGTTGCGCCAGACGGCGCACGTCGTTTGCCCGTGCGCCTTCGTAGGCAACGAGGGCGAGCGCGTGTTTGCTAGAGAGCCCGACCGCGCCGTCGCGTGTGCCGCGCGGAAACCCGGCCTGCTCGATCAACCAGCCCGCCGAAAGTTTCACGCGTCCATCCGGCTGTGTGAACTGCGGCACGCTGCCGACGCCCGCCGCGCGCGCCAAAAATTCGCTCAGCTCGCGCGCGTGGAGCACGGGGTTCACGAAGAAAGAGCCGCAGCTGCGCGAGTTCGGATCGGTTGCGTCGAGCACCATGGATTTGCGGCGGCGCAGCTGGAGCACCGTGTCGCGCACGTTCACGAGCGATGGCCGAGTGAGCCCGCGCTGGGCGAGCTCACGCTGGAGCTCGGGATAGCGGATTGTGGGATTCGCGTCCGGTCGCAGTCGGAAGGTGACGTGGGTGACCACGTAACGGCCCCCCGCGTGACGTTTGAAGAAGCTGTCGCGATACGCGAAGTGGCACTCGCGTGCGCTGAAGATGCGGTCCACGCCGGAGACTCGATCGAACGTCTGGACCGCATCGATGGTTTCACTCACGTCTTGCCCGTACGCGCCGACGTTCTGGATGGGCGTGGCGCCAACCCGGCCGGGAATGCCGCTCAGGCACTCGAGCCCTTGATAGCCGCGCTTAATGAGCCGTGCCACGAAATCGTCCCATGGCTCGCCCGCGGCGACGCGAACCTCGAGCTCGCCGCCGCGTTCGGTCAGCGCGATGCCGCGCGTGGCCATCTCGATCACGAGCCCCGCACAGCCGGCGTCCGGGACGACCACGTTACTGCCCCCCCCGAGCACCTGCACGCCGAGGTCGTGCTCGCGCGCGTAAGCCAGTGCGGTGCGCAGATCGGCATCGCTTTCGACGCGCGCGTAGTGCGCTGCCGCGCCGCCCACGCCGAGTGTCGTGCGCGGCGCGAGCGCGACCTGAGCTTCGAGCTTCACGATTACCTACGTTACGTCGCTGGTTAGCGGTGCTGGGGCTTTTTCTTGTGCAAGCTGAGCGTCTTGGCGAGGCCTGGTTTGGGTGCCGAGTCCGGTTCCACGAGGCCCGAGCGGCTGCGGCCGCGCTCGGCCAAAAAGCGTCGTGCACCGGCGCTCATCGTGGCTCCGTTCAAGTCGAGGCTGGTCAGCGCGTCGGCCAGTGCGACCGAGCGCTCGACGACACTGGCGTTTGAGTTCAGCAAGACCAACTGTTGGCCCAGGACCTTGCACAGGCCGCCGGCAAAAGGGACCTTGCGCGACGCCGTGCTTTGAAAGGCGCGGGTTCTGACCTCGAGCCCCGTTCGGGCCGCAATCGCCAAGAGCTCGTCGAACAATCGGCTCGGGTCCACGCCCCCTTTTACTCGAGAAAGCGTGCAGGGCTGGAGTGTAACCGCAAAAATGCCGCAAATACAACGCTTTCGCCCACGCCAAGGGCCGTGCTATCTCAGGGGCTTGGAAGGTGACCTGCCGACGGCGGGAGCGAATGTGCGCTTCCCCGGAGACACCTTCAGGCAGTGAGAACGAAAGTTCTCTCCCATTAACGAAAGAAACGGTCACGGTATGACGTTCACGGAAGCCGCGGCGCAGGTTTTGCGCCTCGTAGGGAAACCGCTCCATTACAAAGAAATCACCGACGTAGCGATCGAGAAAAATCTGCTCAGTCACGTGGGCAAGAGTCCCGAGGTCACCATGGGCGCCCGCCTCGCCGCGCTCGTGAAAAAGGGCGACAAAGAAAATCCGCTGGTGCGCATCAAGCCTGGCGTGTTCGCGCTGCGTGAGTGGGACCCCGCGATGATCGAGAAGGGTCTGGCGGATCGCACGCCGGCGCTCGAGCGCTTGGCCGCGCAGGGCTACTCCGGTGAGCCCGAGGTCGATACGGGCGACGAGGCGCCCTCGGAGGCTTCGAGCTCGCCGCACGCTTCGCACGTGACGTTCGACGATGAAGACAGCAGCGCCGCGCCGGACGAAGGTGAGCGCTCGCGGGCGGAGCTGGCGGCCCACGCGACCGAGCTCTTCGCGACCGAGGACGACGATGACGAGCCGATCTTCGGAGGCGCGGCCGACGTCGTAGCGGTCGACCCCGCGCTCGGCCCGGCCAACGCCGACGGCTCTCGACGCCGACGCCGACGCCGAGGTCGCGGCCGCCCCGGTGAAGAGCGGGGCGGGGATGATTTGCCATCCTATACGGTGTCCGATGCACCGGCGGTGTTGTCGGCGGAGCTCACGCAAGAGATCGAGGCCCGCGGCGCCGCCGAACCTCGCGTCGAGCGTCAACGTCCGCGCGATGCCGAGCGCGGTCCGGACCGGAGCTCTGACCGGAGCTCTGACCGAGGCGCGGAGCGCGGCGCGGAGCGCGAACGCGGCGGCGAGCGGATCGATCGCGACCGCGGGCCGAGCCGCGAGGGTCGCCGCGATCAGCAACGCGATGAACGAAGCAACTTTGCGCGTGACGACCGCCGCACCAACGACGCTCCGATGGACGACTTGGCGGGCAAGGATCTCGCAGATGCCGTCGAGTCACTGTTGCTCGGTTTCGATCGCGGCCGCGGGCCGGTGGCCGCACAGACCCTGACCGAGGCGGCCCAACGCCGCGGCCGCCTCGCGGCCGACCAAGCCGCCACCCAAGGCCTGCTTCTGGCGGCGGCCCGCACGGACAACGTGCGCGCGATCGCGCGCGGCCAACGTCCGCGCTTTCGCATTTCCGCTAATCGCATCGGCCTGACCGAGTGGCAGCTGGACGGTGAGCTGATGCGCCTCGAGCGGGATTTGCTTCAGATCGCCGACCGTTATCGAGAGGCCCTGCGCCGCACGTTCGCGCGCTCACTGCAAGAGCTCTCGCACCGCGGCTTGGGCGAGCTCCTCACGCTCGTGCTCGAACGGCTCGGGTTTTCGGAGCTCACGCAGGTGCGCCGTCCGGGTTTGCACGGGGCAGAGCTACACCTCTCGGGTAAGGCGCGCGGTCCGTCGGGGGACGTGCGTACGGCCGTCGTCTTGCGGCGGGACGGGCGCGAGGTCGGGCGCGAGCGGGTCACGGAGCTGCGCGGCGCGCTGCATCATTACGGGCCCGCCCTCGCTGGTCTGATCATCACCACGGGCCAGGTGCTGAGCGGGGCGCGCGAAGAAGCGGCAGCGCCCGGCGCAAGCCCCGTGTCCGTGATCGACGGCGCTGGCCTAGCCAAGCTGTGTGAAGAGTACGAGATCGGCTTGGTGGCGACTCATTACACGTTGCCCCATCCCGACCTCGATCTGTTGGACGCGCTGCGTGGCTGATATGGGTTGGCTTGCGGCGCTTTCGCTGGTCTCGGCCTGCGCGGCCCCGCCGCCCGCTTCGCAATTCCCGAGCGCGCAGGCGGCCATCGACCGCATGCGCGCGACGAGCGCGTGCAGTCGTGGCCTGACGAGCGACGCCAAGATCGACTATTTCGGCGACGCTGGCCGCATTCGTGGGCGCCTCCTGTACGTCGTCGCCGTGCCGGACAAGCTGCGCCTGGACATCGTGAGCCCGTTCGGCGCCACGGTATCCACGCTCACCTCCGACGGGCAGTCCTTTGCGCTCTTCGACCTTAGGCAAAAGCAGTTTTTGCGCGGCCCCGCGAATGCCTGTAACCTCGGCCGCTTCACTCACGTCCCCATGCCGCCGGCCGCCCTCGTGCAGTTGCTGCGCGGTGAAGCCCCCGTGCTCGTGCACGCGCCGAGCGCCGCGAGTATCGCCTGGAAGTCGGGCGAGTACGTCGTGCGCATCCAAAGCACGCGCGACGCGGCGGAAGAGATCCACTTGCAACCGGTCGAACAGGACTTTGCGTTGCCGTACCGAGCGCAGCGCGTGCGCGTCAGCGAGGTACGCGTGCTGCAGCAAGGGGTCGTGCTGTATCGCGCTCTCTTGGTGGGTCATCATCCAGCCAAAATGTCCGGCGCGCGGGTGGACCCGGACGGCTTGGACCCGCCGCTGCCGCCGAGCGGGCCGAGCTGCGTCGCTGAAGTCCCCGGCCGCTTGCGCCTGCAGGTCCCCGACGGCAATCAGGACGTCATTTTAGAAAACGTCGACGTGTCGCACAACCCGCCGCTCACTCCGCACGTCTTCGAGCAGTCGCCCCCTGGCGGCGTGTCCGTGCGCTACTCACCCTGCTCGGCCGAAGGTGAAGCCACGCGCTGAGCACCCCGGGTCTTTTGCGGGACGCCAGAGCTGGCCGTGGCTTGGATCGTCACTCTGCCAACGCACTCACGATCTGTCCGGGCACGTCGCTGATGATGGCATCGACGCCCAAGCCCGCCAGAGCCCGCGCGCGCGCCGGCTCATTAACGGTCCACACGTTGCAAACCGCGCCGGTCCGCTTGGCCCGCGCGACGCGGGCGGCGGTCACCAGCGTGTGTTGAGGATGAATTGCGTTCGCGCCGATCAGTCGTGAGCCGCGCGCATACTTGAGCAGATACTGCTTGTCATGTACCAGCCAGGCGCGCGGTAAGAGCGGCAAATGGCGGGCGAGCCACCAAACGAAATATGGGTGAAAGCTCGAAAAAATTAGGCATGGCAGCGGAGCGCCGCTCACGACGCTCAGCACTTCGCGCAAGAGCAAGGCGCGATTTCGGACGTCGTGCTTGAGCTCGACGTTGAGACGCTGGCCGTGCTCGCGCGCCCAGATCAGCACGTCTCGAAGAAGCGGCACGCGCTCGCCCGAGCCCACGTCTAGGCGCGCGAGCTCGGTACTAGAAATGTTCTCGACGTGTCGGCGCTCGCTCCCTTGCGTCACACGCGTCAACGTAGGGTCGTGCAGTACGATCGCCTGTCCGCTGCCGTCCAGCCGCACGTCGAGCTCGCTGCCGTCGGCGCCTTCGCGGAGCGCCAGATCGAAGGCAGCCAGGGTATTTTCAGGCGCCGCGTGGCGGGCGCCACGGTGGCCGAGCACGAACGGCCTCTGCCCGGGCAGTCGCCGCCATGCGCCGAGCAGGTCAGCCGGCAAGCTCTTTCGCGATCTCGCGAGCGACCAAGCGCGCGCGCTCGACCTCGTTCGCGGCGAACGAAATGCCCCCGACGACGGGATGGCCGCCGCCGCCATAACGAGCGCAGATCGCGCTAATGTCCGCGTCTAGCGCTTGCCCGGACCAAGGGTTATAGCCGACCGAGATCTTCGGCCCGCCCTTGAGCACGCCCACCAGCACCGAATAGACGGACTTCGGATAAAGGGCGTAGGTTACGAACTTGCCGACGCTCTCCAGCACGCTCTCGGTCAGATCCACGAATACCACGCGGCCCTGGACCTCACTCTTTTCGCGCACGCGCTCGACGAAACGCTCGTGCTTTTTCCCGAGCGGCTTGTAACGGTCGCTCACGAGGTTGGACGTGGCTAGCTCGGTGAGCGATTTTTGCAGCAACTCTGGTACGAACGTGGCGTAAAAAGCGTCGTCGCCGTAATGCTCGACCACGCTCACCAAGCGCATCAGCGGGTCATTGCGGTCGATGGCTTGCTCTGGGCTCTGAAAGCGGGCCGCGTCGACGATGTCCGCGAATCGCACCAAGGGGTCGAGCTTCGGATCCGAAAAGCCATATTGCTTCTGTGCGGTGTCGGCAATCAGCTTGGTGCACGAGCTATAGGCCGCATCGAAAAAGAACTGCGGGTTCTGCGCGGCGTCGAATAGGGCCCGGTCGGACGGCGACGAAAATGCCGTGCGATGATGATCGAAGTACCAAGTGAGCTTATTCGAGCCGCTGAACCGGTAATCTAGGATTGCATTTTCATCTCCGACTAGGAGCTTTTCCTCGGCTTGTTGCTGGTTCATGCCGTAGCCGCAGGCCCGGTACTCGAACTGAGCCTGACCGAGCCCGCGTTCCTGCATCAGCCGTGTGAAGAGCACGGCGCTCGACAGGCCATCGAAACAATGGCCATGGCTAGCCACCACGAAGCGCATGCGTCGTGTTACCACGGGGTTCGCCCGCCGCCGCGCAGTTTCCTGAACGCATGTTACATGTACGGGCCGCTCTCCTTACATAGGGCGCCGACGTCGTGAAAACGAACCCAGCGCGAGGGGCGGTGCAGCGCTCCGAGCTCGCGAAGAGCTAACTTCGCAACTCTCGCCGTGGCAGAGCCGAAACTGGGCAATGGGCTTCAGTGCGGAACGCTGCCTGAATGGAGGCAGCCTGCCCGGTCGCCTTGCCGATTTAGATGCGCCGCCCGAGCGCCTGTTCCTGCGCGGTGAGTTGCCGCGCGGGCCAGCTGTTGCAATCGTCGGCACGCGCCATCCGACACCGCAGTTCGCCGACTACGCCAGGAGCTTGGCCAAGGAGCTCGCCGAGGCGGGCGTCGCCGTGCTGTCCGGCGGAGCCCAGGGCATCGATACCGAAGCCCATCAGGGCGCCCTGGAGGGCGCGGGGGCGACCGTCGTCGTCGCGCCGGCGGGCTTCGACCGGCCCTTTCCGGAAAAAAACGCCGAGCTCTTTGCGCGCGTGGTCCAGAACGGTGGCGCGTACTTGTCCTTGGTAGAGGCGGACGTCCCGGCGACCCAAGCCGTGTTCTTTGCCCGGAACGCGTGCTTGGTCGCGCTGGCGCACGTGGTCGTGGTCGTCGAGGCACCGATCCGCAGCGGCGCACGCAATGCCGCGGCGCACGCGCGCAAGCTCGGTCGTCCGCTGTTCGTCGTCGCTGTGCCACCCTGGCATGCCAAGGGTCACGGCTGCCTGGCCGAGCTGCGACTCGGCGCGCGGGCGCTTGCAGGGACAAAAGATTTGTTGAAAGCGTTGGCCGCTCAGAACCTACATGCGGTAGCGGCTCACGAGCCGCGCCCGCCCAGCGGGGGCTACCCCCAACAAATCCTAGCTTTTCCCGAAACATCGAGCCCCGAGGGAGCCCGCGCGTCGGTCATCGCCGCGGTGCGGTCCGGAGCGTCGTCGAGCGACGAGATTGGACTCGCGACGAGGCTGCCGGCCGGCCGTGTTTCAGAACTGGTCTTGACGCTGCGCCTGGAAGGAGTCTTAGTTACCGACCCCCTCGGGCGATTGCAAATCGATAACAGTCCGATTTGACTATGGTTTTTAGTGCAGTCCCGGTCGTTGGGGCTTGCGCCGGCGGCCAGGCATTCGCACTCAGGGTATCGAAAGGGACATTGAACCCACCATGGCGAAGACTCTCGTAATCGTCGAATCCCCAGCCAAAGCCAAGACCATCAAGAAGTACTTGGGCGCCGGCTACGAGGTCGTTGCCAGCAAGGGCCACGTGAAGGATCTGCCCAAAAAGATGGGCATCGACGTGGCAAACGGGTTCGAGGAGACCTACGAGGTCATCGAGACCAAGGCCAAAGTTCTGGCCGAGCTGAAGGCCGAATCAAAAAAGGCCTCCGTTCTCCTGCTCGCCACCGACCCTGACCGCGAAGGGGAAGCAATCGCGTTCCACATCGCGCAAGAGCTGGCGCGACCCAAGCTCGAGGTACGCCGGGTCGAGTTCGAGGAGATCACGAAGAAAGGCGTCCAGCGCGGCATCGACTCACCGCGCGACTTGGACGAGAACCTGTACAACGCTCAGCGTTGCAGGCGCGTGCTGGACCGCATCGTCGGCTACGACGTGTCGGCGCTGGTCTGGTCGAAGCTCGCCTTCGGGCTGAGCGCCGGCCGTGTCCAGTCGGTGGCGCTGCGCCTGATCGTGGAACGTGAGCGAGAGATAGAAGCTTTCGTGCCCGAGGAATATTGGAACGTCGGGGCCACGCTGAGCGGCAAGGCCAAGCAGTCCTTTCATTGTCGGCTGGTGAAGGCGGACGGGGAGAAGATCGAGGTCACGAACGGTGGGCAGGCGGCGGCGGTCAAAGCCGACTTGGACAGCGCCAAATTCAAGGTCAAGGGCGTCAGCAAGCGCGAGCAAAAGCGCAACGCCCCCGCTCCTTATACCACTAGCAAGTTGCAGCAAGACGCCACGAGCCATCTGCGCTTTCCCACCAAACGCACGATGAGCATCGCCCAGCGCTTGTACGAGGGCATCGACTTGAAAAAGGACGGCGGGCTCGTCGGCCTCATCACTTACATGCGTACTGACTCCGTACGCGTCAGCCCGGATGCGATTTTGGATCTGCGTGAGTACATCAAGACGACCTTCGGCGAGAAGCACTTGCCGGCCAAAGAGAACGTGTTCAAATCACGTAAGGACGCGCAAGAGGCGCACGAAGCCATCCGTCCGACGTCGCTCGAATACACACCCGAGTCCGTGCAAAAGCATCTGAGCGACGAGCAGTTCAAGCTGTACAAGCTGATCTGGGATCGCTTCGTGGCGTCGCAAATGTCGCAGGCGGTATACGACCAGACCGGCGTCGATATCGAGGCGGTGCCGGCGCGCGCAGGCTCCGCACACGAGTCGTTCATGCTTCGGGCGAGCGGCAAGGTGCTCAAGTTTTCCGGCTGGCTCGAGCAGTACACCACCAAGGGCGCCGAAGAAGCGCCCAAGGAGTTCGCGGGCGAAGAAGACGCGCGCGCCGAAGCCGCCCAGACCGCGGCCGCCGAGCGCGCCGCCGCCGCCGATGACGAAGAAGGGTTATTGCCCGAGCTGACCGAAGGTGAAGCGCTCGGCTTGGTGACGCCGCCGGGTGTGCTCGCCGAACAGAAGTTCACCCAACCGCCAGCTCGGTTCAACGAAGGCTCGTTGGTGCGCGAGCTGGAAAAGCGTGGCATCGGTCGTCCAAGTACTTACGCCGAGATCATCAGTAAGGTGCAGGCGCGCGACTACGTGGAGAAGTTGCCCGGCGGCCAAATGAAGGCCTCCGATTTGGGCAAACGAGTGACGGACGGGCTGGTCTCCACTCACCTCGACTTCATGGAGCCGAGCTTCACGGCCAAGATGGAAGAAGATTTGGACGAGGTGCAGGCGGGCCGTTTGGACCGAGTGAAGCTCCTCGATCGCTTCTACGGCAGCTTTCGCGAAGTGCTGGATGTCGCGAAGAAGAACAAGCGCTGGGCGCCGGAGCCCGAGCCGACCGAATACAAGTGTGATGATTGCGGCGCGCCCCTCTTGAAGCGTTGGGGCAAAAACGGCTTCTTCCTGAGCTGCGAGACCTACCCGAAGTGCAAGTTCACTCGGGATTTGTCCAAGGAAAATGGCGAGCCCGCGGTCGACCGCATGACCGACTACCTCTGCGACAAGTGCGAGAAGCCGATGGTGATCAAGACCGGGCGCTACGGCGAGTTTCTGTCCTGCAGCGGCTATCCGGAATGCAAGAACGCCAAGCCCGTGCCTCTCGGCATGCCGTGCCCGAAATGCGCGGGGGACATCATCGAGATTCGCTCCAAGAAAAAGGGCTCACGTCCGTTCTACGGTTGCGCGAACTACCCCAAGTGCGACTTCAAGGTCTGGCAGAAGCCGGTCAATGAGCCCTGCCCGCAGTGTAGCTATCCATTCCTGGTGATCGGCGGGGGCGCGAAGAACCCCCGCCTGATGTGCGGCAAGGGTCCGAAGGAGTGCGATTACGCGCGGCCGATCGACGAGCCCGGGCCGGAAGAGCTCGCGGCAGCGGAAGCCGCGACCAGCGTGCCGCCGCCCGAGGAACCGGTAAAGCCCGGGGGCAAACGTCGTGGCGGCCCGGCGTCGGTCTCACCGTGACGGGAAGCGCAGAGGTCACCATCGTCGGAGCCGGCTTGGCCGGATCGGAAGCGGCGCTGAGCTTGGCGGAGCGCGGCATTCGCGTGCGTTTGTTGGAGCAAAAGCCGCGCGCCAAGACGCCGGCGCAGGTCAGCGAGAATTTCTGTGAGCTCGTGTGCTCGAACTCGTTCCGCGGCGCCTCGCTCGCGAACGCGGTCGGGCTGCTCAAGGAGGAGATGCGCCGCCTGGGGTCGCACGTGATGAGGGCCGCGGACTTGACGACGGTGCCCGCGGGCGGCGCGTTAGCGGTGGACCGCGAGCGCTTTTCCGCGGAGGTCACGGCGCGGCTGCGCGCAAGCCCACTGATTGACATCGAATGCGCCGCGGTGGAGCGCCTGCCCGAGGCGCGGCCGCTGATCGTCGCGACCGGGCCGCTCACCGGCGACGCATTGGCCGCCGACATTGCCCAGCGCGTCGGCCGTACGGCGCTCGCGTATTACGACGCGATAAGCCCCATCGTGAGCGCCGAGTCGATCGACTGGGATCTGGTCTTTCACGCTTCACGCTGGGAAAAAGGTGACAGCGAGGAGGACCGCAGCGCGTACGTCAATTGCCCGCTCACCGAAGCGGAGTATGGTGCGTTCGTGCGCGAGGTGCGCGCGGCGCGCAAAGTCGAACCGCAGCCGTTCGAAGAGGTGCGTTACTTCGAAGGCTGCTTGCCGATCGAGGTCATGGCCGAGCGCGGCGAGCGCACGCTCGCCTTCGGGCCGATGAAGCCGGTTGGCCTGACCGATCCCAAGACCGGGCGCTGGCCGCACGCGGTGGTGCAGCTCCGTAAAGAGGACGAAGCCGGCACCGCCTACAACCTGGTCGGCTTCCAAACCAAGATGGCTTGGCCTGAGCAAGACCGCGTGTTTCGCATGATCCCCGGGCTTGCCCAGGCGGAATTTTATCGTTATGGCGCGGTGCATCGGAACACGTTTTTGAACGCGCCCAAGCTGCTTGACGGCACGATGCAGTTGGCAAGCGAGCCCGGGCTGTACTTCGCCGGTCAGATTGCCGGCACCGAGGGCTACGTAGAGGGCGCCGCCGGCGGGCTCCTATGCGCCTTGTTCGTGGCCGACCGATTGCAGGGTAGGGAGCCCGTAGCGCCGCCAATAACGACGGCCCTGGGCGGCTTGCTCACCCACCTGAAGCGAAACGAGAAAGACTACCAGCCGTCCAACATTACCTTTTCGCACATCGCGCCATGGGAGGGCGTCCGCTTGAAGAAGCGCGAGAGGTACGAGGCCATGGCGGAGCGAGCGCTGACCGATTTGTCGCTTTGGCTGTCGGCTCGCGCCGCGCGCGATCCGGCCGTCAGCATCGGGTCTTAGTCCCGGACACAGCCGTTTCACCCACCCGGGTGGGGTGTGGGCCGACCTGACCGGCGATGCGCAGAGATTTACGCTCCGCTGAGGAGCTTTGCGAGCGTGTGAAGGCGGTGTTACGTTGAGTTACGGCATTCCTGCCACGTCACCTATAGGACAACCGCCGTGTTGGCACTCGAATCCCTCGTTACGCGGGTACAGAGCTACCATCCGTCAGCCGACCTGGAGCTGATTCGGCGTGCCTACCATTTTTCGGAGTGGGCGCACCGCGAGCAGACCCGAAAGAGCGGGGAGCCGTACTTCGTGCACCCGGCGAGCGTTGCCGGCATCGCGGCAGAGCTGAAGCTCGACACCGCTAGCGTGTGCGCGAGTCTCCTACATGACGTGCTGGAAGATACGCCTTCTTCCATGAAGGAGATCGAAGCGGACTTCGGCAAAGAGATCGCCACCATCGTCGACGGCGTAACGAAGCTCGGCAAGATCAATTTCATCTCGCGCGAGGACCGTCAGGCCGAGAGCTTCCGCAAGATGGTCGTGGCTATGGCGCAGGACATTCGCGTCCTCTTGATCAAGCTCTGCGATCGACTCGACAACATGCGCACCCTCGACCACATGAAGCCCGAAGCGCAGGAGCGCATCGCTCGGGAGACGATGGACATTTACGCGCCGCTCGCCGGGCGCCTGGGGATGCAACGCATCAAGAGCGAGCTGGAGGATCTGTCGTTCCGCTTCTTGGATCCGGAAAACTTCAAGACGCTCTCGGGCAAAGTGCAAAAAACTCAGAAGGAGCGCGATCACTACATCGACACCGTCTGCCGCACGATCACCTCCCGCTTGGCGGAACAGGGCTTTGCCTGCGATGCCTCTGGGCGCGCCAAACACGTGCTTTCCATCCATCGCAAGATGAAAGAGCAACAGTGCGAGTTCGAGCAGGTGTTCGACACGGTGGCATTCCGAATCGGCGTAGAATCCGTGGCCGACTGCTACGCGGCCCTCGGCGTGATGCACTCGAAGTGGACGCCGATTCCCGGGCGTTTCAAGGACTACATCGCGCTGCCCAAGCCGAATATGTATCAGTCGCTGCACACGACCGTGATCGGCCCGGGCCGGCAGCGAATCGAGATCCAAATTCGCACCCACGAGATGCACCGCGTCGCCGAGCACGGTATCGCGGCCCATTGGAAGTACAAGGAACGGCAATCCGGTGGCGTTGACCCCAAGGACGCCGAGCGCTTTGGTTGGCTGCGCGAGCTGGCTGATTTTCAGCGCAACCTGAAAGACCCAGTCGAATTTTTGGAGAGCGTGAAAATCGATCTCTTCCCCGACGAGGTCTACATTTTCACGCCCAAGGGCGACTTGCGAGTGCTGCCGCGCGGGTCGACGCCGATCGATTTCGCGTATGCGATTCACTCGCAGGTCGGGGAGCACTGTTCGGGCGCACGCGCCAACGGTCAGATCGTACCGCTCCGCTACAAGCTGAAGAGCGGGGACGTGATCGAGGTCATGACCTCGGTGAATCAGCAGCCGAGCAAGGATTGGCTCGACTTTTCCGTTACGACCCGCGCGCGGGCGCGTATTCGCGGGCACCTGCGCGCGGATCAGCGCCAGAAGAGCGTCAACCTCGGCAAAGAGCTCTTGGACAACGAGATGCGCGGCGCCGGCATGAGCTTCGCCAAGTTCGTCAAGAACGAGGCCGAGGTGCGGCGCGTATGCGAGGCCCATTCGGTGCAAAGCCTGGATGAGCTCCTGCTCACCATCGGCTACGGCAAGCTGCAGACGGAGGACGTGGTCGACGGTCTGCGGGGCGTGACGCCGGCGGCGGGAGGAGAAGGCGAAGCGCCCGCGTCGCTTCGCCCTGGCCGCATCGAGCAGTTCGTGCGCAAGGTCACCGGTCGTGACCAGGCCGGCATCAAGGTCAGCGGAATAGACGATGTGTTGGTGCGCTATGCCAAGTGCTGTAACCCGCTGCCGGGAGACGCCATCATCGGTTTTATCACCCGTGGCCGCGGCGTGACCGTCCACCGCCGTGAGTGCACGAAGGCGTTCGACACCGACCCGGAACGCCGTATCGACGTGACTTGGGACTCCAAGGCGAAAATCAATCGCCCCGTGCAACTGGTGGTAACGACCACCAACAAGCCTGGCATCTTGGCCACCGTCAGCCAGACCTTCAGTAAAGAAAGCATCAACATCAGCGAGGCCAATTGCCGCGCCGGCGACGATGGCCGCGCCCGCAATATCTTCACCTTCAACTGCTCCGACCTGAGTCAATTGAAGAACGTGATGAAGGCCTTGCAAAAGGTGAGCGGCGTCGTGGAAGTGGCGCGCCTTTAGGCGCCGTCCGCGCCTAGCCAAGGGCACCACCGGTCGCTTTGGGCGCGATTTCCCCCCGAAAATGCCGCGCCGCGCGTCGTTTTTCTTGACAGTCCTAGCCGGCGAAAGTACATGTCCCGCCCTCACCGCGGGAGTAACTCAGTGGTAGAGTGCAACCTTGCCAAGGTTGACGTCGAGGGTTCGAATCCCTTCTCCCGCTCCGCTTTAGAGCCAAATTTGGCTCTAAAAGGTTTTGTGTCGCCAAACGCGTCGCCAACTGGTCGTGCTTCCGCGTTTTAGCACATCACGATCAGCGCCCACCGCAATGGGCAGGATTGCTGCTGGAAGACGCTTCCAGGGCAATCTCATCACGACGTCGCAGAGCGGGTCCCACTCCGTGTGCGTGTAGTGGTCGACCATGCTCCCGCTCGCGTTGTGGGTGATGCGCTCGATATAGAGCTCGATGGCGCCGCGCCTTCGGGTCGTGGTCATGAAGGCATGGCGGCAGGCATGGTGGGCCTTCCAGGCCAGGTTGGCCTCGGTAAAGGCGTCCCGTGACCGGTGGTAAACCGACTTCTCGGTGTGGTGCCCCTTCTTGAAGAAGTTGGGGATGACTGGATCTTCCGGACGGGGCGGCCGGCCATAGAACTCGGCCCAGCCCTACATGAACCGCAATTTGGTTTCAAGAAAACCGGCGGCTGGGCGCTGTCGTGGTCAACGCGGTAGCTGAATCGCTACTTCTAGACTTCCTGCCAAGGACCAGGCGCGGCCCAGCTCGCAGTGAAGGTCTGCGCTGCAAGGGTCGCCGATGCCAATGGCAGCAGGAAGCGGCGTAACGACTCGCATGCCTCATCCAGTGTTTTGGGCGCGTTGTCGAGCTGCGAGCGCTTCACGAACGCGGCCCATTGCTTCTGCGTGCCCTCGGCCGCCGTGAAGATTGGCGTTAGGGCGATCGGGTTGGCATCGAGCTTCGTGCCTCTGTACTCGAAGGTCTTCGCCATCGCATCGGCAAGCGCTGGGCCCGTGAAATCGTACTGGCTAGCGAGCAGCCAAATGTCGAAAAAGTCCTTCATACGCGTGTTGAGCGTTCCGAGGTTCACCATCGCTTCGAACTTTTCGGCGATGACCGTCTCGCGCGGGTACATGCGTAGGTGTGGCGCGGGAAAGTCGAGCAGCGTTGGGTAGTCTCGCTCTTCGGCGCCGGGGTTCACGACGTCGCCAAAGCTGATATCGATCTGCATCGGGACGCGAGCCTTTTCCAGGAAGGCGACGAACGTCAGCCTAACTCCTTGGTAGTCGGCGTCTTCTTTGATACGGTTTCCGACGAGCGTCGAGGCGTCGAAGCGCAGACCATCGTCGACTACGGACAGCTCGCAGACCTCGCGAAACATGGCTTCGATGACTGCCACGTCGTTCTCCGCGTAGCCGAGCAGATCGATATCGCGTGTTGGACGCGAGACGGGTGCATGCCACGCATTCAGCAGGAGTGCGCCTTTGAGCAGGAATCGGCCGCGATGTGGCGATTGAGCCAGACGGTAAAGCAGGCGCTCGAGCGCGTAATGCTGGAGCACTTCCTGAAACGGCCGCTGCCCGGCTTTGGCGCGATTTGTCAGGCGCCCACGCACCGACGCTGCTGTGTTGCCCGTCACGTCACGGCCTCCAGGTAGGGGCGCATCACGCGCTCGACCCGGCAGACCCGCGCCTGTTCGAGTAGGCGTTGAACGACTGCGCCACGGCGCCCACGCCAGGTTCTCAGCGCCTCGAGCGCCACATCGAGACCGAGCTTGCTGCGGTACTTGAACGCATCGGCGACGCTCTTCTCGGCGCTGTACACGCGCAGCTTTTGACCGTCGACCGTTGGCGTCTCGATCCCGCTTGTGAAGGCAGGGCCCGAGAACCAATGAAAGCTCACGGGCGGGTACTCGATGCGTGGCTTCTCGGCACCGCGAGGGAGCGCGATATCGACGGCGTGCGGAATTTGCGTCGTGAGCTCGTGGTAGGCGAGCGCGGAAATCAGACACACCACGCCGTCGGGGACGCGAGCCGCCACGGTGAAGAGATCGGGCGCCTCGAGCTCCGGCAGCGATGCGAGGCGGTACACGCCGCGACTGAGCTGCGTGATGGTGCCCGCGTCACGGAGCGCGTAAAGGTTGCGGCGGTTCAGCCCGGCTGCTAGCGCTTCTGACATACGCAGCACTCCGCCACGCTTGCGGAAGATGCTTTCGGGGGAGCTGGTCGCCTTGGTCACCAGAGACAATATACCAGCAGATATTGGTATGTGTAGGTAAAATGTCTCGCCCCTAACTAGGCGAAAAGCGGTCATTTCGCTTCGCAAGCGCCACCCGCCGGTCAGTTCTCGAAGAGTCGATGCCCCCAAGGTTCCCTGACCACCCTTATCGGACAGTGTGAGCCTGCCCCGTCTTGGTGGACATCCGCAAGGGATTACTCTCGTCGGAGTTCCGCCAATGCAGCAGAGAAAATCAAATCCAGATTCATTCGAGAAAGACGCCGTTCGCCGCGTAATGGCGCGCGGCTCGAAGACGGTCGCTGAAGTCGCCAAGGAGCTGGGAGTCAGCCAAAGCATGCTTCATCGTTGGCGCGAGCGCTTTACGTCTGAGCGTTCTAGCAGCGCACAAGCGAGCCAGAGCGAACGCGAAGAGGTCGAGCGTCTTCGTCGCGAGTTGCGCGATCTGCAGGCGGAGAACTCGCCGCTAAAAAAGCTGCAGCCCTCTTCGCGAGGACGTAAAGTAACCGTGTACGAGCTTATTCACGCGGAGAGGGCGAATATCACCGTGACCCGAGCTTGCGGGTTCTTCGCGCATCGCGCAGCGGCTACTACAAGTGGTTGCACGCAGAGCCGAGCGCGCGCTCCATTGTCGATGCGGTGCTCGCCGCCGAGGTCAAGGACGTCTTTCGCGTGAACCGTGGCCGCTATGGTGCGCCTCGCATTCGGCGCGCCCTCAGACGGCGAGGACCACGGCCGAGCAAGAAGCGGGTAGCGCGGGTGATGCGTGGCCTCGGGCTCCGTGGTCATACGCCCCGCCGCTTTCGAAAGACGACTGACTCGAGGCACACGAAGCGCATCGCGCCAAATCGGCTTGAACGCTATCTCACCGTACCGGCGCCCGATCAGGTGCTCGCGGGCGACATTACGTAACATTACAGATTCGATCGATTGTAAGCCGGATTGCCCGGCTGGCGGAAATTGGTGCTCGGAGCGAATGGGTCAGATGGCAACCGAGTAAGGACAAGCCTTGCGATTACTTACCTTTTCGTTGGCGCCTCGGCGGGTAGGTTGGCATAGAGTCCACTTGCGTACCGCGTCGAGATGACATGTGGGTGGCACATACGTCCCGACCCGCTCGCTCTCTTTCACCGTCAGCAGCCTTGCGTCAGGAGAATAGCTATGCAGGCCAGAATCCTTACCCCAATCTTGGTCGGCTTGTTAATCTCCGCCGCGTGCGGGTCGAATGGCGCCGGCTCCAAAGTAACCCGCGACGGCGCGGCCGGTGGCGATATGGGTAACGCAACCGGCAACACGGCGGGCCGCACTGGAAGCAACAGCGGGATTTCGGGCCCAGGGTTGGTGATCGGTGATCCGGAAGGAGCGGGCTCTGGTACCGCGGGAGGCGGCGCGCTCGACTCCGACGCAGCGTGCGCAGCGACATCGGCGGACAGTCAACCAGTTCAAGTCGACTTGTTTTTCGAGATCGACATCACCGGCTCCATGAATTGTAAGGTTCCGCAGGACGACACTTCCTGCGAAATGGATCCTGGCGTCGGAACTTATCCGGTTAGCCGCTACGATGTGGTCAAGTCCGCATTGAAATCATTCATCACCGACCCGGCTAATGCGGGCTTGGGCGTCGGCATTGGGTTTTTCCCATCCGGTGGCGGCGGACGGCGGAACAACGCCGAATGCTCGGCCGCAACCTATGCGACCCCGAACGTCGAGATAGGCCCACTCGCGACGACGAGTAGCACGCTCACGGCCGCAATCGACGCGCAGCAGCCCAAAGGTTCGACCCCGACCGTACCGTCGCTTCAGGGCGCGCTGCAGCATGCCAGCGCTTGGGCCGCCGCCCATCCGACCCACCGCGTGGCCGTGGTCTACGCTACGGATGGCGAACCAACAGGCTGCAGCGCGCAGAATACGGTGGTGAATGCCGCAACCATCGCCGGAATGGCCTTTGTTGGAACCCCGAGCATTCCAACCTATGTGCTCGGCGTCGGACCAAACTTAACGAGCTTGAATCAAATTGCGGCGGCCGGCTCCAATAATGCGGCCATGGCGTTTCTCGTCGACGTCAATGCTGACGCTGCCATGGAGCTGAGCAAGGCGCTCGCTGCCATCCGCACCACGGTGGCGCTCGGCTGCACATACACGATTCCACCATCCCCTGCAGGGCAAACGTTCCAGCCTGGGCTAGTGCGTGTCGAGTACACCGACTCGAAGGGTCGAGTCACCAGTGTCTTGCAAGATCCGCCGATGACCGATTGTGCCAAGGGGCAAGGCTGGCAATACTCTCCAGACATGACTCAGATCAATTTGTGTGGCTCCCAATGCGACGCGGTGAAGGCAGACTCCGGCGGCAAACTGAAGGTGCAGTTCGGCTGTGCGACCCTCGTGGCATCGCCACGATAACCGCCCGCGGCACTGCGTGGCCGTTGGAAAGTTTTCACGAATGCGATTCGCCGAGCATCGTTGAGTCGGCGAATCATCTTCCGTCACGTCAAATAGGACGTGACCCTTGATCAGATCGACGACATCGAGCTGCTACGCAAAGCGGCGTTGCTCCTCCAGGAAGACAACACGAGGCTCGTCTGTCAGATCGCGAAAGTGAAGAAGGAGTTGCACGCACTGCGCGGCGGCGACCCAGAGCGGCTGAAGCTCGCGATTGCCAACCTGAGCAGCGGCTCGCGAAGTGTAGGGCGGCCAACGCGAGGCCAGCGATGCCACTCGCCATGCTCACGGAGCCACCGATCGTCAGGAGGTGAGGCCGGGCGGGGGAACAACGACCGACGGACGTGGTGTCAGGCCTCCGGTCGGGTATCGAGCGCGGTCAGGGTCTAGCGCGGTCGTAGCGGCGCGCCCGCCCGAATAAGCGCGGCGGAGTGTCGCCGGGGGGGGGGGTAGGACCTCGCGTCGAAGGCGCGTCGTGCGGCGAACCCGCAAATCGAGCGGCCGAACCCTGTGTCTTGCAAAGTGGACATTGCGCTAGTTGCGGGCTAGGGTGGGATCACCCGTGTCCGCTCGACTTCCACCTCTTCGAGGCCAACGACGGTTGGCCCAGATGCCGTATCGACCTACGCCAAGGCATTGCTCGTTGAGCGCGAAAGACGAGCGCGACAGAGCAAAGAGCGGGAATCGACGCTGAGTCCGCAAGCTCTTTCTGTCGCCGACGCCGCTTGAAGCGTCGCGAGCACGGGCGGCAATAACGCGTTCGGCACCGTCCGTGAGTACCTGAACACATCGCTGATATCGAGATTAATCAATGATGCCATTCGACAAAATTTCAGACGCCGTCTTCGCCATCGAGCGCGGCGAAATCGTAGTGGTGGTGGACGACGCGAGCCGGGAAAATGAGGGTGACCTGATCCTGGCGGCGGAGTTTGCAACACCGGAAAAGATCGGCTTCATGATACGCCACACGAGCGGCGTGCTTTGCGCGACACTTCCGGCGCAACGGCTTCGGGAGCTGGCGTTGCCCTTGATGGTTTCCGACAATACCGAGTCTCAGCGCACGGCCTTCACGGTGTCCGTCGATTACACGATAGGAACTTCTACCGGGATCTCGGCGGCCGACCGCTGCTCTACGCTGCGCGCGCTTGCCAGCCCGCTTAGCCGTGCGTCGGACTTTGCGCGGCCAGGTCATATCTTCCCGCTTCGCTGCGCGGAAGGTGGTGTCCTCCGCCGTGAAGGCCACACCGAGGCGGCATCCGATCTGGCGCGGCTTGCGGGGCTGTCGCCGGTCGGTGTTTTAGCGGAGCTTGTCAATGACGATGGTACGATGGCGGACCCGGGTCAGGTCGAGCGCTTCGCCGTCGAGCATCATCTCCGTCGCATCAGCATCGCAGATTTGATTGCGTACCGGCGACGCACTGAAAAGCTCGTCGAGCCGGTGGCAGACGCTCGTTTGCCCACGAGGCACGGCGTCTTTAGTGCCAGAATCTACCGCGGTATGCTGGACGGCAACGAGCACGTGGCGCTCGTATGCGGCGACGTTCGCGGCGCGGAGAACGTGCTCGTGCGCGTGCATTCGGAGTGCCTCACCGGCGACATCTTTGGCTCGACACGCTGCGATTGCGGGACGCAGCTCGACTCGGCACTCGAGAAGATTGCCAGCGCCGGGCAAGGCGTCGTTGTCTACCTGCGTGGTCACGAGGGCCGCGGCATCGGCCTGACCAGCAAGATGCACGCCTACAAACTCCAAGACCAGGGGCGCGATACGGTCGAGGCAAATCTCGACCTAGGTCTGCCAGTCGATTCGCGAAGATATGACGTCGGCGCACAGATCCTGGCTGACCTGGGCGTCACCACTCTGCGGTTGATGAGCAATAATCCCGCTAAATTTCGCGAGCTCGAAGGCTATCCGTTGCGCATCGTGGAGCGCGTCCCGCTCGTCACTCGGCCGACCGCGGACAACCTTGCCTATCTGAAAGCAAAACAGATCAAGCTCGGGCACTACTTGGACGTCCTCCCCTGCGCGCCCGCAACGCCGCCGAGCTGAAGAGTCTCGGCATGGGCACCGGGCGAGGCGCGTGGCCGTCGCTAGAACCGCGTCGGCGCAGAATCATGCGCTTCAGACCTCAGCTGGCACCGACGAAGATGAATCGTCACGTGCGAGGTTCGGCGTCACCCGTCTGATCAGCTGTCGCGCTGATAGCGAATCACGTTGAAGCAGCGCGTCTCGTGGCTCGAGCGGTTCTCGTATACGTGCTGAACGTCCGCCTTGAAGAAGATCGTGTCACCGGGCAGAAGATCGTGCTCGGCGTTTTCGATGAGCAGGCGTAGCGCGCCGGTCAACACGACCAAGGTCTCCAAGGTCCCGCGGCCGTGTGGCTCGCTTCGATGAACGGCCTTCGCCAAGAAGCGAAGCTCGTAGATTTCCACGTCCGTCGATGAGCCACCTGGTGAAAGCAGTCGACTTTCCATGCGACCATCGCCGCTCTTGAGCGGTGGAGAGTCTGCGGCGCGGAGAACTTTCGCAGAACCATCTTCTGACACCCCAAGCAGCTCGTGGAAAGGCACATCCAATCCAACCGCGACTTTCCACAGTACCGAAAGCGTTGGGTTGGTACGGGTACCCTCGATCTGCGACAGCGCGGCGCGGCTCACGCCACTTCGGGATGCCAAGTCATCTAGGGAAAGTCCACGTACTTTCCGGAAATGTTTCAGCCCATCGGCCACTCGTCGCGCCACCTCCGCGGCCCCCAGCTCGTCTCCGGACCCGGCAAGGACGCGCGGCCGTCCGCGTTCGGCTTGAGCGACCTGAGCGTCCGCCGCGGGCTGTGGCTTCTTTCGCGTCGACTTCTGTTTTCGTGACGCCTCGGTGGGGGCCTTTGCCCGGGGTTTCGCTGTTGCTGCCATGAACAGACTTGTAACCGCTTTCGGGTGAAAGTGGCCAGGGCCTAGGCGTCGCTTTATGTCGAGAAAGCGCCGAGTTGGCCTCCGGCGCGTGGTTGGCGGTCGCTCGCCAGCGCGCCGGTTGCGGTTCCGATTGCCGAGCTCGCCAAACATCCGGGCTCTTGGCCGCGAATCTGGCTTCGGGGCGCCCCCTAATAGACCCTCCAGGTTGGCTGGGGGTGCGCGGTTGGAGCGAGCTTCTCTGGCGCACCGGTTGCATAGTCCGCGCCATGACCAACGAAGCACTCACCGATGAATGGCTAGAGCAAATCACCGCGCATAACCCGAACGCGGAGATCTGGAACGCGCGATTTTCGATCGACGGTCGTCAGCTGATCGAAGCCGCCGTCAAAGCGCTCGATCGCGCGGGAGGGACGATCGGGTCGAACGGTTCCGCGCAAGAATACGTGGTTCGATTCCCCGCCACTGCTGCACGCGAGATTACCCGCATCATGGTGGAGCAGGGCGGCGTGCTGTGTGCGGATCAGGCGCTCGCACCCGTGCCCTGAGGTCAGTGATGGTCACGCTTCAGGACGAGGCCTGCGGCGAGCACGCTAAATGACGCCAAGGCCAAGCTGGCAAGGGGGTGGCGTCGGGCTAAGCCGTACAGGCTGACCTTTTGGACATAGCGATCGCGATCCACATCGCCGTGAGTGCGGTGAAACCCGGGGCGTGAGCTGTACAGGCTCTCATAGGACCTGTCCGCGGGCCGTTTCGTCAATTGATGACTGACGCCCCAGGTGGCCATCAAGTGGTCGGTCAAGTTAGGAAAATGCTGGCCTAACAGGGCGGTGATGCGGCCGCCGCCGCCAGCGTACAGCTCACGACCGCCGTGGACCGCCGCGTGCAAGATCTGATCAGCGACGATGTCGACGTCGTACACCGGGGGCGGCAGCGTGGCGTCGTGCATCAAGTTGTTTTTTGCGTGACGCGTGAACGGCGTATTGATCGCCGCGGGCTTGATCAGCGTGACACTGACCGGCAGGTTATCTGCGAGGATCTCGTCACGGAGAGCGTCGGTGAAGCCACGGATTGCGTGCTTGCTGGTCGCATACATGCCCTGAATCGGAATCGAGATGTCCGATACCTCGCTCCCTAGATTGATCAGCGCGCCGCCGCCACTCGCTTTCAGGTGGCGGACGGCAAGGCGGGAGCCGTTGACCACGCCCCAGAAGTTGGTCTCGAACAGGCGCCGTTCGTCGACCACATCGGTGGCCAGGATCTTGGTGTACATGCCGACGCCAGCATTATTTACCCACGTGGTCAGGTGGCCGAGCTTTGCGACGGCGCTGGTCGCGGCGGCCGCGAGCTGCTCGGCATCAGCGACATCGGCGACTGCGTACGTCGCAACGCCACCGGCGGCCTCAATCTCAGCGACGGCGGAGCGCAACGCCTCTTCGTTCCGCGCGACGAGCGCTACCTTCGCACCAGCTTTGGCGAAGCGCAGGGCCGATTGTCTGCCTATGCCACTGGACGCTCCCGTGATGAGCACCACCTGCTGGGCCAACGGTTTTAGCTCGATCTTCATGCGCGCGTTCAAGCAAGGGTCGTACCGGGTGCGCGCAGCAGGGCGAGTGTCACGGCGGTGCGCTCATCTTGCGGCAATCACGCAGCGAGCTGAGCGTAAACGGCCAGCTCGACCCGAGGCGGCTGCGGTTTACCGGTTGAAAGCGGTAATGGGAACGGAGCCGCGCTGCAAAACGCGCTCAACGAGGCAAACCGCCATTCGATGACGGCACCGGCAACGTGTCGCTCGACTTTGGGACGTGACGCCTGGTTCGATTAGTGCAACATCGCCCCGGCATGTCGGCGGGCCTAATCGAGCTGGGAAGGCTCCTCATGCAGGAGGGCTACTCATTCACGACGGTCACCCCTGATACTCATCGGTTAGTGAATGCGCGCGCCGGCAATGAAGTGTCGTCGTGCCTTCGCGATGTATTGGGTTGGAGCCGTCCCTTTCAGCCCGATTGCTTGCCCGGCCCCGTGTTCGAGCTGATGTGCAGCGCGGGCGCCTGCGAGCAGATCCACGGCAGCTCGCTTTGGCGGGCGAACGTCCGGTTTTCGACGCTCGACGGGTTGCTGTTCGCGCACTCGCCGTTTCCCACGTCGCAATCGGACGCGGTATTTTTCGGGCCTGACACCTATCGCTTTGCGCGCGCCATCCGCCAGCATGCGCCCCAGGCGAGGCGAATAGTGGACGTGGGCTGCGGCACCGGAGTCGGGGGCCTTTTGCTTGCCAAGCTTGGCCGCAGTCAAGCACCGGTCGTGCTCGCCGACGTGAATGCCTCGGCGTTGCGCTTTGCGCGGCTCAACGCGCAGCTGGCCGGGGTCGCCGCAGAGGTCGTTCAGAGCGACATCCTGGCGGACGTGGCGGGCGACCCTGACCTCATTGTCTCGAACCCCCCGTACATGCGCGACGGCGCGGCTCGCACCTACCGCGACGGCGGCGGCGAGCTGGGGGAAGGCCTAGCCGTTCGGATCGTCGTCGAGGCGCTGGCACGCCTGCGACGCGCGCCCTCGGGCGGTGTGCTTCTGCTCTACACCGGGGCGCCCATCGTCCTCGGCCGAGACACGTTCTTTAGCGCCGTGCGTGACGTGCTGACGAAGCCGGACGTGGAATTCTGGTACGAGGAGGTAGACCCCGACGTGTTCTCGGAGGAGCTCGACCAGCCCGACTATCTGTCCGTTGAGCGCATTGCCGCCGTGCTGCTGCGCGTAAAAGTTATACGCAGTAGTTAGCGGCCACGGGCCGTGCTTGTTCGTATTCGACGGCGTATGCCGTGATATGCTGGCGTTTCGGGCCTGCGAGCACCAAGAACATGGGGATGAACGTGCACGGGCTCTTGGTCTTGATCCGGGCTAGCGCCGGCGTGGCTGGCTTTTTCGTGTTCAACGCGCGGATGCGCACCGCGCTCCGGGTCCAACCAAGGCGGCTTTGTTCAGGGGTCTCGCCGGCTACCGAGGTCTCGGTCATCATCCCCGCCCGAAACGAAGCCAACAACTTACCAAGTTTATTGGCTTCTATCGCGGCCCTCCAGCCCGCGGCCTTGGAGGTCATCGTCGTCAACGACCATTCGACGGACGACACCGCCGCTGTCGCCGCGTCGTTCGGTGTGCGCGTGGTCGAGCCCGGCCCGCTGCCGGCCGGGTGGGTCGGAAAACAGTGGGCTTGCGCCGCCGGCGCTGCAGTGGCGAGGGGCCGCCTGCTGCTCTTCACCGACGCGGATACAGTGCACGCGCCGGAGCTCCTGGGCTTGACGGTTTCTGCATTGGAGAGCGAGGCGGCGGACCTCGTTTCGGTATTGCCCGCGCATATCGCCGTATCCGGGTGGGAAAAGCTACAAGGCGTCTTTCAGCTTTTGCTTCTGGTCGCCACGCGAGCGGGAGCCTCGAGGGCGGGCGGGGAGCGCTGTTTTTGCATCGGTCAATATTTGTTGATTCGGCGGGCCGCTTACGAGCGCATCGGCGGTCATACCGCTATTCGGCATCGTGTTGCCGAGGACCTGGCGATGGCGCGATTGATCGAAGAGCGCGGTTTGCGCTTCGCCCTCGTGCACGAGCCGGGTGCGCTTCGCGTCCGCATGTATCCGGATGGGCTCTCATCGTTCATGGCCGGCTGGCGCCGGAATTTTCGCGAGGGAATGCGCGCGGCTGGCCCGAGCGGAATCTTGGAAACGGCGCTCGTCGTCGGTTGGCTGCTAGACACACCACGCTGGCTAATGGAAGCCTCCATCGCTGGCGACGGTGTCCTCACTTTTCTGGCCGGAAGCGCGTTTGCCATCAGCTGTTTTGCGATCGCTCGCTGGCAGCGCCACATCGGGGCGTTCCGAGATCGCAGTGCGATCGCCTATCCCTTGTTTGCGCTCTTGTTCGTGTGGATCTCGTGCTTGGCGCTCGTGGATCGCGCGCTTGGGCGGCCCGTCGCCTGGAAGGGCCGGAGCATCCGCGCTGACCAAATCAACGCCAGCTGAATGCATTCGAGCTGCGCTCGTGAGGCGCCGCAGAGCTCCCGCGATACTTGTCGGTCACGCCGCAGATTGCGTTCGGGTCGCCTCATCGGAGCTGAGCCTCAGCGAGAGGTGCGGCGCTGGATCACGAACGCCCACCTCTCGCGAAAGCCGTTGGCGCCGGGAGCCGCTGACTGAGAGACGAGCAGCTCCGGGCGCGTTGACTCAAAAAAAGGCCCAAACCTCGGGCCGCCCCAACCAGATGCTGCGTACCTGAACGTGCTTTGCGCCGATCGTTTGGGCGAGGCTTTGCGCGAGCCGCTCCGGCTCCGGCTCGGGAGTCTCGACCGCCAAATCCAGGGTGCCCCAAAACAGCCAGGCGGGTGCGCCTTGGTAGTCGCCGCGGAAAAGCACGGGGTGCGCGAGGGGCGGTGTGCGGGCTTCGTCGGCGCCGGTGAGCGCATCCCAATCGTCCATCCGATGCTCGTCGCCCGAATGAGGTGGGGCCGGAGCGTGGGCTACGCAGCGCAAGAGATCCGCGATGCTGACGACGCTCATTCCGGCCAAGAGCTCGGCGGCGTGGTCCTGCTTGAGCCGGGCCGCCAGCAAGCGCGCTTCAGCTTCCAGCTCGATGCGCTGCGCGGGCGTCATGGGGTCTGCCCGCGTGCCGTGAATTGCTGGCTCGGAGAGCTCACCCGTCGGCAAGCACACGAACACGGCTTGGAAAGCATGGCCACGGACGTCGAGCATGACGGAGGAACGCTTGCCGTCGGAGCTCCGCGTGGGCTCGAGCATCGAAAATTGCGTCGCGCCCGCATCTGACGCATTTGACATCGGACCATAATTACGCCGCTCTGGCCGATGCGCCAAGCGATTCACGGAAGGCGACGCCCGGGCCGGGCAATCGACGTGTATTTAGGGAACCCCCAGCCGCGATAGTACCGCCGAGACGATCGGGAGCTTGCTTCGCAGCACTTCCGCCCAGGCGCGATGGTTGGGGCGAGCCGGCCAGGATGACCAGCGCCGCTTACTGGTTCGAGCACGTTCGCGGATGCGCGCGGGCCGCCCTCCTCCGAACGAGGGTGCACGCTGCGACTCGGCGCCGTTCTCCGTGCGTTGAGGACGGCCGATGCTCGATGGTGCCTCCGACTCGCTCGATGCATTCATCGGGTAAGCGTAAGCTCAACGCTGTTTCAGAAGTTGTCACCACGGTGTCCAAAGGGTTTCGCTAGCCCATGCCGGTCGCAAAAATTTTCATCGGATCGTGCTCAGCACGTGCGGCGCCGAGATTGGCGACGAGACTCGGGCGACCAGACATTCTCTCAGCGCGGCGAAGTCAGCTCACGAAGGCGCAGTGCATCTGCCAGGGCGGCGCCAGAGGCGGTGTTGTCGAAGACGCACCACACCGTTGCCTGCTTGGCCTCTTCGTTTGCCTGCTCCGCTAGTGCGGCGAGCCGTTCTTCCCCGTAGGCCGACCAGTACACGCGGGGCGACCCGTGCCAGCGAACGTACCTCAGGGTAGGCGTGCCGCCGGGCAAGCGCGCGTCCGCGGGGCGCGGCGGATCGGCGATGACGCGGGCCACGTCGTAGCGGGTGAGCACTTCCGATGCGCCCTCGCCATACCAGCTAGCGTGGCGCGGCTCGCATGCGACTGGGCCGGAATGTCGCGCGCGTAAGGCGCGGAAAAATGCGCTGACACGCCGCGCCTGAAAGTGATCGCTCGCGGGCAATTGCACGAGCACGGGACCGAGCTTCGGTCCCAGGCCGTGGATGTCGTCGAAGAAAGCCGTGAGCTCGGCGCCCACCGAAACCAGACCCGCCTCGTGCGTGATGGTTCGCGGTACTTTGACCGCGAACCGAAAGTCGGCGGGGACGCTGTCATGCCAGCGCACGAAAGTGCTCGGACGGTGTCGCCGCCAAAAAGTGGAGTTGATCTCCGTTGCGCCGAGCACACTTGCGTATTTTTGGAGACCGCTACCACTCTCCGCGACCCGCGCCTTCAGCTCGCGCGGGACGCCCCAGCCCGCTGTGGCTACGATTACACCAGGCATTCTTGCCGTGATGTAGCAACTTCAGCGCCGCGCGCTCAAGGCTTGCGGCTCATGGCCGCCGCCTGTGGATGAGCGCAGGGCTTCGTCGAGTAGTCGCGAGCACCGGGGGATGATACGACAACGAAGTGAGCGGCCTTCTCAAGACAGCGAGTTGGAGCGAGATCAACGCGTTCCGAGACATGATGTCGGCCGAGATCTCTCGGGAAGTGACCCTATGCGCCGCCGCTCAACTTTATTCTCGCCTGTTCGTGGAGCAGTTTCCGAGTGTTGTCTTGGCGCGCGTGTTTGCCGTGCTTCCGTGCGCTCGGCTTCCGGAAGCCGAGCGTGAGCTTTCGACTCGTGTGGCCGGCCAGCTAGGGGCCTCTCAGTTGCTGCGACCCGACACGCCCATCTTGTCTTTGCTCGGCACGGCGGGGGCGGCGCCGAATTGGAATGATCGCCAGCAATCGACCGGCCATCTGGCGATCCCATTGCTCAGTAAAGAGATCGTTCAAGGCATCCCCATGATCGCTCAGCTCTTGGCTGATCTGGACGTGGGGCTGGGCTGGCTCGACACCGCGACACCCATCGCATCTCGCCCGATGCTCGGTAGCTCCGGTAAGTGTTTCTACGTGGCCAATGCCAAAGAGGCGCGCGATAGCGGCGGCCGACTGATCATTTCAGCTCAAGATTTCGTGGCCAAGTACAAGATCGAAACCGTCTTCGGCATGGCCGGTAGTTACTTGGACGGCACGATGCTGGTTGCCATTTCATTTACGACCGAAGCCCTCGACAAATTGGCAATCGACCGTTTCCCGAGCATCATCGGAAATCTGAAGATGGCCACTACCGGGCTCGTCATGAGCGGGCGCCTGTACGACGTCGCGTGATCCGCGTCGCCGCGCCTTATTTGGGCGCGTCGTCGGGGTCCGGCTTGCCCGGGGCGGGGCGTGTCGCCTCCGGGACATGACGCAGATTCACGCGGATGCGCGTCCAAGTCGATGATCGCCCGCGCATCGAGTCGACTAGAATGTCATCGACGGCTAAGTGTTTGGCCGCTTCTGCGTGCGCCTGAAGCCAGCGTTCGAGGCCGGCGAGCGCGGACTCCTTGTCGCTCGACTTGGCCACCACCAAGAGCGGCGCTTTGGCGCGCGGTTTCTTGCTTGGGCTTGCGCTGCTCTTGGTTGGGCTAGCGGCTCGTGACGGCGCGACGCGAGGCGCTTCGCCTTTTTCTTTTCGGAAGTGCGGAGGCCAGGGGGCGTCACCGAGGCCCGCCGCTTCATCCCGAGCCGCAAGCTCTAGGAGCGCGTCGAGCGAGCCCGCGTAGCGATCCATATCGGAATGTGGATCACCGATCTCGGAGAAGCGCTTGGGTAGCGTAAACAGGTTGAAGTCCGCCGGATTACAGTCCGGTACCTCCGACCAGGTGAGCGGCGCCGAGACACGCGCGTCAGGCAGCGGTCGGATCGAGTATGCCGAGCACGTGGTCCGATCCTTGGCATTTTGATTGTAGTCCAAGAAGACGCCATGACGCTCTTCTTTCCACCACTTGGAGGTAGCAAGCTTCGGCACCCGGCGCTCGACCTCGCGCGATAACGCGAGCGCGGCGCGCCGCACCTCGCTGAAGCCCCAACGCGGCTCAAGGCGCGCGTTGATGTGGATTCCGCGCGAGCCACTGGTCTTTGGAAAGCCTTTGAGCCCATGCTCCTCCAGCACGGCTTTCACCTCCAGTGCGACGCGCCGCACGTCCTCCCAGGATACGCCCGGGCCGGGATCGAGATCGACGCGGAGCTCGTCAGGATGGTCTAGGTCTGTGCTGCGCACGGGGTGCGGGTGAAGCTCGAGACATCCGAGATTCACGATCCAGCCGAGCCCGGCCGCGTCGTCCACCACGACCTCTTGTGCGGTTCGGCCGGACGGAAAGGCCAGCGTTACGCTGCGTAGCCAGGCGGGCCGCTTGTCGGGGGCGCGCTTTTGATAAAACGGCGCGGCCTCGGCGCCATCTACGAAGCGCTTCAGCACGATCGGCCGTGCTCGAATGCCTTGAAGGGCGCCTTCCGCCACGCTCAAGTAATACTGCACGACCTGCAGCTTCATGATCTTTTGCTGCTTCGAGAAGTAGAGCTTTTCAGGGTGCGTGACTTGCACGTCTCGACCGCCAATCGTGAGCGTTACCGCGCCTTCGTCTCTGGCCACCCGTGAAGGCTAGCGCAAAAGCGGCGGCAAAGAGCCTGATTTTAGGCGCGAGATCGGCTACACCAAGGTATGTCCGACACCAAACAGGACGTCTTGGACATGCTCCGCGAGCTTGCCGAGCTGACGACTCTGGACGAAGGCGGCGCGCCATCGTTTCGCGTGCGCGCTTACGAAAATGCCTCACAAGCGATCGCGAGCCAAGCGACCGATTTAGGCCGCCTCTCGCGGAAGGATCTGCAGAAGATCTCGGGCATCGGCAAGAGTACAGCCGACAAGATTTTGGAGTTGGTGGACACGGGTAGGGTTCAGAAGCTGGAGGTGTTGCGCGAAAAATATCCTCGCCAATTGCGCACTTTGCTTCGAATCCAAGGCCTCGGGCCAAAGGCCGTGCTGCGCCTGAGGGCCGAGCTCGGCGTGGCGGGGATCGAGGATTTGCGGCGAGCGCTGACACTCAAACAATTGCGCGGCCTAAAGGGCTTCGGCGAAAAATCCGAGGAGAAGCTGGGTCAAGCGCTGACCCGACTCGAAGAGCAGGGGCCGCTCGAACGCAGCCCGCTCTCGGTGGCTTTGCCGCACGCCGAGCGAGTGTTGGCTGAGCTGCGCGCGGTGCCAGGCGTGAGCTCTGCCGCTCATTGTGGATCGCTCCGCCGCTTTCAGGAGACGGTCGGCGACATCGATCTGCTGATTGCCGCGCGGGCAGCCGGTCCCGTGATGGAAGCGCTCGTCAGCCTCAACTTGGTGGAGCGAGTGCTCGCTCGTGGCGACACCAAAACCAGCGTCGTGACCAAGCGCGGCATCCAGGTCGACGTGCGCGTGGTCGTCCCCGAACAGCTCGGTGCCGCCATGATCTATTTCACGGGCTCGAAGAGCCACAACATCAAGTTGCGGCAACGCGCCCTGGCGCGCGGTTGGACGCTGAACGAGTACGCGTTGACGGACTCGGCGTCTGGCAAAGTCGTGGCCAGCGAGAGCGAGGCGGAAATCTACGAGGCTTTGGGCCTGGTGTTCGTTCCGCCCGTTCTACGCGAGGACACGGGCGAGATCGAAGCGGCGGCGGTGAGGGAGCTGCCGCGACCCATGGGCCCGCTCAGCGGTGATTTTCACGTGCACACCAGCGTTTCGGGTGATGGTCGCTCGCCTTTGGAGGAGATGGTGAGCGCGGCTCGGGAGCGAGGCTATGGCGTGCTGACCATCACCGACCATGCCGAGGGGACGCTCTCCGGCGTAGACCGCGCAACGCTGCTCGAGCAGCGAGCGCGGATACGAGCACTGCAAAACGAGCTCGGCGGCTCGCTACGGTTATTGCACGGCGTGGAGTTGAATATCGGTCCGAGCGGGGAGCTCGATTACGACCTCGAATTTCGGCGGAGCTTCGACTGGTGCGTGGCGTCCGTCCACTCGCACTTCGAGCTGGACGCCGCCGCTCAGACCGCACGTGTGGTCCAGGCCATGCGTGATCCGAGTGTGCGGATGATCGGCCATTTGACGGCGCGCATGATCGGCGGACGCCCCCCCATTCCACTCGACTTGAACGAGGTGTTCCAAGTGGCGAGGGCGACTGGTACCGTGCTCGAGGTCAATGGCGCGCTGCCGAGGCTCGATTGCTCGGTCGATGTGCTGCGCCAGGCTCGCGAACAGGGCGTTCATTTCATGCTGACGAGCGACGCCCATCACACCCGCGAGTTAGCCTTGGTCGAGTTCGCGGCGCTGAACGCAGAGCGGGCTTGGGTCGACCCAAGTCGGGTGCCGAATACGTGGCCCGCAGAACAGCTCTCCGCGTGGGTTATGGCGCCCAAAGCAAGTCACGCAACCCAGGTTTGAGGGGCGATCAGCGCGGGACGGGCGGATGCGGTCGTGCCAGCGTGGCGTCGGCACGAAGAGCTGCGACGGGCTGCCGAGCTCAAAGCGTTGTAGATTTCCAGGTATGTGTCGCTTCTTGATGTACCAATCGACGGTCGAGCAGCCCCTCTCCAATTACTTGAAAGAGGCGCCGCACGCGTTGGTCCAGCAAGCACTCGCGCCAAGAGAGCTGAACCCGAACCTGCCCAGCGCCGACGGCTGGGGCGTTGCTTGGTACACGGCGGCGAGCTCCGAGCCCGGGTTGTACCGCACCGTGCTGCCGATGTGGCGAGACGCCAATCTCGAATCACTCAGTCCTCACATCCGTGCCGCGCACTTCATGGCCGCCACCCGAGTGGCTACTGGCGATTCAGAGCTAGCGCTCGTGAATAACCAACCCTTCGTGAGAGGTTCGCTGAGCTTCGCCCACAATGGGGAGCTCGAGGACTTCGAAGTTGCATTTCTGGAGCCACTGCGCCGGACGATCAGCGCCTCTAAGCGGGCCGTTCCGCGCGGAATGATCGACTCCGCGCACTTGTTTGCACTGCTGCTCGATGCTGTCGCCGCGAGTGAAGGCAAGCTCGACCGCGCGCTCGATTCCTTAGTAGACAAGGTCTCACGGTTGGCGCACGAAGTTGGCCGCGGGGCGACGCTCAATTTGCTGGCGAGCAACGGCGACGAAGCGGTCGCCGTACGTTACGCGACTCCTGGCCAGAAGCCGCCGAGTCTTTATTGGCGGGAGGTCATCGGCGGCGTGCTCGTTGCGTCCGAGCCGCTGGACGAAGACCCGGCTTGGCGACCGTTCGACCCGAACACGCGCATGACATTCCGCGGGGGTGAGCGCTGCGCGTCACGCCGGCTCGGCCCATGAGGCGAGCGGCGACAAGATGAGCGCGCCGAGCGGTGGAAGGGCGACGCAAACCGACTGCGGGCGACCGTGGTAGGCGACGGGCTCGCTCGGGATGACCGCGCGTGGGGTGTAGCCGCTGCCGCCAAACTCGGCGTCATCGCTGGAAAAGACTAGTTCGTAAGCGCCCGCTCGAGGCACCCCGATGCGGTAGCCGGGCCGAGGAATAGGCGTAAAGTTCAAGATCACGAGCACGTGCTCCTGTCCGTCTTTGCGCAGGTAACTGATGACCGTGTTGTCCCGATCGTTGCAATCGAGCCACTCGAAGCCTGCGGGATCGGGGTCGCTCCGCCAGAGCGCTGGGGTCTTCGCGTATAGCGCGCCGAGGGCGCTGACAAACGCTTCCATGTCGTGGCCATGTGGTTCACGGGCGAGGTGCCAATCCACGCTGCTATCGAAGTTCCACTCGCGGTACTGGGCGATCTCCGCGCCCATGAAAAGCAACTGTTTACCGGGGCGCGTGTATTGATAAGCCAGTAGCAAGCGCAGGTTGGCGAGCTTCTGCCAGGGATCGCCGGGCATCTTCTCGAACATAGACCGCTTGCCGTACACGACCTCGTCGTGAGAAATCGAGTTGATGAACCGCTCTGTGTACTCGTAGACCATCGAAAACGTCAGGCGGTCCACGTGATATTTGCGATGCACCGGCTCTTGGCTAAAAAAGTCGAGCGTGTCGTGCATCCAGCCCATATTCCATTTGAAGTCGAAGCCCAAACCACCCTCGCTCGGCGGACGCGTGATGCCCCACCATGCGGTCGACTCCTCGGCCACCGTAAAGGCGCCAGGAACCTCGGCGTGCACTAAGTCGTTAACGGTTTTAAGGAAGGCAACGGCCTCGAGATTCTCGCGGCCGCCGTAAATATTCGGCAGCCACTGCCCCTCTTTGCGGCTGAAGTCCAGGTACAGCATGGAGGCAACGGCATCCACGCGCAGACCATCGACATGCAGCTCTTTCAACCAATAAAGCGCGTTGGCGGTCAGAAAGTTACAGACCTCGCGCCGGCCCAAGTTGAAAATGAGCGTGCCCCAATCCGGGTGCTCACCGCGCCGCGGATCTTCGTGCTCGTAAAGCGCGGACCCATCGAAGCGGCGGAGTGCGTGGTCGTCTTTCGGAAAGTGTGCGGGTACCCAGTCCACGATCACGCCGATGCCGTGCTGATGGCACAGGTCGACGAAGTACCTGAAATCGTCGGGTGTTCCGTAGCGCGCGCTCGGCGCAAAGTAACCAGATACTTGATACCCCCACGACGGATAGTAACCGTGCTCTGCGATTGGCATCAGCTCCAAGTGACTGAAGTTCAGGCGCTTCGCGTGCTCGACCAAGCGCGGGGCGAGCTCTCGATAGCTGAGCATGCGGTTGCCCTCTTCGGGCACTCGTGCCCAAGAGCCCAAGTGGACCTCGTAAATCGCCACGGGTTCCCGTGCAATCTCCCGCTTGGCACGCGCGGCCAGCCAACCGCTATCTCGCCAGTCATGGCTCGAATGAACGACCAGCCCAGCCGTTCCCGGGGATGGCTCGATTGACTTCGCCATAGGGTCCGTCTTCAAGCGAAGCTCGCCGTTTTGAGCGCGGATCTCGTATTTGTACAGCGCCCCCGCGCCGATCCCAGGCACGAAGATCTCCCACACACCGGTATTGCCGAGCGCGCGCATCGGCAATAGCCGACCGTCCCAACCATTGAAGTCGCCCACCAAGCTCACGCCGAGCGCGCTCGGTGCCCAGACCGCGAAGCTCGTGCCGCTCACGCCGTCCTCTACCCGCACGTTCGCGCCCAGCACTTTCCACAGCTCGCGATGAGTGCCCTCCGAGATAAAGTAAAGGTCGAGCTCGCCCAGGGTGGGCGCGAAGCGATACGGATCTTCGCGCTCGAAGCGCGCGCCGTCGGCAAATGCGAAGCGCAGCCGGTAGGCGAAGGGTCGCGTCGAGCTCGGGAAAAATGCCGTAAAAAAGCCACCGCCTAGCCCATCCATCGGCCGCACTTCCTCGTCTTGCACGAAGTCGCAGCTGACTGCGTCCGGGTGGAACGCCCGAACCACCATGCCGGACACGCCGCCCAACTGGACGGCATGTACGCCCAATAGGCCATGCGGATCATGCAAGCGGCCGTCGCGCAAACGGGCTAGCGCGGCAGGGTCGCCATGGATAAGCACTTCTGCACGCCGTTCTGGGCTAAGTGAGTCCATCAGCTCCTCGGCAGGTGGCGAAGGACGACGAAGCCTCGGGCCGGAAGCTTGAGCGTGAGGATGCCGTCGTTGGCCTCGAGCGAATGTTGGTTGCTGACTCCAGCTCCGCCGTAGGCGAGGGCGTCGCTGTTGAAGATTTCACGCCAGGTGCCGGTGGCAACGACGGGTGTCTTGACCTCGTAGCCCTCGGGATAGCCCGCGTCACTCAAAGTGGACGCGACCAAGTAATGCTCCGGACCCTTCCAACGGTGGAACACCAGCACGCGATCGGCATTGTGAACCTGAGTGATCTCGATGTTGGCGGTCGAGAGCGTGTGATGACGCCGACGCAACCGGATCAGGTCGCCATAGAAACGAAACAGCTGTTTGCCCGCACCCTTACGCTCACCGTGCAAGTCCTCCCGGTTTTCGAGGAAAGCGTCGTACTTGAAATCCTTGAGCGCACCGATTTCCTCGCCCATCAGAAACATGGGCGTACCAGCTGAAAGCAGGGTCATGCCGGCAACGAAATGGACGCGCGCCTCGGCAATTTTCCTCAGCTCGCCCGTGGGCGGTGGCGTGTCCTTGTCCGCGGCGATGGCGACCATCAGCGTGCGCCCCGAATGCTCGGAATTCCCCGCTTCATCGTGCGACTCGTGATAGACGACGGTCTTGCGGCCCGTGGCCGCCAACGTCTCCGCAAAGCGATCCATCGCGAGCTCACCATCCCCGCCCATGCCGGCGGTCTTGAGCAAGTTGGCGCACTCCGCTCCGCGGCCGGTGTCGCCGATCAGGTTGTGATAAAAGTTCGAGTACCACGTGGCATCGAAGCCGAGGCCCGCGCCGTCTGGGTGCTCGGTGACGAGCACCCAGTCCGAGTGATCCTCACACGTGAGCAGCGTGGTCGGGCGGATGAGCCGCAGCGTTCGGCTCAGCTCACGCAGAAACTTCGCGCCTTCATGATTCGCGGCTCCCGCCGCGCGGCCGTCCGCGTGGACGACGTTGTACGCGTGGATAGACGTGGTCTGATCGACTCGAAATCCGTCGACGTGAAAGTCGATCACCAGGGCGACCGCGCTGCTGATGAAGAGCTTGCGCACCATCTCTTCGTGAAAGCGCGGCGCAAAGCCCGTCGAGAGGTTGTCGAGGTAGCCCCCGTCCGGCGCAGGGTAATCGCTCGGATTGCCCTCGTACCAGTAATAGATGTTGTTTTCCTCGCGCAGCGAGTCGTAGTGCCACTGTGCTCGCTCGCCGTTGGGCACGTAGTGATTGTACACTACGTCCACGATCACGGCGATGCCGCGCTGATGACAGGCGCGCACGAAGTGCCGGAACTTATCGCGGCCGCCTGCGCTCGACTCGATCGCGAAGTGGTGAGAGTTGCCGTAGCCCCAGGTCTTCGTGCCGCTGGCCTCCGCGATGGGCAAAAGCTCGATGGCGTTGACGCCGAGGGCGCCGAGATAATCGAGCAACGCAATGGCGTCATCTAGGTTGCCCGGACGATCCTCGCCGAAGCCCAAGGAGCCGACGTGGAGCTCGTAGATCACCATGTCGTCGATGCGGTGCGGGAACGGCGTTGCGTGATTGAACTCGTCGCGCCAAAATTCGTCCTCCGGGATCGGGACGTCGTCGGCCTTCGGCACCAAGTGCGGCTGCACGACCTCCGTGTCGACGACTAAAGAGCAACCCACCACGCCGTTCAAGTCGGCGGGGGTGCCGGCGTACGCCGCGCCTTCCGGATTCGCGTCGCCGGTGCCGAGCTGCGCGCGCGAATGCAAGTCCGTCCGGTAGGCGAGCTCGCCGTCTTGCTGGCGGATCCGGTACATGTAAGGCGCTCCGGCGAAGTCTTCGAAGCGCGCCAATTCGGGGTGTTTACCGGGTTCGGCGATCCATACTCCGTCTTCTGTCCTCTCGAGCTCGATCACTGGCCGCTGCGGGTCGATGCCGGTGCCGTCGTCGGCGATGTACCCGTGCCTCGGGTCGCCGAACACGACCTCGACCGACTGCGCATTGGGTGCCCACACGGCGAAGCGCAGGCCGCATCCATCGCCGCCGGGTATCCGCACCTTACGAGCGCCCAAGCGACGCACGTGCGTCAGGTAGTAGCGCTGCTCATCGACGCCAGCCGTCAGCGTGAAGGTGCGATGGAGAGCTTCGTGGCCTTCCCCTCGCTGTTCGTTGACGACGCCTTGTCGGTCGAGCCCGAGCGGCCCGTCATGAAGCACACTCCACATGAACTCTTTGCCGCGCTCGTTCTCTTCGAGCTCGACATGGGCCTCGTACGTCCATGCGCCGTCGGGACCGGCGACCTCGCGCATCGGGCTCTCTGCCCAAGCTTGGCTGAGCTTTCCCTTCGGATCCCAAGTGCCGCGCAGGCGGACATTATGAAAAAGTTTTCTGCGAATTCCGGTGTCATAAACGAACTTGACGACTTGGCTCATGCGACTTGGGTCGGGACTTTCTCACACCCGTCGCGGGTCTTGCGAACAAATTTCGACCGGCGCGCGTCGCTTCTAGCTTGTAATTAGACGGCCCACTCACCGCCCCGGCCAAACTTAGACCAAGGCTAAACAGCGCTACAGACGTCACAGAATGAGCATAGCGAAACAGAGCATTAGCCGCTCCGTACGTCGCAATCAGCCTCGTTGGTGCAACACGCCCCAGCTAGTAAATCGATGGCCGCGCCCTTTATTCGTTGTCGGCTTTGTTTGATCCCGTGCAGTATCCCGCCACCCGTCGAGCCGGAGACGCCTTCGCGCGTCGTTCACGTTCGATCTCATTTCCACTTCTCAGCTCACACGTTGAAACGGAGTCCTTCCCAATGGCCGCCAAGAAACCTTTTGACGGAAAGCCCCTCGCCAAGAGCGACCCAGCTTCCGGCTCGACCACAAGCGCGCGTTCCACCGTTAGCGGTCCCGCGCGAGGCAGCAAGCGCGGCTCTTCCGACGCGCTCGCTGAAAAGATGGCAGGCACCGAAGAGTTGGTCGCCGCCATGCCCTTCAATCCGAACAAGGCCGGTGAGTACGGCAAGGCCACCGCCAAACCCCAGACCGGCGCAACCGCAAAGCCTGCGAGCCCCAGCGTCACGGGCAGCACGCTGACGGAGCAGACGGCTTCGGCAAAAGTGGGTGCTGGCAAGCCAAACCTCGGCGTAAACCCAGGCGTGCTGCCGCTCGACCGCGTGCGGACCGATGCCAGCGACCGCGTGCTCACGACCAACCAGGGCGTGCCGGTCTCGGACAATCAGAGCTCACTCAAGGCAGGTCTCCGCGGGCCCGCACTGCTCGAGGACTTCGTCCTCCGCGAGAAGATCACTCACTTCGATCACGAACGCATTCCGGAGCGCATCGTCCATGCTCGTGGCTCCGGGGCCCATGGTTATTTCGAATGCTACAAGCCCATGACGAACGTGACGCGGGCATCGCTGTTTGCGGAAGCGGGCAAGCGAACGCCGGTCTTCGTCCGTTTCTCGACGGTTGCGGGCGAGCGCGGCTCGGTCGACACCGCGCGAGACGTGCGCGGTTTCGCCGTGAAATTCTATACCGACGAAGGCAACTGGGATTTGGTGGGCAACAACATCCCCGTGTTCTTCATTCAAGACGCGATGAAGTTTCCGGACTTGATCCACGCCGCGAAGCCCGAGCCGCATATGGGCATCCCGCAAGCGGCGACCGCGCACGATACATTTTGGGATTTCGTCTCGCTGATGCCGGAGTCGGTGCACATGCTGATGTGGATCATGTCGGATCGCGCTCTGCCGCGCAGTTACCGCATGATGCAGGGCTTTGGCGTGCACACGTTCCGTCTAGTCAACGAGCAAGGCAAAGCGACGTTCGTGAAGTTTCATTGGCGGCCGGTTGCCGGCACTCACTCACTGGATTGGGACGAGGCCGTCAAACTGGCGGGTGCCGACGCCGACTTTCATCGCCGAGACCTGTGGGAGGCGATCGAGGCGGGTGCATTCCCAGAGTGGGAGCTCAGCTTCCAGATGTTTTCGGAAAAGCAGGCCGAAGGTTTCAGCTTCGACATACTGGACTCGACGAAGCTAGTGCCGGAGGAGCTCGTGCCGCTGACGCCGGTGGGTAAGATGGTGCTCAATCGCAACCCCGACAACTTTTTCGCCGAGACAGAGCAAGTGGCGTTTTGTACGGCGCACATCGTTCCTGGTCTGGACTTCTCGAATGACCCGCTATTGGCCGGCCGCATTCATTCCTACGTCGACACGCAGATTTCCCGTTTGGGCGGCCCAAACTTCCACGAGATTCCGATCAACGCCCCGATTGTTCAGACCCATAACAATCAACGGGACGGCCTGCACCGCCAGGCGATTAACCGAGGACGGGTATCCTACGAGCCGAATTCGCTGGGTGGGGGCTGCCCGTTCCAAGCCGGTGCGGCAGGTTTCACTTCCTTCCGCGAGCACATCGAGGACGACAAGGTGCGCGGAAAGCCGGAGCGCTTTGCTGACCACTACACGCAGGCCACGCTCTTTTTCAACAGTCAAAGCGCGGTCGAGAAGGCCCACATCCTACGTGGGTTTCGCTTCGAGCTGACCAAAGTGCAGACGCCCGCCATCCGGGAACGCATGGTATCGATCCTGGCCAACGTGGATTCCGGCCTGGCTCGCAAGCTCGCCATCGAGCTCGGCATGGATATGCCGAAGCCCGCCCCGAAGGTGCTGAAGAGCGTGACGAAACCGGAAGTGGAAGTGTCGCCGGCGCTCTCCTTGATGGCTCACCCAGGTGATGGCAGCATTGCTACTCGCCGCATTGCGATTTTGGTCGCCAATGGTGTGGACGGCGAGGCCGCGCGCGCCTTACATGTCGGCTTGACCGAACAGGGCGCGGTTCCTCGCTATGTCGGGGCCCGATTGGGCAGCGTCAGCTCGGAAACCGGCGACCGAATCGAAGTCGAAGCCACGCTGGAAACCATGCCCTCGGTGGTCTTCGATGCGCTCGCCATACCCGGCGGCAAAGCAGCGCTGGCCACCCTCGCCAGTCTCGGGCACGTGCTCGAGTTCATCAAAGATCAATATCGACACGCAAAGCCCATTTTGGCTCTGAGCGACGCTGCCTCGTTGCTTCAAACGGCGGGCGCGCCCACTTTGCTACCCTCGGGCAGTCCCGACCCGGGCATGCTCGTGGGCAAGTACGATGCGGCCGCCAAGGCGCTGCCCGACTTCATCAAGGCCATTGCGCGGCACCGCCATCACGAGCGGGAAATGGATCCGCCAGGGCTCTGAGACGGACGACGTAGGCAAGTGGAGCAGGGCCGCCCTGCTCTACTCGACGAACGACAGCCGCGTGTTGCGCCTTGAGTGCGCGCTCCACGCAACCCCGGGCATGGCGCGTGCACCATGGTCGGGCAGGCGCGCCGTGTCCCAGCGTCGTCGGAGGTGTCATGAAACGCGCGCTGGTCGTGGGCACTCAGCCAGAAACGACCGAGATCATCGAGTGCTTGGCCAAGCAAGGCTACGAGATTTGTACGACGAAGGTATTCGCGGAGCGCGTCGACGACCTTCGGCCGCAAGCGGCGGTCTTGTGCGCAGACGTTTCAGGTGAGGTCAGCGCGCCCTTCACGTTCGACGAATTCATCGATCGCGTTCGGCAAGCGTGGCGTGAAGCCCCCTCGTCGGCGAGCAGTCGGCACGCGACGACTCCCGCCGCGCTGATCGGGACTAGCGAGCCGGCGGCGCGTTTGGCCTCCACGATTGGCCAGCTTGCGGCCAAGCCGCGCGCCGCGCTGCTTCTGCGGGGTGAGACTGGCACGGGAAAGCGCCACGTCGCCAAAGCGCTGCACGACTCGACCTATCCAGACGGCGAGTTCGTGATCTTGGAGGCCGCGAATGCGCACGCAAAAATCGCAAAAATACTCGATGCAACGAGTGCGCGTCGTGAGCTCTTGGCGGGCGTTGGAACGACGATCTACGTGCATGAGATCGGCGAGACGTCACCTGACGTTCAGGCCAATATTTTGCGCCTGCTTCGCGATGTCAACGAGTCGGCGCGTTCGGTGCGCCTCGTTGCCTCCTCGAGCAGAGATCTTGGTCGCGCCGCGCGTGATGGTTTCGTCCGTCCGGAGCTTGCATATCGCTTTCCATTCGTGCTCGAGATCCCGCCGCTGCGCGACCGCGCGGAGGATATCGCCCCGCTCGCCGCACACTTCGCGCAAAATACCGCGAGCCGCTACGGGGCGAAGCCGCTTAGATTCAGCGAAGGCGCACTGCGGAAACTGCGGGACCACGACTGGCCTGGCAATGTGCGTGAGCTATGTCACTTGGTCGAGCGGTGCGGCCTGAGCGGCGAGCACGGCGCGGTCGAAGCCGAGGATTTACCGCCATTTCAGCTGACGCAAACCGGAATCGATTTTCGGCTGCCACTTGCCGGCATCGATTTGGCCGAGCTGGAACGCGACGTGCTGGTGCAAGCCCTCCGCCTCGCGGAGAACAATCAAACTCGCGCCGCGGCGTTGCTGGGTCTGACTAGAGACCAAATTCGTTACCGGATGTCGAAATTTGGGATCGCGATGAGAGAATCCAACGTGCCCCCCCCAATGGATCTGGCCCCCGCCTTGCGTACGGCGAATGGTCGTGAACCTTCGCGCCGTTAGTTTAACTGAACGTCGCAAGTTGCCGCGTGTGAGGCGCATTGCAGCGCTGAGGGCAAACCAATTTTCGTCTACAATCAGTCTCCAATCGCGGCACGGGTTGGCACAAGGGGAGCGGGCGCTCGCCGAAAGGTATTGCAATCATGAACACCCCGTCGCGTAGCGACCTGATTGAAGCGCTTGAACGCCTGACCCCTGATCTCAACGATCCTCTGAAATCGGAGTCGGCCGTACAGGAGCTGATCGCGGTGGCTCGGGCCCTCGAGGTCCCGACTCAAGAGCGCCGAGATGACGCGCCGGTATTCTTGGACGGCACCGAATCCATCGACACCGCTACCTGGACCCAATGCGGCGGGATCCTGTTCGCCATTGGGCGAGGGGAAGCGAGGGAGCCGGGAAACGTTGCCGCTTACGTCGCTCGTCGATTGATCATACTTGCGCCAGCTCACCGCTGATGCTCATAGCTGCGTCGCCCGCTCAAAGCGGCGGCAAGTCGAGCTGTTCGAGGCAAGCCTTGGCGGCGTCTCCCAGGACGTCCCGTTGCAATCGTTTTGCGTCGCCAAAAAAGGCGGCCGCGATGACGCGGTCCAATCGCCGCGTCCCGACGAGGGCGAGCGCCTCTTCCTCGTCCACGATATTTTCACCGTAGGTGACTCGCTCGTCTTCCCCGGGACCTTCGCCCAGCCGGCGTTGGAAGTATTGCATGCCCAGACTGCGGGCCCGTGCCTGATGGTCGCCGACCACGACGACCTGCACCCGCGCGCGCTCCGCGCTTGGAAGTGGCGCGAGCAGAGACTCCACGGCCCGATGTAGCTCGGCGATCTGTTCGCCCGTCGCGAGCGCCGTGAGCCGTAGGAGCTGGGGGCCCACGGTGCTCGCGAATGCGGCGCGGTCCTCCGCGCTGGCTCCGCGATTTTCCACGACCTCGGTGGCGAACTGCGCAGCGAGCTCGAGCACGCTAAAAAGGCTCCGGCTGACGCTGCTCAATGCTGGATCTTGGAGCTGGTCGAGCGCCTGTGACGCATGCTTGCGTAAGCCCCGGGCCCGTTCCAAGCTTTCTGCGGATAGGTGACGATCGCGCGCAGTGAGCGCGAACAGAGCCACCGCAATGTGAGCGACGTCTTTCGCCGCTGCAAACGAGGCTCGGAAAACCGGAGATGCGCTACGCGCCGCTCCGCGGCGTAAGACGACTTCCCCCGGCATGAGCACGAGGACGGGCACCTCGTCCTGCGCCGCCTCGCGCGAGCTCTCGTAGGTCTTCGCGAAGACCCGATTAGCGGCATCGAGCGGCGACAGGGCAGCGGGCGGTGCGACGGGCTCGTCAGACATAGGTGTCACTAGTGATTGGATCTCATTTTGAAAGCTGCTTCAAAGCGGAATAACCTTGTTGGCAGACATCTGCCAAAGCCACGGCCGCGAAGACCGAGGCGAGCCAGCGCGTTTTTTGTGGCGCTTTGACGAGAAAGAACGCTAGCGCGCTCGCGACCCAGGGCGCGAGGCAGTATGGGCAGGTGAGTAGCTCGCCAATGGCTTTGCGCAGGCCGGTGCCGCGGGCTTTCTCTTCCACCTCCCCCGCGCCGGCGGGTTTTTGATAAGACGTGAAGGGCGCGCGCACGGGCGCCAAAACCCGGTCTTTGGCCATAATCCGAGTCAATTGAAATGTGGCGACTCCCACGAGCAGCGTGTCTCCAGTGCGCAGATGAAGCGAGGCCGGCTTGCTCGTGACCAGCACGGCGCCCATCAACGCGCCCCACACCGAAATAAGAGCGGCATACCCGGCGACAGGGAGCTGATGGGCCGGGTCGTAGTCCTCGAGCAACGCGCCAGGCGCCGGCGCCGCGCGCGTGCCAAGTTCCATGGTCATCGTTCGATAATAGCGCATGAAGCATACCCTGGCGACCCTGGGGTCGAGCTCCGCGAGCGCTGCCCGCGACGTTTGCCGAATGCCGAACGTGAGGAATAACCAGCCACTACGGCGCGACCCTTGCATCGCGCGGCACTGGCTATGAGTCCAACGACATCTGCTCGGCGCTTCGCGGTTGGTGCGGAGGTAGAAGAAGGCGGAACGCTCTTCCGCGTTTGGGCGCCCGACCGTAAAAGAGTCTCCGTTGTGGACTGTAGCGGCGATCGCCCCGAGCAGCTGCTGCTGCTCGAAGAGAATGGCTATCACTCTGGGCACGTCACCGGCATGCGCGGCGGAGCCCGATACTTGTTCCGGCTGGACGACGAGCCGAAGTTGTATCCCGACCCCGCCTCGCGCTTTCAGCCCGAAGGCCCTCATGGGCCATCCCAGGTCGTAGAGTCATCGACCTTTGCTTGGCAAGACTCCGGGTTCGAAGAAAGCCCGGATGCGCGGGTGATATACGAGCTTCACTTGGGAACCTTCACCAAGGAGGGCACGTATCGAGCAGCCGCGGCTCAGTTCGCCGAGCTCGCCGAGCTCGGAATAACCACCATCGAGCTGATGCCAATCAACGGCTTTCCGGGCCGGTTCGGCTGGGGCTACGACGGTGTCAACCCATGGGCGCCCGTCCAAATTTACGGCTCGCCCGACGACTTACGGGTCCTCGTAGCTACGGCCCATGCGCACGGCTTGGGTGTGATTTTAGACGTAGTTTATAACCACTTCGGGCCGAACGGCAGCTACTTTTCGATGTTCTCGCGCGATTACTTCAGCGACGCCTACCAGAATGACTGGGGGGATCCGATCAATTTCGACGGACCCGGCAGCCCTGCCGTGCGGGAATTTTTTTGTGAGAACGCCCGCTATTGGATCGAAGAGTTCCACTTCGACGGTCTGCGACTCGACGCCACTCAGGCGATCTTCGACAAATCGCAGCCGCATGTTCTCGCGGATATCGTGCGGGCCGCGCGGCGTGGCGGCGAGGCGCTTTCCAAAAGCATCTTCATCGTGGCCGAGAACGAGCCGCAAGAAACCAAGCTCGTGCGTTCTCCCGAGGCCGGCGGATATGGGATCGACGCCCTTTGGAACGACGACTTCCATCATTCGGCAATGGTCGCGCTCACCGGTCGGCACGAAGCCTATTACAACGATTATCGCGGCACGCCGCAGGAGCTGATCTCGGGCCTCAAGTGGGGGTACTTGTTTCAAGGACAGCACTATTATTGGCAGAAGAATACGCGCGGGACCCCGGCATTGGATTTGGATGCCCGCCACTTCGTCACTTATTTGCAAAACCACGACCAAATTGCAAATAGCGTCACCGGCTCCCGCGTCGATCGATTGACCAGCGCCGCCGAGCTTCGGGCCATCACCGCGCTGATGTTGCTGTCACCGCCGACCCCGATGCTTTTTCAAGGACAAGAATTCGCGTCCTCGGCGCCGTTTTACTTTTTTGCCGACCATGAAGGGGAGCTGCGCGCGTCCGCGGATAAAGACCGCCGCAAGTTCCTCGAACAATTTCCGTCCGCGGCGGCGCGCCAAGCGCAAGAACAGATGGCGCGCCCCGCAGAGTTGTCCACGTTCGAGCGCTGCAAGCTGAATTTCTCCGAACGCCGAACGAACGCGGCCATGTATGCGCTACATAAGGATTTGTTGCGGCTACGCCGAGAGCAACCCGCGCTCAAGCAGCGTCTCGCCGCACGCATGCATGGATCGGTGCTCGCCGATCGGGTTCTGGCCTTGCGCTTTCTGTGTGACCAGGGCGACCAGCTGCTGATCACCAACTTGGGTGGCGACTTGGAGCTTCGACCGATCGCGGAACCGTTGCTCGCGCCGCCGCCCAACACGCTGTGGGCCGTGCTGCTCTCGACGGAGGACGTGAGATACGGCGGACAGAGTTATGGCCCCCCCTGGCAGGTGGGAAAGCTCGTTCTGCCCGCCCGCTCGACGATTTTGTTTACGACCAAAGATGCACCAAAGCGTGGGTCCGAACGCGCGGAAGAGGAATCGAGCGCATGACCTTGTGGTGGCAAAAAGGCATTGTCTATCAGGTGTATCCGCGCTCGTACGCGGACTCCAATGGGGATGGCATTGGCGACCTGCCGGGCATTCACGCCAAACTCGATTATCTACAATGGCTGGGTATCGATGCAATTTGGGTGTCTCCCGTCTTCCCATCGCCGATGGCCGACCACGGGTATGACGTCGCCAACTACGTCGATATCCATCCCTTGTTCGGCACGTTGGCGGATATGGACGCTTTGATCGAAGCGGCGCACCAGCGCGGGATCAAGATTATCTTGGACTTCGTGCCCAACCACACTTCGAACCAGCATCCGTGGTTCTTGGAGTCGCGCAGCTCTCGCACGAACCCTAAACGTGACTGGTATCTCTGGGCCGATCCGAAACCCGACGGCTCGCCGCCGAACAATTGGCTCAGCGTCTTCGGAGGGCCGGGCTGGACCTGGGACCCCGAAACCCAGCAGTACTATTGCCACGCATTCTTGAAAGAGCAGCCGGACCTGAACTGGCGCAACCGGGAGGTGCGCGCGGCCATGTACGGCGCTCTACAGTTTTGGCTGGATCGCGGGGTGGACGGCTTTCGCGTGGATGTGCTGTGGCACTTGATCAAAGACGGAACCTACCGCGACAATCCCCAAAACCCGGATTACGTAAGCGGGCAGACCCCGTACAACTCGCTCTTACCTGTCTACTCGACCGACCAACCCGAGGTGCACGAAATAGTGCGCGAGATGCGCGCTCTGCTCGACCGTTATTCCGAGCGAGTATTGATCGGCGAGGTCTACTTGCCCATCCATCGCCTCGTTAGCTACTACGGTGCTGCGCAAGACGGCGCGCATTTACCGTTCAACTTTCAGCTCGTGACCCTGCCCTGGAGCGCGACGCAAATCGCGGCGGCGGTCAGCGAGTACGAGGGCGCGCTGCCGCTCAATGCCTGGCCAAATTGGGTGCTCGGCAATCACGACCAGCCACGCATCGCCAGCCGCGTTGGCCTCGCTCAGGCGCGCGTGGCGGCGCTGCTTTTGATGACCCTGCGCGGTACGCCCACCCATTACTACGGCGACGAGATCGGCATGCGAGACGGGGTCATCACGCCAGAGGAAGCGGAAGACCCGCAAGGCAAGAACGTGGGACTGAGCCGCGACCCGCAGCGAACCCCGATGCAATGGTCCGCTGGCCGGGGCGCAGGTTTTACGACAGGAAAACCCTGGCTGCCGGTGTCCATGGAACATGCGCGCTGTAACGTGGCCGTGGAGCAACAGGATCCCGATTCGATGCTCGGCCTGTATCGCCGTCTGATCGACTTACGGCGCGCGGAGCCTGCTCTCAATGCTGGCTCTTACACTCCGGTCGCCACGCAAGGGGAGGTCCTGTCTTACATTCGAGAGCAGGACGGGCGTCGCTTCCTAATCGTGTTGAACCTGGGACACTCCTCGCACCTCTTCAGCCAGCGGGACGCAGTGGGCACGGTGGTCGTCGCGACCGACCGCGCGCGCGAAGGCGAGCCGATTAACCAGCGGGTCCCTCTCATGGGGGATGACGGCTTGGTCGTTCTCTTGAACGGCTCTTGATTGCCATGCGGCTCGCCGTCAACCCACCGATTTTGCCCATGCTGGCCAAGCGTGTGGAGCAATTGCCAGCCGGGGACAACTGGACCTTCGAGCCGAAGTGGGACGGCTTTCGTACGCTGATTTTTCGCGATGGCGAAGAGGTCTTGCTGCAAAGCCGCGACGAAAAGACATTGAACCGCTATTTCCCAGAGCTCCTCGAGCCCATTCGCGCGCAGCTTCCCGAGCGGTGCGTGTGCGACGGGGAGATCGTGATTGCCAGGGGCGGGACTCTCGACTTCGACGCACTCCAGCTGCGCGTGCACCCAGCGGCGTCGCGCGTGAAGCTTCTGTCCGTGGAGATCCCCGCGGCGATTGTGTTTTTCGATTTGCTTTGCGAGGGCGCTATAGACCTGCGCTCAGAGCCCTACCAGGCGCGCCGGAAGCGGCTCGAAACGGTGCTTGCGGATGTCCGGCCGCCGCTTTTCCTGACGCCGGCGACGACGGATCGCGGCGTGGCTGCGGATTGGTTCAAACGTTTCGAGGGGGCGGGCCTCGATGGCGTCATGGCCAAAGCAAACAATGGCGCTTATGAACCGAACAAACGCGTCATGTTGAAGGTCAAACATGATCGTGACTGCGACTGCGTGATCGCGGGCTTTCGATGGCACAAGAAAGGAGAGGGAGAAGCGGTGGGTTCCCTCCTGTTAGGCCTATTCGACGACGCGGGCGATTTACAGCACGTTGGCGTGTGTGCGAGCTTCACCGACAAGAAGCGGCGCGAGCTCGTCTCGTTCCTCCAGCCTTATCGCGAGCACGCGCTCGCCGCGCACCCGTGGCGGGCTTGGGCCGAAGATTCTCTACCTGGCATGGGCGCGAAAGAGCAGCGCATGCCCGGCGGTAAGAGCCGTTGGAGCCAAGGCAAAGACTTGTCCTGGGAGCCGCTTCGCCCTGAGCTCGTGGTCGAGGTGTCGTATGACCATATGCAGAGCGGCCGTTTTCGTCACACCGCGCAATTTAGACGCTTTCGTACCGATAAGCCCGTCGCCCAATGCAATTACGCGCAGCTCGAGACGGTTCCGGCGCAAGAGCTGTCCGGTATCTTCGGCAACCGTTGAGCGCGTCGCGAAAGCGCGCGCCTTTTTGGAATGTGCGTTGCATTGCCGCTGTTGCATTCACCACAAGGAGTTTTCCAATGGCAATACAGTCTCGACCCCTCGCTGTCGTCACCGGTGCTTCGTCCGGTATCGGTCTCGAGCTCGCCAAATGCTGCGCCGTGAACGGCTTCGATCTCTTGATCGCCGCCGACGAGCCAGAAATTCAAGAAGCCGCTACGTTGTTGCGATCCTACGATGTAGCGGTGGAAGCGATCGAGGCGGACCTGGCAACCGAGCAAGGCGTAGATGCTCTCTACGCCGCTGCTGCGGGTCGTCCGGTGGGCGCACTGCTCGCCAACGCCGGCCGTGGTCTCGGTCACGCGTTCTTAGATCAAAGCTTCGAAGAGGTGAGGCGCGTCATCGACACCAACGTCACCGGGACATTGTACGTGATCCAGCGGTTCGGGCGCGACATGCGTACACAAGGGCAAGGAAAAATTTTGATCACTGGCTCGATCGCCGGGGTCATGCCCGGCACCTTTCAAGCTGTGTATAACGGCACCAAGGCTCTCTTGGATTCGTTCTCGGTGGCTCTGCGCGCTGAGCTCAAGGATTCTGGCATTACCGTGACCTGCTTGATGCCTGGCGCGACCGATACCGACTTCTTCGAGCGCGCTGACATGATGGATACCAAGGTCGGGACCGGTAAGAAGCAGCCGCCCGAGGAGGTCGCCAAGGTCGGCTTCGACGCGATGATGAAGGGCGAGACAGACGTCATTGCGGGCTGGAAAAATAAGTTGCAGGCAACGGTGGCTCACGTGCTGCCAAACGAAATGCTGGCCGAGCAACATCGCAAAATGGCGGAGCCAGGCGGCGCTAAAAATTGAGCTGGCGAAAGCCGCAGCGCGCTCGCGACCCGCTCGCGAGCGCGCCCGTGCCCCAATCCGCCATGGCGCGTCGGGCGCGCGCAGTGCGGTTAGCGTGAAACTTTGACCATGAGTTGCGGGATCTCGGTGAGTAGCTCACGAGCCAAAAACCCAAGCGCGCCGATGCGGCGCGCGAGAAGATCACCCGCTTTTGCATGGAGGTAGACGCCCCATACGGCGGCCTGTAATGCGCTTGCGCCGCGCGCGCATAGTCCTGCGATGACCCCCGACAGTGTGTCGCCGGAGCCGGACGTGCCGAGCCCGATGTTGCCCGCGGTGTTGCGGTAAGCCGTTCCGTCGGGAGCAACCACGAACGTTTGGGCGCCCTTCAGTGCGATGACGACGTTCAGCGTCGAAGCCGCTTCACGGGCAATTTCTAGCGGTCGCGCGATGACCTGCGCGCGGCTGCAGCCCCAAAGCTTCGCCATTTCGCCCGCATGAGGTGTGGCGATGACCTCTGCCGAGCGCGCCTTGACGAGTGGCTTATGCGCATCGAAAACGTGCAACGCCGCCGCGTCGATAATCAGCGACATGTCGGTGTTCGCGCGCACACAGTGCTCGAGCACGCCGACCCCGCCTCGAGCATCCATCATTCCCGGCCCAACCAAAACGGCGTCGGCATCCGCGAGCTGCGACTTCAAGGAGTTGATGCAGGTTCGCGCGAGCTCACCCTGCCGCGTCTCAGGGACGGCAATCACGCAGGCCTCCGGCACCGTCACTGCGACGTGCGCCGCCACGGAGCGCGCAGTCGCGATCTGCAACTTGCCGGCGCCCGCCCGCAGCGCCCCCGTCGCGGCGAGGATCACTGCCCCTGGGATGCGCGCCGAGCCACCGACCACGAGCACACTGCCACGGCCCTCCTTGCCGAGTTTTGGATGGATGTCGGGCATCGGCCAGTCGCGAAGCACTTTCGTCGTTATCAGCGTGGGTGGGCTCTGGCGCCTCACTTTTTTACCGCCAGATCCGGAACGCTCGTAACTGGCTCCCCTGCATCCGCCACCGGTTCGACGAGGTTGTAGTCGCGGAGCGCCATGCGTCGCGTCTCCATGCCCGTCTCAGCGTGAAAGCTCGTAATCGCGCAGTTAGCTACATCGCCCGCTCGATCAATCGCGAGCAGTCGCTCTTCGTCTAAATCTTCCATGAGATATCGGAAGCAAAGGACCACCACCTGGTGCGTGACGATTAGCACGCGCTCACCAGCGTGGCGTATTTGCAATTCTTCGATCAGGCTGCGCAGGCGCAGAATCACGTCGCACCAACTCTCCCCGCCAGGGGGCCGATAATAAAACTTTCCTAGCTCTGCACGGAGCCGAGCTTCTTCGGGAAAGGTTGCGACGATGCCCGCGCGAGTCAGCCGATTCAGACTACCGAACTCCTTTTCGCGTAGGCGCTCATCCGAGAAGTAGCGGGCCTGCTCGAGTTGAGCCGCTTCGATGATCAAGCGAGCAGTCGCGGCCGCGCGCTTGTACGGCGAGCTGAGCACGATAGTGGGTCGCTCTTTAGGAGGCTGGCGCATGAACCACACGCCGACTGCGCGGGCTTGACGTTCGCCCAGTGCGGAGAGGGCCACGTCAACATCACGCCCCGCAATGTCGATGCGTGTCGCCCCGGACGACTCCGCGGCATCGCGTGCGACGTTGCCTGCACTCTCGCCGTGACGCACCAGCCATAGGGCCGTTGGCCAGCCGGCGCGCCCGGCCTCCATTTCACTTGTCACGGTATCAGCTCGGTGCAATCCCCGGGCCATTCCAGGGGCGAGGGAGGGACCGCCTCGCCTTCGTGCGCCCCGGATCAGGCGCGGCAACTTGGCATGACTATGGCTCTCGCTTGAGAGCGCATTGCCGTGGTTGGTGCGATGGGGAACCCGGGACCCATGGGCTGCGGTCACCTGCTGCCTATCCCAGAGCCGAATGCCGCCGCGATGTTGAAAGCCGCCCGCGACGCGCGACCTTGCAGCGTCGAATTCCCAGCGGCAATGTGGGCGCCGACCCGTTGGAGCATCCGTTCGAGGGAACGGACGCGGTCGTTCAACTAGCGTGGCGAGCTCAGTCACTTGCTCGATGGCTTCGAAGCGTGCGTCGCGCGCGGGGCTGCGCCGGCGCTGATTTCGAACTTCGACACGACGAGCCTTTCGCTTCTACAACTTGGCGCTGGCTACTCACTAATTTCGGGTGAGGTTAAACGGCGCTGTTCTCGCCCAGAGTAGACAAGACGGCGCCCGGACCGTGCTCGGCTACACGCCACGCCAATGGGTGCCGGGCACGCGGCCAGAGTGTTCGAGGGTCGTTACGCGGGTGCAGGGGGTTTGCACCCCCCGCCGGGCCACGGCGAAGTGCAAACGGAAATACATGCCGCGCCTGTGACACCCGGTGGTAGCAAAAGGTCCCGCCGGGGCAGGCCGGCGCGAGCTCAACATCGAAGTCCACCGGACTCGGGAGTTTCAAGCGTGTTCCACGCTGCCGACATTGGCACCGGCATTGCACAGGGGGCCTACATGTCCCGTCTCCTCACGCATAATCGCGACAGCTCGGCCAGTCCTGAGGAGATGATTCATCGCCTGCTCGCCGCCTCCCACGCTGAGCGTTTTAGCCCCAGCCTGGGCATTACCGACTTTGAGGCCGGGCTGGAACAGGAATGCTCTCTCCGTCGAATCGAACGCGTGTTCGTCGAAGCGGAGCGCGCGGCGGTGGCACCGCTGGTCGAGCGGGTCCCCACGGACGCCCCGGGCTTCGTGCAATGGTTCGAGTCGCTGAAGCTCACTGGCCCGGGCCAGAATGATGCGCTCTTTCCGTGGTTGGCTCAGCACGCGAGTCACGAACAGATGTGTTGGTTCCTGCAGCAGGAGCTTGCAGGCGAAGCTGGCTTCGAGGATTTGGTCGCGCTGACACAAGTCAAGCTGCCCGCGCAAGCCAAGTTGGAGCTGGCGCGTAATTACTGGGATGAGATGGGCCAGGGAAAAGAAAGCGGGATGCACGGGCCAATGTTGGCGGCCCTCGCCGACGCACTCCACTTGAATACTTCCGGACACACGGTCTGGCAATCACTTGCGCTCGGAAACTTGATGGTCGCATTGGCGACGGCTCGTCATTACGCCTACCAATCGGTCGGAGCCCTCGGCGTGATCGAGCTGACGGCGCCGGGGCGATCTGAGCTCGTCAACGCGGGCTTGAAGCGCTTAGGTATCGGGGGGGCTGCTCGCCGCTACTACGCGCTTCACGCCACGCTCGATGTCCGCCATTCACAGGCTTGGAATCGCGAGGCGTTGTTCCCCCTGATAGAAGCGAACCCTGAAGTCGCGCCGCTTATCGCGGAGGGTGCCCTCCTTCGTTTACGCGCGGGCGAGCGGTGCTTTGACAGGTACCGTTACGAGCTATGGTCACGCGATCAGTCTAATGCCGGGGCCTGATCGTCGTGGCATCTGAATTTGCTTTTCAGCCTCGCAGTGCAACGTATCAAGAGGCGGTCAACATCGCAAACGGCTTGCTAACTTATAGTGATGTGAGCGTTTAGTCGGAGGCAGCGTCGCTACGGTTGAGTCGCTGCGCGAGTAAGCGCTTGGCGCGCTCGGCGCGTGCCGAGCTTTCACGTTGAGCTTCTTCGAGGAAGAGTGCGAGCTCGTCATCGTTCGCGTCTCGCGCGTCGTCGGCACAGTTGCCCGCGAGTAACACCGCCTGCTGCGCGTGAAATAGGATACCGACGAGCCCCGCGGTCTCGTCCCGCTCGATGAAGTGGCGACTCGCACTTAGTGGGAACGTATCGCCTTCGGCGTTGGCCTCGCCTCGGGGACGGACGATAGGCGCCGTCAGGGCGGGCCGCTTTTGTTCCATGCCCGCAACCCCGGGATAGTCGTCGGGCTCTTCTAGGCCATCCGACTCACTCACGACTTGGACTCGGTTGTTGTAACGCCGGCCAGCGCGAGAGAAGCCGCAAGGGTCAAGTACATGCCAAACAGGCTTGGTCCGGACAGCCGTTTCTCGAAGCCCGGCGTCAGGCGCTTCGGAACGACATAGTAGTCAGTGACATACGCCGCGGCCGCGACCAGCGCTGCATTCCGCAACCTGGCGAGCGCCGATTGCGGCTTGGGCAGCAGTGAATGAATGGTAGACCAAAGCGCGACGGCGCTGGCGTTGAGCGCCCCGCCGACGACCGTATGTTGGTAATCGGCACCATCGACGCTTGCCGCCTGGTCGCCCCACAATATGTGGCTGGTCGCGTTCAAAGCGGCGGCAGGGTGGCCGGTATCCTTCGCAGAAAGCAGGAGCGCTACAGCGGTGGTAGCCGCACCGGTCAACGCCGATGAGATCAAAGCCCGAGAAACGACACTTGATGAAGACATCGAGTTTCGCTATGCAGCTCGCGTGCCTGTTTTCGTCCGATCGTCGTGGCAAAGCTTCTGACACGCTCAGGCCGCCGAATCGCGGCACTTGCTTCGCTGCAGATCGCGTACCCAGTTGGCCGCAGCGGGGCCCGCTTCGAAGCGTTGCTGCCCACCAGCGCCATCGGGTGCATTGAAATCGGAAAGCTGCTGCGCTTCGTGATCCAGGACGACGCGGGCAGCTGCTTTCCTGCGATGATCGATCGTATCTCGGTCGGAGCGGCACAGGCAGAGTGGTCGACGATTGGCGGCGTGCTCGTGGCGCACGGCTAACGGCTCGCGAAGAAGAGCAGCACGTCCGCGTGACAGGGCTCGCCAAGCGGACACCAACAAGCCAGGTTAATACCGCAAAGCTCGCGTTTCACCGCGGCGATGGTGATGGGCAGAATGGGCTCGGCGGCGCGCAGGGCGCGCTCGAACTTCTCGACCGAAGCGGCGCGCTGCTTTCGCTGGGCCGCTTCATCCAGCCGGCCCGGCTCGAGCTTGAAGGGATTGCTCCACTTGCTGGGCCGCGTCACGCAGACGATCGGGAGGCCGTTCGGCGAGACGAGACGGGCGCCTTTGGCACGACTGCGCTGGATGCGGATGGGATCCACCATGAGAGCTCCTCTATGCGAGCCATGTCTTAGCGCACGATGCGGTGCGCCGATTCACGCAATCAGCGCTTTCAAGCGCGTGCTCAGGCTCTTGAATTCCAGCTCCTCGAAGAGCGCGCCCCACGCCAGCATTCCCGAAAGTGACGGGACGGCCCAAGCCGTGCCAGTTACGTTGATCGGCGCGTCCTCGCGCAGCCGAGCCAACGCCTCCGTGCGCAGGATTTGCTCGCGATGCGTGCTCAAGATGTCACGCATGCGCGCGCTCTCGAGCCTGTCGAGCCCATCCAAGAGCTCGAGGCAATTACGCTTCGAGGTGAGGAGCTTGCTCGCCGTAGATGCGCCGATCCCCGGTACCCCCGGCAAATTGTCCGAAGGGTCCCCGATCAAAGCGATGAACGACGGTAAAAATTCCGCGGGCACCCCGAACCGCGCCTGCACTTTTGCCGCGTCGTACACCAGCGCATCTTTGCCGCGTCGCCCAACAAAATTGACCTGCACCGACCCGCGCGCAAGCTGGAGCATATCCCGATCCCCACTGACCACCAGCGCCGGGGATTGCTCGTCCCGCGCCAACTTGGCTAGCGTTGCGAGGACGTCGTCTGCCTCGAAACCGGGGCATCGGTAGACCGGTACCGCAAGGGCATCGAGCAGTTGGCGTAGCCGACCAAATTGGGCCGCCAACACGGACGGGGTGGGCCCCCGACCAGCCTTGTAGGCATCGAAGCTCTCGTGTCGAAATGTGGCTTGTGGCGCATCGAGCGCAAAGGCTAGTGCGGCTCCGCGCTGCTCCCGCAGCAACTTGAGAATCAATGCGCAGAATCCGTACAGCGCGGCGGTCGGTTCGCCCTGCTGGGTGGACATGGACGGAAGCGCGTGGTGCGCGCGAAAGAACAGAGAATAAGTGTCGATCAGCAGGGCGGGCGCTGTCACGTTCTTGAATTACCATAGCGCCCCAGCCGAGCTCGGGTCTAGCCGGCGGGATCTGCTTACGCGCCGCCACTGGCGCCAAGACAGGTGACTTGCTCCGTCGCTCTGCTAACGTTGCACTCGAACGCTCAAGCACGAGATAAAAAGGCCGTCATGATCCGAACTCTTCTGCTAGTCACGGCGGCGCTTGCGAGCAACGCTTGTCTGGAAACGACCCCCGCCCCCAAGGACGCTAGCGCGGCTGCGGTCAGTAAAGGGACGGGCGCGCCCGATGCGATGAGCTCCGAGCCCGGTCCAAGCAATACCGGCCCCGGGACGAGCGCTGAGGGCGGACCTGGCAGCCTGGGAAACGGCATCGGCGCCGGCAGCGGTACGGGCACCGGCTCACCACCCGGCAACGGTGGCCCTGGTACGGGCTCTGGCAGCGGCGCGCCTTGAGCCACCACCGTTGGCGATGCACGCGCCATAAGTGCTCTCAGTCCGTCGCCACCGACACTCCAAAGGAGCCCCCGCCTAACTGCGCCGACTCGACCACAATCGCGTAATCTCCGGCAGGCACCTTTTTTAGTACGAGCTCGGAAGCAAAACCGCCCGTCGGCGCGTCGTCATTACAGTCGAGGGCGTCTTTGGAGTCGTCCGCACAACCCGGCAGTACATACAGAACCGTGTCGACATTCGTTTCGGGCCGCCGCGTGCTGATCGTCAATTTAGCCACCGCTGCGGCGAGGTGCAGCCGAACCACGCCTTCCGGCCGATCGATATTCTGATCGTTCGTGCAACTGTGAGGCGGGTCCCAAAGGCTCGACCCATCGATCACGCCAGCGGCGGCGATCACACCCTTCGCAGGATCTAGCTTGAGCGCGCCGGCGCATGCCGACTGACGTAAGCCCTTGCCCTTCGCACAGCGACCAACCACGACGGGCAGCCCCGGAGTACACACCTCGTCGGCGGGACAACCGATGAAACCGCGAGCGTCGCAGCCCCCGCCGTCGGCCGCGCGCGTGAGGGCAGCGATGCTGGCCAATTGCGGCGGGCCTTCGTGGCCCAACGAGTCGACGGGTGTGACCCGGACTTTGGGCACTTGCGTATCGAGCGTCAGCCCGCCCTTGTTATAGCCGTAAAACGTGCCCTGAGCCGAGATGAATGCCGGCTGGGTGTCGATCGCGGTCGTCGGCCCGGAGTCGAGATCGACCGTCACTGGCTTGTTGTTCGCATCCAAGAGCTCGATGTGAAACTTACCCATGTCGTCGTCTGGGTCTGTGCCGCGGGCAAGGATCACCGGGCCGTACGTTGCATGCAAGTAGCGAAGCTCCGCCAACACCGGAGGCACGCCAGCGGTGCACACCGTGGGCGCCCCCGCGCACGACTCGCCCGCTTCGCAGCGATCGAGCACGTAGCTCGGGTCGCAGCTTTCCCCCAGCTTTTTCGCGCGTTGTTGCAGGATTTGTGCGCTGACCTGTGCCGATGAATTGTCGTCGCCGTCGACCAATGCGACGTTTGCCTCGAGCAATTTCGTAGCGTCTAACAATCCGCTGATCGTGGCCGAGGCCGTGAACGCGGCGTCCGTCGGCAACGAGTCCAGCACGATGCGACCATCCGCCGTGTCGGGGCTACCGTCCCAATCTCCATCGAACACCGGGACTGGCTTGCCATCTCCGCCTCGAAAGCTGACGGAGATGCTCGCCACCTTCGAGTCCGGCTGCGTGCCCTTCACCGTAAAGCGGATGCCGTTGCCATTGCGACCCACCACGTGGGCATCGACGGTAGCCAGCGAGAGTACGCCGCCGCCGCTCTCTCCGGCCTTGCCGGATGCGCCCGCACTCGCTTTGGTAGCAGCGGCCCCGCTGCCGTCGTTACTGTCATGACCGCCGCCGTTCGCGCCGGCGTGCGACGAGTCTTTGCCTTCCGTGCCGTTTGCGCCTGAGCCGGGATCGACCGAACTTGCCAGGTTCGAGCATGCGGCTGACAGCGCAATCAACCACAATACGAGCGAATTTAGAGGAGCTTTCATGGCGTCACCGGCCAAAGCAAGCAGCGTGCCTCCCACCGCTCTCGAAAACTCGCTCAATTGCCGTCGATTCCGCTGCTTTTGGCGGCCTTCGAGCGTCAATCGCTTGGCTCGCGCCAGAGCCATGACGGGTACAAAAATGCGAACGCCGCGCGGGCAATCCGTGCGGCGTGTAAGTCCTTCGTTCTAGAGCAAATCAGAACTCGCAATTGGTCGTCGAAGCGCCCATGCCAGAACCGGCACCAAAGCCGATGTCACCGTCACCGGCGCCGCAGTCGAGCACGTTGGCCTCCGAGCCGCCGCCGCCCTCCAAAACGTCGTCGCCAGCCAAGCCATTCAGGGTATCGTCGCCCGCGCCGCCGTCCAACTCGTTGTTCAGAGCGTTGCCCGTGATGGTGTCGCCGAGAGTGCCACCGAGCACGTTCTCCATGTCCAATCCCAGCGAGTCATTCTCACCGGACGCGCCAGACACCGCGGTGGCGTTTAGCGTGACCGTGAGCACAGCAGTGCGCGCCGAGTAGTCTACGGTATCGACACCCAAACCGCCGGTGATGGTGTCGCCGCCACTGGCGGCTGCACCCTCGTCGAACACGTCATCCCCAGCGCCGCCAGCGAGGGTATCGTTGCCAGCGTTGCCCTTGATTCTATTGTTCAGCGCGTTGCCGGTGATAACGTCGTCGTAGGCCGAGCCGAGAAGGTTTTCGACGTCGGCCTTCACGTTGTCGGACTCCATGGCCGCGCCGTCGTCGGCCGCTACGCCGTCCATGGTCACGTGCACCAGAGCGGTGCGCGCCGAATAATTGACCGTGTCGATGCCGTTACCGCCGTTGAATATATCGCCTCCATTGGCGGCAGCTTCCTCGTCGAACGTGTCGTCGCCGTCGCCGCCGTTCAGGGTGTCGGCGCCGGCCTTGCCGAGCAGCGTGTCGTCGCCCGCGTCGCCGTTCAAGGTGTCGGCTGCCGTGTCACCGGTCAAGGTGTCGTTGCCCGCCCCGCCGTTGAGCGTGATTGCCACGCCGGGCGCGCCGGTGAGGACGTCGGCGCCCGTGCCACCGGTCACGATTTCCACGTCGCTCTTGATGTCATCGGCTTCGCCCGAAACGCCATCATTGGCCGAGCCCGCGCCGACGGTTACGGTGACTACGGCGGAGCGGGCGGCGTAGGATACCGTATCGATATCCGCGCCACCGAAAATGGTCTCGCCAGCCGTCGACGCCGCGCCCTCGTTGAAAAGATCCGCGCCCGCCCCGCCATACACGGTGAGCGGGGAGGTGAAGGCGGTGCCGATGGCGGCCCCGCCGGACGCTGTGAAGATGTCGGCACCGTCGCCGAGATAGACCGTATGGGTCGTCACGTTCGCAATGCTGATGTCCTTGAAAGCGTCGTTGTTCAGGTTCACGCCGGTGGACCCGTAGGCGATGTTATCGATGGCCGCGGTGCCGCGGATGCCGAGCGTATTGCCGCTCACCGCGCCCAGGTCAACCACGATGCCCGTAGTGGCGAGCGAGCTCGTGCCCGTGGCAAACAAGCCATTGGTGAAGTCCAGGATGACTTCTTTGGCAGCACCGCTGGCGGCGCCGGTCACCTGTATCCTCTTCAGGGTGCTGCTGGTTGCCAGGTTGTCGCACGACGCGCCGTTCTGCAAGATCGCGGAATCGGCGGCCCGGCGTGAGATAATCGCGGTCTCGCCCGCGGCGACGGTGACGGTCATCAGCCCCGAGGCGGCGACGAACGTGCAACCCGTGGTGAGGGGCGTCAGATTTTCTTCTGCAGTCTTGAACGGGTCGTCAGACGTTACCGGGGTCGAGGTTCCCGCACAGCCGGCGAGCGAAAATACGACCAAGCAACTAAAGGGCAGGAAGGACAGACGGTTGCGCATGGAAAGTCTCCTCGTGCGGGTTCGTCGCGACCTGCGACGGGATATCCCGTTCGACTCTGGCGCTAGTGAACGGGGCACTTGGCTCGCCCTTGAGCGAAATATTCCGGCAACGAGTCGTATTTTTAAGGCATTTCCAGGCTTAATTGAGCACGGTTCGGCGCCGTTGATGGCAGGTTCGACGAAGACCGTCTCACGGAAACACGGTATTTCAACTCCGATACACCCCGACAAGTGATGACAATGAGTTACATGTGCGTGCCGCTCTCACCACGTGCCCCGACCTCCAAAGGGAGCCCGCCAAGAGGTGCCTGCCGGGGAGCTTTCTCGATGGGCTCGCGACGCGCCGAATCGCTGAATCGGCCGCGGCGCTGCCGCCGAGGGGCGCTTTCGGTGACTGTGGCAGGAAGGCGATTCGCCCTCGACGGCCCCAGCATGTCGGCCGTCCTTCCTTGACGTGCGAGCTGCGTCCAGAGACACTCACTCATTAGAGTGGGAAAGAGTGCTGAGAGCGCGTCGCACGCGCTAAGAACACGTCAATCGCTAGGGCGCATCGTCGGGGCGAGAGTCGGGCGTCCGCGCGACCCGCAGTTGCCCAAAGGATGCTGCGTCGATGCATAACGAGCTCGAGAAACCGGCGCCCTTGTTTGGCTCAGATGCCGAGCTGCGCCCTGTGTTGCTCGCGGTAGACGGCGTTCAGGCCAACCTGGCCGCTCTCCACACCTCTGTCGAGCACGCCGCTTCTCGGGCCGCGCTCGCAGATTCTGGCGCAGACGGTTCACCGGGCAAGAGCACGGCGCTCGATGCGGCCTTCGCGGCGCTGCAAGACGAGCAGCTAAGACTGGTCCAATCCGCCAAGATGGCGTCACTCGTGGAGCTGGTCGCGGGGATCGCCCATGAAATCAACAATCCGCTGGCGTTCGTGCTCGGCCACTTGGACACGGCCCTTCGCTGTTTGAGTCACGTGGCCGAACATCTCCCTGAAGACTTGCCCGACGGCGCGATACACAGCTTTCAGCGCGCAAGCGAGCGGCTGAACGAGATCTCCCCGGGGCTCGAGCGCATCCGGGAGCTGGTAGTCAAGCTTCACACCTTTTCCCGCCTCGGCGAAGGCGAGCGAAAGCAGATGAACGTGCAAGAATCGGTGGAGTCGGTGCTTACGATGCTCGGGCATCGGCTCGGCGATGGCATTCGAATCGAAACTCGCTTCCGCCCGCCCTTCGAGATCGAGTGCTACGCGGGCTTGTTGAATCAGGCGATCATGAGCTTGATCTGCAACGCCTTGGACGCCATGGCTGGGTCCGGCGTGCTCGGCATCAGCGCCGAGGGAACGGGCGATACGTATACGATTACCATCTCGGACACGGGAGCCGGAATACCCCCCGGGCTCCGCGAGCGGGTGTTCGAGCCGTTTTTCAGCACGAAGCCGGTGGGCGACGGCAGTGGGCTCGGACTATCGACATCCTATTCAATCGCGCGCAAACACGGCGGGGTGCTTGACCTTATCGACTCGGAATCCGGTGGAACGTCCGCCATAATTCGCATTCCGCTGAACCTGGGCGACCACCGGTAAGATCATGCAAGCCGCCGTCAAGGAACGAGTGTTGCTAGTCGACGACGAACCGGAGATCTTGGTAGCGCTCGAGGACCTGCTGGGCGACGACTTCGTGATCTTGAAGACCGGATTCCCCGAAGAAGCACTCGAGATCGTGCGCCATGATCGAGGAATTGCCGTCGTGATTAGCGATCAACGCATGCCGAAAATGACCGGTGACGAGCTGCTGGCCAAGCTCGGCACCGCGTCGGACGCACGTCGTATTTTGGTTACCGCTTTTGCCGATCTTTCAGCGGTGATCCGCGCGGTGAACAACGGCAAAATCTTTGCCTATGTCACCAAGCCCTGGAACCCGGACGACCTGCTGATGAAGGTGCGAAAGGCGGCGGAGCACTACCGGCTCGCGCAGCAGTTGGCACGCGAGCGTCACCTGCTCGATTCGATCGTCAACAGCCTGAACGAGGGGATCGTGGCGGCCGACCGCGAAGGGAAGTGCCTGTTATTCAACCCACGAGCGGAAAAAATCTTGGGGATGGGCGCGCAAGACGTCGATCCGGAAACGTGGGCGCGGCACTACGGCGTGTTCACGGCAAATCGCAGCGATCTACTGCCGGCTGCTGAAAACCCACTGATTCGCGCCATGGCCGGTGAAACCTCGCCTCCGGCAGAAGTCTTCGTGAAGAATGCTTCCGTGCCAGGCGCAACCGTCAGCATGACGGGCACACCACTCGGCGGAGGCCAACACGGGATCTCGGGCGGCGTCGCGGTGCTCCGCGACGTGACGCAGCAACGTGAGCTCGAGACACAGCTCAGTCAATCGCAAAAAATGGACGCGATCGGGCGCCTTGCGGGCGGCGTCGCACATGATTTCAACAACCTGCTCGTCGTGATCCAAAGTTACGCGGAGCTCGTGCGGGATGGCTTGCCGGCGAATGATCCGGCGCGTGGTGACTTGGGCGAGGTGTTGTCAGCCGCGCGGCGAGCCGCGGCATTGACCAAGCAGCTCTTAGCCTTCAGCCGCAGTGAGACGGTTCAGCCGGTCGACGTGCAGTTGAATGACCTCGTGTCCGGCATCGAAAAGATGCTGCATCGAATCATCGGTGAGGATATCGAGCTGTCAACGCGCCTCCTGCCAGAGCTCGGCTTGATCCGGGCGGACCCCGGCCAGCTCGACCAAGTGATTCTCAATCTGTCCATCAATGCTCGAGACGCCATGCCCAACGGTGGGCAGCTTCTGATCGAAACGTTCAACGTCGATGACGACGCCGACTATGCGGTGGCGCACCCGAACGTCATGCCAGGCGACTACGTCCTGCTGTCCGTCAGGGACACCGGGACGGGCATGGATGCGGACACCGAACGTCGCATCTTCGAGCCGTTTTTCACCACGAAAGGGGTAGGAAAGGGGACCGGCCTCGGGCTTGCGACCGTGTACGGAATCGTGCAGCAGACGGGCGGGCAGATCCGTGTGTTCAGCGAGCCTGGTCGCGGCAGCGCGTTCAAGATCTACTTCCCGCGCTTGCGGAACGGCCCGGAGCGTGACCACGGGCCGGGCACTGGCCTCGTCACCCCTGGCCACGGTGGAACGATTTTGGTCGTGGAGGACTACGCGGCCGTGCGCCAGGTCGCTTCGCGTATTCTACGCGAGCGCGGCTACACCGTGCTCGAAGCCCGCTATCCAGCGGATGCGCGCGCGCTGTGCGCGGAGCATGGAGAAGCAATCGACCTGCTGCTCACGGACGTGATCATGCCCGAGTGTGCGGGCCCGCAGCTAGCGCGTGAGCTGACCGAGCAGTACCCCAAGCTCCGTGTCCTCTATATGTCCGGCTATCCAGGCGGTGCCAGCGAGCGCTCGGGCGCCTTGGAGTCGGGCGCGCCCTACATCGAGAAGCCCTTTTCCGCGGACGCGTTGGCGGAAAAGGTGCGCCTGCTGTTGAGTGGCGCGACGTAGCTTACACAATACCGCACGGCTCGCCCATTGTAAGCGAACGCTGCCTCGCTCAAGTCACCGTACACGCGGTTACGCTGCCACCTGGGCTAGTCTGACCGGCGGGGCACGCCGTGCACACTTGGTCGGAGGTGGGGGTACCGGCCGTGCTCACGTAGAAGTCGACGGCGCAGGGCGAGAACCCGATGCAAGTCGTCGAACCCGACGCGCTCGTGTACTGACCCGTCGGGCAGGCCATGCAGCTCGCGGAGTTGGTCGCGTTGCTGAATGTGCCCGGCGCGCACGCCGCGCAGATTCGATCGGACACGACGGTCGGAATGGCGGTTTGGGACGTGCCTTGGAGGCAGGTCGACCAGACGGTGCAAGCGAGTGCCGTATTGCTGGCCGAAGTGAACGTGCCCGTAGGACACGCGCTGCACACTGGCGCGGCCGTCGTGCTCGGCTGGGTAGAGGCGTACTGGCCGGCAGTGCACATCGTATAAGGCGTGCAGTTGGGCGCATCGACCGTGTCCGCATTGAAGGTACCCGTTGCGCAGTTGGAGCAAACCTGGTTCGTGCTCGAAGTGCCCACGGTCGAGACGTATTGCCCGGCAGTACAAGCGGTGTACGGAGTGCACTCTGCTACCGTGTTGGTTGTCGCCAACGTGGGCGTCGGCGTTCCGGTGCCGACCGTCGCCACGCTGAACTTACCGGCCGGGCAAGGCACACAAATCGGGGCAACCGACAGGCTTGCGACCGGGCTCGAGTACTGGCCAGCGACGCAGTTGGTCGGGTAGGGGATACACACCGCGCTCGTCGGCGCATTGATTGTTGTCGCGTTGTAGGTCTGCACGGTCTGCGTACCGACTACGGTCGGAGCGCAGTTTGCGCACGTGCGGTTGCTGGCCGCGGTGGGCGCTGCCACCTGATAGGTGCCCAAGCCGCACGTTGCTACGGCAGTGCACGAGGTTGCGTTGGCGCCGGTTGAAAAATTCGTTCCAAGCGTGCACGAGACACAGTTGCGGTCGTACGTGATCGACGGGGGAGGGCTCGAGAACTGACCTGCCACACACATGACCTTCCACGGGCTACATGACGTAGAAGCCGAGGCCGTGTTGAAGTTGCCAAATGCACATTCGGCGCAGGCCGTTTGGGTCGTGGCCGTGCCAGGACCTGCCGTCAGGGTACCTGCCGGGCAGATGATCTGAGGCGTGCAGGTCGAGCTGTTCTCGGCCGAGGAGAACGTGCCGGGCGTGCATGCTGCGCACGCCCGGTCGGTCAGCGTGTCCCCTTCGGAGGCGACGGAGGTGCCGACCACGCAGGTCGTCTTGTCGATGCACGGGGTAGCGGGGTTCGCATCATCGTCCCAGGTGCCCTGGGCGCACGCGATAGGGAGAGAAACGCCACCCACGCACGAGCTCCCTTTGACGCAGGCCGCGCAAGTCGGCGGCGTCGCCTGCGTAGCCGGCGCTATCTGGTATGTACCGGGCGCGCAAGCGCGGGGCGGTCCGCATTGAGACACATTCGGGATAGTGGAGCTCATGCCCGCCGCGCAGGCCTCGCAAATGCGGTCCAACTTCGAGCTGGGCCTGTTGAGGATGTGCGTGCCCGGCTGGCAGTCTGTCCACGGCGCACAGGCCGGCGCGTTCGCGAGCGTCGAGAAAGTGCCGGAGTCGCAACCGGAACAGGTCTGATCCGAAGTCGCGCTGCCGGGCGTGGCCACGTAAGCACCCGGGTTGCACGCGGTGTACTGCAGACAGATCAGCGCGTTTTTATCGACCGAGAAGGTTCCGGTGGTGCACTTACCGCACACGCGGTTGGCCGTCCCCGTGCCATCCTTCACGAGGTAGGTGCCGGCAGAACAGTCGCTTAGAAGAACGCACTGGGTGGCCGCGTCCAAATCGTCATCGAAGGTGCCGAGCTCGCATCGAACTGGCTCGGCTTCCCCGCCAGCACAGTACGTTCCTGGCTTACAGGGAGCACACTTGGAACCGCTGCTCCCAGGGTCGCAGGACGCTACGACTGGCGTCGTCCCTCCGGTCCCTGCTTCTCCCGTGCCACCCCCGATGGCGGCGGAGCCGCCGGATGGTGTTTCACCTCCAGCGCCGGCGACGGCGCCGGCATCCGAAGAGCCGGTCCCGATGGCGTCGCTATCGCTACAGCCGGCAAAGATTGATAAGGCCAAGCCGGCCACTGCAAGCGGTACTACTAAAAGCCGACTTAGTGAGGACATGTCAAAGCTCAACTCCGGCGCAAGTGGGACATGCGCCTACCGGGAGTGAAGCCACAACACCCGAGTGGGGACAACATGAAAATCAGACTATTGATGCGATATCACTGCATGCCCATGGCCTAACCCGCTTTGATTCGACAACATAGCGGGATTGGACTACTTCCTTTCGTGAAGCTGAATTAGTTTGAAGCGGTTCATTGATTAGGGAGTTGCTGTCCCTCTCCCGCGTTGTGCGACAATGGCGGAAGTCGGCCAGTCGACTAACCGAAGCGCCAAGAGCGTCTTTTGAACCTGCGCGCAAGCCTATTACCGACAGCGGCGGCAACCGCGCGGGTCTGGCCCGACCGTTCAGCTTCGAATAGGCGGCACCGTAGGGCCGAGTGGTTCGGTGCGTTGTTGGTGGGCGGCGTAGTCGGTGCGGTCGGCTCGCCGTCCCCTTTAGGCAATACCAGCACAGACAATGAGAAAGAGGAACTGCCCAAAGCAGTGCCAAACGCGTTACAGAACGGCTTGATGCGCCGGCAACGCGTCCTACAAAAGGTTAGTGCGCGGACAGATCGCTACGGGTCAAGACCAGTGTCGCATTCGGTCCCGGCGACAACAGATAAAAATGGCGTAACTCCCCCGCCGTTTGGGGCTGGCTGGCAGCCTGGAGGGACGCGGCCGACTCAGGTTGCACCGGGGGTGCGCCAGTCCTAGCGCAACCCGCGCTCAAGCTGACGAATGCGAGCAAGCAGATGGCTTTCATGTCGCGTGTTCGAGCAATAACCAGTCCATCGCTAGTGACGGTCGTTTGCTCCGATCCGTTGACAATCCGCCACAGGCAACCCGGCAGGCGGCGGGTCCAGATAGTCGGCCTCCAAGCAAGGTTTGAGTTGTCGCAATCGTCGAACCTACCCGTGTGCGTGGCACGCGTACCCGCGAGCGGCGCCATCGACCGCCGGAAGCGTCGCCGATAGAACGGCCACGCGACACGGCTCAACTTCGTCGAGCGACAGCTCGAGGCCGGGAGCGGCTACTCTAGTTATGCCGCCCCCGACCGGGCCCGTACCTTCGAGCTACGGCCCGAAGGTGCCCCATCCCGCGGCGCCGGAGCTATCTGGCGAAGCGGGTCCGGCTGACGTCACCGCCACTGGGGGCGACGCTGAACCGGGCCCGTACCTTCGAGCTACGGCTCGAAGGTACCCGGTTCCGCGGCGCCGGAGCTATCTGGCGAAGCGGGTCCGGCTGACGTCACCGCCACTGGGGGCGACGCTGCTTTGGGGGCTATGAACCCTCGCTCATCTGAGCGATTAATCCGCCCATGTTCAAGCGCCGTCCGATGGATGCACATGTCGACGCGCAGGTGAGGCGAGGAGAAGGCGATGTCTGAGGTCGAGATCATCGAAGCGGGTCGGCTGACGGAGGCGCGTCTGATCGAAATGGTGTTCCCCGAGCAGACGAACCACTACGGCACGCTGTACGGAGGCCAAGCGCTCGCGCTGATGGACAAGGCTGCGTTCATCGCAGCCTCGCGTTACGCGCGCCGCGCAGTCGTTACACGAAGCAGTGAGCGTGTCGATTTTCATGTGCCAGTCAAGCAAGGCCAGCTGGTGGAGCTCTTGGCACGTGTGGTCAGTACGGGCCGCACCTCGATCGCGGTCGAGGTACAGTTATACTCCGAAGATTTGCTGACAGGCGAGCGCCAGCTCGGTACCCAAGGGCGCTTCGTGTTCGTTGCGGTCGGCCCCGATGGGCGCCCGTCACCAATCGTCGCGCTCGAGCAAGCACCGGGGGGGGCCGGCAAAGAATGATCCGCGAGTACACGCTTCGCCTCAACGCCGTGCGGTTTCGGGCGAGCATCGGCGCCTCGGCTGCGGAACGCTCGATCCCGCAAGACCTCGTGGTCGATGTCGATCTCGAGTTGCCGGTGTCTGCGCTACCCAAACGCGACACGAAACGCGAAGTCGTCGATTACGACGCAGTAGTCCGCCTAGTCGTAGAGGTAGGTCTCGAGGAGCCGTACCGCCTGCTCGAAGTGTATGCGCAGCGCCTGCTCGAACGGCTGCTCGTCGAAACTCCGGCCTCGCGCGTGCGAGTCGCTGCGACCAAGCTACGGGTTCCCTCGACGTACAGCGTGGATCAGGCCGTTGTGGAGCTCGTCGGCTCCCGCGAACCGTGACGCGAAACCTCGTCGCAAGGCGCCTCGCCGTGCCGGGTTGGCCGACTGATTTGCGAGCGGGCCTGGGGGAGCGCGCTGGCCGTCGAAGATCCCCGCTTGTTGCGTTCTTGCAGCACGCGACCCAAGAGCGCCGCGACTCCCGATACTTGCCCGGCTCTCGTCGAGTGGTGCCGTCTGGCCTATTGGACAGAAATCACAAGGCCCTACGAATAAAGACCGCGCGCCGGCGTTTGCTGGTTACTGTAGTGGGGCGTGGGCGGTTTTTGTGTGGGAGCAGAATGATTGAACTCGAACCGCTTCGCGTATTGCTTGTGGACGATGACGAAGCTCTGCTCGAGAGCATGGCGGCCGTCCTGAGCGAGCAGTTCGACGTGCGCACGTGCCCTTCGGCTGATGAGGCACTCAAGCTGTTCGACACAGAAGCATTTCAGGTCGTGTGCGCCGACTGGCAGATGCCGGGGATGGACGGAATTGCCTTTTTCAATGCGGTCGCCCAGCGTGAGCAGCAGCTCCTGCCCTGCTTCGTCTTGGTCACCGCCTACGCGGCTGAGCTATTGGAGCAAGTCCCTTATCGAGACCGAAAAATACTCGGCATGTTGCGCAAGCCCTTCAGCCCCGAGCAGCTGATCGAACGCGTCAATCAGTTCGCGGGCGTGGCGCATTTGAAGCGCTCGAAAGCCGCGCAGAAGTCAGGCGCGACCGACAAGTGATCGCCGTCGATCCTCTGCGCACGGTCGAGCTCTTGGCTCTTCTCGAAGAAGCCACGGCGCCCCTCAATCACGACGTGCGAAACCGCCTCGCCTCGGTTCGCAATCTGGCATTCGTGGTCGGCCGCAAGCTCATGGCTGAGCCCAATTCGGCGCGCGACCCCCGTCTGCAAGAGCTCTTGAATCGGATCGAGCGCGAAGTCGAGCGCACCGATGAGACTATCAGTCTGTGGTCGGCGCGCATCCAGGCAGCTCGTCCGCCGGGTACAGCGCGTGTACGGGCGCTTGAGTGCGCACGCCTCGCCATCGCCTGTACACGCCTCCCGAACACCGTCCGGGTCGAGCTGTCCTCCACCTCGGGCGACGAGGTCGAGGTCGACGCCGAGCGAGAGGTACTTGCGTTTGCCGTGCGTTGTTTGATCGAGAACGCGGGCGAGGCCGCGGGCTCAGGAGTAGTGACCGTCAGCGCTGAGCCCTCGGGCGACCAGTATCGCTTCACGGTGTCCGACAATGGCCCTGGCTTCGGGGAGCCGCCGCATGGTCTCACTCAATTTACGAGTAGCAAGGTCGGACACCTCGGCCTCGGCTTGAGCATGGCCCGCCGCATCGCCTCTCGCCTCGAGGGGGAGCTCGTTGTCGGTGGCGTCGAGCTTGGCGCTGCAGTCAGCCTTTTAATCCCGCTGGCGGCGGATTCGAATGCGTCGCCCGCGCTCGATGTCCGCTCCGGTTGACGCGGGCAGTGTAACGAACGAAGTCCGGACATGATCCGCTACGCGCTGCCATCGCGCAAATCGGTTCGTTCAGCGTAGCAGATCTCCTCTGGCGTCACGTAGGGCACACCGCCGGTTCCGGGTGTACGCCAAGCAGCAGCTTCGCTGCCTGGCGTCGTAACGCCGGTTACTTTTTGGCGGCCTCTTCCACGAGCGTCGAGTCGAAATAATCGTCGACCTTCATCGGCACCTTGTACACGCCGTTCTTCACATTGAACTCGTCGACAATCTTGCTTGAGCCGTATATGGACTCGAACGTCTCGCCCTTGGCGTAGTGCTTCATGTTTTCGGCTGCGTTCAAGAGATGCGTGCCTTTCATGAGCCCCTTGTAAACGTCCGGTGTGAGACCGACCCGTGCGCTCATGAGCTTGGCAGCTTCGTCCAAATTCGCGGGGTCGGCGATGAAGTCAACGACGCGAAACCAAACCTTGACGACCTTGAGCCATTCGGCCCGATTTTCTGACAGACTACGCGGGCTGACGCAGAGGTGGTCATAGATCAAGCCCGGCACGTTGGCGCTCGTGAAAATCGGCGTAGAGCCCGGGAGCTCTTTCAGGGCGGCCCCACTATTGGGCTGCCAGGCCGCTATTGCGTCAACGGTGCCGGACTTGAGGGCGTTCGGGGTATCATCCGTCTTCACGTTGACGACCTTGACGTCCTTGTCCTTCATGCCGGCGGACTTCAGCGCATTCAAGACTAGCAAATGGTCGACGAAGCCGACCTCCACGCCAATCTTTTTGCCCTTGAGGTCGGCCATCGTCTTGATGCCCGGCTTGGCGACGATCATGTCGTTGCCGTCGCTATAGTCGTTGGCAAGGATGCAAACGCTCTTGCCGCCACCGCTGCCGGTCACGAGCGCGTCGCCGTTGGTCATCGAATCCGCGTCGACCTTGTTGGCCGTGAACGCATCCATTGACGGGACATAGTCGAACCATTTGAACTCGACGTTTACGCCGGCTTCCTTGAACCAGCCCCTCTGAATCGCAATCTCCCAGGCGACCCAGCCCGGCCAGTCGCTGTATGCGATCTTCAGGGTTGGGCCTGTGGGCATCGGCATTGCGGCGCTGGCCATTGGCGCTGCGCTCGCCGCCGGAGCGGCCGACATGGTGGGCTTGCTGTCTTCAGCTGGGGCGGGAGGCGAAGGTTTGCTACAGGCAGCGAGCGAGGCGGCGAATGCCAGAAAATACGCAGAGATTCTGTGGGAAATGATCATCGGTGGCCTAGTTTGTGAGGGGCTGACGCGGGGCAGGATCCAGCGACTAGCATTGCTGATTTATTTCGGACACGCTTCGGCTATTAATCCAACCAATAGGCACTTCGTCCCTCGAACAGGGCAGCTGCGCGCCAAATGGGCATATCTGTGATTGCGTCTCCGTCCTCCGGCTGGTGGAATTTTGCCCCGTCCGGCTGTACGAAGCACTTCAGCGCAATGAGGAGCAAGCCGCTAAAACGTCCCTAAAACCCGAAGGAAGCCGAACGGGCAGTATCGAGCCCTCATAAATGTCGTAGGCCCGAGGTCGTCGCCGAAAGCAGCGTCGACCGATGCAAAGATCTTTCCGGCTTGGGCGACGCCCATCTACACCGTCATCTGCCGGGCATGGTCCTGACATGCACCGGCGGTCGGCGCTCACCGTCAGCGTTAGACCCATCGGAGCTCAGCTCAGTTTCTAAAGAAACGTGTAAGCTTCGGACGGTCTTGAAAATGGTTAAGCACTTGCGGGTGGTAATCGATTCTAGCTTGGCGCACACGGCGGCCACGGTCCTGCACGCCGAGGCTGCCCAGCAGGGGTCGGCTGCCAGCTCGGTCTGGAAGAAGCTTGGCCGCGCGACGGGCGTCTTCACCGTGGGATTGCTGGCCGCAGTTGCCGCACCGCGCGATGCCAAAGCCGTCGGATACTTCGTGGATGATACCGGCCATGCGGTGCCGCCGAACGGCGTAGTTTGTCCGGAGTCGACCACGAAGGGCTGTTACACGAATTGGCTGGAGGTTGCCGACCTCGACAACGATGGGGACTTCGACCAGCTGTGGGCAAACGGCGGCTCTTACAGTCCAATCGGCTCCGTCAACGAGTCTACGGTTCTGCTCAACAACGGGGCCGGCGTCTTTATTAACGCTACTCCGACCGCGTTCGGCGGCGCCACCAACCGCCTTCGTCAAGAATCTATTGCGGACGTCGACGGCGACGGCGACCTCGACATCTATCAGTCCGGCGGCTTCGGTGTGGACCTCGATAAGCTATGGATTCAGACGACCCTTGGAGTCTTCGTCAACAAAGCCGACACTCAGCTACCGAGCGGTCTGATGTCTCATGCCGGCTCGTCGCACATGGGTGATCTCGACGGCGACGGTGATGCCGACATCCTCGTCATGGATTGGGGCATTGGGCAAACCAACACGGTTGACCGAGCGATCATTTACACCAATGACGGGACCGGCAAGTTCACTTTCGCCGGCATGCAGAACGACCCTCAATACGCCACCGCTACCGATATCTTACCGCCAACGCTGCCCGCGTCTGGCAACGCGCCGCCTTCCGGCACGTCCGTCTTCACCGTCACCAATACAGCTCCATTCGGCTCCATCACCTATTGGGGTGTTCGACCCATCGATGTCGATCTCGTCGATATCGATAATGACTTCGACCTCGACATCATGGTCAATCACCGCAACGGCTACAGCCGCATGTTCTTGAACGACGGCCATGGCCATTTTGCGGACGGCACCAACTTCAAGCTGACCACGTCGGCGGACGGCATGACTCAGACCGTTTCCACGAACTGGCCGCTCAAGCGCGGCCCGTATGTTTACAATCAAGAATTCTGCGATATCGACGAAGACGGCGATATGGACATGCTTCTCGATAACGTCGGTCCGAAGCCCGTCAACAACCAGAGTTGGGCTCCGGGTGGCGGAACCGCCACGACCCCCTCGATCGACGTGATGCAGCTCTCGCTCAACGACGGTCACGGTAAGTTCACCGATGACACCGCAAACCGCATCATCGGTGAGCTCGGCGCTGACGATAACGCTGTCAAGTGCGCAGATTTTAGCGGCGATGGCCACTACGACATGGTCGTCGCGACGCTCACGGGCCGGAGTGAGAAGTTCTTGCTAAACGACGGGACCGCGCACTTCCAGATGATCGGTGACGCCATTCCGGTGTTCTCGGATTCCTCGCTGTCACTCGACGCGGCCGACCTCAACGGCGACAACATCCTGGACTTGATTACCGGGTCCGGCGAGAGCGGTAACTCTCAGAATCGCGTCTATCTCGGCGGCGGACCCTCGGTGCCGGACCACACGCCTCCCGCGTTCCGCGCCATCGAAACTCCGATGCCGTTCGTCGACACGCCCACGGTGATTCGCTTCGCCTTGCGCGACGCGGCTACTAGTGAAACCGGCCAGATGGTAAAGAGCGCAACGGTCACCTACACCATCACTGGTGGTGCAACCGAGTCCCTCGCGGCGGTTTGGTACGGCGGGGATTTGTTCCGCGCCACCATCCCGGCGCAACCGGTTGGGACCGAGGTTACGGTTATGTTGAGCGCGGTCGACCGCGCGAACCTCACGGGCACCGCGCCAGCTTACAAATACAAGGTCACTGGGTACGCGGTCTCCACGCCACCCGCTGTAGGCGCGGGCGGTTCGGCCAACGTCGATGGTGGCGGGGGAACCGGCGGTCTCACCGCCACTACGGGCGGCAAGGGCGCCGCCCAGGCAGTAGCCGGCGAGGGCGGCGAAGCGGGGGCTACGCGAGTTGCCGAAGGCGGCTCCGGCGGAGAGCCAACTGGCAGCAGTAAGGCGGGTGCGAGCGGCAAGGCAGGCTCCGGGAGCAAAGCCGGCGCGTCGAGCGTCGAAGCTGGCGGCGAAGCGCCCGGCACGGACTCCGGCACTCCGGGCTCCATAACGACCACCGGCGATGACAGCGGCGGTTGCGCTATATCTGCCGTCACCCCGGCGAAGAGGAGCGGGGGCGCGGTCATGCTGAGCTTCGGTCTGGGCATGCTCGGTCTCGCGCGCCGCCGTCGCAACAGCAACTGAATGTACGCGTCGTCGTCGGGGTCGTTTGCCACCACCGGTTGCGCGGCAATCAACGCCATCAGCTGCAAAAACGTCTTGCTCGATTGGCTGTACAACGGCGCCCCCGGCATCACCGCACTAGACGGCGTGTGGCCCTGAGCTTTACGGCTCCGCCCACATGCGCAGCAGATTCTGTTGAACCGAGGAAACGCTGAGCGCCGCGGGGTGATCACCCAAACGTGCCAGCACGCCGTGCAACGTCAGTAAGAGCTCACGCTGCTCGGAGCTGCGCACCAAGCTCTGCACCCAAAATATGGCCGCGACACGCGCTCCGCGCGTTACCGGCGCGACGCGGTGAATCGTCGTCGCTGGATAGAGCACCAAATCACCAGCCGCCGGCTTGACCTTATTCCCGTTCACGACGAGCTCCCCGCCATCGTAAGTATCGGGTTCGGACAGGAACAGAGTGGCGGCCAAATCCGTGCGCAGCCCGTCGCGGCTGCGCACGGCGTCGTCCGTGTGAGCTCCGTACTCCATGCCTACCTCATAACGGCTGAACAGGATGGGCGTCATGCGCCGTGGCAGGGCGAGCGGCGGAAACCTATCGTTGGTAAGGAGCGTCTTTTTTATCAGCTCGCCGAGCTCTAGGGCCTCCGGGCTCGTGGCCTCCACCTGGATATTCCGTTTGACCTTGGACGCAACGGGGCCGGCCGTTTGTAGGCCGTCTACCCACGGGGCGGAGGCCAGCCTGGCGGTGATTTGGCTGAGAAGGTCAGGGGTGAGCAACCTGCTAATGATCGTCAAGTTCACAGGGGAACGCTCAGCAAGGGCGGATCGTGGCAAACGATGCTCGTGCCCATCACGAGCAATCTCTGGGAAGTTTAACACGAATACGGTCAAGCCAGACCCCGCTCGGGCGCGCGCGGGGGGGACCCGGGGGCGGTTCTTGCCCGGGGCGCTATAGTCGAGCACACCGTTCATCGGCCTTCGCTCGCTAGCTCCGCCCCACGCAAATGCCGTTCGTTTCACACCGCCGAGGAATCGTTTCGATTCTGATTAGCGCGGTCTGCTTGCTGAGTGGCCTGGGCTTGGGTGCGCAAGTCGAGCCGCCTGCGCGTAGCGCATCCACACAGGGAGCCGCTGCTCATCCTCATTTTTTACGCAGCTTCGACGTGAGTCACTTTCAGAAGGGCAACGTTCACACCCACACCACGCTGAGCGACGGCGGCAGCAGCCCCGAGCAAACCATCGCTTGGTACCGCAGTCACGGCTATCAATTCCTGGCGCTGACCGATCACAACATTCAGTCGAACCCCGCTCGTTACGCTTCCTTACAAGAGCCGGGATTCGTGCTGATCTCAGGCGAGGAGATCACCATGACCGGCAATGGCCGGCAAGTTCACGTGAACGCGCTCTGCACGCACACCCGCATTCCCGGCGGGGCGTTCGGCAGCGCGGCAGCGGCTTTGTCTACCGCCATCAGCCAAGTGCGAGCACAGGGCGGCGTCGCCATCGTCAACCATCCAAACTTCGATTGGGGGTTGTCCGCGGCCGACGTTACCGACGCGCGCGACGCCGCATTGCTAGAAATCGCGAGCGGGCATCCATACGTGCACTCAGCGGGCGACGCAACGCATCCGTCACACGAATCGCTCTGGGACATCGCGCTCTCCTCCGGTGCCGACTTCATGGGCGTCGGCGTTGACGACGAGCACCACATCGACGTATCGAGCGACCCGCCGGCAACCCCCGGCCGCGCTTGGATTGCGACCTTTGGTGAGCTAACGGATCCGGCGCCGATCTGCGCGGCCCTCGCGCTCGGAGACCTTTACGCTTCCACCGGTATCGATTTACAGCGGGTCTCGGTTCGCGATCAACGCTACGAAGTAGAGCCCGTGCCAGCTCAGGCGCAGGCGCAGGCGATCGTGGTCTTTATCGGCGCTGGTGGCCGAGAACTTGCGCGCCTCGAGGCAGGCGATGGGCCGGCGGTTTATCGAGCTCGCGGTGACGAGGGTTATGTTCGCGCGCGTGTCGAGCTCCCAGACGGCAGGCGCGCGTGGACCCCGGCGGTACGCGTATCGAACTGACCGCTTGCCGGTGCTCGGGTTCCGGCATACCGTTTCGCGTGACTGGTCGGCCGCCCGCGACGCTCGAGCTCTCTCCAGAGGTCGCAGATGCCCGGCCGGGTATCGCCCAGCCGCAGCTCGCTGGCTGGGGGCGTATCCCGGCGGCGGGCGAAGAGCTCTTGAGCGAGACGCTGGAGCGAGCCACGCTGGGCGCACGCCTCTCGCGGGGCTTAGGTCGCTCGTATGGCGATTCGTCTTTGCCCGCCAGCGCCGCCGACCGCGTCGTGGGGACCCGGCTTGCCAACCGTATCGTCGCCTTCGATGAAAAAACAGGCGTAATCCGCGCAGAAGCGGGCTTGAGCCTGGCGGAGATGAATCGTCTGTTCATCCCGCGGGGCTGGTTCACGCCGGTCACCCCGGGCACCAAGTACGTCACGCTCGGCGGCATGGTGGCCAGTGATGTGCATGGAAAAAATCATCATATCGACGGCTGCTTTGGCGCGCATGTCCGCTGGCTCCGCCTGCGCCTAGCGGACGACAGCGTGGTCGAGTGTTCGCCCACCCAATACGCGGATCTGTTTTACGGAACCATCGGCGGTATGGGCCTCCTGGGTCATGTCCTCGAGGTCGAGTTCGCATTCCACCGCATCAGCAGCCCTTGGCTTTGGATGGAAAGCGAACGCGTTCCAGGCGTCGATGAGTTTTTGGGCTCGCTCGGGCGTGCCGCCGCAGCATTTCCTATGTCCATGGGTTGGATCGATTGCCTGAGCCGCGGCCAATCCATGGGTCGCGGGATCATGATGGCAGGGCGTTGGGCCACTCACGAAGAAGCCCCGTCCACGCCGCCGGTGGAGGCGAAGAAAAAGTCTTTCCCCGCTGATCTGCCCAATTTTGCGCTGAATCGCGTGACCGCGAAGCTATTCAATATGGCGTACTATTGGCGCCACGTGCGCCGACGCCGCGCAGGCATCGTTGCGCCGGATCCCTTTTTCTATCCGCTCGACGCAATCTTGGATTGGAACCGGGCCTACGGCTCGCGCGGCTTCACTCAATATCAGTGCGTGCTGCCGCGTGCTGCCGGCGCCCCTGCGGTGCGTGACTTCATGCAGCTCTTGACCAGGCTTGGCGGTGCTTCACCGCTGTGCGTGATCAAAGACTGCGGTCCGGAAGGCAGAGGAGTGCTGTCGTTTCCATTGGAAGGTACGTCCATCGCGGTGGACATGGCCATGGCCCCCGACCTTCAGCGCATCATCGATCGCTTGAACGAGTTCGTGATCGCGGCTAAAGGCCGCATCTATTTGTCGAAGGATCGCTTCACGCGCGCCGAGCATTTCCGGGCCATGGAGCCACGTTTAGCCACGTTCCTAAGCTTGCGCGAAAAGTGGGATCCCAGGCACCGACTGCGTAGCGCGCAGTCAGTACGACTCTTTGGCGACAAGGTATGAAAGCAATCGTTTTCGGTGGCACGAGCGGGATGGGGCGCGCCGTTGCGCGGCGCTTGGCGGAACGCGGCGACGCGGTCTTTCTATTGGCTAATGACGAGGCGGAGCTGCAGCGCAGCGCCGCGGATCTAAAGGCGCGCCAAACCGCGGCGGTGGAGGTGGGTTACGCGCTCTGCGATCTCGCGAAGCCAGAGGGCTTTGCTGCAGCGCTTGACGCGGCGGACGCCGCGCTCGGTGACTTCGATACAGTCGTCGTGACAGCGGCGGTCTTCGCGTCGCAAGAAGCACTGGAGTCGGACATCGAGCTATGCCAGAAGCTCGTCACCTTCGACTATGCGCACACGCTAATATTTTGCGAGCACGTGCGAAAGCGTCTGCTCGCACGTGGGGGCGGCCGGCTAGCGGTCTTCTCATCGGTCGCCGGCGACCGCGGGCGCAAGCCCGTGGCCATTTACGGATCGGCGAAGGCTGGCCTGTCGGTGTATTTAGAGGCCCTGGATCACAAGTATCACGCCGCCGGGTTGAGTGTGGTGTGCGTGAAGCCAGGCTTCGTCAAGACCGCCATGACAGCCGGGCTGAAGCCGCCGCCCTTCGCGGGCGAGCCCGATCAAGTGGCGCGTGACGTCGTGCGGGCGTTGGACAAGCGACAGCCCGTCGTTTACACGCCCGGCATGTGGCGGTTGGTGATGTTCGTGATCAAGCTTTTGCCACGCTTCGTGATGCGTAAGATCAACTTCTGAGATGGTCGCCGCCGCACCAAAACAGGTCCTCGTCTTCGGAGCCACCTCAGCCATCGCCGCCGAGGTCTCGGTGCTCTACGCAGCGCGGGCCGAACGCCTGCACTTGGTGGCGCGCAACGCGGACAAGCTGGCGGAAGTTGCGCGACGTTGCTCGGGCGCCTGCGCCACCGTGACCGTCCAGCTCGCAGACTTCGGACAGCTCGAGGCAAACGCGGCCACCGTCCAGAAGGCGATCGCCACGCTCGGAAAGGTCGATTTAGTCCTGATCGCTCACGGTGATCTCGGCGATCAGTTGGCCAGCGAACGCGGCTTCGAGCAAGCCGAGCACACCCTGCGCGTGAACTTCAGCAGCGTCGTCTCGCTGCTGATTCCGCTCGCGAATCACTTGGAAGTGACGCGGCAAGGCCGTATCGGCGTCATTACCTCGGTCGCGGGTGATCGCGGTCGGCCGCGCAATTACACGTATGGTGCCGCCAAAGGCGCGCTCAACGTGTATTTGCAGGGGCTCCGTACTCGGCTCCATGCGGCTGGCGTCGCAGTCACGACGCTGAAGCTCGGCCCCGTCGACACACCCATGACCCGTGACCATGCGAAGCATGCCCTGTTTGGGCAGCCCCAGTCGGTTGCGCGTTCGATCGTTCGCGCGCTGGATGCGTGCGTGCCTGAAGTCTACGTGCCGTCGTTCTGGGCAGTGGTCATGCCGCTCGTCAGAAACACGCCGGAGTGGTTGTTCCAGCGTTTGCCGTTCTTGTCCGGCCGCTGACGCGAGGTGAAACTTTCCCGACCCTACCCGGTTAGCGTGACGATAAGCTTTCTATCCGTCTTCAGCGCAAGAGCGGGTGCAGATGGGTTGAAATTGGTGCAATCGCCGCCCGCTCGCGGCTGTGAGATACTCACAAGATGAACGCCAATCGGGCGAAGGACTCTTCTCACGCGGGCTTTGCGTGGTCGACGGAACGTGAGCCGCACGCGCAGCGGCGCCGAGAGATGCTGCATAAGTATCCAGAGGTCAAAGCGCTGTACGGTCCGTGCCCGCGAACCAAATACGTGTGCATCCTGATCGTAGCGGCGCAGTTGACTGCAGCGTATTTAGTGCGCGGCGAGCCCTGGTGGGCGGTGGTACTCACGGCGTACGCCTTGGGAGGCGTGTTGAATCAGGCGCTGCTGCTGGCCATCCACGAGCTGAGCCATAACCTGGCCTTCCGCAAGCCGTGGCAAAACCGCATTTTCGCAGTTTTAATCAATCTGCCAGTAGGCGTGCCGGTGGCCGAAACCTTCCGCTACTACCATTTGTTGCATCACGTTCATCAGGGCGAGGCCGGCACGGACACCGATCTGCCTACTGAGCGCGAGGGCCGCGCTCTCAGCGGACCGTTGTCAAAGCTGCTGTGGCTACTGGTGCAGGGCTTTGCCTACGCTTTGCGGCCGCTATTCGTCCACCCCAAACGGCCGAGTGCGGCTGAGCTCCTTAATCTGGCGCTACAGCTCGTCTTCGACGCGCTGGTCCTTTACTTTTGGGGCCCGCGCGCGCTCGCTTATTTGCCCATCAGCTCGCTGATCGTCATGGGGCTCCACCCCGTCGCGGGCCATTACGTCTCCGAACACTACGTGTTCCGGAAGGGGCAGGAAACCTATTCGTACTACGGACCGCTGAACCGGCTCACCTTCAACGTGGGCTACCACAACGAGCACCACGATTTCCCGTACATTCCGGGCTCGCGACTAGCATCGGTGCGAGCCATCGCGCCGGAGTATTACGACGACCTTTACCACCACCGCTCGTGGACCAACACGCTGTGGCAGTTCGTAATGCGGCCAGAGCTCGGCGCTTTTAGCCGAGTCAAGCGAGCGCGACGAGAGCGAGCCGACGAGCTCTAGAGTGACGACATGGGGCGGGTGACCGTTCTCCGCCACGATCACATCACCGCCCCAATTCGCTTTCACGCAGCCGTAGGTTTGACCTTCTTCGCCGGTTTGAGCGCCCCGGCGAAGACTTGCTTCAAGTTATTTTGTACCGCCGCTCGATAGTCCTCGGCCTGACTCTCTTCGAAGCGCTCTTTCATGCGTGCACCAAGCTCCACGAGCTTGTCCTTGCCAATGGCCTTTTCGACCTTGGGGAAGAACTCTTCCTCTTCCTCTTTCACGTGGTGCTCGACGATCTCGCTCAGCACGGTGCATTTGAACTGAAAGTCTTTGCCCTGGCGCGCCTGGTCAGCCTGGTAAATACTGAATTCGACGATGCCGTGCTCCACGAGGGCTTCGCCAAGAAGGTCCGTCATGCCCATGGCCTTTTCGCACGCGGGGTAAAATAGCTCGCGTTCGATCGCGTCATGGCCAGCGAGCTTGGATGCCATCTCGTCGAACAGCTTGGTCTTCTGGGCGCGCGCGCTGGTTTTTTCGATCTTCTTGAACAGCGCGGCCACTTCCTCGTGCTGGGCCTTCAGCAAATCGATCGCTGTTTCCTCGCCAGAAAAGGCATCTTTCAGCAACCGGACGGTGCGCTTGACCGTGCCGCCGGCGCCGCGCGTCTTCTTCTTAGTATTCATAGTCTTGATTCTCCTGCGCACGCCTCAGCAAACTCAATGCCAGCGCAAGCAACGCGGATCCGAGTGGTATTTCCCGCCGAACTGAGCCAACGCGCGACTTCCGAAGGTAATACCTCGTGCGCCGACGCTCACTGAGGCCGATTGCTACGTGCCGGCGTACGTTTGCTCCTGTCAAGGCGTGTACGGCAATAGGCCGGCGGCCTCTGCGTCGCCGCACACTTGACGCGTTTGCAAGTTCGCATTGCCGGTGAGGCCGCGCCCGGCGGGCAAGCGGCGCATGACCGTGATTGAGTATTGGTGGACGCCCTCGAGCGCGTGTTAGGCGCGCCGTCAATCGTCGAGACGTGCCAGCGCGTCACTCGTCGAAGTCACGCGCCAAAAAGCCTCGCGGCGCGGCGTGACACGCGCTTCCCAGCTTTCGCTGGCAAACCCGTACACGTCCGTGATCAGGCGCGCCTTCTGAGACCAAAGTTCATCAGGCAGATCGAGCGTGAGGTCAGCCGTCGACACGGCACGCGGCAAATGACTGCGCTGGCCATCTTCATACGCGAACAGCCAAAGCTCGTTCGCGCGCAGCTCGCCATCCCTCCACATTTCGAGCACGGCGGCGCCCACTTCTTCGTGTCTGACATGGCGCGTGTACTCACCACGCGGCGAGTGCGTGATCACGAGATCGAACCCTCGCTCACCGATTAGAGAGCGGAGCGCGTTGCGAAGGGCGCCGCGGTCTAGCGGTAGTTGTTCCGGACCGTCGTCCAGATCCATCATGCCGCACTTGGCTCCGAGCGCGGTCACGGCACGAGCGAACTTGGGCGCGCGATCCGAGTCGCTCGCGCGGCACAACGCGCCGATCATCTTCTCCGGCGCGGGATGCAGCAGCAACGTCCCTCCGCACCAAAGCGTTTCGTCGTCCGGATGCGCCACCAGAACGGCGACGCGCGCTGCATCCAAACTGGGAGCGGTCATTGACATCTGGGTCTAGCTTGCAAAGCCTAGCGCTGCCAAGAACAGCTCGCCCCGAGCGGGAAAACAGCGCGCTCGAGCCGCGGCGCAAGGCGTATCGAGCGGATTTTACGGCCCTGAAAACGGGCCGAAACGGCACCCCGATAGGCTCAGCTCGAAGTCGAGAGCGCGAGCTGTGAGCCCGCGAGAAAGTGCGACGTGCTGATGGTCACGATGATCGAAGCCGAACCGGAAGCGATTGGCATAAACCCTGAACGTACCGCCGTGATCGTCATCGACATGCAGCGTGACTTTTTGGAGCCGGGCGGTTTCGGCGAATCCCTGGGTAATGACGTTTCTTTGCTTGGCGCGGCGGTCGCACCGATCAAGGCGTTGTTGGGCGGCGCTCGCGAGAAGAGGATGCTCGTGATCCACACGCGCGAGGGCCACCGGCCCGACTTGACGGATGCGCCGAAAGCCAAGGTGGAGCGCGGCGACCCGAGCACCCGCATTGGCGCTTCCGGACCGATGGGACGAATTCTGATCCGCGGCGAGGCAGGCCACGATATCATCCCCGATCTATATCCGTTGGCGGGGGAGCCCGTCATCGATAAGCCTGGAAAAGGCGCTTTTTACGCCACGGACCTGTACTCGATTCTACTGCATAAGGGCATCGAGAGCTTGATCGTCTGCGGCGTGACGACAGAGGTGTGCGTCCACACCACGGTGCGGGAAGCCAATGATCGCGGCTTTCGCTGCATCGTGCCGGCGGATTGCTGCGCCTCCTACTTTCCGGAATTTCACGAGATGGGTTTACGCATGATCAAAGCACAGGGCGGAATCTTTGGTTGGGTGTCGGACTCCAAGAAGATCCTGAGTGCACTGGCTTGAAAAGCGTAGGAAGAGCGTGCGAGCAACGTTCGCTTGACTTGGCGCGCCGAGGGAGCGGCGTGAAAACGACGCTGCTGGCAAACGGCGTTGTGCGAGCCGGCAACTCACCAGATCTCGGTCGCGGCGCCTGATGGTGAGAGGTTCGTGGAATTCGAATTGACCACGATTCGCGCGCGGAGGTTCGAAACACTTCGGTCACCGGTTTCATCTACACGAGTCACCTCACACGAAACACGTTGTTCATACGGCCCAATGTAGATGGCTACCACTGGTAGGCGGCGTGTGTGCCGGTCAGCACATGGTCCAATTTTGGTTGATTGATAGGAGTAAATATGAAAGCGACCTTTCGATATAGCTTGGCGAAGCGGTCATTGGTAATCGCCAGCGCGGCGCTACCTGTGCTGCATGCAGGCCTCGCGAACGCGCAGACACCCCCGCCCACTACGGCACCCACCGCCGCGCCGGCTCCCGCGTCTGCGGTAGTGGCTCCCGAGCCGACAACGGCGCAGGCGACCGGTGCCAACAAAGACGCGGCCGCCGCTGGCACTGTCGCCCCTGCGCCAGCGCCCGCAGTGATGGCGCCACCGGCGCCGGACGTCCCGCCGGCCCCGCCCGCGGTGCCCGCCGAAACGGTGGACCCCATGAAGGAAAAGTACAAGCACATCGACGTGGGCGTCTGGTTTCGCATCGGCGCTGCGATGCAGAGGTCCGACAATCCGAAAAAGCTCGGCGGTTTTGGTAGCGGCGGTGACGTGGAGCTCCATTTCAGCAACCAGATGCGAAAGTCGTTGCTCTGGACCGCCAATTTCACGGCCGGGTACGGCGCCCGTGATGGCGGCTCGTTCATCGCTCCTGCGTCCGGCGGACCGGGAGCGGTCACGGGCACCGTGAATGTCCTCGATTTGATCGCGCAGTACGAGCCTGACGACGCATTTCACCTCTGGGTCGGCCGCATGCTGGTGGCCTCGGACCGCTCCAACTTCAGCGGTCCTTGGTTCATGGCGCCCTGGATCTATCCATTGTTTCTCGGTCCGCAAGGCAATCCCTACGCGGTCGTCGGTCCTCAGGAAGGTCCAAACGGTCGTAACGATGGCGCCACCGTCTGGGGTCAATTCCAGGGCGGGCTGATGAAGTACTACTTGGGTGCATACCGCGTGTTCGACGATGCGTCACCGGCTGGTGGCGGTAATGCACGACAGAAGCCTTTGTTCAGCGGCCGCTTGAATCTGAGCTTGCTCAACCCCGAACCCGGCTACTACAGCAGCAGCACATACTACGGCATGGACATTCTAGCCATCGGCGTTGGCGGTCAATACTCGAAGAACCAGGACTTGGTCGGTAACGCTCTCAAGGACTACGGCTTGTTCAACGCGGACATCCTGTTCGAGAAGAAGCTGGGAGACGGGGGCGCGTTCGACGCTGAGGGTGCATTTTACAAGTACGCTGGCGACGGTGAGCCCCTGACGTGGTCGCACTTCGTGCTGGCAAGCTACCTCACTCCAGACACCGGTGCCCTGGGCAAGCTTCAACCCCTGGTTCGTTTGCAGCAAGCCAAAAATAAAAACGGCGGCCCCACCGTGTCCCAGATCGACGCACAGATCACCGACGTAATCGACAGTTACGCGACTCGCGTCACGCTCGGCTTTACGCATGGAAGCGTCAACGACGGCCCGAAGAGTAACGCCGTCTTCGCCGGCGTACAGATCCAGAAGTAGCGTCCACCATGTCATCGAAGGCGCGGCGAGCAGAAGAGCTCGCCGCGTTTTCGCTTCGTTCGACATTCAATCTAAAGGGACGTTTCTCATGCACACGACTTTTCAGGCGCTATTGCGCATGCATTCTCGCCGCGCCTTGTGTTCTGGTTTTGGCGTCGCCCTGGCACTTACGGCAGGCTTTCTGGGCTGCAGCAAAAAGGGCGATGCGCCCGCGCCCATGGCCGGGGATTCGGCCGCTGCCCCGGCCGCGCCGGCTCCCGGCAAGCCGTTCACCGTTGGCTTCATCTACGTCGGCTCGAAGAGTGACTACGGTTACAATCAGGCGCACGCTGAAGGTGCAAAAACGCTCGCCGGCATGGGCGTGAAGCTCCGTGAGGAAGAAAACGTGCCCGAGACGCTCGCCGTCCAGAAGACCATGGAGAGCATGATCAATCTGGACGGCGCGACGGTCCTGTTCCCAACCTCTTTCGGCTATTTCGACCCTCACATTCTGAAAATGGCGGAAAAATATCCGACCGTCACGTTCCTCCACTGCGGCGGGTTGTACGACGAGAAGAAGCACCCAAAGAACGTGGGGAGCTACTTCGGTTATATCGACGAAGCGGAGTACGTGGCCGGCATCGTTGCCGGTTTGACCACCAAGACCAACAAGCTCGGATTCGTTGCGGCCAAGGCGATTCCTCAGGTCTTGCGAAATATCAATTCTTACACTCTCGGCGCACGTTCCGTGAATCCAAAGGTGACCATGAACGTCATTTTTACCGGTGATTGGGCGCTGCCAGTGAAGGAAGCCGAGGCCTCCAATAGCCTGATCGATCAAGGAGCCGACGTGCTCACCGCGCATGTGGATTCGCCCAAAGTGGTCATCGAGACTGCCGAGCACCGCGGCATCTTCAGCACCGGTTACCACGCCAGCCAAGCGGCCCTGGCGCCCAAGGGTTACTTGACGGGCGCCGAGTGGAATTGGGAGGTCGTGTACAAGGCATATATCGAGAAGATTCAGAAGGGTGAGCCATGGGAACACCTCGTGCGCGGCGGCTTCAAAGAGGGCTTCGTCAAGATGGCGCCTTATGGAGCAGCAGTGTCAGACGCGGCGAAAGCCAAGGCGGAAGAAGCGAAGAAAAAGTTCCTGGACGGCACCATGGTTATCTACGCTGGCCCACTGAAGGACAACACGGGCAAGGAAGTGATCGCGGCTGGCGCTCAACACCCGCAACGGGACATTGCGCTCGAGAGCATGGCCTACCTCGTCGACGGGGTGAAGGGCTCGGTACACTGAGATGAGCCAAGCCTCGCCCGTGCCGTCTAGCCCGGCAGGGGCGATCCCGAAAGCAGCCACGCCGCAAGCACCTGGCCTCGTCGGGGTCAGCTGGGTCAAGAAGCTCGAACCGGTCTTGATCTCGCTCTTGGCCGTACTCGTGGCGATGCTGCTTTTTGGGGGATTTCTGGCCCTGGATGGCCTGAACCCCATGGCCGTGTACGAAGAGATGTTCCGCGGCGCATTCGGCACATGGTTCTCGTTTCAAAACACTCTTCAGCGCTCAGCGCCGTTGATGCTCACCGCGCTGTGCACGGCGTTGCCGGCTCAGCTCGGCTTGGTCGTCATTGGCGGTGAAGGAGCGCTAGTCGTAGGTGGCGTAGCCGCAGCTGTCGCAGGTTTGGCCATGCATGGCTCGAGCTCGTATCTGGTTTTGATTACCATGTTCTTGGCAGGCGCCACCGCCGGCGGCGCCTGGATCGGGCTTGTGGGGGCGCTCCGAGCTTATCGCGGGGTGAACGAGACGATCAGCAGTTTGCTCTTGGCGTACATAGCCATCGCCCTGATGAACCATTTGGTGGAAGGGCCGCTTCGCGATCCGCTGAGTTTGAACAAGCCTGCGACGCGCCACATCGGTGAAGCAAATATGCTGGGTCCCATCCCTGGTTTGGACGTGCATTGGGGCCTCCTTTACGGTGTCGTGGCCTGCCTGCTCGCCTATGTGTTGATGAAGCGCACCGTCTTTGGTTTTGCCGCGGCCATGACGGGCGGCAACTTGAGGGCGGCATTGCTGAGTGGACTGCGCGTGCGTCGGTTGCTGATTTTCACCTGCTTTTTGGCGGGCGCTGCCGCCGGTACGGCTGGCATGGTGGAGGTCGCCGCGGTGCATGGCCGCGCCAATGCCTCGCTCGTGGCGGGCTACGGCTACGCGGGCATTTTGGTCGCCTTCGTAGCGCGTCAAAACCCGCTAGGGGTAATTCCGGTGGCGCTCTTGGTGGGCGGGATCAGCGCCAGCGGCGGCCTGCTGCAGCGCAATTTCAACCTCCCGGATGCGAGCGTCAACGTGCTGCAAGGTATTTTATTCATGGTCATCTTGGCCAGCGAGACACTGTACGGGCGGCTGGACGTTTGGCGCTTTGCGCGGCGAGCCGCCGCCGCGGAGTCGGTGGGGTCGGTAGCCTGATGTCGGACGTGCTCGGCGCTTGGGGTGTGCCACTGGCAGTGTGCGCGGGCGCCATTCGCGTCAGCACGCCGTTCATTTTCGTGAGCTTGGGTGAATGTATCACCGAGCGCAGCGGGCGCGTAAACCTCGGTCTGGAGGGCACGCTCGTCATGGGTGCCATGGTCGGCTACGGCACGTCCTACTTGAGTGGCTCGCCCTGGCTAGGCGTGCTCGGGGCGGGGCTCGTCGGCGTGTTGCTGGGCGCAGTGCACGGTTTTCTGTGCGGCCGGCCGCGCGTCAATGACGTGGCAGTGGGCATCGGGCTAATGCTGTTTGGCTCCGGCTTGGCGTTTTTCTTGGGTAAGCCGTTGATCCAGCCGACCGCGCCGCGGCTGCCCGCGATTCCATTCGGATTCTGGAGCCACACATCGCAAGTGGAAGACGCGCTGCGCGTGAACGTGCTCTTCATTCTCGGCGTGTTGCTCGCGCCGGCGGTCAGCTTCGCCTTGCGCCGCACACGCTGGGGCTTGATCGTGCGCACCGTCGGCGAGAGCGCGGAGGCGGCGCGGGCCATGGGCTATGACGTGAACCGCGTGCGCACCTTGGCCACCATGGCGGGCGGTTTTTTGGCTGGCGTGGGCGGCTCGTTCTTATCGCTATTCTATCCCGGCAGCTGGAACGAGGGCTTGTCTAGCGGCCAAGGCCTAATGGCGGTGGCTTTGGTGATTTTTGCGCGCTGGAGCCCGGTGCGCTGCCTGTACGCGTCCTTGCTTTTTGGTGGCGCAAGCGCGCTCGGTCCCGCGTTGCAGGCGGTGGGCGTGAGCAAGGGCTACTATTTATTCAACGCTGCTCCGTACGCTCTCACGCTGCTGATCATGATCCTGAGTAGCTCCGCCACCCGCGTCTCGGCCGATCAACCCGCGGAGCTCACCGTAGCCCGCTAGCGTCTGAAGGAGATCTCAGTAATGTCATATGCCGCCGCAAACCCTTACCCCTGGCCTTACAACGGAGATTTACGTCCGGAGAACACGGCCCTGATCGTAATCGACATGCAGACCGATTTTTGCGGCAAGGGTGGCTACATCGATCTGCTTGGATACGATATTTCGAACAGCCGTGCCTGCATCGCGCCCATTCAGCGCGTGCTGACCGCGCTCCGCTCGCGCGGCTATCACATCCTCCACACTCGAGAAGGCCATCGCCCCGATCTAGCTGACTTGCCCGATAATAAGCGCTGGCGATCGAGGCGCCGCGACGACGGCAGCGTCGGCCAAACCGGCATTGGGGACAGTGGCCCGTGCGGGCGCGTGCTCGTGCGCGGCGAACCGGGTTGGGATCTCATTCCGGAGCTTGCGGCGCTGCCCGGTGAAACGATCATCGACAAACCGGGTAAAGGCTCGTTTTGTGCCACCGATCTTGAGTTAATTTTGCATCAGCGTCGAATCGAAAATCTCATTTTGACTGGCATCACCACCGACGTCTGCGTGCACACCACCATGCGAGAAGCCAATGACCGCGGCTTCGAATGCGTGATCCTGTCGGATTGCTGCGCGGCGACGGACGCCGGCAACCATGCCGCCGCGTTGAAGATGGTCACCATGCAAAGCGGCGTGTTCGGAGCCGTCAGCACATCCGCCGCTTTGATCGAGGCGCTCTCGTGAGCGCGGCCGCCGCCCAACCAGCAGGCATCGAACGTGGGTTTGGCCGCCGGCTCGCGGCAATGCCTTCAGCGCCGCCGCTCTTGATCGCGGAGCGGGTCAGCAAGCGCTTTGGTGCGTTGACCGTGCTGGACTCGGTGTCGCTGCGGCTCGAGCCAGGCTCCGTGCACGCGCTGCTGGGCGAGAACGGTGCTGGCAAGAGCACGCTCGTGAAGTGCATCATGGGTTTTTATCACGCGGATGGCGGGCGGGTGCTGGTTGGCAGTGCCGCGGTCTCGATCAAAAATCCCAAGGACGCGCAGGTGCATGGCATCGGCATGGTCTATCAGCACTTCACGCTGGTCGAGAATATGACCGTGGCCGAGAACTTGGTGCTTTCCCGCGCCCAGGTGCCAGCGTTCATCGACTGGAAGAAGGAGCACGCCATGCTCGACTCGTTCATGGCGCGAATGCCATTTTCGATCTCGCCGACGCGCCTCGTGCGTCAGCTCGCGGCAGGTGAAAAGCAAAAGCTAGAAATACTGAAGCAACTTTATTTGGGCAGCCAGATCGTGATTTTGGATGAGCCGACGAGTGTTCTCACGCCGGACGAGGCCGACAGCGTGCTCGGCATGGTCCGGGACATGGCCCACCGCGGCGAGCTCAGCGTGCTGATGATAACGCACAAGTTCAGGGAGGTGACGCGGTTCTGTGACGAGGTTACCGTACTTCGCAAGGGTCGTTTTGCGGGCTCGGGCAAGGTGAGCGCGCTGACGACGGCGCAGATGGCGGAGATGATGGTGGGAGCTGAGCCGCCGAGCGCGTCGGCCGCCCGCGAGGCCACGACCGCGACCGCGGTCGTGCTGAGCGTGGCCCGGCTGGAAGCAGACGACGATCTTGGCCTGCCCGTGCTCGATGGCGTGAGCTTCGAGGTCCGAGCCGGTGAAATCGTGGGCATCGCCGGTGTATCCGGCAATGGGCAAGATCAGTTGGTGGAGGTGCTTGCTGGCCAGCGACGGCTACGCTCGGGGAGCGTAGCCGTCGCAGGGGAACCATACGGCGCCACACGCCGGGAGATCCGCGAGCAAGGCGTGCGCTTGCTGCCGGAGGCGCCTCTCCGGAACGCTTGCGTGCCGAACATGTCGGTTGCCGAGAACATCGGCTTTCGAAATTTCGACGTTAGCCCATTTACGCTCTGGCGCTGGCTCGTGCGTCACGGAAGCCTCCGGCGGCATGCCGATGTCGCGATCGACGAATTTCGGATCAAGACCCCGTCGGCGGACGAGCGCATCGGCAATCTATCGGGTGGCAATGTACAGCGCGCGGTTTTGGCTCGTGAGCTGACCGGACAAGTGCGCCTGTTGATCGTAGCTAACCCCTGCTTTGGCCTCGATTTTGCCGCGGTTGCCGAGATCCGCACACGCATCATGGGCGCGCGCAATGCGGGAGCGGCGGTGCTGCTCGTGAGCGCGGATCTCGACGAAGTCTTTGCGCTCGCCGATCGTATTTTGGTGATGAGCGAAGGTGCTATCGTGCACGAAGCCCCTGCCGCGCGCGCTGATTTGCAAGAAATCGGCCGACACATGGCAGGCCGCGGTTGACGATGCAGAAATCATTCAGAGTTGATCTCGACGCGCTACTGCAGGGAGAGATGACGTGGCAGCCTTTCAGAACCGGGATCGAGATCCACCCATTGTACGGGGAGATGGGGGGTGGGCGCGCGGCGGCGTTGCTGCGCTATGCGCCGGGCGCCGCCTTACCCGCGCATCGCCACGGCGGCTTCGAGCAGATCCTCGTCTTACAGGGGGCGCAAGTCGACGAGCGCGGCCGTTACGGCAAGGGCACGGTGGTGGTCAATCCGCCGGGTTCGAGCCACGAGGTGACCAGCCCGGAAGGCTGCATCGTTTTCGTCACTTGGGATCAGCCGGTGGAGTTCGTCGACGGATGAACGCATTATCGCCCGCGAGCACGCGGGGCGTCGCAGAGCTAGCCCAGCCGGGCTGGGCGGCGGAGCTCGAGCTCGGCTTCGCCGTCGTCGCGGGGCGGACCGCGCTCGTGCACCGACTACACCGCGGGCCCCTGTCCGTGCAGCGTCCGTTTTATCCCGAAGGTGGCGTCGCGCACGTCTACTTGCTTCATCCGCCAGGGGGCGTCGTGGCCGGCGATCTGTTGTCCGTTCAGATTAGCGTGGCAACGGGTGCCCAGGTCCTCGTGACCACGCCTGCCGCCACCAAGTTTTATCGAAGTCAGGGCCGCGTCGCCGAGCAGCGGCAACTGCTCTGCGTCCAAGAAGGCGGCTGCCTCGAATACCTGCCGCAGGAGACAATCGTGTACGGTGCGGCGCAGGTGAAGACCCGCACGCGCGTGGAGCTCGAGCCAGGCGCGTCGTTTTGCGGGTGGGACATCGTTTGTTTAGGACGTGCGGCCTCGGGGGACCACTTCACGGCTGGTGAGCTCGACCAGGCGTTCGAGCTTTGGCAGGGCTCACGGCCGCTTTGGATCGAACGCGCGCGCTTCGCGGCGACGGCGGCGGTGCGCAACGCGGCCTGGGGCCTGGGTGGGCGGCGCGTATCCGGCACGTTCGTGTGTACCGGCCTGAGCCCCGTGGCCGTGGCCGCAGCGCGCGCCGCCGTGGACTACGACCCGGCCAAGGAGCTCTTTGCGGTGACCCAGACGCGTTCGGTCATCCTGTGTCGCTACTTAGGCGACAATACCGAACGTGCCCGGCAAGTCCTGGCAGCCGCCTGGGCCGCGGTTCGGCCGGTCTTGTTTGGGCGACCCGCAAGCCCGCCGCGCATCTGGTTGACCTGACGTTCCCGCTGACGCTCGAAGAAAGTCCAAGATGGAGCTCACTCCTCGCGAAAAAGACAAGTTATTGATCTTCACGGCCGGGCTCCTCGCCGAACGTCGCAAGGCCCGCGGTCTGAAGCTGAACTACCCCGAGGCCGTGGCGTTCATCAGCGCGGCCATTCTGGAGGGCGCTCGTGACGGTCGAACCGTGGCCGAGCTGATGAGCTACGGCAGCAAGCTATTGACGCGGACCGAGGTCATGGAAGGCGTGCCCGAGATGATTGCCGAGGTTCAGGTCGAAGCCACATTTCCGGACGGCACCAAGCTCGTCACCGTCCACAACCCCATTCCGTAAGCCGAGGCCAACGATGATCCCTGGTGAGTTGCTGTTAGCGCAAGGCGACATCGAGCTCAACGCTGGGCGCGATACACTGCGCGTCAAGGTTTCGAACACGGGCGACCGCCCGATTCAAGTTGGCTCCCACTATCATTTCTACGAAACCAACGACGCGCTCCACTTCGAGCGCGAGCGGGCACGCGGTTTTCGCTTGAACATCGCGGCCGGCACCGCCGTGCGCTTCGAGCCAGGCCAAGAGCGCGAGGTGGAGCTCGTGGCCTACGCAGGAGAACGCAAAGTCTACGGTTTCCAGGGTAAAATCATGGGCCCCTTGGGGGGGGCAAAGAGCTGATGCTGCGCATCGACCGCGCGGCATACGCCGCAATGTTTGGACCCACCACCGGCGATCGCATGCGCTTGGCGGATACCGAGCTCTTTCTACAAGTCGAAGCTGACCGAACCATCTACGGCGAGGAAGTGAAGTTCGGCGGTGGCAAGGTGATTCGGGACGGCATGGGGCAGAGTCAGCGCGTGGATGCCGCCGTCGTAGACACGATCATCACCAATGCCTTGATCGTCGACCATTGGGGCATCATCAAGGCGGACATCGGCATCAAGCACGGCCGCATCGTCGGCATCGGTAAGGGCGGCAATCCGGATGTCCAGCCTGGGGTCGACATCGTGGTTGGCCCGGGCACCGAGGTCATCGCGGGAGAGGGATTGATCGCCACCCCTGCGGGCATCGACTCGCACATTCACTTCATCTGCCCGCAGCAGATCGAGGACGCGCTGATGAGTGGCGTCACCACGATGATCGGTGGTGGCACGGGGCCGGCCGCCGGCACCAACGCGACCACCTGCACGCCGGGCCCCTGGTACCTCGAGCGCATGTTGCAAGCCGCCGAGTCATTGCCGATGAATCTCGGCTTTCTGGGTAAGGGCAACACCAGCCTGCCCGAGGCCCTGGAAGTGCAGGCGCGCGCCGGCGCGATGGGTTTCAAGTTGCACGAGGACTGGGGAACGACGCCCGCGGCGATTGACAACTGTTTGAACGTCGCCGAGCGATTGGACGTGCAAGTGGCCATCCACAGCGACACGTTGAACGAGTCCGGTTTCGTCGAGGACACGTTTGCGGCCTTCAAAGGCCGCTCGATTCACGCCTACCACACCGAAGGCGCGGGCGGCGGGCACGCGCCGGACATCATCAAGGCCTGCGGTGAGCCGAATGTGCTGCCATCGTCGACGAACCCCACGCGGCCCTACACGGTAAATACCATCGACGAGCACTTGGACATGCTCATGGTCTGCCATCACCTCGATCCGGACATCGCCGAAGACGTGGCGTTTGCCGAGTCCCGTATCCGCCGCGAAACGATTGCGGCCGAGGACATTTTGCACGACCTGGGCGCGTTCAGCATGATCTCGTCGGACTCTCAGGCGATGGGGCGCGTGGGTGAGGTCATCACGCGCACCTGGCAAACCGCGCACAAGATGAAAGTGCAACGCGGCAGCCTGCCTGAAGACCCAGCCCAGCACGATAACTTCCGGATCAAGCGCTACATTGCCAAATACACGATAAACCCGGCGTTGACCCACGGTATCGCGCACGAGGTCGGCTCGCTCGAAGTCGGCAAGTTGGCGGACATAGTGCTTTGGAATCCGATGTTTTTCGGCGCCAAGCCCGGGCTCATCATCAAAGGCGGCATGATCGTAGCGGCGCCCATGGGCGATCCCAACGCATCGATCCCGACTCCGCAGCCGGTGCACTATCGTCGCATGTTCGGCTCGCTCGGCGGCGCGCGTTCGGCAACCAGTGTGAGCTTCGTGTCGCAGGCCGCGCTCGACGATGGCGTGGTGGCGCGCGTCGGGATGAAGAAGCGCGCGGTCGCGGTGCGCGGCACGCGCAGCATCAAGAAGATCGATCTGATCCACAACGGTGCTCTGCCCAAGATCGAGGTAGATGCGCAAACCTACGAAGTCCGCGCCGACGGCCAGCTTTTGACCTGCGAGCCGGCGGACGTGCTCCCGCTCGCCCAGCGTTATTTTCTATTTTGAGTCGCATCGCCGAGGTCGAAGCCATGCGCAAGATTTTACTCAGGGCGGTCGGAGTCGCGGCCGCGGACACGACGGTCACCCTCGCGCATTCGGACCGTCAAAAGTCGCGCGGCTTGCTGCATCTCGACGACGGTACCACGGCAGGGATGCTGCTCGAGCGCGGCTCGGGCCTGCGCCACGGGGATCGATTGCTAGCGGACGACGGCGCGGTCGTGCTGGTGCAGGCCGCGCTGGAGCCGCTCTCGGTGGTGACGGCCGAGGAGCCATCCGATCTGGCGCGAGCCGCCTATCATTTGGGCAACCGGCACATTGCGCTGCAAATAGACGAGCAGCGTTTGGCTTATCTTCACGACCACGTGCTCGATGACATGCTGAGGGAGCTTGGCTTTCAGGTGGGATTCGTCGACGAAGCGTTCGAGCCAGAGTCGGGCGCCTACGGCCACGGGCACGCGCACATGGCGCCCGCGCCCGGCCACGGCCATGCCCACCCACACCCCAAGAAGGACGCCGATCACGAGCATGGACCAGCCTGATCTCGCCCTGTTGCGCCTGCTGCAGATCGCCAGCCCAGCCCTGCCGATCGGTGCATTTGCGTACTCGCAAGGGCTCGAACAAGCGGTGTTGCTCCGCTGGGTGGAAGACGAGCCCAGCGCGAGCGAGTGGATCGAAGGCGTGATCACCGAAATATTGCCACGCTTGGACTTGCCCGTATTGGCCGAGCTGTATGCGGCCTGGGCTGCCGGTGACCTGGAACGGGTGCGCTTTCTCAGCCAGTTCCTCCATGCCTGTCGAGAGTCTGCCGAGCTCGCCGCCGAAGATCGCCATCTGGGCGCAGCCCTGGCCCGCGTGCTGGGCGGTCTTGGCGTGCCACACGCCCAGGCCTTCATCGCCGATGCGGATGCGACATTCGCTACGTCGTTCTCGTTGGCCGCAGTGCACTTTCAGGTGCCGCTGCGCAGCGCGGCCTTGGGCTTTTCGTTCTCGTGGCTCGAGCAACAGGTGGCTGCCGCAACGCGCCTGCTTCCGATCGGGCACATTGCCGCGCAGCGTTTGCTTTCGCGGGTGCTCCAGCGCTTGCCAGAAGCCGTGACGCGCGGGCTCGATCTGACCCTCGTCGACGCGGGTTTTCTGGCGCCAGGGCTCGCGCTCGCAAGCGCACTACATGAGACGGCATACAGCCGGCTGTTTCGATCGTGAAGGATGTGAGGTCTCCGTAATGAAAGAGAAACCTGCTTTGAGACTCGGTGTCGGTGGTCCGGTCGGCTCGGGCAAGACCGCGCTCGTCGACACGTTGTGCAAACGGCTCCGCGACCGCTTTCAGATAGCCGTCGTCACGAATGACATCTACACGCGAGAGGACGCTGACTTTTTGCTGCGTAGTGGCGCTCTCGAGGAAGACCGCATCGTCGGGGTCGAGACCGGGGGCTGCCCGCATACCGCCATCCGCGAGGACGCCTCGATCAACTTAGAAGCCGTCGCTGCGCTCAACCGGAAATTCACCGACCTGGATCTGGTGATCATCGAAAGTGGAGGGGACAACCTCGCTGCGACCTTCAGCCCCGAGCTTTCCGATCTCACGCTGTATGTCATCGACGTGGCCGCCGGCGACAAAATACCGCGCAAAGGCGGCCCCGGAATCACGAAGAGCGATTTGTTGATCATCAACAAAACCGACCTCGCGCCGCACGTCGGCGCTTCGCTGGAAGTGATGGATCGCGACGCCCGGAAGATGCGCGCCTCGAAGCCGTTCGTGTTTACGAACTTGAAAACGGGCGCCGGCGTCGAGGAAGTCTGTGCATTCATCGTGCGCGAGGGCTTGCTCGAGGCTTGATCGGCCGAGACCCCCCCGGAATCAGCCATCAGACAATCGTGAGATCTTGGGTCTCGCGACTGCTGACATTCAACGTTTCTTCGTCATCCGACATCGGCGTGGCTAACGGCCGACACAAAGACGAAACGTCACCTCGGCCAAAAACGCCGTAGGGAAAACGCGTGATGGTAGCACGGCGTCTCGGCGCCGAATCTTGGTTGATCGCGTAAACACCGCTTCGAAGGAGCGCATGAAATGAATAGTTGGTCCGTTGCTTCTGCTTCGTTTCTCGGCTTGCTGGGCGTCGCCGCCATGGGGGGATGCAAAGGTCCCGAAGCCTCCACCACCACGGCAGCGCCCGCGCCGAGCGCGAACACGATGGCATCCACCGCGCCAGCGTCGACGCCAGATGCGCCCAAAGGCAAGGACACGTCGCCGATCAAGGTCGGTATCCTGCACTCGCTCTCCGGCACCATGGCCATCAGTGAAACGTCTCTGAAGGACGTCGCTTTGATGACCATCGACGCCATCAATAAGAAGGGCGGCGTGCTCGGGCGACAGCTCGAGCCCGTGGTCGTGGATCCGGCTTCGAATTGGCCATTGTTCGCCGAGAAAGCGCGCGAATTACTGCAGAAAGACAAGGTTGCGGTAACTTTTGGCTGTTGGACATCCGTCTCTCGCAAATCCGTATTGCCGGTGTTCGAGGAACTGAACGGTCTTCTGTTCTATCCCGTGCAGTATGAGGGCGAAGAGTCGTCGTACAACGTATTCTATACCGGTGCGGCGCCCAATCAGCAGGCAATTCCCGCTGTGGAGTACCTGATGAGCGACAAGGGCGGTGGTGCCAAGCGCTGGGTCCTGTTGGGCACGGACTACGTTTACCCGCGAACCACGAACAAAATTTTACGTTACTTTCTGAAGTCCAAGGGCGTAGGCGAGGCGGATATCATGGAGAAATACACGCCGTTCGGACACAGCGATTATCAAACCATCGTCAGTGACATCAAAAAGTTCGCCGCCGGCAAGCACACCGCAGTGGTCTCCACCATCAACGGAGACTCGAACGTGCCGTTGTACAAGGAATTCGCGAACCAAGGCTTGAAGGCGTCGGACGTGCCGGTGGTGGCCTTCTCCGTCGGTGAAGAAGAGCTGCGCGGAATCGATACGAAGCCGCTGGTTGGTTACCTCGCCGCGTGGAACTACTTCATGTCTATCGACAACCCCGTGAACAAGGGGTTCATCGAGCAGTGGAAGGCTTACGTGAAGGAAAAGAACCTGCCGGATGGCGACAAGCGCGTCACGAACGACCCGATGGAAGCCACTTATCTGGGCATAACGATGTGGGCGCAGGCGGTCGAACAGGCGGGCACCACGGATGTGGATGCGGTACGGCAAGCGGTTGGCGGTCAGGTCGTGAAGTCCCCATCCGGCTTCGACATCGTGATGGACGCAAAAAACCACCATCTGCACAAGCCGGTTTTTATCGCCGAGGTGAAAGCCGACGGTCAGTTCAACGTCGTGTGGAAGACGGACGGCCCGGTGGTGGCCGCACCCTGGAGCCCGTATGTGCCTGACAGCTCCAAAAAGATTGCCGATTGGACTTTCCCCTGGGTGTGCGGCAACTGCACCGAGGGCAAGTACAAGACGGCCAGCCTGACGCCATGAAGCGACCGCCGCCGTGTTCGTCGGACACGGCGGCCGAGCGACTTTCCGTGTTCTGATCTCCTGCTGGGACGCGTACACGTTCCAGTGGGCCTTTCAAGTGCTCGGTTATGAAGGAGCGCAGGCGGAGCGACCATGACTCGAAGCGGATCATTCAATGTCGCGGCTCGTCTTCGGCGAGCGCTGGGCGCCGTGGTTGGGCTGCTCGCTTTCGGCGTTGCGGTCAACGCAAGCGCTGACCAGCTCAGCGAGGACCTTGCTGGCCTCGCCAGTAAGGACGCGGCTGACGTATCCAGAGCCATCATCAAAGCCGCCAACCGCGGGGACGCGCGCGCGCTGCCGGCGCTGCACGCGCTCGACGATGGCAAGCTGCGCTTCGACACGGTCAAACACTTATTGATCAAGGCCGATACTGGCAAGCTGAGCGATGCGCTCACCGGTGCGGCCGCCAATGCCCAGGGCAAGCTCGAAGAGCCGGCGAGCGACAACGAGGTCCGACGTGCGCTGTCGCCCGCGCTGGCTTCGCTCAGCCTATCCGCGCCGGATCCCAAAACGCGCTTGGCGGCCGCGCGATCGCTGGGCCGCCCAAGCGACGAAATCGTGCCGATTTTGCGCAAGCTGAAGACAAAGGAGTCGGACGCTGATGTCAAGATGGCCCTGGCCCTTGCGCTCGCTCCGGCGGACATGGTGAGCCCGAAGCCGGCAGACCGCGTGCGCGCTTTAGAAGCGATTCGAACGGCCTCCGACGCGACCTTCAAGGGCGACGTGGAGCGCCTGCTGCTCAAGGGCGAGGATGGCAAGTTCGTCGAACCGGACGCCAGCGTGCGCGCGGCCGCGAGCGCGGCGATTTCGGCCATCGAAACCCGACAGTTCCTGATCAATTCGGTGGCAAACACTTTCTACGGCTTGAGCTTGGGTAGCGTATTGATTTTATGCGCGCTCGGTCTTGCCATCACCTTCGGCTTGATGCGCGTGATCAACATGGCGCACGGCGAAATGATGATGATCGGCGCCTACACGTCGTTCGTCGTGCAAAACTTTTTCATCGCCCACCTCGCCTCGCATTTGGATTGGTACATTGCCGTGGCCGTGCCCGCTGCCTTTGCCGTGAGCGGGGCCGTCGGCGTGCTGATGGAGCGAACCGTGATCCGCCACCTATACGGCCGCCCGCTCGAAACCCTGCTGGCCACGTGGGGCATCTCCCTGCTTCTTATTCAAACCGTGCGTTTGATCTTTGGCGCTCAAAACGTGACGGTGGCCAACCCTTCCTGGCTCTCGGGTGGGGTCGAGATCCTGCCGGAGGTCGTACTGACTTATAGCCGCTTGGCGGTCATCGCCTTCAGCATCGTGGTCATGCTCTTCGTCTGGGCCCTGATGCAAAAAACGCGGCTCGGTTTGGAGGTGCGCGCGGTCACCCAGAACCGTGAAATGGCGGCCGCCATGGGCATCTCGACCCGCCGCGTGGACATGTGGACATTCGGCATCGGCTCAGGGGTGGCCGGCCTCGGCGGCGTTGCGCTTTCACAGCTGAGCAACGTCGGGCCCGAGCTCGGTCAGGGCTATATCGTGGATTCGTTCATGGTGGTCGTGCTGGGCGGGGTCGGTAAGCTCGCCGGCACCATCGTCGGCGGCTTGGGCTTGGGCCTCGTGAATAAGTACCTGGAGCCCGTCGCGGGCGCGGTGCTTGGCAAGATTTGCATTCTCGGCTTCATCATCGTGTTCATCCAACGCCGTCCTCAGGGAATCTTCGCGCTCAAGGGCCGCGCTGCGGAGGGCATGTGACCGCTGAGCCCGCAGTTGGCTTGAAGGCTCTCCACAGCAGGCGTGGTTGGATTGGCGTCGGCGCCGCTACGTTGATCGTGGGCGTCATCGTGCCCTTGCTGAGCGTCGCGGTACCTGCCAGCTCCCCCCTGCATGTACCGGACTACCTTGTCGCTCTGTTGGGTAAATTCCTGTGTTACGGAATCGTCGCTCTGGCCATCGATCTGATCTGGGGCTTCACCGGCATCTTGAGCTTGGGCCATGGCGTATTCTTTGCGCTCGGCGGTTACGCCATGGGCATGTACTTGATGCTGTCCATCGGCGCTCAAGGTGTGTACAAGAGCGTGCTTCCTGATTTCATGGTGTTCCTGGATTGGAAGGAATTGCCCTGGTTCTGGCGTGGCTTCGACAACCTGAGCGTCGCGCTGGCCGCCGCTCTGCTGGTGCCGGGGCTGCTGGCCTTCGCGTTCGGTTATTTTGCGTTCCGCTCGCGCATCCGCGGCGTGTACTTCTCGATCATTACCCAGGCGTTGACGTACGCGCTGATGCTGCTCTTTTTTCGCAACGAGACAGGCTTCGGTGGCAACAACGGTCTCACCGACTTCAAGTCACTATACGGATACGACCTCCACGAGCCATCAACCAAAGTCGCGTTGTACGTGCTTTCGGCTCTTGGCCTGTTGCTCACTTACTTGCTCTGCCGTTTCATCGTGACTTCCAAGGCGGGCCGCGTGCTGCGTGCAATTCGCGATGTCGAGAGTCGGGCTATGTTCGTGGGCTTCAATCCGACGAGCTACAAGCTGTTCGCATGGACCCTGAGCGCAATTCTGTGTGGGCTCGCGGGCGCCCTGTACGTTCCTCAAGTGGGCATCATCAATCCGGGTGAGATGCAACCGGCGAACTCGATCGAGATGGCCATTTGGGTGGCGGTGGGCGGGCGCGCCACGCTCTTTGGCGCGATTTTGGGCGCGTTCTTGGTGAATGGCATGCGCAGCTTCTTTACCGCGGCAATGCCCAACGCCTGGCTCTACATTCTTGGATCACTATTCATCGCCGTCACGTTGTTCTTTCCCGACGGAGTGGCAGGCGCCCTCGGCCGCTTGAAGCGAAAAAGTTGATGTCTACATCCGCGTTGAGCACCGTCCCCGCCGACGAGAGCGCGGAGAAGACCGGGTCCAGTCCCAGCGTCTCTCCGCCTTCGGCGGAGCCCAAAAAACGCTCTTGGTCTGCCCGACCGCGCACCATCGATCCCGTCCGTCGGGAAGCGGTCGTTGCCGGCCGCCCGGCGGTGCTGTGTGTCGACAATATCAGTGTCAGCTTCGACGGCTTCAAGGCGCTCACTAACCTGACCCTGATCTTGGAGAAGGGCGAGCTGCGTTGTTTGATCGGCCCCAACGGCGCCGGCAAGACCACGCTGATGGACGTCATCACTGGCAAAACCAAGCCAGATTCCGGGACGGTATTTCTAACCCATGACGCGCGTGACCTAACGCAGCTCGCCGAATACGAGATTGCAGAGCTGGGCATTTGCCGTAAATTCCAGCGGCCAACGGTATTTGCCGGTCATACCGTGTACGAGAACTTGGAGCTGGCACTGCAGGGGAAAAAGGGCGTCTTGAGTAGTCTATTTTTCCGGCTCTCCGCCGCGCAGAAGACGACCATCGAGGGCATCCTCGAACAGATCGGGCTGCACGAGCACGCCGCCGTCCGCGCCGGGCAGCTCGCGCACGGTCAAAAACAGTGGCTGGAAATTGGCATGCTGCTCGCACAAAATCCCAAGGTGTTGTTGGTCGACGAACCCATCGCGGGCATGACTCACCAGGAGTCCGAGCGCACCGCCGAGCTTTTGAAGTCGCTCGCCGGCGAGCGCACGGTCGTCGTAGTCGAGCACGACATGGAGTTCGTGCGCAGCATCGCCAAGAAAGTGACGGTCCTGCACCAAGGCAGTGTGCTGGCCGAAGGCGATATCGACTCCGTGCAGAACGACCCGCGAGTGGTGGAAGTTTATCTCGGCGAGCCGCGCACGTGAGCTCGCTTCGAGGGGCGGAGCACGCCTCAACTTGGGTCGGAGCGTTGCGATGTTAGAGGTCGAAGGTCTCAATCAGTTTTATGGCGAGACGCACGTGCTCTGGAATATGGCGCTGAGCGTGCCTGAAGGCAGCTGCACGGTGCTCATGGGCAGAAATGGCGTGGGTAAGACCACATTGCTGAAAACCGTGATGGGGAACCTGCGCACACGCTCCGGCAAAATCAAATTCCTGGGTGAGGATTTGGCGTCCCGGCCCGCCGAGCTGCGCGCGCGCAAAGGCATTGGCTTCGTGCCTCAGGGTCGTGAGGTCTTCGGTCAGCTCAGTGTGGGCGAGAACCTGCGCGTGGGTCTGGGCGTAACGGGCGAAAAGAACGTGCCGGAGCGCATCTTCAAGCTCTTTCCGGTCCTGAAGTCGATGCTGCTTCGCCGCGGTGGTGATCTGTCCGGTGGCCAACAACAGCAACTGGCCATCGGCCGCGCACTGACATTGCATCCAAAGCTCTTGATTTTGGACGAGCCGACCGAAGGCATCCAACCCAACATCGTGAGCGAGATCGCCGACATTTTGATTGAGCTGAATCAAAAGGAAAAACTCACCATACTGCTCGTTGAACAGAAGCTAACCTTCGCTCGCCGCGTCGGCCAACGCTTCGTCATCATGGATCGCGGGCGCTCCGTCGCCCAAGGGGATATGCCCGAGCTCAACGATGAGCTGGTCGCGCGCTATCTGACGGTTTAGAGAATAGGCTTACGAAGAAGAGGCCGACAGCCACGATCATGCCAATACACCGGGCATACGACCGGCTTGGCGCGCGCAAGTGGCCGGTGATATAAATGCAACCCAGTTGCAAAAATACTTGGCGCCCGGGCGACGGGGCGGTAAGAAGTCGAAGTCGCTCGCTTCGTCGTCGGTGTCTTCCTTCGATGGTGCTTTGGGCTGCTGCCGAGGCGACGCGACGCCATTTGTAGTGCGAAACGGACCGCGCCTTCGATCAAGCCGCCGAATGGATGCTTGCCGCCCAGTTGGCGAGCGGTCCGTCAGGCCGCGGAGACGGACCGGCGGCGATGCCAGTAAATTGGTCTCGCTGTTTTACGAGCAACGCAATTTCGTTGCATTAAAAGGAACACAAACAAGTTAGGCGGCCCACGAGCGCACGGTCCCCGCTGCGTCGGCTGCGACCAACCGCGCGCCGTCGCTCGTCCAACCTAAAGCAGTCACCGTCTCGTTCAAGCGCTCGTGGGCGATGGCTACAGTGCTAGTGCTTGGATCCCAGAGGATGACTCGCATATCGTCGGCGCCCGAAGCCAGGCAGCCGGAATGTGGATGAAACGCAAGTGCGGTACACAGCGCGTCATGACCGACGAGTTGAATTGGCGATTGACCTTCCGGTCCTGCATCGTCGAAGACCCAGACGGTAACGGTCTTGTCGCCGGCGGTTGCCAAGAGCTCACCGGTCGAGCTCCAGGCCAGAGCACGCGGCTTGGCCTTGAAGCCCAGCATCTCGGAATTTTGACCACTCGCAGTTCGCCAAAAGCGGACCGAGCGCTGCTGCGTACCGCACGCCAGGACGGATCCTGTCGGGCTCCAAGCGAGGGAGATCAAGGATCCCCTCCAGGGCAGTCTGCGAGTAATCGGATCGGGAGCGATTCCGAACAACTGCACGCCGCCAAAGCAGATGGTGGCTAACTCCGAGCCGACCGGGTTCCACGCCAACCCGGTGATTGCGCCCTCGTGCGCATCGGTGGTCCAGGCAAGCTCCCCGGATGCGCTCCAGATGCGTGCGACTTGTCCGGAGGCAGTCGCGAGCCACCTACCATCAGGCGACCAGGCAACGTGCTCGATGGCTTCGCTTGGTCGTGATAGCACCGCAACCTCGGCCCCCCGCGCATCGTACAAACAAGCCCGTCCGTCGTGTCCCGCGCTGGCGAGGGCACGACCGCCAGAAGACCATTCGAGTGACATTACGCCGCCGACGTGAGCCAACGTGCTGCGTAGAATGGAGCCCGATCCGGCTTCGAGCAGGGTGACGGCCCCTGAGCCTGTACCTACGGCGACGAGCCCATTTCCCGCGATGCTCATTGCGGTTACGTCGCTGGAAAGATGTGCGGTCCAGTCCGGCGTCCAATGCATATCTCGCGTTAACAAATGGTTATCAGAGCAATTTGCAATCATGGCTGAGCGCACGGGTATCTGGATCATTGGCGCACGAGGCGCTCGGACGGGGGGGCACGGGATGGCGCTGCGTCCTAATGGTGAATTGACTGCCGACTCGACGCTGCGTCAGCACCCAGTTTCAAGGGCACGCGTTGAGGTCGATACTAGTTAATTTCGACTGCAGTTCACGATGTCGCGGCATCTCGAAGCGGCGGGGAAAGCTTGGGCGCATAGCTCAACACCGCGCACGGCAGCACCGCGTCACATTGGACGGCAGCGCTGGGAGCGCGGCTCACCAATCGCCGAGCGATGGGGCGGCAGACCGTGAGGGTGACCGCGAACCGACCTGCCCCGCCGAAGACATCACAATCAGCATGGTCATGACGCGGCACCGCCGAAGACGGTAGGCCGCGTCGGGGCTCGCCAACCCGTGTCGCCCAGCGCAGAACCGGCGGCAAGTCCCCCGCGTGCATGTACGCGCCGTCGTAGGGGCACCGCAGGTGGCTTTCCAAAAGCAAGTGAGCACCGCGCCAGACGTCGGCAAGCAGCCCGGATACCGCCAGGGCCAGAACGACCGCGTGCAGCGCACGCCATCCGAAGCGACGGGTCGGGGTCCTGAACGACACCAGCGTTGGGCAGCTCCGCTTTTTCATCGGATTAGCCAGAAACGGCCGGCATCGCACCTGCAACGGGATTGCACGCTCGAAAAGTCAGGTGCTGGTACCGACGCATGCAATTCTGGATGATAAGGCAGGAGAGAGAGTTTGCCTGCAATTTCCTTGCGCCCGCCCGAACCGCGCGGGATGATTCAGCAATGAAGGCTGGGAACCCCAGAGACGCTGATTTGCGTGAGCTCCTCGCGTCGCGCGGCCTGCGTATCACGGAACAGCGCGTCGCATTGCTGCTCGAAATGATGAAGGTTCGCTCTCCAATCAGTCATCCTGAGCTCACGGAGCGCATGTCGGGCACCACCTTGGACAGAGCGACGATCTACCGGAACCTGTTGACGCTGGCCGATGCGGGGGTGGTCGTCCGCACTCAGCTCGGCGATAACGTGTGGCGCTTCGAACTGCCGAGAACGCTGAGCTCCGACCACTCGCATCACCCGCACCTGGTCTGTTCCGAGTGCGGAAACGTACGCTGCCTGCCCGCGAGTACCGTCAAGCTCCATGGTGAAGCTGCCAAGAGCCAAGTGGCGGAGGTTCAGCTGCGTGGGCGCTGCGCCGCGTGTGTCAGCGCCTGAATTTCTTCAAGGGGCGCCTCCCAGCGCGGTCAGGGTGAGGACCACGCGGCTTACGCCCGTGCCCACGATCTCCGGCGAGCGATGCACTGCGCCTCGTTCATGACCGTTTCCAAATAGCGCGCCTTTCATGAACAAAACCTCGCCCGGGCGCGCGCGCCGCACCTCGCGCGTGTCCTTGACGATGCGCCGGTTTGCGTCCGGAACGAGCTGGCCGGGCTGAGCGAGCTCGCTGCGGTTTACAGCAGCATCGGGCAGCCACTCTGTCCCGGGGCCCGCGTATGTGCTGACGAGTCGTAAGCGAACATAGTCGACGTGGAACTTTCGGCACTGGTCGTGGCACACGGCGCCGAAGAACAGCCGGAATCTGGGCCCATCGACCACCCTCAAAAAGTGCCTAACGATCCTGCCGACGTCGTTCAGGAGCCAGCGTCGTAAACTGTGCTCCATGCCTGTGGCTAGGCCGCCGCAATCGTAACCCTCGGCCGGCAAGACCTCATCGAAAGCAGGCGGCGCGGCGGCGCCCCACGCGGCGATTCGCCGCTCAAGACTAGCCGGCAGTGTTCGACCCCACACGGACAGACTGATGTCCGGTTCGCGAATTGCGGATAGGACGCTCTCTCTCGTGCCGCGGGCGACCCCTGCCAGCTTCCCGGTGTCGGCCAATGATAATAGCTGCGTTCGCTCCATGCGCGGGCCACCATACTACGGGGCCGGCATAAGATGCAACCGAGTTGCGACAGGGGACTTCGCGAAGGGCAACGCGCACCACACAGGCCAACGCGAGTGACGCGCGTTGGCCGACGATTCTCGTTACGGATACGTCGAGAGATCGTTCAGGATCCGCCCGCGGGCGAGGGGTAGTTCCGATTCACGAAACACAAGCCCTGCGAGTTGATGTGGCCCTGGGTGGACTGCGTGTACCGGATATAATCCGAATAGTCGCGGAGGGCCTTCGACGGGTCCGTGCCGGACTTGTCGACCGGAACCTTCAACGGGTCGAAGTGAAGTTGATCGCCAACCGTGTACGGGGGCGTGTAGAGCTTGTCGTCCACGCAGCTGCGCATTGGCAGCTTTTTTCCCTTTTTGTCGGTGAACGCCGTGAAGTCCACGCCCTGCATGTCCTCGACGGTCGCCACCGGCGAAGCGACGCCCAAGTACTGCGCGGCGATCTGGTCGAAGCGAAGCGCGGAGTCTTCGGCAAAGCTCTCCCAGAAAGGATGATCGGCGTGCACGGTGACTTGGCCGATCACTGATTTACTGGAGCTGAACTGAATACCGCGTTGGTAGTCCTCGCCGTTTAAACCCATCACGCCCGGAAACTGGCTGCCGTTTTGGCAATTGACGTAGCTCGTGGGGGTCGCGAATCCCAACCTGAACTTGAGCGTCTTGGGCAATTTCGAAAAGTCGTAGGCATCGCCGCCGGCGCTCGAACAGTCGTCCTTCTCGGGTCGGCTGACGGTGCCCACGTAAAGGACCGAGTAGCCTTTGTCGACCATGTAATCGTATTCGGTTTTGCCGTCGGCATCCAAATTGACGTTCGTCGCCGAAGCGGTCGCCGCGATCGTCGAAAAGCCGATGCCGTAGCGCACGGTCGTGTCGAACGCTGAGCCATCGTCTTTTGCTTTGATGGAGCCGAAGGGCTGCGCCTTCTCCGGATCGCCTCCTTCACCGGTCAACGGCCCGCCGTTGTGGAGATCGATGGCCCATGGGCCATCTAGATGAGCGACTTGAGCGCCGTGTTGCGATTGATCCGCCGGGACCTTGTCCGGGTTATCCCAAAGCCTGACATGGTCGATGGCGACGATTTCGTGATCGAGGCGAAAGACCCAACCGTCCACGAGAAAGGTGTCGTCGTCCGGACCAGGCGGGAAGTTGTAGCCAGTGACGGCGAGGGCTTCACCCGAAGCGGTCAGCTGCACCCCTCCGGGCCCCGGATCGGTCGCCGCGCCGTTGCCGTTTCCGTTGCTGTTGGTATCGCCGTTGCTGTCGCTGTCGCTCGAACAACCCGCGAGGGCGATTGGAACGGCGGCGGCTAGGGCGATCAGGGAGCTAGAAATAGTATGTTTCATATTGGATCCTTTGCAGTCGTTCAGAGTGCCGGGTTAAACCAAGAGAACTGGTAAACGTCAGCCGATGCCCCGGTGACACCGCTGAAGAAGTTGCGCGACGCTGCGACGTCCGGGCCCGAACCATTGCTTACGTCGCGAATTTCCAATGTCGTTCCGTCTTCGCCGGGCAAGAGCGTTGCGAATTCGACGCTGTCGAGCCACGGCCGGGGGTCAACGCGTAGCAGCAACTGGCCGCCTGCTTCGGGTCGGATGTGTACGGGGATGGGCGAGACGATTCGGAGCTTGCAGATCGGGTTTTGTCCCGGCTGCGCGGGGTTTGACGTTGGAATGAGTCGATCGCGCCCGATGCGGATGGAGCCCTCGAAGGGGAAAGCCTTGTCGCCCTTGCGGGCCACGCCCGCCACCGAGGCGACGATGGTCGTGCTGTCGATGGCATTGATGTCGCCGCGCCCGCTCGTTTCGCCGTTTCCGCTCGTCACCGATTCTTGCTCGCCGTTCAGCCAAATTTCGGCGCTTTGATCCAGGTCAGAAGTTGCATTGCCCTGCACGGTGAAGGGCTGAAGCTCGTCCGAGAGCACATCCACGTCAGCCGGACCGGGTACCTGCAGGCCATAAGTCGTCGCGCCCACGCAGCTTGCGTTTGCCGAGCCAGGGTTCGATTGGCCCAGGCGCAGATAGATCGCGCCAATATGCAGCTTGGCCGCCGACAGGTGGACTCGGTAACCGGACCCAGTATCGAAGTCAGTCGAACCGTGGACGCCCACTAGGCCGCTCGCGAGGGGCTGAAAGGTCACGAGCTCGCCACCCGTTTCACTCGGCCCGCAGCCAATGAGCGCGAGCAGCGCGGTGGATGACCAGGCGAGCCAGCTCCTCATGATTGCCCTCCCAAGTTCCCGGACAGGGACAGAAAGACGCCGCGTGGCGCGCCGGCAGTGAACGCTCGCGCGGCGACCAGCGTCGGCTCGGGCGCGCTGTGGAAGTCCGATGCAAAGTTGTATTCGCCCAACCGATAGCGGGTATCGAAGAGGTTCGTCACGGCCAGTGACAGCTCGAGCCCGCGCCAGCCGACCGCCGCATTTGCGTCGATCACCGATATTACCTCACTCACTTCGTTGTAGGGGAGCGCGCGCTTTCCGACGAATGTCCAGCCAACGGCTAGAGAGGCCTTGAGCGGGGACTCGCCGATGGTCCACGGCAAGTCACGGAATAGCGCGGCGTCGTCGCGAAAAACGAGTGACGGAACGTACGGAATGGCAAGCCCCGTGTCGTCGAACGTCGGCTTGACTAAGGTGAGGTTTGCGGATTCGTCGAAGAACGAGCCCGCCGCCCGTGCCGCGCCGGCCCAGCCGACGCGCGTCGTACCGTTGGCCAAGACGTTTCGACCCGCCGTCTGACTGAAAACGAGATCGCGATCTACTTTGGTCACGAAGAAAATCGAGCGCGCGGAGAGCTCGACCGGGCCGAGCGAATGCGCATACTGCACCCCACCCTCATAAGCCCGGACGCTGGCGAATGGGGTATCGAGGTCTTGCGATATGTACGAGGGATCGATGGAACGCACACCCTCCCCGAAACTGAATGACAAATTGAAGTGTTGGAACGGCCCCACGAGCGCGGTGACGCGGGGCATTACCTTGATCGCTCCAGTCGACGATCGCTGAATCGGTTCGCGGTGCGCGCCGTTCGGAAGCTGGTCGTGACACGACTCATTGGTAGGCGGCCGCATTCGGGATGGGTTGTCGAAGTCGCCCTGAGACGCGCAATTGTTCAGCACATCGAAGGAAAAGCTATCCACCCGAACGCCGCCGCGAAACGCGAGCCACGAAAGCGGGCGCAGATTGGCGTCTGCGAAAAGCCCAACGTCCGTCAGAGTGGAGTCGAGATCGCTCTCCAGCCGGTAAGGGATGTTCCCCGGGACGGTGTCGCGGTACTGCGTGCCATGGGTCAAATCGACGCGCGCCTGATAACCGACGTCAATCGATTGCTCGAGGCCACCCATGACGGTGGACACGCGGCCGAGCCCGCGGCCACCGAGCGTCCACGCGCCAAAGCTCGTGTCGATGAGGTCACCGCGTTGGCCGTGAAGCGTGTCGAGGACGTCCTGGGTATCCAGCAGAAAGCCGGTAAAGTCCTCGCGATTGCGCGTTGCTCGCCTAACCAAGTAGACGCCCTGGGAGAAACCGGAGTGCGCGCCGGATTTATCGTAATTTGCATACAGCGAGAAGCGCGACGAATCGCCTCCTTGCAGCGGATCCTCCGTACCAAAGAAACCAACGCGACCCGCTCGCCAGTCGTCCTCTCGAATCACCCCGGCACTTTCGTAATGCGTCGCGTACGCTTGCCCCCCGATGCGCAACGTTGCCCCAGAAGGGAGCGGGATTTCGTATTGCCCCATGGCGGAGGTGCGGCGCGAAGAGCGGTGCGGACCAAAGCCGTCTGTTCGGTACGCTTCGACCGCGCCGAAGGTCTGCTGGGATTCGCTCGGCGGGCCCCAGGTCAGAACCAAGCGCTGAGTCTGCCAAGAGCCGTAGGTCACCTTGCCGGTCACGCCGCGGGCTTCGAGGCCTAGGTGGTAATCTGCGCTGCCGGCGACGGCGTAGTTGCCCTGGTAAGGCGAGAACGGGCCTTCGGTGACCCTCAGTCCCTGAATCAACTCTGGAATGATGAAGTGGGTATCTGCGTAACCGTTGCCGTGCGTGTTTCCACTGTCATTGATCGGTATGCCGTCGACGCTGAATTCGACGTCCTGGCCCTCGCGTGCGTCGAAGCCGCGGAGGAACACTTGCTCGGCGTGCCCGTCCCCCCCTTCGTTGGTGAGCAGGATGCCGGGGGCCAGCTTCAGGAAATCTGTCGCGTTCTGGCGCGGAATCAAGCGCAACGCGCCCACGGTGATCTGAAAGTCGGAGGCTCCGTGACTGCGCTGCGCCGTCGCGCCTTGAACGGTGACCTCGGTCGGCGATGGCGTATTCGGCGCACCGCTGGTCGCTGATTCTGGTTTTCCCAAAGGGAGCGCGGTGGGTGGATCGACTGGCGTGGCCGAGCCCGTCGCTAGGACTGGCGCGGCTGGCGCCGAGAATTCGAAGGCGACCCGGATGCGGCTGCTCACCGGCTGCCCCTCCCGTTTAGCTGCGCTAAATTGCCATTTTTTCACAGCCGCCAAAGCCGCCTCGTCGAAGGAGGGCCCCGCGCTGCTAATGACGATTGGAGTGGTGACTTGACCGTCCTGATCAACGACGATCGACAACATGACCTGCACGGGCCGCCTCAGGCCGCTCGCTTCCGGAGGTGTGACCGCCTCCACGCGCTGGGTCACGAGCGGCGGCTCCGTCGTTTGAGCGAGGGCAGTGCCAGGTGCGCACACCACAGCCGTCGCACACGCGATACAAAGCAACACTCCAGTGGGACGAGAAGTTGCATGAAAAGCGAGAGGCACGCGAGAGGACTGACGAGGAACTGAAGCTGCGCGTTGCGCGAACATGTGAGGGTGCGCGAGTATCATGCCACCCCTCGACGTGCAACCGCGTTGCAGCTATGTGACAAAAAAGGGGCCACCAAGCGGCAGGATCGCATGAGTTCTTGTTCGGTAACTGACTTTGAGCTCGTCCGCGTGCAACGGTGCGGCAGGCAGACAGTTCGGTGCCTGACCCGAGCGAAGCTCGATCAGAGCGCCGCTGACCCGACCCGGCCCGTCCCCCCGAGGCCCTAGACGTGAAATACCCCCCGGGGTATGCATTGACGCATGCACACTGTGCGCAACAAAAAACGTCTGATAGCTCGCGTGCGGCGCGTACGCGGTCAAGTAGAAGCCGTGGAACGAGCGCTGGTGGAAGAGAGAGGCTGTGAAGAGGTGATTAGAGCGATCTCCGCGGCACGAGGCGCCATCAACGCACTCGCCGCAGAGGTGCTCTGCGACCATGTTACGGAGCACGTCGCGGCTCCGCGCCTCGCCAAAGGCGCCCGCGTTGAGGCGGCGACGGAGCTGGTGCTCACTATTCGGCAGTTCATCGGCTGAGTCGCGACATGCGTAGTACCGACTCCATGCAGACGTGTGCCGCGCGAGTAGCGCCGCAGACCCGAGGGCGCGAGCGCGGCGTATTGGCCGTTGTAGTGCTCACGGCACTCACGATGGCCGCCGAGATTGCGGTTGGATATGCAACTAAATCCATGGCGCTGCTTGCGGACGGCTGGCACATGGCGACCCACGTCGCGGTATTTGGTCTGGCGAGCGCGGCATACTTGGTATCGCGGCGCCACGCTTCCAATCGCGTGTTCGCCTTTGGTACCGGCAAGGTCCACGCGCTTGCGGGTTACACGAGCGCCCTCGGGCTCGGCGTCGTGGCGCTCGCTATGATTGGTGACTCGATCTTTCGGCTGTTTGAGCCTGTCGCCATCGACTTCGCAAGCTCACTACCGGTCGCAACGGTGGGCCTAGCGGTCAACATCGTGAGCGTGTTCCTGCTTCATCACGAGCACGAGCACGAGCACGACCACGAGCACGACCACGAGCACGACCACGAGCACGACCACGAGCACGACCACGACCACGAGCACGAGCACGAGCACGACCACGAGCACGAGCACGAGCACGAGCACGAGCACGAACACGAGCACGAACACGAGCACGAGCACGAGCACGAGCACGACCACCACGAGCACGAGCACGAACAGCACCAGGAACACGGGCACCATGACCACAACCACCGAGCGGCGGTTCTGCATGTGTTGGCCGATACGGTCACCAGCGCGCTCACCATCGCCGCACTGATTGCCGTCCGCTATTTGAATTGGCTCTGGTTGGACTCGGTAACCGGTATCGTTGGCGGTGTCGTGGTGCTGAATTGGGCGGCGGTTCTCGCTCGCCACGCCGCGTTCGATCTGCTGGACATCGAGCTTTCTTCGTCACTCGAGGATCGCATTCGCCGTGAGCTCGAAGCCGTCGGCGACGCCCGCGTGAGCGACTTGCATGTATGGTCCATCGGGCGCGGCGCCCGCAGCTGCGTCGCGACAATCGTTTCCAGCGCGCCCCGTCCGGTGGACGAGTACCGCGCGCGGCTCGCCCACTTACAGCTCGCGCACCTGACCGTGGAGGTGAGGCCCGGCGGGGATGGGCATGCGAACGAGACGCGCAAACAAGCGCCGGCGGTGCTGCACGTCAGCACGGCTTGACCCGTGCATCACGCTTTTTCACTGGCCATTAGCCGATCGAGGCGCGCTGTAAGCCCGACTTCCGCGACACGAACGGTCAACGAGCAGCTACAGCGTCGAGCTGCTCGGGCGATCTCGAACGGAACGCGGTCGCATACCCGCCGGGGTATCGTAATCGTGGCGTGCCGCCGCGCTGACCGCGTGATCTAGGTTGCAACCTGGTTGCACATTGAGTATTCCCCAGGCGAACAACCAAGGCGGTCGAGCGATGAAGAAGATACCAGTTACAGTGCTGACGGGCTTTCTAGGTTCGGGGAAGACGACGCTGTTGAACCGCATTTTGAGCGAATCCCATGGCAAGCGAATCGCCGTCATCGAAAACGAGTTCGGGGAGATAGGCATCGATCAGGCGCTCGTTATCAATGCCGATGAAGAAGTCTTCGAGATGAACAATGGCTGCATCTGCTGCACCGTGCGCGGCGATCTGATTCGAATCTTGGGCAACCTCATGAAGCGCCGGGACAAGTTCGACCACATCTTGGTCGAGACCACGGGTATGGCCGACCCGAGCCCGGTGGCGCAAACGTTCTTCGTCGATCACGAAATGCGCGATCTTTTCTCGCTGGACGGCATCGTTACCTTGGTCGACGCAAAGCATGTGCAGCTGCACATCGAGGATTCTAGCGAGTGCAAGGAACAAATTGCTTTTGCGGATGTCCTGATCTTGAACAAGACCGATCTCGTGAGCGCTGACGAGCTAGGCGCGCTACGGGCGCGCGTCACTCGCATGAATGCCATGGCGAAGGTACTGGACGCGCAGAACGCGAACGTGCCCATCGCCGCCGTGCTCGACGTGGGCGGCTTCGATCTAGAACGCGCACTCGAGACCAAGCCCACCTTTCTCGAACCGGAATATCCGTTCGAATGGGCAGGTACCTATGAAGTGGAGGAGGGCAGCTACGAGCTAGTACTGGAAGCGGGCCCGGACCCGAGCATGCGCGTGTTCGCCGCTCATTTGCCGGCCGGAGGCGCCGCCTCGGATAAGGCGGCCGCTGAGCACGCCATGCGCGTCTGGGCCAACCCGCCACTCACGGTCTCACTGGGCGGCGAAATCGCAGTCGACGCCAACGAGCCAACGGCTTTGCCATCTAGCGGCCCGGGCACGAAGCGCTTTCAGATCCGCGTGCCGCGTACCGGGCGCTTGGCGCTCTATACGGAGCACCTGCCTGCGGAATTTCGACTGCGCGTTCTACGTGGCGTAGTTCTGCGCGCGCCCGTTGCCGAGCGGGAGTTCGCCGCAGGCCACACTCACGACCAAGAGGTGACCTCCGTCGGTATCCACCTCGAAGGCGAGATCGATCCCGAGCGCTTGAATCGCTGGGTGTCGGCGCTGCTCCGCGAAAAAGGCACGGACATCTTTAGAATGAAAGGCATTCTGAACGTCCAGGGCTCTCCCAATCGCTTCGTCTTTCAAGGCGTGCACATGCTGTTCGACAGCAGCGAAGACAAGCCGTGGGGAGAGGGTCCGCGCGCCAGCGATTTGGTGTTCATTGGCAAGAACCTGGATCGGCAGAGTCTCACCAAAGCGTTCGAACAATGCCGGGTCTGACGACGGATCCGGCTCTCGCCGAGGTCGAGCTCCAGTGCAAGTGGCGGCTCGACGCCGGTGACTACGTGTGTGCCGCGGAAATTTCGGCCGAGGATCAGCTGTGTGTGATCGGCACGGGCGACGGCTCGGTAATCGGAGTCGACGAGGCGACGGGCCACGAGCGGTTCAGAGTGCGTGCTCATCAGGGGAGTGTCCTCGGCATCAGCATCTCACCGCAGGGCACGCGCTTCGTGACGTGTGGACAGGACTCGAGCGCCCGGCTCTGGAACAGTCGGGGGGATATGCTGCGCGAGCTACCTGGCGGGGGTGCCGGCTGGGTCGAGCAGGTCGCCTGGGCGCCGCTTGGTGAGCGGATCGCGACCGCAGCCGGACGTGCGGTGCGGCTATGGAATTCGGAAGGCGAGCCTCTGCTCGAGACGGAGACCCTGAGCAGCACGGTGACGGCCCTCGCGTTTCGCGCTGACGGCAGCGCGTTCGCGGTCGCCTGCTACGGCGGAGTCCACGTGTGGCCATTCGTCCCCAACGCGAAAGCGCGTCACCTCGCTTGGAAGGGCTCGCTCATCTCTCTTGCCTGGAGCCCCGACGGCAAGGTGATCGCCTGCGGCAGTCAGGATGGCTCAGTTCATTTTTGGCGACTCGCAAGCGGCAAAGACTCGGAAATGAGCGGTTATCCCGTGAAGCCCAAGGCGTTGGCGTGGGATCGAGAATCTCGGCTGCTCGCTACCGGTGGTGGGCCGACAGTCACGGTTTGGGACTTCCGTGGCAAAGGCCCGGAGGGAACGCGGCCCATCGAGCTCGAGGGTCACCAAGGCGTGTGCACCCGCCTGGCCTTCGACGCAAAGAAAGGGATACTCGCGAGCGGCGCCCAGGATACGTCGGTGTTGCTTTGGGATCCGCGGCGTTCGTCTCGGCCGATCCGTTATGCGTTCATGCCGGCCGCGTTGACCTGCCTCACCTGGCACCCAGAAAATCGGCGCCTCATGGGCGGTGATGCAAGCGGTGCGGTCGCCTATTGGGAGCCGAGTTGACCCTCGGATTCCGCCCGCCCCGGGACGCCGCCCGTAACGCGGCGCTAGTGCGCCTCAAGGCCAGTGCGGCGCGGCTGTTCAACGCGAATGAGCAGGACGCCGTGCCCGTTAACGAGCTGCAATGCAGCGAACCGGGATGTCCGCCCACCGAAACCGTCGTGGCACTGCTGCGAGCGGGCCGGCCCCGCGGCAGATAAAGATCCACCGCGCTGCACGCGACGTAACGGATGAAGAGCTGAGGGCCGCAATCGAGCGGCTTGCTGACGGGCAGCCCGGGGTATGAGCGTGAGGCGTGCCGCTCGGTGTTCGTTTTAGCCGTCGTCCTGTCAGTGTTGGGTCTCTTCGTCGGCCCGCACTCGTGTTGTGGACGCGCGGCACGAACGTGACCCTGGCGGCTTTGGACGGCGCGGTCCTGGGCATCGTACCGGCGTTGGTTCTGCTTCGTATGTTACCGATTACGTGCACGATGGCCATCTGCATCATGCCCATGACGGACACGTCGACGAGTGCGTGCTCGAAGAGAGCGCCAAAAATCCCGCCGCGTGCACGCCGTCCCACGATTGTGGAGCGCATCCGAAATCCCACGTTCATGGCTCGAGCTGCGGCCACGAAGCCGTGCCCCACGCAGACCATATCGATTACATCGTCGCTGGCCATCTGCACACCGGCCACTGCGACGACCATGGGTCGGTCCAGGGCAGCTGAGCGCGCGCGCGTCGCGCTCGTCTTTCGAGCGCGCGATGTCGCCACCCGCCCCCCTCGAGTTGAGGCGCTCGGTCCGCTCGTTTACGCAACTAGATTGCAATAGCCGGCCCGCTAGTGTTACAGGCGGGAATGATCGATCCCGCGGCAGCACTGGTTGGTCTTGGGCTTGGCTTCACCCATGCCACGGAGCCCGATCATGTGGCTGCCGTCACGACGCTCATCCGGCGCGAGACGGGCGCAGTGCAAGCGGCGCGGGTGGCCATGTTCTGGGGCTTGGGTCATGCCGGATCATTTCTGAGCGTGGGCCTGTGCATTGTCGTGATTGGGCTGCGCGTTCCCGCGAGCTTCGAACGCGCGGCGGACATCCTGGTCGCGTCGATGTTGGTCGCGCTCGGGGTCAGGCATCTGTCGAACGGAGCCGCGCTAGCGCATCCGCACAGCGCTAACCGGCGGCAGCCGATCGCGATTGGTTTGCTGCACGGTCTCGCCGGATCGGCCACCGTTGCGTTGCTGGCGGCGACGACCATTCAGTCGCGGCTATGGGCGAGCGTCTATTTGGCGCTGTTCGGTGCTGGGACCATGCTCGGCATGGCGGTTCTCACGTTCGTGCTCGCGTGGCCGATCACCTGGGCCGAGCGCAATAAGGGTAGGGTCTCGCGCTGGGTCTTGCGCGCCCCCGGCCTGCTCAGCGTCGGATTGGGGCTCGTCATTGGTGTCGAAGCTCTCGTCCCGGGTGTCGTCTAGCCACTATCGTGTCGGGATTGCGGCGGCCCGCGGTCGCGTTCGCAGCATGTCTCGCTCGATCTGATTTCCGAATGGGCCCGTCAGTTCGACTTTGGGATGCCGTCTGCTCGAGTCGTGCGCTTCGGGTGATCGAGCAGCGGCCCGCCGTGCATCGAGCGTTTCCAGGTAAACCGGACGAAAGGCGCGGCGGGTCGTACTCAGATCAAGTAGGGCAGCCCGCGCCCGGACGTCATGCGCCAAGCCATTGCCGTCTGCCTGATGATCGGCGCGCGAATCACCGCTGGCGGGTGCGTGTTCTGAAACGCGAAGACCAAGTCACCGGGCGTGAACTGTTCGAGCCCCGCGAAAAACTGCATGGTTATCAGCGCGCCCATCTCGGTCAGATGGTAGCCGCTCCGGCGAAAGCCCATGGTGAGCAGGGTGTTGGTACCAGCCGCATCCGCCGCGAACTCATTCGGTTGATTGAAAAGCGGTACTGACCCGGACAGCACTTGCCCGAGCTCGGCAAGCGGCAGCTGACCGGCGGACGTGCACGGCAAGTTACCCATGTGATGGTGCGCGAGCTCGTGACCGAGCACGAACCCTACCTGCTCCTCGAGGATCTGATGCTGGCGCGCGACTTTGCGACCATCCGCCATTTGCGTCGAATCGAAGAAGCCCGCCGGCGGTTGAACGATGGGTTGATTCGGCCGCTGCTGCGTCGCAATGAGCTTGATGTACGCGACAAGTGTGTGCAGGCCGAAAATTTCGTCGGTCGCTTGCGCCTGGCTTAGATGGGCTTCGATGTCCAGCAGGCCATCCGTGATCGCCATCGCGGCGTGCCCGTCCTTCGTGCAGGCTGCGAACGCGTTCACGTCGCCCACCGTGCTGTCGACCACGAGGGGGATCCCCTGCACTCGTGCTTGCTGAGGCGGCGGCAACGTCGCCACGAGCTCGTTCAGCAATGACTGAGCTTCTCCGCGTAGATAGCCGAGATCGACCGTAGTTATCGGATCATTGGGGACTGGCGACACGATCGAGCCTGCCGGAGGCAGGGGTGCCGCCTGACCGGGGGATGCAGCTACGGGCGCTGGCGACGCGCTTTGGGCCTGAGGTGTTTGCGGCGGATAGGACGTCGTTCGTTCGCTGGCGCAGGCGGAGCACGCCGCGAGCAAAGAGACCGTGGCCCATCGCGAAAAAGGAACGGTGAACATGCGCCGATTATATCGACCGGGCACGCGGCCCGCTGTGGTGATTTGCCCCGAAATGACCGGCGGACCCGCGCACCCGGCAGTTAGCCGTGGCACGCGAGCGGCAACTTCGTCTCGGAACCCGCGCGGTCCCCCTGGCGGTAGGTATGGCGCTGGCCATGGCGCGCGCGATGCTGTTCGCACCAATACTCTTGCCCGCCGGTGGCGGCGAATCGACCACGGCCTGCCCGGCGTTCAACAGCGCGACGTGCACGACGTGAACCTCTGCCTGTGGGCTTTCTGCGGCGAGCTCGAAGGCGCGGGCGAGCGCGAGGTCGCTTGCCGGCGAGTAATCCACACCGACCACGATAACGTACGGCTGAACGGTATCTTGCATGGCGTCTCTCTGCTGCGCTTTCGACAGGAGGGTGGGCTGCATACTGCTTTGTCAAGCCCCGGCCTGGCGAATATCGGCGGAAGCGAAGGTTAGCGGTGCTTTACGGGCCGGGACTGCCGAGCGTCGGCCGCGCCTCCGACGACGAGGCAAAACCGCCGGTCAGGGAGGCGCCCGGTGCGCTATCTTGCCGCTCGCCGCGCCATGAGCCCGCTCCGAAAGCTAGTTCGCTTTGCCAAGCCGTACTGGGGAAAATCCTCGGTGGCACTGTTCCTGCTCGCGACGTTAGTCGTCTTCGATCTCTCGATCCCCCGCTTGATCCAGCGCCTGATTGACCGCGGGATCTTGGGCCACGATCGGACGCTCGTACTCCACACCTCGTTACTGATGCTCGCTGTTTCCGCCGTGAGTATCGTGGTCGCTGTCGGCAACAACAACCTTTCGGTCTTCGTGGGCGAGAGCGTGGCGCGGGATCTCCGCGAAGCAGTCTTCCTCAAAATCCAGACGTTTTCGAATGGCAACCTAGACCGTCAGAATACCGGCCAGCTGATGGTACGCCTGACCAGTGACACCGGCGCCGTGCAGCGCCTGCTGCAGATCAGTTTGCGCATCGGCACGCGCGCGCCGCTGTTGATGTTGGGCAGTCTAATATTGATGATCTCCACGAGCCCGGCGTTGGCGCTCACCATGCTGCCGCTGCTCCTGATCACCTCCGCTGCGATCGTCTTCTTTCTGATCAAGATGGAGCCGATGTTTCGCGTAGTTCAACTGCGGCTCGATCGCATGAATGCCGTGCTTCAGGAAAACATTGCGGGCATTCGCCTCGTCAAGGCCTTCGTCCGCGAGGGCTTCGAGGCCAAACGATTCGAGAGCAGTAACCGCGCGTACGCTGAAGAGTCCGCGAAAGTAATGCAGTTTTCCGCCCTCATGCCGGCGACGCTCACGCTTTGCGTCAACATCGGCGTGGTGGTCGTGATCTGGGCCGGCGGCGTGCAAGCCGTGCACGGCAAACTTTCAGCGGGTCAGATCGTGGCCTTCACCAACTATCTGATGACGACGATGACGCCACTGGTCATGATGACGCTCTTGTCTGGCGTGTGGGCGAGCGGTATCGCGTCCGCCAAACGGCTGGATGACGTCTTGAGCGCAATTCCGGAGATCAGCGATGCGCCCGACGCGATCACTTTGCGGCTCGAATCGGCGCCGCGCATCGCGTTCGAACGGGTCAGCTTCGCCTACCGCGGCATCAGCGCGGACGCCGTGCTGAAGGATGTCGGCTTCGTTGCCGAGCCCGGACGGACGGTCGCCATCCTGGGCGCGACCGGCGCGGGCAAGTCGACCTTGGCCAAGCTCATCCCACGCTTTTACGACGTGAGTCAGGGTCGAGTGACCATCGACGGCATCGACGTGCGCGCCGTGAGTCAAGATTCGCTCTTGGCCCAAATCGCCATCGTACCCCAAGAAACGCTGCTATTTTCCGGCACTGTCCGCGACAACATCAGCTATGGCCAGCCCACGGCCAGCGAAGCGCAGGTCGTGGAGGCCGCGCGAGCCGCCCAAGCCGACGGCTTCATTGCGGATATGGAGCATGGTTATGACAGCCGCGTCGAACAACGGGGCGCGAATCTGTCCGGGGGCCAGCGACAGCGCATCGCTTTGGCGCGAGCGCTGTTACTCAAACCCAAGATCTTGATCTTGGACGACAGCACGAGCGCGGTCGACGTCGAGACGGAGACCCACATTCAGCGTGCGCTCGCCGAGCTCGGCCACGCGCAGACGCGCGTCGTGGTCGCTCAGCGCATCAGCACCGTCCTCCGAGCCGATAAGATCATCGTGCTCGACGAAGGGCGCGTCGTGGCCGAGGGCACGCACGCCGCGCTATTGCGTTCGAGCCAAGTTTATCGAGAGATATACGTCTCGCAGCTAGGCAGCGCGGGTCTGCCGGCGCTCGAACGGCCGCAGGCGACCCTATGAACGGCATGCCCATCGGGCCGCGGGGGCAGACGCCTGAAGCGGCGCCACCGCGCCCCTTGCACATCGCCAAAATCGAGGCGGCGAAAGACCCGCGCGGCACGCTCACTCGTTTGCTGCCGTATCTGCGCCCGTTTCGCAAGACGGTGTCGGCGGTGCTGGTATTGGTCGTCGCCTACACATTCCTGGGCTTACTCGGCCCTTATATGATGGGCGTTGCCATCGATCGCCTGCTGGGCACGAGGCACAGCGAGGGCTTAGCGCAAATCAGTCTGGCGATGTTGGGGGTGTACGTGGCGTACAATCTGCTTCAGGCGCTGGCCGGGCGCCTGATGGCGGGCGTTTCGCAGCTGGCCTTGAAGGAGCTGCGTGCGGACCTGTTCCTGCGCGTGCAACGCCTGCCAGTCGCATTCTTCGACCGCAATCCGGCGGGTGACTTGCTGAGCCGCCTGACCAACGACATCGACGCCATCAATCAAGCCATTTCCCAGAACGTGACCACGCTGGTCGCCAGCTTGTTGTCCATGGTGGGCATCGTGCTGGCGATGTTCGTTCTGAACTACTGGCTTGCGCTCGCTTCGTTGCTGGTCCTGCCGATCATGCTCGGCTTCACACGCTTCGTGGCCCGTTACACACGTAAGGGCTTCCGCGACCTGCAACGGGACCTGGGCCAGCTGACGGGGGTGATGGAGGAAGCGATCAGCGGCCAGCGAACTTCTCAGGCGTTTCGCCGCACGGAAGCCGCCGTGTCTGCTTTTCGAGCCGGGAATCAGCGCGTGTTCAAGGCTGCAGTATATGCAAACAGCTACGCGCTGTTGCTCATGCCGATCACCTCGGTGCTCGGCAACTTGTTCGTGATCGTGTTGGCCGGCTTGGGGGGTTGGTTGGCGCTTTCGGGCTTGGTCAGTGTGGGCATCATCGCGACCTTCATCAGCTACGGGCAAAGCTTCGTCGGGCCGCTGCGGCAGTTGGCGAATTTGTACAACTCGATCCAAGCCGCGTTGGCGGGTGCCGAGCGCATCTTCGCGATTATGGATCTCGAGGCGGAACCCGACGCGCTCGCACCCAGCTCGGGGCTCGGCAAGGTGCGCGGACGAGTTAGCTTCGACCACGTCAAGTTCGAGTATGAACCGGGCGTGCCGGTGCTGCGGGACCTTTCATTCGAAGCCCAGCCAGGCCAAGTGGTGGCGCTGGTCGGGCCCACGGGCGCCGGCAAGACCACGATCATCAATCTTCTGACGCGCTTCTACGAGCTCAACGGAGGCTCGATCGCGATCGACGGGCAGCCCATTGATCGCGTCGAAAAGCGCGATCTGCGCATCAATCTCGGCTTGGTATTGCAGGATGTATTTCTATTTTCCGGCTCCGTGCTGGACAACATTCGTTACGGCCGCCTCGAAGCAAGTGACACCGAGGTGATGAACGCGGCCAAGCTGGCCGAAGCGGACCCCTTCATCCGGCTTCTGCCGCAAGCTTACGAAACGCAGCTTTCTGAACGAGCCAGCAACCTCAGCCAAGGTCAGCGCCAGCTGCTGGCGATCGCTCGTGCGATTTTGGCAGATCCGGCCATTTTGATATTGGACGAAGCGACGAGCAGCGTCGACACGCGCACGGAGGCCCGCATTCAGCGCGCCTTGTTGACGTTGATGCGCGGTCGGACGAGCTTCGTGATTGCGCACCGGCTGAGCACCATCGCGGAGGCGGATCAGATCTTGGTCATCGACCATGGCTCAATCGCCGAGCGCGGCAAGCACGCGGAGCTTTTGGCTCGCCACGGCGTTTACCACCGCCTGTACACGAGCCAATTCAGGGGCGAGGCGATCTGAGGCGGCTCCGGCTTTCTCCAATCTTTTCCGGCGCTCGAGTGACCGGGAGATGGTAGCTTTTTGCTTCCGTGCAACCCATCGACTCGGTTCTCGACGTCCGCCGAATACTTGCGGCCGAGCCACTTCAGGTGCTGTTCGAGCGCCCGAGTCTGCCGTCTTTCGAGCTGCCGAGCCAGCTGAACGAAATCTATGGTGGCTCGTTCGGCCTGCCGAGTCAGTGCGTCTTCGCCAACTTCGTAGCGTCGCTCGACGGCCTCGTCGCGCTGCCCGGCGACGCCGAGTCCGGGCAGATCATCAGCGGTCACAGCCAAGCCGATCGCTTCGTGATGGGGCTACTTCGCAGCTGCGCAGACGCCGTACTGATCGGTGCGGGCACGTTTCGCAAGTCGCCGGGGCACGCCTGGTGCGCCGAGCGCATCTACCCGCCGGCGGCCGCGCTATTCAGCGAGGCACGCGAGGCCCTCGGGCTGCGCGAAGCACCGCAGTTAGTGCTGATCAGCGGTTCTGGCGAGCTCGATGTCAGCCAGCCCGCGGCGCAGACCGCTTGGATCATCACGACGCCCAGGGGGGAGGGCGTGCTCCGCGGCAAGCTTCCCGAGACGGCGCGGCTGTCGGTCTTCGACACGGAGCGCATTGCGCCCGCGGACGTGCTCGCGAAGCTGCGACGTGAAGGTTATAATCGCGTGCTCACCGAGGGTGGCCCCATACTGTTCGCGGCGCTCGTTCGCGAGCGGCTGCTCGACCAATTGTTTCTGACGTCGTCCCCGGCCTTGTTCGGCCGCTTCTCGCACGACGAGCGTAAGGGGCTCAGCGAGGGGGCGGACTTGAACGGAGTGCGCCTCGACCTATTGAGCGCTCGCCGCCACGGTTCGCACCTGTTTCTGCGCTATCAAATGGCCCGCTAACCGATGAGCTCCGTCCTCGCGCGAAGTGCCGGAATTTTTCGAGCCCACGCAGGTTTTCCGGCCGAAGCGGTCGGCTCGGTCCATGCTTCGGATGGATGTCTCACAGCGGCACACATCTGACGTTGTTGATCGCTGCGGCATGTTCCGCGTGCTCTTCCTCGAACAGCTTCGCCGGAGCGGAGCCCGCCACCGGCAGCCATGCGGACACGGGTGCGCCGACCGTTCAGGTGGGCTGCGCAGGCCAGACCGACGCCGACGCCTACGTTGCGGGCATGAAGAAGACCGGGGAGTCTGGGCGGTACAGCTTCGAGCTCGTGTCGAGCATGCCCGCCCCGCCCGCGCTCGACGACAACACGTTCGTGCTTAAGGTGCGTGGCTCGGATGGTCTGTCATTGAACGGGGAGCTGGGGGTAGCGCTGGACATGCCCCAGCACGGGCACCCGAGCCCAGCGGCACCTGCGATCCGCTTCGACGAGCACGCGCAGGCCTTCTCGCTCGACCCCATGGACCTGTTCATGGTTGGCCTGTGGCGAATTACGTTCACCTTCCGGCCCGGCACGAGCGCAGATGGGGCCGCAGGTGAAGCGAGCACGACGAACGCCGCTGACGTTGCCGTCTTCAGGTTCTGCATCGAGTAAGTCGCGACCGATGAAGCGTGCTCTGGCCGTTTGCTGGTTGCTGCTCGGTTGCGGTAGCAATCCGAAGAACGATGCGAACGTACTACGGGAGCGGCTCATGGATCCGGCCAGCTGCGCCCCCTGCCACCAAAAACAATATCAGCAATGGTCTGGCAGCATGCACGCCTATGCGAGCGACGACCCGCTGTTCGCTGCTCTCAACCGGCGCGCCCAAGAGGAGGCGCAGCTCGGAACTTTTTGTGTCAACTGCCATGCGCCGATGGCCGCACGCAGCAACGCGACCACGGACGGCCTCAATCTTGGCACGCTCGCGCCGTCCTTACGCGGCGTCACTTGTTACGCCTGTCATAGCGCGGACCGCATCACGGGCTCGCATGACGACGCCATACACCTTGCGGACGATGGCGCGTTACGCGGAGAATACGAGGACCCGTATCCGAATGACGTGCACGGCTCCGCGTACTCGCCGCTGCACGACCGCACGCAATCACAATCGGCAACACTCTGTGGCAGCTGTCACGACTTGGTGAATGGCCACGGAGCGGCGGTGGAGCGGAGCTTCGTGGAGTGGACTGAATCGGCATTCTCGAGCGTGAACGGGGCCACCTGCACGCAGTGTCACATGGTCAAAGATGCGGAGCGCTCCCCCGCCGCCAGCGTCCCCGGCGCGCCCATCCGCGACTTGCACAGTCACGAATTTCCGGGCGTAGACCTGGCGCTGACCGAGCTTCCCGAGGCGGATCGCCAGCGCCAGGCGGTGCAGGCATTTCTCGACACCACGTTGCAGACGGCCCTATGCGTGCGTGGGCAAGGTAAAAGCGCGAGCGTGCTGGTGATCGTCGATAACGTTGCCTCCGGCCATGCGTGGCCGAGCGGCGCAGCTCAAGACCGGCGGGCTTGGTTCGAGGTCACCGCCCTCGCCAACGGCAGTGAGCTCTTGCACAGCGGCCAAGTGCCGCCCGGCTCCGAGCCCGCTCTTCTCGACGATGAAAATTTGTGGTTGATGCGCGATTGCATGCTCGACGGCCAAGGCAACCAAGTGTCCAAGCTCTGGCAAGCGGCCAGCATGGACTCGAACCTCATCCCCGGTCAGCTCAGCTTCGATAAAGCGTCTCCGCTCTACTACCAAAGCCACGTCACACGCTCTTTTCCGAAGGACCCGTCCCAGAGCCTGCGGGCTTTTCCAGACCGCGTAACCCTCGACGTGCATTTGCTGCCATTTCCGCTCGATCTCTTCGACGACCTCTTCAGCGACCCCGCTCGCTTGGATCTCGACGCAGCCGGCGTAGCCACCTTACGCGCACAGCTCGTCCCACTGCGCGTAGGTAAACAGTTGGTTTGGACGCCCGCAGCGGCCGCCGATACCGTTCACGGCGGCCTCAGCTACGTCGAACGAGGAACGCCGGTCGCCTGCGTCACGACTACGGGTATGAACGCCGCCGCCGACAAAGTACCGGCGCCCGAGCACGTCTCCGCCGCGTGTGGTCGCTGAGCCGCGGGCCGCTAAAAAGCAACATGCAAGCGCCCTGTGAGCACGTGCACCGGCCCGCGATCACGATTGTATCCGGGGTTGATGATCGGTTGGTAGATGCCGCTGAAGGAAATGTCGTCGGCGAGCGAGAGCTTATAATAGATGTCGAACAGCATCTCGGGTCCGTAACGCAACGCGCCATCGCCCAAAATGAAGCCCGAGCCTCCGCCTTGCAGATAAGCGCGGTGCAGCGGCGCGAGCCCGTCCAACACGAAAGCAGCCCCGAGCTCGTCTCGCTCGCGGTGCCAGAGCTTGCCGTCCTGCACGGCACCCAGCGCAACCGAACGATCGATTTCGGTGAAGGCCCACGACTCCGTCTTTCCGTCATTGGCGCTGAGCCTCAGAAAAACCCCGGTTCCAGCTCGGAGCTGTTGCTCGAGCGATAGCGCAATGCCGTATTTACTCCTGGAGTCCTCGCGGGTTCGAACGATGCTGTTGTCGTAGCGCGCGGGGTCGCTCAAGACCTGCGCGTAGCTGCCCATGCGCGCCTGATTCAAAAACAGCAGCGTGCTCAGCGCGCCGCGCTGACCCATGATGGCGTAGCGCGCCTCGTACTCGGCCATCAGCCCGTGCGATTTCCCGACACGCCAGTCCATGTTGGCTTCATTGGCGGATTTTGGCTCGAGCGCGATACCTGCACGTGCCGACCACCAGCCCATCGCCACATCTGCGAGCAGGCCCCAGGTATAACCGCGGGTATCCGCGGGATAGTCCCACGCGCCAGACGCGAACAGCGCCCAATTGAAAAAACGCTCGGTGGCGTCGTGCGCGTAGCGATTGCCGTCAAACACGTCGGCCACCGAGACCCGGCCCACGGTGATCGCCAGCACGTCGCGATCACGGGTGTCGGCCAGCTCATTCGGTCCCGCCTCGTTGCTCACGCGCCCGCCGCCCAGGCCGAACGTTTGACTCAACGCCAGGCGCGCCACGTACGCAGCGGGCGCGGGGTCGCCAACGCGATACACGATGCCCGTCGGGAACGCCGCCACACCGAGCGTGCTGCTCAGGCCCTTGCCGCCGCTGATCTCGGGATTGAACAGCAGCTCGGCGCCAGGCCAGAGGCGCAGGTCGGCGTACAGCGTGGACACGAACGCGGTCGCCGACTCGCCGCGTGAGCTCAAGCTGTGTTCGCCGGAATACTTCGCGGCGAATGCCGGATGGTAAGCGGTCACCATCGTCGACTGAAAGTGCACGCTGAAGAGCTCGCGTTCGCCTCGCGTCGGGTCGACGGGCGGAGTGGGCTTGTCCTCCGAGGGTTCGTCCCGCGGGCTCATGGCGGCCGCGTCGCATGCTACCGAGAGCGCCCAGCACACGGCAATCAGCGCGACGAATGAGCTCTGGCGATTCATGCGAGCTCGGTCCTCGACGGCGAGGCGCTCCTTATGCCGCCCCAGGCCGCTCTTGGCAACCAACTGACAACACCAACGGAACGCCCGGCACCGTCGTCGCCAAGCTGCTTATCGCCACGGCTGCAGCCTGGTTGGCTCAAGGCGTGGTTCGCCTCAGGCTGGCTCGAGGCCGTCGCCGCCGTCGCTTGGTCTCGCCCGACACTGGACGTCAGGGTGGCCGGCGCCCCCGACCCATGATCGGCTTTTTCCCGGCGGTTTCCGCCGGCAAGTCCTGGAGCAAATGGCAACTAATTGTAGCCTAGAGCTACGCTGAGCGTCCGATTCGCACCACCCGGCGTGCAATCTCGCTTAGACCGATTGCGGTCGGCGCCTTTTCACCACATGCAAGGGCCGAAGAACAACCTGACCATGAACACCGCGCCCAAGCCTCGCAAGGCACTCAGAATTCTAACCGTGATCGTGGGTCTACTGCTCCTCGTTGGCACCCTCGGGTTCATCAAGTTTTCACAGATCTCCTCACTCATGAGCATGGGTAAGGAGATGGCGAAGGCTGGGCCCCCGCCTGAGTCCGTGAGCTCGGCCGTGGCGACGGCTCAATCGTGGCAATCCCAGATGACCGCCGTAGGTACCGTGGCGCCCGTGCAAGGCGTTGCGCTCAGCAATGATTCCCCCGGGGTCGTCTCCAAGATTGACTTCGAGTCGGGAGATCTGGTGAAGCAAGGTCAGGTGTTGGTGGAGCTCGACACCAGTGTCGAACGCGCGCAGCTCGCCTCGGCCGTGGTGCGGCACGATCTGGCGTTGGTGAACGTGAATCGTTCGCGCGCCCTCGTGAAGGAGCAGGTGAGTAGCCAATCCCTGCTCGACGCCGATGAATCGAGCGTAAAAAGCTCGGCGGTCGATGCACAGACGATTCAGGCGCAGATCGCCAGAAAGATCGTGCGCGCGCCCTTCGCCGGGCGTCTAGGCATTCGTGCCGTCAACGTGGGCCAGTACCTGTCCCCGGGTACCGCGCTGACGGTGCTGCAAGCGGTGGGCGCGGTGTTCGTCGACTTTTCGTTGCCGCAGCAACAGTTGACCACGCTCAATAACGGGATGCCTGTAAAGGTCAGCATCGAGGGTTCTTCCGACCCGGCGGTCGATGGGACCATCGCGGCCGTCGATCCGACCATCGATAGCACCACGCGCATGATCAAATTGCGCGCCGCGGTGCCCAATCCGTCTGCCAAGCTCAGGCCGGGGATGTTCGCCGACGTGGCGGTCATTTTGCCTGACCAGGGCACCGTCGTGACCGTGCCGCTCACCGCGGTCGTGCACGCCTCGTTCGGCGATTCAGTGTTCGTGGTGGAGGACAAGAAGGCGGACTCGCCAGGGTCCAAGACGACGCCGGACGGCAAGCCCATCAAAAACGCCCGTCAGCAGTTCGTTCGTTTGGGCGAAGCGCGCGGCGACTTTGCCTCCATCCTCGACGGCATCAAGGCCGGCGACGAGGTCGTCAGCGCAGGCGCCTTCAAGCTGCGCAATAACTCGCCCATCCTCGTCGACAATTCGTTACAGGCAAAGCCAGAGCTGAACCCCAAGCCCGAGAACCACTGACATGCGGTTCACCGATCTGTTTTTACGCCGGCCGGTCTTGGCCATCGTCGTCAATCTGATCATCATCATTGCCGGTCTGCAAGCCGTGCGTACGCTCAACGTGCGGCAGTATCCGCGCCTCGACAGCGCGTCGATCAGTGTCACCACGGTGTACGTTGGTGCCAATGCGGAGCTCGTGCGTGGCTTCATCACCACGCCGCTCGAGCGCGTGATCGCCGCCGCGGACGGTATCGATTACATCGAGTCGCAGAGCGTTCAGGGTCTATCGACCATCAACGTTCGCCTGAAGCTCAACTTCAACGCTTCCAGCGCGCTAGCCGACATCAGCGCCCGCGTCGATCAGGTGCGCGCGGACCTGCCGCCGGAAGCGCAGGTCCCCGCCATCAGCATTCAACCGTCCGACTCGCAAATCGCGTCGATGTACCTGAGCTTCGGCTCGACCATCTTGGCCGACAATCAGGTGACGGATTACCTGCTGCGCGTCGTGCAACCGCGGCTTTCCGCGATTGAAGGCGTGCAGCGCGCAGACATTTTGGGCGGTCGCACGTTTGCCATTCGGGCATGGCTGAAGCCCGAGCGCATGGCCGCCCTCAATGTCAGCCCCGCGCAGGTCAGCCAGGCCCTCGGCTCAAACAACTTTTTGGCTGCCGTCGGCCAGACCAAAGGCGCGCTAGTCCAAGTCAACGTCACCGCCGAGACCGATTTGAAGTCGGTCGATGAGTTCAAAAAACTAGTCATCCGTACCCAAAACGGCGGCCTGGTGCGGCTTTCGGACGTCGCGGACGTGGAGCTCGGTGCCGACACCTATGAGCAAGACGTGCGCATGTCCGGCAAGCGGGCGGTGTTCATGGGGATCTGGGTCCTGCCCAATGCCAACTCTCTAGACGTGATCGCGCGCGTGCGAAAAGAGATGATCACGCTCAAAGACGAGCTGCCGACGGGCATGCAGGCCAGCGTGGCGTTCGATTCTACGCGTTACATCAACAGCGCGATCACAGAGGTGAAGCACACGCTGGCCGAAACCGTGTTGATCGTAATCATCGTCATCTTCATGTTCCTCGGCTCGATGCGCACGGTGCTCGTGCCGCTCGTGTCGATTCCGGTCTCGCTCATCGGCGCTATCTTTTTGATGCAGGTGTTCGGCTTCACGCTGAATCTGCTCACGCTGCTGGCCGTGGTGTTGGCCGTCGGTCTCGTCGTAGATGACGCGATCGTCGTCGTAGAGAACGTGGAGCGTCACATCCGAGACGGCAAGACCCCGATGGACGCGGCAATCACCGGCGCGCGCGAGCTAGTCGGCCCGATCGTGTCCATGACCATCACGCTAGCCGCGGTGTACGCACCCATCGGCTTCCAGGGCGGGCTCACCGGAGCTCTGTTCCGTGAGTTTGCGTTCACCTTGGCGGGCGCGGTCTTCATTTCTGGCCTGGTCGCGCTCACGCTGTCGCCCATGATGGCCTCGCGTCTGCTCAAGGCCGAGCACAGCCAGGGCTGGCTGCCGCGCCACATCGACAACACGTTCGAAGCGGTCAAGCGGGGCTATACGCGCGCGTTGGCCGCCACGTTGCGCAACCGCGGCTTGGTGTACGCGGTGTGGGGCACGCTGGCGGTCGTGTTGGTTCCCATGTACATGTTCTCGCCCGCGGAGCTGGCGCCGAACGAGGACCAAGGCGTGGTGTTTGGCGCATTGGACGTGCCGCCCAACGCTTCGCTCGAGCAAATCACCACGTATTCGGACCAAGTTTATCGTATTTTCAAGACTGAGCCGGAGTTTGCCAACAGCTTTCAGGTTACGTTTGCAACGGCTGGCTTCGGAGGCCTCCTCACCACCTCGTGGGAGGAGCGAAAGCGCAGCATCTTCCCGATTCAAGAGGAGCTGAACCGCAAGCTCGGCGCCGTCACCGGCGTCCACGCTCCGGTTTTTTTGCCGTCGGCCCTGCCCAGCGCGGGCTTTTTCCCGGTCGAGTTTTTGATCGCCTCCACGGCTCCCCACGACGAGATCTTGCGCTTCGCCGAAAAGTTGCAGCAAGCGGCGGCGGGCAGCGGCATGTTTGCGTTCCCGCCCGTCTTGGACGTGCGCATCGATCAGCAGAATGCGGATGTCGTCATCGATCGCGACAAGGTCGCATCCATGGGCCTCAGCATGCAATCGGTGGGCGCGGATCTGGCGGCGGCGGTCGGCGGCAACTTCGTGAACCGCTTCAATATAGACGGCCGCGCGTACAAGGTAATTCCGCAGATCGAACGCTCGAGCCGGCTTACCGCCGAGCAGCTGAAGGATATCTACATTGGTGGGCCGAATAACCAGCTGATGCCGCTGAGCGCCGTCGCCACCCTGCACAACGGGCTCGAGCCGCGCACCCTCAATCGGTTTCAGCAGCTGAATGCCGTCAAGCTCTCGGGCGTGGCCGTTCGCGGCTTGGATGCCGGCCTGAAGGTCTTGGAGGACGAGGCGAAGCGGATTCTTCCGGCCGGCTACCGCTATGATTACACCGGCGAGTCACGCCAGCTTCGGCAGGAGGGCGGCAAGTTTTTGCCCGCCATGGGGTTGGCTCTGCTGCTGATTTTCTTGGTGCTGGCGGCGCAGTTCAATTCGTTCCGCGACCCGTTGGTGATCCTGGCGGGCTCGGTGCCGCTCGCCATGTTCGGAGCCATGATCTTCACGTTCTTGAAATTCTCGGGCCCGCCGGGGATGCACTTCAAGCTGACCGAGGGTTGGACCACTACCCTCAACATTTATTCGCAAGTTGGCTTGGTTACGCTGGTCGGGTTGGTTTCCAAGAACGGCATCCTGATCGTGGAATTCGCGAACACTCAGCAATTGCTGGGCAAGAGTAAGATCGAGGCCGTTCAGGAGGCAGCAGCCACGCGGCTGCGCCCAATCTTGATGACGACCGTCGCCACCGTGGCGGGGCACTTCCCGCTTACCTTGGTCACGGGGGCCGGAGCCGTGGCTCGAAACTCAATCGGCGTGGTGCTGGTCGGCGGCATGAGCATTGGCACACTCTTCACCTTGTTCGTAATTCCGTCGGTGTATGTGTTGATCGCTAAAGATCACCGCCGCGAGTCGGTGGATGCTCTTTCCGAGTCGGATTTCGCCTCGTCCGGCGTCATGCCAGCGGAAGGCGCGCACGCGGCCGAATGATGGAGGCGTCCACACTGCGGTGCTTGAAAGGCGCCGCTGAGTGGTCATGATTGACGTAGCCATGCCCGCCGACGTCGTGATGTACAAAACGCGCTTTTGCCCGTACTGCACCCGCGCCGCGGAGTTGCTCAAGCGGAAAGGCGCGGCCTTCACCGAGGTGGACGTTTCCAATGACGACGCCAAGCGAGACTGGTTGATTGAGCAAACAGGCCGCCGCACAGTCCCGCAAATCTTCATCAACGGCACGTCCGTCGGCGGTTTCGACGACATCGCGGCGCTCGACAGGCGCGGCCAGCTGGAGCCCATGCTGCGTGAAGATCCGCCGCGGAAGAGCGTGCCGCCCGCCCCATGAGTACCGCTCGTGGGTGACCCAGCCGGGCCGGTCATTGGCCTGACAGGTCGTTTCGGCGAACGCAGTGGGCGGTTAAACGCCGCGCCATGCGGGTTTACGACAAATCTAGCCAGCGCCGTGGCCGGTCCGTGGGTTCTGGTCCCTCGTCCGTGCCCCGCAGGGTCTGATTCAGGCTAGGGTTGGAGGATGGCCGGAGCGGTGCTCGCTGTTCGCCCACTTGGGTTGCCGTGGCTGACCGCGGATCCATTCCTGTTTTGTATGCATCACATTGATGCATACCCCGCTGGCAACGAAAGTATGGGCCCGGCCGCGTCGCTCGCGGGCCGTGACTTGGGTCAAGACTTTGCCGGTAGGGACGGCTGGAACATGTATCACGGTGCGGTCGTGCCGGGTTTTCCCCAACACCCGCACCGAGGGTTCGAGACCGTCACCATCGTGCGCCGTGGGTACATCGACCATGCTGATTCGCTAGGCGCTACCGCACGGTTTGGCAGCGGCGACACCCAGTGGCTGACGGCCGGCGGCGGCATCGTGCACTCGGAAATGTTTCCATTACTTCAGCGAGATCAACCGAACCCGGTGGAGCTCTTTCAGATCTGGCTGAACTTGCCGAGTGAAGACAAGCTCGTCGAGCCGCATTTCAAGATGCTGTGGGAGCGCGAGATACCTCGGTATTCTTTGTTGGACGGGCAGGGTCGAGAGACGCTGATCACGATCGTTGCCGGCAGGCTCGGGGACGTGCAGGCGCCTTCGCCCCCGCCGCGCTCCTGGGCCTCGCGCCTCGACGCGGACGTTGCTATTTGGAGCTTCCGGCTTGCCCCCGAGGCCCGGTTCACGCTTCCGCCGACCCTCGCCAGCACGGTGCGCACACTTTACTTTTTCAAAGGCACTTCTCTCATGATCGACGGCGAGCGGCTCAGCTCGCACGTCGCGGTCCAAGTCCGAAGCGATCTGCAGGTCGAGTTGGAAAATGGCAGCGCAGAAAGCGAAATCTTGATGCTGCAGGGCCGCCCCATCGCCGAGCCCGTCATACAGCAAGGGCCGTTCGTGATGAATACACGGGCAGAGATTCAAGGCGCCTTGGCCGACTATCAACGCTCTCGCTTTGGAGGCTGGCCTTGGGCGAGTGACGGCCCCGTGCACGCTCGAGAAGAAGGACGGTTCGCCAAACACGCTGACGGAAAGGTCGAGCGGGTAGACCGCGCCTGAGCTTGCTAGAGCGGGACCGCGAGAGTGAGTGGCGCACCGTGTGTTTAGTCGAAAGGGTTGCCTTCGATTCGCGGCCTCGAATGGAGGCAAACGCGCCCGGCTTCTGCTCTGGCGAGGCCGAGAGCTCGCCGGCCTTGCCGGTTTACCGTTGTTGTTCGTGCCCGCGTTGACGATCGCAATCTGATTCCGCCGAAGCTGATCCAGTATTAGTAAGTGCCATGCTGCGTAGCCACCCACCCGTCGAGCCGCCCTGGTCGGGCGCAAGCTGGATAGACATCTGCCAGGCGAGCGAGGAAGAGCGCGCGGCGGTCGAAAACGCCACGGGGCTTCGCGTGCCCGACAAAAGCGCGATCAGCGAGATCGAAACTACGAGTCGCGCCTTTACCGAGCATCACGCCATCTATCTGTCGACCCCGCTGCCGGCGGCTAGCAGATCCTCCGAGCCGCTGACGGCGGCTGGCTTCGTGCTGACCGAGCGTGTGTTGATCACCGTGCGCTTCACGCAAAATCCGGTATTCGACGCGGTGTATCAGGCGTGTGCCAATGAGCCACAGTTGCATGCTTGTGATGTTTTTTTGCGCATATTGGAGGCCTTGGTGGACCGCTCCGCGGACACGCTGGAGCACGCGAGCGCTGAGTTGGACGCGATTTCGCATAACGCCTTTCACGTCGATGGTGCGCACAAGCGACCGAGCAGCGCCCTCCGACAGGGGCTGCGCAAGCTCGGTCAATTGGGAGATTGGATCTCGCAAATCCGAGACACGTTGTTAGGACTTGGCCGCATCGCGGCCTTCGTATGCGAGACCGGCGCGCACGTGTTGGGAACGGACGAGATCCCGCGCCTCAAGGCGGTGCGCGCGGATATTTTGTCACTCAACGACTATCAGTTGCATTTGTCCGGCAAGGTGCAGTTTCTGCTCGATGCAACCCTGGGCTTCATCAGCATCGAACAAAACGACATCGTAAAAACTCTCACCATCGTGTCCGTGGTCGGCGTCCCGCCCGTGCTCGTCGCCGGTGTTTACGGCATGAATTTTCAACACATGCCCGAGCTCGCCTGGCGCTACGGTTACCCCGGCGCGCTCTTGCTCATGGCCGTGACCGGAACCGTCCCATTGCTTTGGTTCAAGTGGCGCGGCTGGATGTAAAGGTGCCCCCGCTAACGTGACGGAGCGCTTGAGCTAGCCGCGCGTGATTCGGGAGCAACGCCGGCTCTGGCTGCAACTCACCCGCTCGGGTGTCATGGAGCACCGTTCGTAAGAAACATCGATTGCTCTCGTACGTGTGACGGCGTTCGAGCGCTCACGCCTCGCTCGCGCCACTTTGCCACACCGGTGGGCGTTTATTGTTACTGGAATGCCGCCGTTTCTCCCGCAACGACGAGCCTTCTGGATTGCCTTGAAATAGGCCCGCGCGGCATACGACATGCATTGTCTAACCTTGCAGCTTGTTTGCCGCAGCGTGCAGATGTCGCCACCCAAGCAACCAGCCCTTCCGCCGTTGCCTCCGCTCCCACCGATGGCGGAGCACCACGTAACGCTGGAGACGTCCTCCGGTGTGTTGTCTCCCACGATGCACGTATCCCCCTCGCTGGTCGAGCTCGAGGACATACTCGAAGGCCTGACGCCTCGGGAAAAAACGGAAGGTCCCGGTTTAGAGCACCTTCTGGTACCCGAGCCGGCTGCGGCTGCGCCGCCCCCGATGTCCGTCCCCGCAGAGGGGGACATAATTGGCGGCACCTACCGGGTGGAGGGTGAGCTAGGCAGCGGGGCGATGGGGGTGGTCCTGCTGGCCGTGGACCAACGCTTGAAGCGCAAGGTCGCGATCAAGCTGATTCAGTCGTCGCTCTTCGCCAAGCATTTTCACGACCGCTTTCTGCAAGAAGCGCGAGCCATGGCGGAAGTGACGCACCCGAACGTTCTCGTCATACACGCCTTTGGCGAGCACCGCTCGTCACCGTATTTCGTGACCGAGTTCGTGGCGGGCACCACGCTCGATCGGGTCATCGCCGAGTGCAGGCATGCAGTGGACCTTGACCTCGCGTTGCGCATCCTGGACGAGATTTGCCTCGGCGTTGCCGCGCTGCACGGCGCGGGCATCGTGCATCGCGACCTGAAACCCGCGAACATCCTGCTCGACGCGGAGTTCAGAGTGCGGGTGGCGGACCTGGGTCTGGCACAGAAATATGTCACCGCAAAGGCGATCAAGGAGTTAGTCGGCACGCTGGGTTACATTGCGCCAGAGCTCACTCTCGACACCGCCGCGCGCGTCGCAGCGAGCCCGGCGAGCGACCTATATTCGCTCGGCTGTATCGCGTATGAGCTGCTCACCGGCCAGCCGCCCTTCGACTCCAATAGCGATGATGGCCTGATTCGTCTGCACGCCAGCGCCAACGTCGTGCGTCCGAGCTTCCTGAGAACTGATCTCCCACGCGCCCTGGACGCGGTGATTTTGCGCGCGTTGACCAAAGATCCAGCGCTCCGCACCGCGAGCGTCGAGCAATTCAGGCTCGACCTTCTAGGCGCTCGGGCCAAGAGTGCCGAGCCCACGCGCATCTTGGTGGCGGAGGACGAAGACGATTTTCGTGAGCTGCTCGAGATCAAACTGCGCGCGGAATTCCCGGACGCAGAAGTCGAGGCGGTGGCGGACGGTCAGGCGGCGGTGGCGGCCTTCGATCGCAAACCCGCCTCGGTAGTGATCTTGGATTTACAGATGCCTCTGGTGGACGGTATGGCCGCCACCGTCATGCTGCGCGCGAGACCAGCGTCCGTCACCGTCCCGATCGTGGTGCTGACGGCCTCGGGGGGCCCCAACGAGTGGAAGCTGCTTTCGTCTCTGGGCGCAGACCGCTTCTTGGTAAAGCCCGTTGACCTCGACGATTTGGTCGCGATCGTGCGCAGGATCGTGAAGGAGCGGACGCGCGGCTCATCGCCCCCGACCACGCCTTCGACACTTCCGTCGACTCCATTGTCGTCGCGATGAGCCGGCTCACCTGTCGCGGGGCTGACGCGCGCGAGATTGGTCAGCCCTCTTCGTCGCTTGCCGCACGAGCGTCGCTCATGCGCTCGACGAGTAGCGCCCGCGCGTCACTGGCCAACCGATTTTGGACTTGACGGGCACTTTCGAAAAATTCTGCCAGCTCGTCGTCGCCCGCGTCCTCTGCGTCGGCAATGTATTGCGTGCACGCGTCAGCGGCCTTGAGGCAATGGTACAGAACGCTCACCAAATCGTAGTTTTCGTCTGTCTCGGCCGTGCCCGTGTCCTTGTGGGTGCCTTCGCGTCGCGTAGAACTTCGGGGTTCGAGCTCGTTCATGTGCGGTGCTCCTCTCGTCTCCAGCCGAGCGCTGTGCATACTCGGTGCCAGTGTTTTGCGCGACCCGTTACATCGCGCGGCTCGGGCGGTCCCGTGACGAATTGCCACAGCGGGGCAGGGGGGAATCGCGGAAGAGGGGGCGCACGCGCGGCGTTGTCATCGGTTTTGGATGAGCAGTCCGAGCAGCGCGTCTGGCACCGCACTTGCTATTCATCCGCAGGCGTCGGCGAATGGTGCACCTCGTTCTATCGCAACGTCTACCAACCAGGAGTGTCCCAGTGTCGGAAAATTCGGCCGCCCCGCGCGATGCGGCGCAAGACGACAGCGATCGCGATACCTTGCCGATGCCAGCACCCGTGTCCTCCCGCCGCACGCGGGAAGCCGCGGTCGCTCTTGTTGCGGGAGCTTGCTCAGAAGTTTCGAGTCGCGTCGAGCTCGAGGCAGTGGACACCGACCACTCGGATTCGCGCCAGCCAGAGCCCAGCGTTGATGCGAAATTGCTGAGTGATGCGTTCCGCACGGCGGGTCATTAAATGTCTGGTGATAAGCCCGAGGCCGGCGCGCCGCTGGAGCCCGCGACGCGCGAGCATGGCGTATTCGGCTATGACGACAACGCGGTTGGGGGGTTTGGTGAAGACTACAGCCACCAGGTCGCGAAGGGGAGCGAACCCGACGCCGCGCAGGATCTTCCCGCGAGCGCGAGCGATAAGCAGCTGGGAGAGGCAGTGCAGAAGGCTTTAGCCCAGGGCCACATCGACGTGACTGACTTGCGAGTAGAGGTAGACGGCGGCCAGGTGACGCTCTACGGAACGGTCCCCAGTGCGTCCGACAAATCGGATCTCGAGGCTCGAGCTCGCGCGTTGCCCGGGGTAGCGTCCTTGACTAGCCGCCTGACCGAGCTACGCAGTCGCCCCGCTTAGCGCGTACATGAGGCACCCCGCTCAGCCGTCCCGTTTGGTTGCACCGAGCGCCATTGGTCGGCCCCGGTCGAGCGCCGCGCTGAGCCCTTTGGGGTTGCTACATTCTCGTCTAGCGTGCGGACTAGGTCCGCCGCTAGCGTGAGCTGCGTTGCCACCTGGCGACCACCGCGCACTATTCTAATCGATACCCCGTTCTCACCTTATCCCCCGAGCGAGCACCATGTCCGCGTCAATCGAGCGTAAAGCGAAGCGTTTGCGATCCTACCCCACGCTGAGTGACGACCCCGAGTGGTACAAGGACGCGCTGATCTACGAACTCCACGTGCGCGCGTACGCCGACTCGAACGGCGACGGCATCGGGGATTTCGCAGGGCTCGTGGAAAAGCTCGATTACTTGGCCGACCTAGGCGTCACCGCGCTCTGGCTATTGCCTTTCTATCCGTCGCCACTCCGTGACGGCGGCTACGACATTGCCGATTACTTCGGCATCCACGCCAACTACGGCACGCTCGACGACTTCAAGCGGTTTCTAGACGCGGCGCACGCCCGAGGCATGCGCGTGATCACCGAGCTCGTCATCAATCACACATCCAGCGACCACGCTTGGTTTCAACGCGCGCGAATCAGCCCGCCAGGTTCACCAGAGCGTGAACTGTACGTATGGAGTGATCGCGCCGACAAATACCCCGATGCACGAGTGATCTTCCAGGATTTCGAGGTCTCGAACTGGACCTGGGACCCGATCGCGAAGGCCTATTATTGGCACCGTTTCTACAGCCACCAGCCAGACCTGAACTTCGACAACCCCGAGGTTCATGAAGCCATTTTCAAAGTGTTGGACTACTGGCTCGAGCTAGGCGTGGATGGCGTACGCCTCGACGCCGTGCCCTACCTTTACGAGCGAGAGGGCACCAACTGCGAAAATTTGCCGGAAACGCACGCTTTTCTGAAGAAGCTTCGCGCGCGCGTCGACCAGAAGTTCAAAAATCGCATGCTGCTCGCCGAGGCCAATCAATGGCCAGTGGACGCAGCGGCTTACTTCGGTAACGGCGACGAATGTCATATGAACTTCCACTTCCCGTTGATGCCGCGCCTCTTCATGGCGTTACACAGCGAGGATGCATTTCCGATCGTCGATATTCTGCAGCAGACGCCGGCCATCCCCGAGTCTTGCCAATGGGCCACGTTCCTGCGTAATCACGATGAGCTGACGCTGGAAATGGTGACCGACGAAGACCGGGACTACATGTATCGGGTGTACGCGGCGGAGGACCGTGCCCGTATCAATCTCGGTATTCGGCGCCGCCTGTTTCCCTTGCTCCGCGAACGGCGCCGCGTGGAGCTTTTGAACGCGCTGCTCTTCGCGTTGCCGGGCACCCCGGTCCTCTATTACGGGGACGAGATCGGCATGGGCGACAATATTTACCTCGGCGACCGCGATGGGGTGCGGACTCCCATGCAGTGGGACTCCGATCGCAACGCCGGTTTCTCGAAGGCCAGTCCGCAGCGTCTATATTTACCCGTTATCGTCGAGCCTGAATATCACTACGAGGCAGTCAACGTCGCGACTCAGCAAGAAAACCCGGCGTCGCTTTTGTGGTCGATGAAGCAACTCATCGCCATGCGTAAGCGGCACCGCGTGCTGAGCCGCGGCAGGCTGCGGTTTTTGAGCGCGAGCAATCCGAAAGTGCTGGCATTTCTCCGTGAGGACGAGAACGAGCGGATCTTAGTGGTCGCGAATTTGTCCCGCAATGCCCAGTACACGCAGTTGGATTTGGCCGAGCACTTGGGCAGCATGCCGCGCGAGCTCTTCGGGCGCAGCCGCTTCCCCGAGATCGCCGATCGCCCTTATCCGCTGACTTTGGGTGGGCATCAGGTGTTTTGGTTTTCCCTCGAATCCAATCAAGGCACGCGCGCAAGCGCGGAGCTCGGCCCACTTCTATTGTCCGGGTCATGGCAAAACTTCGCAGCTGAGCCTGCGCGCAGCGCGCTGGCGGAACGGCTCAGTCGATACGCGCGCGAGCAACGTTGGTACCGGAGCAAAGCGGTTGGCATCAAGAGCTCGGAGATTGAAGAGATCTCTTTGTTTGGCTTGCCCGGCGCGAGCGATCACTGCCTGGTATTGCTTGCCGTCGAGTTGGACGACGGCTCGCGTGAGGTCTACTCGATGCCGCTCCGCTTTGCGGTGGCGACTCAGGATGCGAGCTCCGAGCTCCGAGCGTCGCTGGTCGCGGACGTGGAGATCAGCTCGCCGGCGGAGGGACAAACAGCACATGGCGCACTGCTCGATGCGAGCAGCTCACGCGCCTTCGCGCAGACGTTGCTCGATATGTTTCGAGACCAAAAAGCACTGCCGAGCGAGAACGGTTCGCTCCGAGGCCAGTTGTTTGCCGGCATCGGCTCGGAGCCCGAGGCGGCGGCACTCGAGCCGCGCTTCCTGCCCTTCGACCAAAGCAACTCGACGATTTTATACGGCTCCACTTGGTTGCTCAAGTTGCTCCGGAAAGTAGAGGTCGGAGCTAACATGGAACTCGAGGTGGGGCGGTTTCTCGCAAAAGCCACCCCGCCCGCCAAGGTTCCGCACCCGGTCGGGGTGCTCGAGCTGAGCTCTGATCTAGGAACGCGTACGCTCGCCGTGCTCAGCGAATACGTCGAGAACCGTGGCAGCGCGTGGTCCGTCACGCTCGAGTCTCTGTTCACTTTCTTCGAGCGAATCGTGACCAACGAAGGCTCGGCGGAAGTCGTTCCTGCGCCTAGTGCCCATCCGGCTGAATGCACGGATGCGATTCCGGATGAGCTCGTGCGCTTGGCTAGCCCCTACTTCACGCTCGTGCGGCTGCTCGCCGAGCGGACCGCTGAGATGCATCGCGCCCTGGGCAGCGTAACGTCCGAGCGCGGCTTCGGCCAGGAGCCGTTCAGCGTGCTGCACCAGCATTCGCTCTATCAAAGCGCACATAGCGAGCTTGCGCGCGGTTTTGCGAAGCTGCGCGACAGCCGAGCTACCCTCCCCGAAGATGCGCGCGAGCTCGCTCAGCGCGTGCTCGCACAACAGACGGCGATAGACGACAAGCTCAGGCTCGTCACGCGCGCGAAGGCGGAGGTCACGCGCATCCGCTGCCATGGGGACTATCACCTAGGCCAGGTTCTGTTCACCGGCGACGATTTCGTGATTATCGACTTCGAAGGGGAGCCGGGGCGGCCGCTGTCGGATCGCCGTTACAAGCGCAGCCCGCTTCGCGATGTGGCGGGCATGATGCGTTCTTTCGCCTATGCGGCGGAGAGCGCGCTGCGATCCGAGCGACTGCGCCCGGAAGATCGAGCTCGGCTCGCGCCCTGGGCCGAGGCATTCCGGGCGTGGGTTTGTGTGAGCTACGTGCGCACTTACCTCGCCGGTATTGCCGGAGAATCGTATTGCCCGAAGACACCCGAATCAGCGCGTGTGCTGCTCGAGTTCTACGAGCTCGAAAAGGTGTTGTACGAGGTCAACTACGAGTTGAATAACCGACCGACTTGGGTCCCGGTGCCCTTGGCCGGGTTGGCTCGGATTGCCGGAGCCAAAGCCTGAGGGCAGCAGTTCCTCTACCAGGCTAAACGCAAGAAGAAGTTGGCCTCACTTCGCCCGGCGCAGGACCGCGACGGGAAAACGCGACAAGACATGGGAAAGGAGCGCGGTTTCCTGAAGCTCTAGTTCCTCATGAGTGAGCACGTCGCGGTAGGTGCCGGAGAGGCCGGGGCCAGATAGGCGCTGGTCTTGCCATTGCGGGCCGAGCGGCCAAGGAGCGCGCCCTCGAGTCACACGAAACGGAAAACGCGCGACGACGCATACGAGCTCGCACCGGCCTTCGCCCCGAGCGAACGCAATCGCGTTCGGGCCCGCGTCGAGCGGGGTGTAGCGGCTTCGAAACAACTCTGGCTCTGCGCGCCGCAAGCGAAGTAGCTCACTGGTTACGAAGAGCTTGACTCGCCCATCTGCGTACGTTTCCAGCAATTCGGGAATGAGTCTCGCACGTTCGCTAAGTCGTTCCTCGAGTGCGGCAAGCTGTGCATCCAGCGCCGCGTAGTTTACCGGTCGCCGATTGTCCGGGTCGACCAACACTTGATGCCAGACCTCGGAACCTTGGTAGGTGTCGGGCACCCCTGGCGAGCACATCTTCAGGGTTAGCTGGGACAACGCTTTGCACGCCGCGTAGCTGTCGATTCGACGACAAAAGCGCAGTACTTGCGCAGCGAACGCCTGGTCTTGAAGGGTGCTCGCGATGAAGTTTTCAAGTGCGGTTTCGTAACCTGGGTTCGGATTGAGCCACGACGTGTGGGTTTTGGCTTCGCGGCAAGCCTTCAGCATATAGGCCTGCAAGCGAGTCTGCGTGTCCGGAGCGGCGAAGAAATCTTGCGGGCTGCCGAACGGAACGACGCCAATCAGCACCTGATAATAGAGGTATTCGTCCGAGCGCGCTGGCGCTTCGCTGCCTTCGTACGCCGCGCGATGTTTGGAAGCTATACGCGCCAGGTCGTGCACCGTGCGCCGCCAGGTATTTGGCAGCTCGGACAGCATACTAAGCCGCGCGCGCAAGTCCTCGCCGCGCTTGGTGTCGTGCGTGGACGTCGCGGTGAGCGACAGCCTGTGCTCGCTCTGTTCGATTGAATTTTGAGTGTGCAGCTCCGACAGCTCGAGCCCGATACGGTCTGGGCGGCTGCCGACCTCGTTGTCGGTCACGTTCCGGGTGAAGCGATAAAACGCGGTGTCTTCAAGCGCTTTTGCCGTTACTGGGCCAGTCGTTTGCTGAAAGCGCATGGCAAACTCACGCGCGCCTGGAAGCGCGCTATCCATGAGCAACAGCGAGCGCAGAAATTGATACGCGCCGCGGCTGGTCGTTGGATTTCTGCGAATCGCCGCCGCGACCGCGCCGTTGATGAGGGCCTCGTCCTCCGGGGTCCGTGAGCCATCGGGCCGCACGTAGCTACGATACGCGCCGAACGCAGCCATCACTTCGACGAGTGCATCGTGCAGGCTGCGCCAAGTCAAATCTCGCCAGCGCCGGTCCTGTTCGGCCAATCGCTCCAGCGCCCGCGAAAGCATGGCTGCGTCGCTCGCAAGCAGGGACGACAACACGTCGCGCTTGGCCGCCAACAAATGGTCAGCAAAGCTTGCGAGATCGCCGGTGAAGCGGCGGTAGGTGCTCGACAAATTGAGCTCGGCTCGGCGGTCCGTGAGAACCCCGCCTGCCACTCGGGCAAACTCGTAGCCGGTCGTGCCGTGCGCCCGAAAGCTTGCCGGCAAAACCTCGGCCGGGGCCAGGATCTTCTCGACCACGACAAACACGGGCAGCTCGCCCGGATCGGAGCCTGGTAGCGCTTGCTGTAGACGATCCGCAAGGTGGCGAAGGTAGCCGATCGGATCGAACAGGCCGTCGATATGATCTAGGCGAATGCCGCTGATCTTCCCTTGCTCGACCAGCGCTAGGAGTGTGCGGTGGCTTTCATCGAATACCTGGGGTAACTCCACGCGAAGCGATGCGAGCTCGGTCACATCGAAGAAGCGGCGGTAGTTGACGGCCTCGAGCGCCAAGCGCCAAGCACTCAAGCGATAGTGCTGTGCACGCAGCAGCTCATCCAAGAAATCGAAGCTCGCTGACTGCGAAACAGTTCCGGAAAGCGAGCTCAACGCCTGCTCCAGCGCTGGCTGGATTCTAGCCCCGCGGACCAATGCGCCGAGCTCGAGCTGCAACGACCGCGCCTGGCTGCGATAGTTTTCGGTCGCAGCCGGACGCGCCGAATCGCCTTCGTCGAGCTCCGAAAAATCGTGTGCTAGCCGACGTAGCTCTTCGAGCCCGTCAGGCGCGCCACTGGCTTCCAACAGATCCGCGACCCGGCCCAACACTCGGCCCAAGCTTTGGGGCCGGAGTGGCAGCGTGCGCGAGCCCGCGTGCAGTCGGATCGCCGTGCCGTCGAAGCCTAATCCGAAGTAGCCGCTTTCCAAGCTCACTCCGTACTGATCGGGTAAGAGGGGCAGCAAAATTTTGCGGCTTAGAGTCTCCTTAGGAGGCTGCCAATCAATGTCGAAGTAGTCCGCTCGCTCGGAAGCTTGCCCATGCTCGAGTACATCCTCCCAAAAGCGGTTCCCGTTCGCCCCGACCCCCATGTGATTGGGTACGAAGTCGACGATCAGACCCAAGTCACGTGACTTGACGGCCTCGCTCAAGGCATCGAAGCCAGCCGGGCCGCCGAGCTCGGGATTCAACTGATCGTGGTCGAGAACATCGTAGCCGTGTGTGCTAGCGGGGGCGGCTTTGAAGATCGGCGATGTGTAGACCTCCGAAACGCCCAGCCGCTCTAAGTAGCTGGCGATTCGGGCGGCATCATAAAAACCGAAGCCCGCGTGAAGCTGTAAACGGTAAGTAGAACTCGGTATGCGCATCGCGTGTGTCTTACGCTTTCGCCGTATTGTCCAAGATGTAAATAGTCGAGCTCTTAGCCGCAAGCTCGAACGACGAGCTCGGATTCAGGGCATGGCTCGACAGAAGAGCCCGAGCATCGGCGGCCGAACGCCCGGCGACCTCCATCAGCGTGGTCGCAGGCCCGGGGTTGAACAGCAGCAGGCGTTCGCCGCTCGGGCCGCTGCGAATGATCCAAAGCGTTTGCCCGACCGTGCCGGCGCGCAGCTCGCCGCGCGCTTGCAGTACTGGGTCTGTCCGCCGCAGCGCGAGCGCGCGAGTGTACAAGGACAACGTCTGGGCCTGCTCGGGCCACCGCCTCTCCGACCAGTCCAGCTTACAGCGCAGGAACGTAGCTTCCGCTTGAGGATCGGGTAGGGAATCTGGATCCGAGTCGCGAAAGGCGGCAAAGTGCGCGAATTCCTCGCGGCGGCCCTTGCTCACTGCGTGTCCGAGCTCGCCCGAGTGATCGCTGAAAAACTGGAACGGAGCGCTGCAAGCCCACTCCTGGCCCATGAAGAGCAACGGGGTTGCCGGCAGAAACAAGAGCAAAAGCGACGCCGCGCGGTAGGCATCGACACCGCTCAGCGCCTGCAGGCGATCGCCGTGCGCGCGGTTGCCTACCTGATCGTGGTTCTGCAGCGCAAACAGGAAACGTTCGGGCCCGAGGCCCACCGCCGGCGCGCCGCGCGGCTTTCCGCTTGGAGCAAAGACCTGGCCTTCGTACAGTTGCCCGCGCTCGATGATGCTCGCGAGCTCCTTCAGCTCGCCCGTGTAGCCGCCGTAATAACCGTCCTGCTCGCGCGTCAGCAAGACGTGAAGCGAGTGATGGAAGTCGTCGCTCCAGACAGCGCCGATCCCGTGTTCGAGCAGCACGTTGGGCTGATTGCGGCTGTCCTCCGCCATCAGCACCGCCGGTGGCGTGCAACCCTCGGCGACCCGGGCGATAGACGCCAGGATGTGAGGCTCGCCCCCGGGCTCGAGCTCGTGCGTTGCATCTAAACGCAGCCCATCGAACCCGAAGGTGTTCAGCCAATAGCGTGCATTGTCGCAAACGAACCGGCGAAACGCAGGTTTTTCCAGAGCGGGAGCTTTGCCCCACGGATTGGTACGTTCGCTATCGAAGTAGCCATCCGAAAAGGCCGGTAGGGCATTTCCGTCTGGGCCCAAATGGTTGTAAACCACGTCCAAAATCACGCTCATGCCCTGAGCATGCACCGCGTCGACGAACAAGCCGAGCTGCTCGGGCGACCCGTAACCGGCGAACGGCGCGAATAGCCCAACACCGTCATATCCCCAACCACGCGTGCCCGCGAATGCGGCAACCGGCATGACCTCGACGACCGTGATACCGAGCTCACGAAGCTCGGGCAAGCGCTGAAGCGCGGCCGCGAAGGTACCGTCGGCAGTGAAGGTGCCGATGTGGAGCTCATACAAGACCTCACCCACGCTGAGCTCGATGGCTCGTTTGGGGTGGACGCGGTCCGGCAGCGGCGCTGCGACACGAGCCGGGCCATGCACGCCGAACGGTAGGCAGCGCGCGTAAGGGTCGACCGCGACCTGCCCGTCTAGCTTGAAGTCGTATAGCGCTCCAGGCCGCAACTCTTCGACGAAGCCCATGTACGTATCGGGCTCCTCGGATCGCCCGAGTGCGATCTCTCGGCTCGGTTCGCCCGGCCGGTCATAGAGCACGACGGACACGTCTTTCGCTTTGTCCGACCAAACGGTAAAGCGTACCCCCGCGGCCTCGGGCCGCGCGCCCAGGGAGGGTTCTTCGGACGCGCTCATGTAAGCCGGCTCCGCACCAGGAGCTTCAGGGACACCGGCGCGACCGTAGTTTTTTCTCCGCCCTTTGCTGACTGTTTGGCGAAGTCGTCGGCGGTGTCGAATAGTAGCTGCCAGCTGCCTTCGTGCATTTCCCAAGGTAACACGAAGTCGATCGGCTCGCTGTGAGAGTTGACCAATAGCAGCATGTCGTCGTCCTGCAGTGCGTTGCCGCTTTCGTCGACATCGTCCAGACCGTCGCCCGCGTAAAACACGCCGAGAGAGCGAGTGTCCGAGTTGCTCCAATCGGCATCTGACATGCCTACGCCATCGTGACGGAACCAGACGATGTCGCTGACCTCCGAGCCACGGAGCGGGCGGCCCTTGAAAAAGGTAGACCGTCGCAGGATGGGGTGAGCGTGTCGTAGCGCGGTCAGTTTCTTGGTGAACTCGAGCAAGCTCCGCCGGGAATCGTCCAGCTGCCAGTCCAACCAGGTCTGCGCGTTGTCTTGACAGTAACCGTTGTTGTTTCCGCGCTGGCTTCGCCCACGCTCGTCTCCGTGAGAAATCATCGGTGTCCCTTGTGATAGCAGCAGCGTAGCTAGCAAATTTCTTTGCTGTTTCGCCCGCAACCCTCGAATCATCGGGTCGTCTGTGGGCCCTTCGGTTCCGCAGTTGAACGACAAGTTGCTGTCGTTGCCGTCCTTGTTTTCCTCGCCATTGTCTTCGTTGTGCTTTTGCGCGTAGGACACCAGGTCTGCCAGCGTGAATCCGTCATGACAGGTCACGAAGTTGATGCTCATGTACGGGTTTCTGCCGTCGTTTTCGTAAATGTCACTACTGCCCGTTAGGCGATACGCCAGCTCGGAGGCCGAGCCCCCGTCGCCGCGCCAGAAGGCACGCATCGCGTCGCGGTAGCGACCGTTCCACTCCGCCCAACGGATCGGGAAGTTGCCGACCTGGTAGCCCCCCGGCCCAACGTCCCAGGGCTCGGCGATCATCTTCATCTGACTCAGGGTGGGATCCTGATGGATGAGCATGAAGAAACTGGAAAGCTGATCGACTTCGTGTAGTGAGCGGGCGAGCGAGGCGGCTAGGTCGAAGCGAAAGCCGTCGACATGCATGTCCGTCACCCAGTAACGCAGTGAGTCCATCATCAGCTGCAGCGTCTGCGGGCTGCGTACATTGAGGGTGTTGCCGGTGCCCGTATAATCCATGTAGAAACGCGGTGTTTCCTCGACCAATCGATAATAAGTCGGATTATCGATGCCGCGAAAAGACATGCTCGGGCCCAAGTGGTTGCCCTCGGCGGTGTGGTTGTAAACCACGTCCAGGATCACCTCGATGCCCGCTGCGTGCATGGCCTTCACCAGTTCCTTGAACTGTTGCACCTCGCCCCCCGGCATGTCGCCCGCGCGGAAACGGGGGTCGGGAGCAAAAAAGCCAATCGTGTTGTACCCCCAGTAATTGCGGAGGCCCTTGTCCAATAGAAACTGGTCATCCACGAATGCGTGAATTGGCATCAGTTCCAAGGCATTGATCCCGAGCTCTTTGAGGTAATTGATGATCGCGGGCTGACACATGCCCAAGTACGTGCCGCGCAAGTTCTCGGGGATCTCCGGGTGCTGCATGGTTAGCCCGCGGAGGTGTGCCTCGTAAATGATGAGCTCGTGAAACGCCAAGTTTGGCCTTTTCTCCTCGCCCCACTCGTACCGGGGATCGATCACCAACGACAGCGGCGCTCCCACGGCATCGGCGGTCCCGATCACCAAATCTTTCTGATCGCTCGTCACATCATAGGCGAACGAACCTTTGCCCCATTCCTGCAACCCCGAGACTGCCTTGGCGTACGGGTCGAGCAGGCGAACGCTGGGGTTGAACCGGAGCCCGTGCTCCGGATCGTACGCGCCGTGCACGCGGTACGCATAGCGCTGGCCTGGCGCGATACCGTCTAAGTAACAATGCCAGACGAAACCGGTCCGTCGCTTCAATGAAACGCGCGTCTCCTCGCCCTCCGAGCTCACGAGACAGAGGTCTACCGCGGTGGCGTGCTCCGAGAAGATAGAAAAATTGACACCCTTCCCATCCCACGTCGCCCCCAACGGGTAGGGATTGCCCGGCTTGTAGCTCACGCATCATCCTTTGTTTGCTAGCGGCACCCGCGCCAAAAACCTCAGCCGCCACGGGCTCGGTTTCGGGTAACGCTTGTCCTTTGCCGTTGCGCGCGAATGGCTCGCCCATCCGCGAGCGCCGAGGGCTCGTGTCGCGGCGTTGTTGCGCGTAGGCGCCGGATTGCCTCACATCGCGACTAACCGCCGGTACCGAAGGTGTTCGAACCGCCAGAGCCAAATGCGTTCGAGCCACCCGTGCCTAATGAACTCGAACCACCGTTGGTGCCTTGCGACTCGCCTCCACCTGAGTTCGAGCCACCGCCCGGTTCGGTGCCACTGCCGTTGCCCGCGGTGCTGTTATCGCCGCCGCCTTCCTGGATAACGGTTGGACCCGTGGGCGCACCAACGGGCGGCCCTTTGTCGTCACTTCCGCAAGCGACCGCCCCCTGAACGAGCCCAATGACACCGATGACCAGGAAACGCACAACGCGTGGCGAATTCGAATGACTCATGAAGCACCTCCAAAGGCGTCGAAGTGGCGCGGAAAAATCCTTCGACGTTTGCAAGATCGGTACCGGGAGCGGCGTTCGACACTACGGCTGTGCTTCGCAACCCGTTCTCCCTTCGACAATGCCGGCGCTTGCGGTCATCGCGAGGACCCGGCCCGAGTCGGCGATCACACTGATGAATGGGGCTTCCCAGGTGGAATTCGACCACGTGGGACGCCAGGCCTCCGCCAAGCGCGGGTCACGCGTCCAAAGTGTACCAAGGCTTGCCACCCATTCTCGGCCGAGCGCGTCGAGCGCGCTGGCCGACAGGTCGGGAGCGCCCGGCACCACCGATACCGTGGTCCGGTCACCTTCGGTGCGAAGCGTGGTGCCATCGCTACCAACGAGCAGCGCCAAGCAGCGCTCTGCGCTGCTTGCACCGCTGACGTACGCGCGGATCGCCGGCGTAGGCAGGTAGCTCAGCTCCCAATCCAAAGGAGAATAGATCGCGGCAAAGGCGCCGCCCTGTACGCGCCGACCGCACACCACCCAACGCGTGTCATCCAGGCGCAACACCGTCGCCACGTTTTGAATACCTTCGAGTGGAAAGGGCTTCAGCCAACGCCGGCCAGAAAGCCCATACAACGCTGGAGGCGCACCGGGTCGGCAGCCCACCGCGACGACGAGGTCATCGAATAGACCGCTCGCGTCTTGTAGCTCGATGCTGGCGTCCGGCGCGCTGCTGAGCTCGCGTATGCCCTCGCTTCCGAACACGGCGAGCGTGCCGTGCACGCCACCGATCAGGAAGCCGCCTGCTTCGTGGCGTTTGGCGAACGTCATGCCACGCGGCACGCGCGCTAAAATGCTTTTGGCACCGAGCCAGGACTCACCACTCCAAAAAAGCGGCCCTCGTGGGGTGAGCGCAAAGCAGCGTCCGTCCGTGTCCCAGGCCGCGCTTTGAATCACCATCTCGTCGTGCGGTCGATGCCTCACCGTCCAGTGCCAGCCCGTCATGTCGGACGGCGGTGCGGAGTTTTGTATGGTGCGCAGCAAGAGCCGGCTCGAAGTCGGCGAGGCGACCCGCTCGGTGAGCAAGGGTAGGATGGCGGTGGCGAGCGCGTCGGCTGTCTGCGGGCGGTGCTCGACCGACAGCGCCGTGCCCCAGGCGAGAGCCGCATCAATCGCTCTGCAGGCGTCGGCGCGTTCACGGATCTCCGGGCTCAGCGCGGCGCTGTCGAGGATGCTCTTGCGCGCCTTCGAGCGCATCCGCTCATACGCCTCGTAGGGTGTCGTTGCGTCGAAATAGTGGTTGGCCGTCAGCACGTAGTACGTGATGCAGGCCAGGGCGAAGACGTCCGCGCGGATATCGACGCCGGTATCCAGCGCTTGTTCGGGTGCAGCATAGCCCACGGTGCCAAACCCAACGCCCGCGAACGTGCGTCCGAAGCCGACCGGCCTTGCCAAGCCGAAGTCCGAGATCTTGAAGATCTCGGTCGAACCGAAGCCGCAGCAGAGCACGTTGCCGGGCGTCAAATCGCGATGGATCACGCCCACGCCGTGAATTTCCGTGATGCCGCTGGCGAGGCAGCGGAGCGCGTGTAGTGCGCGTACGGAATCGAAAGCGTAACCCGTCTTATGAATCGAGTACGTAACGCGGTCTTCGAGCGTCGTGCCTTCCACGCCACCGTGCACGTATTCGATCGCGATCCACGGCGTAGGCGGAGAGCCAAAGTAGTGAGTGCTCCCGGTGTCCACGAAACGCACGACGAAGGGGCTCGGCGGGACGCGCTCGTTCAAGCGTCCGAGGGCGACCGCCTCCTTTTGCGCGACCAGGTCGGGCGGAATGTCGGTCGTCCCAAAAGCGCGCCGCACCACCTTGACCACGACCGGCGAAGCGCCCTCCGGTCCTTCGCGTCGGGCGAGGTACGCAGCGCCCATGCCGCCTTCTCCGACCTGGTGCTCGAGCACATACCGGACCCCGAGCTGCACGTCCGAGTCGATGTAACGGCCACTCAGCGAAGAGGGCGGCACGGAGACCGGCGGCTCGCTCACCACAGATTGGTGCGCCTTCTTTGACTCGGAGTCGAGCCCTAACCTCGGAGCGTCGATCGGGCGATCCGCGAGCTCGACGTGATAAGCTGAGCTCTCGTGAAAAACTCGCTGAAGCGGCGCCTCCGCGCGCTAGTCGCATGGCGTCGGCCGGCCTTTTCAAATGATGGTCGACGATGCCCCGCTAGGTCTGCGCATCGTCGGGCGGACGTTGCTACATGCGGCGGCGGTGAGCATTGTCGCGGGCGTGGCCGGAGCCGGCTTTTTTTGCCGGCCTCGAATTACGGTTTCCGGTGCTGGATGACGACCAGCGCGTGGTTGGCTTGGTTACCGGGACGACCTTGCGCGTGATATCGCTCGAGCTAGCCGACGCGCGCTGGGCATTGGCGTCGACTTGATGCAACAGGTCGTCTCCGTGCGAGCAGAGATGACCTGCGTACCGCCACCGAGCGTATGGTCGCGAGTGGCTTGCGTGAAGTGCCCGTAGTGTCCAAAGAAGGCCATCTGCTCGGCCTCCTCGATGAGTCCGACGTGGCGGAGGCGTATCTCAGGCGGCTGTTCGTGCCGAATCCGCCGACCGCCAAGGGTCGGACTCCCGCGTGCCGGCCCCTGATTTGAATCGACTCCCAATCCGTCTAAACCTGAGGTGGTTCTGGGGTGGCTGAAAGTAAGCTGGCGGGCATTTCGTTGCGGATCGAGGGCTCGCGCTCGTTCCACGACTCAAACGAGCATTAGACGCGTTCGCTGCGCTTGGCCACGCTCTCGCGAGCGCCGGCTCCGGAGATCAGCTCCTGCCAAGTAGCGCTCAGCACGACGTCTTCCTCGTACAGAACCAGCGCGGTCCAGCTGCCGGGCTCATCCCCGCGTGCAAACAGATGCTCGGCCAGCTTGGGCGAGATGGCAACCAGCGCCGCGCACAACGCGCCGCGTTCGACACAACCGGCGTAGATGGGATCCTTGCCGGTCGCGCCGGACCCAAGCAGGAGCTGGCAGAGGAGGCGAGCGGCACGCGGCTGTCGCACGTCGGCTACCAGCCCGACTGGGCTTGCCAGGCCTTCCTGGCGCGCCAGGGCGTAGCTTTCCAGTAAACGCCAACGCACGCTGTGCACGCAGCGCCACGCTTCAGGGTGCGATTCGGAGAGCACCCTCGAGGACTAAGCGAGTCGGGCCCGCTTGCCAAGCGCCCGCTCTTTCGACTGACATTTACGGTCCGCTCGCGCTGGCGTTCGGCACTGATTCTAGGCTCGCTCTCCGCTCTAAGTGCGCACACGGTCCGCATAATTCGCGCGCTGCTGCACGAGCGCGGTGGCGCGGCGCATGTCCGCGAAATCGCTTGCATAGCGTTCGCGTGGCGGTAACCACCTCGGATACGACGCATACTGAAATAGGGTTCCGACGCCCGCGAAAGGATTTTCAACCATGGCACCGCGCTCTTATGCAAAACCGTCCATCGACGAGCTCCGCTCTCGCTTGGGCCCGCTGGAGTTCGAAGTGACGCAGCACGACGCCACTGAGCCGCCGTTCCGAAATCGATTCTGGGACAACCACGAAGTTGGGCTGTACGTGGACATCGTGAGCGGTGAGCCGCTGTTCAGCTCGCTCGATAAGTTCGATTCGGGCACGGGTTGGCCCAGCTTCACGAAACCCGCGGACCCCGAGTTGGTCGTGAGCCACAGCGATGTGAGCCACGGCATGCGGCGCACGGAAGTGCGTTCCAAGCACGCTGATTCACACCTAGGTCACGTATTCGAGGATGGCCCGCGACCGACCCGTCTTCGTTACTGCATCAACTCCGCAGCGCTCCGTTTCATTCCAGTCGCCGAGCTCGACGTACGGGGCTATGGCGAATACCGCGCGCTTTTCGGCGACGCCGGCGCGACGCCCCAAGCGGAGCTCGTGGACCACGAAAATGCTTGCGCCGTCCCGGCGCCGGGGCAAGCCGTCAGCTGCGAGGCAACTGTGGAAGAGGCGCTCCTGGCCGGCGGTTGCTTCTGGGGCATGGAGGAGATCCTCGGCCAGATCCCGGGGGTGATTGAAAGCACGGTCGGCTACGCCGGCGGCAGCACGCCGAACCCTCGGTACGAGCAAGTCCGCACTGGCCAGACAGGCCACGCCGAGGCCATTCGGATCCTGTTCGATCCCAAGCGCGTGTCGTTTCAGGACCTGCTGGAGCAGTGGTTTTTTCGCATGCACGACCCGACCACGAAGAATCAGCAGGGCAACGATCGCGGTAGTCAGTACCGCTCCGTCATCTTCGTCACCTCGCAAAAACAACGAGAGGCGGCCGAGCTCGCTAAGAAACATGCTCAAGAAAGCGGCCGTTGGCGCGCTTCAATCGTCACTGAAATCGTGGACGCTGGCCCATTCACGCCGGCCGAGGAGTACCACCAGAAGTATTTGGACAAGCATCCCGGCGGTTACACCTGTCACTTCATGCGTGACTGAGACCCATTGCGCGAGCGGCGTGAAAACGCCGCTTCGCACGTCCGAGGCCCGTCGTCGTCACGGGGGCGCAGGCGCCAACTCGAGGCCGGGGGTTTCGTGAGCGAGTTGCTTCGGTACCTCCAGTGTCGGATCGATGCCGGTCGTGGATTTTTCGACCACGTGATGCACGAACCGGAGCTTCTCCTTGACGCGTTCACCGAGCACGAAAGGATACATGTCGGGCAACCCCATCGAGCGATTGAGGCTGTTCAGGGCCACGGTAAGCGGGACCCACGCCGCGATCAGATCGTCGAAATCATCGAAGTGAAGCCGTTGTGCGGCCACGCTCTCGGATGTCGCGCCGCCGATGGCGCGAGGCTTGATGACTAGCCCATAGCTGCGCGCCGTCTCCAGCGTGTCGACCATGTGCAGGTAGTGCGCCCACGTCTCGGCCCAATCTTCCCATGGGTGCATGGTGGCGTATGGGCTCACGAAGTCGTCCGCCCAGTCGAGCCGAGGCAATGAGTAGTGACGCTTGACCGCTTCCGCATAGTCGAGCTCTTCACTCGAGAACAAGTCACGAAATTCGGCTAAAAGTGGGGTAGGCAAAATCAACCTGTCCCAGTAGTAATGCCCCGATTCGTGGCGAAAGTGGCCCAAAAGCGTGCGGTAGCGTTCCCCCAAACTCTCGCGCGTGTGCTCGCGCGCCGTGGCATCTGCCTCTTCGACGTTGATGGTGACGAGCCCCTGACAGTGCCCGGTCAAGACACGCTCCCCGTCGACGCCATCGTGTTTGAACGCGAACGCGAGCCCGGTGTCAGGGCGCGCTACCTTCGACTCGAGCGGCAGGCCCAACTGGAGCAGCGTGTAGACGAGACGCCGCTTTGCTATTTCCAAGCGTCGCCATGAGCTCACGGCGGCCTCGTCCGAAAGCTCGGGGATGATCGCATTCAATTGGCACGATGGGCAAAACGTGTTCGCGTCACGCTCCGGTATCGCCCAGTTACACACCGCGTGCGAAGTGTAGTTGCCACACAAACGGTAACGCTCGCCGTGCGCTGCCGAATCCAAAGCAACGAACACTAGCCGCTCGCTATCGCCCGGCGGGTTCTCGTCGCGCTCCATAGCGCTGAGAACGCTTCGGTCGGGGAGATAGGCAAGCGTGTGGCCGCAACGAATGCACTGCGAGTTCTCGAAAAAGGCGACGTGTTTGCAGGCGGAACAGGTGAAGATCTTCATCGCCCCGTCTTCATCTTCGAAAAGTTCTGCGGGCGGCCTACGGCGCGGAGGCAATGCACAGGCACATGGTTGCAGCGGTCGTGCCAGCATGTGCAGGCTAAATACGCAGTAAACTGCGGTCTTGGAACGCTATTAGCCACATTCCCGACACAAATGGTTCGCGACTGTGGCGTCTCGTCGCAGGCGTTTTTCATGCTATCTCGGGGCGACGTGAATACAGCCACCGCGAAGCACTACTGGGCTCTCATCCGACGAGTGTCTGCGGAGGCGGACGCGGACGACGCCGACATCGTCGCGGCCGGCCTCGCGTTCTACGGGGTGCTCGGCCTTTTTCCCGCGCTCTTGGCGATGGTTTCGCTGTACGGCTTGGTAGCGGACCCCGCAGCGATCCAGCACACGATTTACGGTATTACTCGCTCGCTGCCAGCTTCTGCTCGAGACGTCGTCATCGACGAACTGTCGACGTTCGTCGCGCGTCCGACGCGGAGCTTGAGCGTCAGTATGGTGCTCGCATTCTTTGCTGTTCTTTGGAGCTCGTCATCGGCAATGAGTGTGCTCGTGCGCGCGATCAATGTCGCCTACGATCTACCTCAACGCCGGAGCTTCTTGCACCGGCGACAAATCGCGGTCGTTTTCACACTCGGGGCCATGTTCGGGCTCTTCGTGTTGATTCCGATGCTCGCCCTGCTACCCAAGTTATTGTCGCTGTTTCATGTCGGGGCGGCGGTCGTGGTCTTGCGCTGGCCGGCCATGGGTGTGGTCGCCTGGTGTGCGTTCGCGGTTCTTTACCGCTACGCCGTCGAAAAACGGCCGGTCGTCAGCCTGAAAAGGGTGGCGCCCGGGGCGACGCTGGCGGCCACGTGCTGGGTACTACTGTGCGGAGTATATTCCGCGTACGTTCAATACCTAACGAGCTTCAGCGCCACGTACGGAGCGCTGACAGGTATAATCGTGCTCGAGTTCTGGCTATATATTTCGGCATTGATCTTGGTTTATGGGGCCGAGTTGAATGCCGAGCTCGACCGCAAACCGGACGTAGCCGATATATGCGCACCGAGCACCTAGAGCATTTAAATACACGCGCCTCCCCACAAACGAACGACCCCGCGCAACACTAGCTCGTGTTCGCGGGGCTTCGCGGACTTCAGAGGTTCTATCACGAAGTCGAATTGCTGGTGTGCTGCTGCTCGTAGGTACTGATCTTGTCGCTGATCTTCTCGTTCACGCGACCCTTGGCCTCATCGAGGCGATTCTTGACGCCGTCCAGGCCGTCAGAGAGCCGCGACCTCAGCTCCTCGCCCGAGCTCGGGGCCAACAGCAGAGCGGCACCGGCCCCAACGGCGGCGCTTACGGCGATGAGCCCTAGCGCGGGCAACGCTCGGGCGAAGAACCCCGGGCGGCGCGCCAGGCCTACGACGCCGAGAACGTCGTCCCATTCGACGCCCTGCACGGCTTTCGCCGCCTGTTGAGCGCCGATCATCGAGCCCAAAGTCCACAACGTTTTCGTGAGATTCATTGAAGCATCCTCCTAGCGGTCATCTGAATGCACTATGTGCTTGGGGCTCCCTCAGCAAGTGGCATGCCACGAGGTCGGCACGAAACCGCGGCATTTTCTGCCTTTAGACCGCTCGCCCGATGACGCAAGCTGCCTCACTGCGGCAAGCGGGTGTGACGGGGTCGCCGGCCCTTTCAATAACGTTTGCGCCACACGAGGTCCAACCCTGATTCGCCGCGGTCACCGATCAACGCAGCTAAAGACCAATGGCTGCGGATTCGAAAATCGAACGTTAGAAACGTCAAGTCCGGTGGCTGACCCGGTGCCGGCTCGCCCAGGGCGCGGGTGATTTGGGCGGCTACGCGTGGTGAAATCTGAATCACGAGCTCGGGACGCGCGCTGCCTGTGCTGGTGTCGATGCGCGTACTCACGTCCAGGTCCGAGATCCCCGAGAGCACCTTGTTCAACCCTTGTGTGGCGGACCCGCCCACCGCGCCCACCGCAGTGGCGGCACTACTGCCGCTGCCGCTGCTGCCTCCGCCTAACGAGCCGTCAGCCGAACCCGTCAAAAGCAAGCTGAGGATCTGGTCTTGGGTTAGTGGGGGCTCGGAATGCAGCGTGATCTTGCCCTTGGTTGCCGTACCAGTGAAGTCCGCGTAAACGCGGTGCTTGTCTTCGTCCGGCGAATCCCAGCGCGCCGTCGCAACGATGGTCGGATTGGCTGGCTCGCCGGAAAAAGTGACCGTCCCGCTTTCCACCTCGAACTGTTTGCCCGAAACGTCGAGCTTGCCACCTTGCAGGTTGATTTGACCGCTCATCGTCATCGGGTCACCGAGCACGAGGTGCAAGTCGCCGTTCACTTGTGCCTTCAGCATGTCCCCGCGCTGGACCTCGATGCTGCCCAGGTGTACTTCGACGACCATCGGGTTGTCGTTCTTGCTCGGGTCGGTGTCTTTGAGCGGTTGCAGCGGTAACGTTACGAAGCCGCCCCGACGTTCATACACGCCCACGCGAACGCCTTTGGCCGGCTCGAGGTCTTGCAGATCTTGGCTGCCGGTGTCGGGCATGCCCACGTGCAGGTTCGGGATGTTCACTTTGAGCAGGTTCGCGTGCGTGGTCTCGTTCGGCGTGAGGCTGATGTCTATCCCGCCGTACGTGTCGACGATTTCGGTCCCCGAAAGGGACATCGCTACGCCATCCGATTTCGACATGCGCACATGCCCTTCGGCCCCGGTCAGATTGAGGCCGGCAAAGCGCGCTTCGCCCGTGACGTTGACGCGCCCAGTGGTGGCGCGCGCGCTGAGCTGCTCGAGCTTTGCCTTGCCGGGCGCGAGCGAGAAGCGCGCTTTGATTTGGTCGAAACGTTGTCCGAGCGAAGCGACTTGGGCAACGCCATCGTCTAGGTCTAGGTGGCCATCGAGCTCGGGGGCGCCGCCTTTGAAGTGCGCATTCAAGTCACCGTTGAGCCGGCCGTCCAGCTCGCCGAACGTAGAAGCCACGAATGGCGAAAAGGCGCCGATGCGCAAGTCTTTCGCGTGGAGTGCGGCATCCGCGGGCATCTGGATCTCGGGTACGTAACGCGAGCCCCAATTTAGGCCGGAGCGGGCATCAGCCGTGGTCGTGCCGTGATCGCCCTCTACGCGCACCATGACGTTGCCTTTGCCGTCTTTTGCTTGCAGCTCGGCGTGAATGCGGCCGAAGGGCGACGCGCCGATTTGTAGAGAGGCGACGTCCAGGGAGGCGTCCGCCGCCGCGTCTTTGCCAAAGTGATCGAGCGCTATCGTCCCGCTCAAGGCGCCGTCGACCTGGGTTTGGCTGGTGCCAGGTAGGAGCGCGATTGGAAAGGCGTCGAAGGACAGGCGGGCGCTAGCGTCCAAGGGCGGGTTGGTGCTGCCCGACCGATTTAGCCAACCGCTCACCGCCGTCTCGAGATTTATATCGACCTTGGCCACGTCCGCTGCGCCTGATTTCGCGCTGGCGCCGAGCTTACCGCGCAGGCCGTCGTAGCTTGCGTTCCAGTCGAGATCGAGCGCTCTCTTACTGGTGGCGTCCTGCCGGAAGCCGTCGATCTTCCCAGTGAAGGTAAGCTTTGGTGCGCTCAACGTTCCCTCGTAACCGAGCTGTGCCGATGCGACGCCGCTCAGCGCGGCGGGTCTCACCTCGACCGGCAGTTGCTGCAGCTCGCGCGGCGGCACCGTCAGCTTCACCTTGAGCGGGAGCTGCTGCCACTGGCTGCCGAGCTCGCTCGCAATCGTCGCTAGATGGGGCGTCGCTTTACCCTCCACGCTCAACGCGAACAGCCGGCCGTGCTCGTCCGACAGGCTCGCGGCGAGCTCGGTCTCGCCCGTCTCCGCGTGGGTGACGTCGATGTCGACATCGAGACCTTTTACGGCCACGGGCGCCGCGGCAATCGCTTCCTCTTTGGTGTTGATCGTCGTTTTAGAGGTCCGCGCGCCAGCGAGTTGAAGGTTCTTCGTGCTCACGTGCGCGTGCAACATCGGCAAACCGGGGCCAGCGTGGGTCCGGTCCACGGCTAGATCGTACTTGATGGTGCCGAGCATGCGGGCGATCGGCAGGTTCGAGTCCTTGGGCACCAAATCGTTCAAATCACGCAACTGAACTTGGCCCTCGACCGCAACTTTTCCGGTTATGCCCGCGGGGTCGAGGTTGTCGGGGTTGATGCCGCGCAGGTCCTGAAAGTCGAAGCTCATATGTCCGAGCTGCTTGAGATCCGCGCTCGCAGTCCCATTCAGCCGCTGCTCGTTCAATTCGAGGTTTGCCGCAATCGAACCGTCCTTGATGCGATCGAAGGTCAGATCATCGCTGTGCGCGCTGATATGCGCGCTCGGGTTACCACCCCGGCGCTCGTAGCTCATAGAGATAGTGGCCGTGCCCGAGCGGAGCGGCGCTTGCGCATCCATCAAGTGCCACAGGCGCGCCAAATCGAGGGCCTGTGTCTGTACATTGGCACTCTCCAGAGTGGGCCCGTAGACCATGGACGCGTCTGCCTTACCGACCCCTTCCACGTGCAATGCATTGACGCGGGTGCGCCCGCCCACCATCTCGATCCCCACTGCCGCGATCTTAACGTGGGTGTTGTCTTGCGTCAGGTTGATGCTCGGATGATCGATGACGATGCCACGATCGTTCGATACGATCGCACTGACCTGCACGTGTCGCTCAGGCGAGCGCGTCGCGACCTCCGCGCTGACCGCCAAGTGCGACAGTGAGCCGCGTGCGGCGACCAGCGCCGTCGCCACGTGCTGGCCTCCGAGCTCCGCATTGGTCACATCCACGAGCACCTTGGCATCGGGGTGAGGCAACCCGCCGACGACGTTTGCAGTTACCTTGGCACGGGCAATGCGGTTCTGACCTTGCTGAACATTTCGTAAGTCCGCGCGAACGTCGGCATCGAGGTGGCTTCCCTCGACCTGGTAAGTGCCCTGAGCAGTCAGCTCACCCTGCGCGCTCGCCAGGGCCGCCAGCCGCCTTAGCCGCGGTGGATTGACAACCTCGGTCCGGCTCTTGAATTCCACGCGCGTGGTCTTAGCTTGCTCGAGCGTCGCATCGATGGTGGTCTGCGCGCCCGGTTCGGCTACGTTCGCATGAGCTTCGACGTGCGTGCGCTGAGCCTTGGAATCCAAGGAAAAGGTTCCGCTCAGAGCGACGCCGGGCACGGTCTCGGCGGCTACGACGGAGGGGCCCGTATCGAGCGCGAATTTGCCGGTTTGAGGACCGTGTTCGGGAACGAGCAAGTTCGCGCGCAGCGTTATATCGAGGCCCGAAGGGGGCGCGTTCGGAGCGAGCTCCGCCAAGTCCAAGTCATGCGTCCGCACGCTGGTGTTGGCCGTGAGCTCGTTCTTCAGCGACAACTGGAAGTCGCCGTCTACTTTGCCTGCGCCCACGCCAAGCGCGAAATTGCCGTGTACGTCCGGCAGTTTTCCTTGCGCGGCCGCGTGCAGCGAAGCGGGTGAGCGGAGCGCCAAGCCGGGGACTTGCTTGTTCGCGGCTTCGGGCGGGATGTTACTGGCGTCGATGGTGGCCGCGAGCTGGTTGTCGAGGAAGCTCGCGTCGAGCACGAGCGGCACGTTCGCGGCTGAGCCTTCGAAGTGCGCCTTCGCGCCGAGCGGCTTTGCTGGAGCGGCGGGGATCTGCAGCGTTGCTTGCAGTTGCCCCACGGGGTCAATGGCCTGAGGCAAACCACGCGCTTGAATGCTGGCTTTACTGAACGCGACGGTCGTTGCTACGTCGTCAATGCGGAGCGAGCCGAGAGCGTCCTTGAGCTCGACGTCGAGGGGCGGGGTAGACGACAATGACCCGTGCGCCCAAAGGTGCCTGATCTGCGCCTCGTCGATGATCACGATCGTGCCTGGGCCCGAGCTCGGTGGGCTCGGCGTCTTGGCCTGGAAGGCGTCGGCCAACGTCGGGGAGCCTTTGCCGTCATCGACTAGCAGCACCTCCGCGTGCTGGAGTGCAATCGAGTCGAACTTCAGTGTCAGCGGCTGTGAGCTATGCGCGATTGCCGCCCACGCAATCGTCGGAACACTGAGCTTTACGTCGAGCCCATGAATGTCCATAACGCGTCGGCCTGCGGGGTCGAAGATCTCGGCGTCGGCTGCGCCGATGCCGCCCAAGCCGATGCTCTGCAAGCTGTGTAGCTTTATCTTGCCCTGAAAAGCATTGGCTAGGGCGCCATTGACCTTCCCGACTACGAATTGACGCACGCCCGCGAAGCGCAACGAGAACAGGAGACCGCTGACCAGTAGCACGACCAAGCCTAGGAAGGCGCCGACGCCAACGAAGGCGCGCTGCGCGTAGCGTTTCAGGCGTCCGGTCTTGGGTTTTTGAGGATTTGGCATGAGCATCAGAAGGCCTCACCGATACCGAAGGAGAGCGCAACCGGGGCTCCGAACAACGTGTCAGGGTTCAATTCGTCCGAATCGCTAGCAGGTGACTGCAGGCCCGGCACGCGGTAGCCAACGTCGAGCCGAATCGGCCCGACCGGCGTGTCATAGCGGATGCCCAGACCGGGGCTGAGATGCGGACGATCGAGGCGAAAGTTGACCTTCTTGTCAGAGACGTCGCTGGTGTCGATGAAGAACGCCCCCGTGAGAGCCCCGGAGAGCGGATACCTGAGCTCGACCGAAGCTTCCCAAAGCGTAAAGCCGCCGAGCGGAAGATCTAGGATGCATTTGGTCGGGTCGGGATCTCTACATTGTGCCGCTGCGGTACTCGCCTGCGGGACGATGCCATGCGGCCCGATCTCACGCAGAGCGTAGCCGCGATTGGAGCCCGCACCGCCGGAGAAGAAGCCCCGCAAGAACATCAATTGGATGTCTTGCACGGCTTTTCGCCGTTCATCGGTTCCCTCCACGTACTGCGCGTTGTGGGCCGTCGCCTCGATGCTTTGCCCATAGTTTTGCGGAAATAGCAGGCCAGCTGTAACTCGAGCAGCGAGCGTCCACTTCCGGCTGAGTGGAATATAACCGCGCGCCTCGGCCTGAGTCCGAACGTCGCGGGCCGCGCCGCCAACGCCGGCAATTTGTAGGTCCTCGCTTAGAAATGCCCCCTCGTGCGGGTGAACTCGCTGATCGCGCAAGTCCAGCGTCACGAACAGCTCGGGGTACGAGATAACCACCGACTTCAGATCACGGTCCAAGCCACCCAGGTAAGCGAATGGGCTGTCGAACTGCACGGTATGCGAGAGCGCGACGTACAGCCGCCACATGGAACGGTCCAACCCGGCGGTAACGCGGATGTCGCGATAGCCCAGAATTTTTGTCTGTTCTGATGACAAGATGAGTGGCGCGACCGAACCATCCAGCCGCGTGAACAAGCCTGTGCGCGGCTCCAAAAAACCAGGCTGGCGAAACGCGGCGTTGAATCGACCTTCCGGGAAGAAGTTCTTAGGCGCTTGAAACGTCGGAAAATGTGTGGGGTAAAGCACGACGCCCGGCTTCACTTCGAAGGAAATACTGCGTAGGCCGCCAAAGAAGTTTCGGTGCTCCCAGCCACCAACTAGGTGTACCTCGGACTTCAATGAGTCGATCTCGGCCCCACCGCCCACGTGAATCGCCTTGAGCTTACTTGGCTCGACCGTGACCCGAATCGGTACCTCGGGCCGTGCTTGATTTTCACCTCGACTCAGGTCGGGTTCAATGACGACCGAGCTGAACACATTCAAATCGAGCAGCGCACGCTGCGCCGCTTCGAGCTCGGCGCGTGAGTACGGCGAGCCCGGGTGAAGATCGAGCGCGCGGCGCACCGGCTCTTCGGGTATCTTGCCGAGCCCGGCGATCGTCACTTCACCGAAGTGCGTCAGTGGGCCAAGCGTTACGAAGAACCCCACCGCCGCTTTGCCCTTCGGCAGATCCACGTCGGCCGCCCGCTCCACCTTAGCGTAGGCGTAGCCGTTGTCCTCGAGCGCAGTTTGCAAGATCTTGCCGGCGTCGTCGAACTTCTCTTCCTGGAATGGCTTGCCGACCTTGAGCTTTCGTTTCAGTCGTTTGGTGACCTCAGCAATCACTGACTCGGGCAGACCTTGCAGGCCGTGCACGTCCACGCGCCCAACGACGACGGGCGTGCCCTCCTCGATGATGATATCGACACGAACTTTATTGCTCGATATGAAAAACACGCGCCCGGCGCGTGCGCGCGCTTGGTAATAGCCACGCGCCCTGTAATAGCGTTCGATTCGCTGCAGGTCCCGCTCGAGCACGAAGCGATCGAAGACGTTCCAGTCGTAGACCACGCCCTGGAAGAACCCTAGAAACTTGGGGCTATCGGCCGTCGCAATCTTCTGGCGAAGCTCGTCGGCATCAATCGAGTCGTTGCCGGTGAGCTCGACGGACTTGACGGCCGAGCGGCCCGGAGGAACCGAAGTGCACGCCACAGCGGTTAGCGAGAGTAGCGCAAAGAAAAAGGCGTAGCCCGAGCCCGCAGCCGAGATCACGGCGGGCCGAAGTCTCAGCGGAAGCACGGAACGCGGCGTGCAAGCTGTGCGCCATAGTGGCGCAGTTCATGCTTCGTAAAATACTCAGACGCTGTGAGTTACGGTTTGTTGCATTGGGTATGCCTGGTTGGGTGCGCGAACCTCGCGTGTTCGACGTCGTTGCCCGTGCCCGACAACGCGCGGCAACCCCGCTCCGAGTATCTGCCGGTCCCCTATCCACCGCCCGCGGCATTTGCAGAGACAGTTCCTCCCGCACCGAGTGCTTCAGCCGTTTGGACAGACGGACATTGGGCGTGGCGGGGTTCCACCTTTGTTTGGCAGCGCGGCGGGTGGGTCGTAGCGCCGTCTGGCTCGCGGTTTGCGCACTGGCGTATTCGGTACGCGCAAGACGGCACCCTGATGTTTGCCGAGGAGGTCTGGTATGACGCGGCATTGAAGCCAATCGCCACGCCAAAACGGGTCACCGAGGCGTTCTCGCCGCCCAACGAGATGACCCCCGAGTCACAGCACGGCTTTTGAAGCCGCACAGGCTCGCGAAGTGAAGCGCAAGTAGCGGCGTCAAACTTACCAAGGCCACCCTCGCCGGCGAGGCGCCTCAACGTCATGCTAAGGTTGGCGGCGCGGCGCGTTGGACGAAGTCTCCTGGCGATGCGACCTTCGACCACTTACCTGATGTGGATGACAACAGCGCAAAAGAAACGGGCGCACCGGACACATGTTCGGTACGCCCTAGCGCGGCCCCTGTAGAGAGCCGCGTCGACGTTACTTCGCGTCGGACTTGGGGCCACCGATCACGATCTCGACGCGACGGTTGTTGGCGCGGCCGTCGGCGGTGTCATTGCTCGCAACCGGGTTTGCCTTACCCTTGCCAACGGCGCTGATCTTGTCACTCGGTACGCCCTTGCTAACGAGGTAGGTACGTACCGACTCCGCGCGGTTTTTGGAGAGGGTCAAGTTCGTCGAATCGGATCCAACTGAATCCGTATAGCCCTCCACCACCATCGGTTTGACCTCACCTTGATCCTTGAGCGCCTTCGCGACCTGATCGAGCTGGTCCTGAGCCGCCGGCAACAGCTCCGCCTTGCCCGTCACGAATAGCACCTGACCGGACAAGGTGATGACCATGCCCCGCGCTTCCTCTTTCACCGCGGCGATTTTGGCCAGGCTCTCCATGGCGCGAGCGGCGCGCGCTTCTGCAGCCTTCCGCGCGTCGGTCTCCGCCGCAAGGGTAGAGCCGAGCTGGTTTACTTGATTGCGTTCGGCGCCGAGTTGGGCAACCGCGGAAGTTCGCAATTTGTCCTGCAGCTCGGTGTAATGGGCGGCGGCGGCGTCCGCGTCCTGTTTCGCCTTCGCGTTCTCTGCCAGCGCTACTGCGAGTTCTGCTCGTCGTTGAGCCACGTACGCGTAGCTCCGCTCCGAATCCGATTGGGGGTCACTCGAGTGCACAGACTCTGCCTTGTCGAGCGCTTGTTTGGCGCTGAGCACACTGTCGGGAACGAGAGAAGCGGATGGATCAGTGCGCGCGTGGTCATAAGCCTGACGCGCGCTGACCAACTCGGGGGTAGGCGTCGACGCCGCGCAAGCGGTGGCCGCTAAAAAGCTCGTAAGAACTGCAATCGTCGAAATTTTCATGACATGCTCCTGCTAAATCCTGTGGGTTACTGCGCTTGCTTCAGCAGCCCGTCAATCTTGGCCTGGGCTTGTTGCGCCTGTTGCTTCTCCGCGGTCCCGCGCGCTAATGCCAGGCTTAGGTCCGCGTCAGACTGCGCTTGGTTCAAAAGCAGCACCGCGCGGTCGTTGTCTTTGTCGTCCGACGATTTCTGTGCAGAGGCCAGCTCGTCATTCGCCATTTTTAGGTGCAATGCTGCTTGCGGCGTGCTCTCGGCGCCAGCTTCTTGAGCAGCGCGTACAGTGGCTTTCGCATCCGTTAACTTATCCAACGGAACAGCAGAGCCGCCGCAAGCCGTAACGAAAGCAAACAATACAGACGTGGAGATGACGAACTTGGAATATTGCATATTTTCCTCTTATACGAAGGTAACGGATAAATCTTAGGTGCGGTTTGCCGCTATCGGCGCGGCGCGGAGAGCCGCCGAACCTTAGCCGACTTGACAACGAGACGAACGCTCAGTCGCCAGTCTTGGTTTGGATCTTCTCACCGGCTTTTTCTGTGGTTTCCCCAACCTTGTGGCCGGCCTCTTGCGCAGACTCTTTAACGTCTGCGGCTCCTTCGTCAACCTTGGCTCCCGCCTCTTCCGCAGGCCCCGGACTATTTGCCGGCTTGTTTGAGCTACAGGCGGCCGCGAACACGCAGGTCGCCACAGCGGTGACGAGAACCCTCGAAATATTCATTTGTAATGCGAGCGCTCTTTGCAGTCGGCGTGCCATGTTTGGGCTTTTAATAAACTGCCGCTTTAATAGGGAATTTGCGGTAATTCGTTAATAAACTTCTCGTGTGACTATCCGCCTCAGCGGGGCGACCAAGCTGACACAGGCAACGATTTTCACGCGTTTTACGCGAATAATGGTGATTCGGGTTTTGGCATGTGGCTTGCTCAATCGACGCTATGTCTCGTCAATGGAAGGGTGCAGCGCTCGCGATCGCCTTCGTCGCGGCCTTCATCACAAGTGTCGCGTTCCACTCCCTGATAGCGGCGGTCATCGTGCTCCTAACGGGGGTCACGGTGACCTACGTGGTTAGTATCGCTACCATGCGAACCTCCGCGCGAGCGCGCAGCAAAGAACAAAGCGCCCCATAGAGTCAAGGCGTGTCGGGTAGTTTGGGGGCTCGCATCTCGTACGCGCCTTCAACCGGGTTGCCGAGTGTTCGGACCGTTGCTCTGTGGCACGTGGGTTGCACGGTCGTGCCTTATGGTCGAGCTGCCGCGCTTTCTCACCGCCTTGTCACTACTCACGTGCGTTGGCTTGTTGGCGGCAGCTTCCTGTACGCGTACGAACGCTAGGGTTGTCGAACCGGTCGGCGGAAGTGATGCATCCACCACTCCGCCGGGGAATTCTGACGCGAGCCTAGCGCCGATCGGTCCCGTAGCGCGCGCGCACCACGTGCCGCTTTCAACGGCGACCATGCTTGTGCCGGGTCCAGAGTTCGGGCTCCCCGTCGAACACCATGGCGCGTTTGGCGATGCGACGCCCAGGGCAGGGGCCTCCGGAGGTGCGGGCGGCAACACTGGAGTCGGCGGCAGCGACCGCCGGCCAGTTTCAGCATCAGCCTGCGGCGGAAGCTCGTAGAGAGCGCGGTAGTACGAGGGCGATGGCGGCATCGGAGCCGGGCTCGGTGAGCTCGACCCGCCCGCCATGGCGACTTAGCACGGCTTCCGCGTAAGCGATTCCCGCGTTTGCCTGCGTCATGGCGGAGCGGTCGCGAAGCGCGCGCTGCACGCTTTCACTCTTGTTGTCGCTCATCAGCTCGATGCGCGCTGCACTCGCGCTCGACGAGACGGTAATCAGAAGCTCATGCTGCGAGAAGCCGCAAAATAACGCCGTCAGCTCGGAGACCGCCGCCGCGAAGCTCGGCATATGAAGCGGCAACGCAACGGCCGCGCCTTCGATCCGGAGCTGCAGGCTGCGCCGAGCGTGGGCTGAAAAGGCACGGTTGGCGGCTTCCTTGACTAGCGAGGTAACATCCGCTGCTTCGCCGATCTCGAGCTCGGAGCCGTCCATCAACTTGGCGAGTGAGGACAGGCGATCGCCCAGGAGCAGCAGTCGTTGGCTGCTTCTACCCATCATCTGAGTGAGCTTCCCGGCGTCGGGACTGTCTTTGGGAAGCTCACGTGTGAGCTCTTTAAGGGCACCATCGAGCACCCCGACAGCGCCTCGAAGATCGTGGGCGGTGATCGCTAAAAATCGCGGATCAGGCTTCGGGAGCACGCTTAGGACCCTCGTGCTCACGCGACGATTGTTGCCGAGATTGATAACGTTCGAGCTTGCGGTACATGGTGCGACGGTCAAATCCTAGAAGCTGCGCGGCGCGCGACTTGTTGCCTTCGACAAGAGCCAAGACGCGGTGGATATAACGGCGCTCGAGCTCATCCATGCTTACGACCTCGGCCATCTCATCGACCGCGACCACGAAGCGATCCGCAGTGTAGCCGCGGACGTTCTCAGGTAGGTCGTCCACTGATATCTGATTGAAGCGCGCCAGTGCGACTGCGCGCTCCATGCAATTCTCGAGCTGGCGAACATTGCCCGGCCAATTGTACGCCAACAATTTTTCGGCCGCGCCTTCGGACAAAGTAAGCGCACCTTTGTTGCCCTTGGCCGCGAAGTTGCCGAGGAAGTGCGCGGCCAGATGCACTACGTCCATCCCGCGCTCGCGGAGCGGCGGGAGCGCGATCTTGACGACATTGATCCGATAATAAAGATCCTCGCGAAAGCGCTTCTCGTATACCTCGCTCTCGAGGTCCCGGTTGGTCGCAGTGATCACCCGAGCGTCGAAAGGCACCTCGATATTCGCGCCGACGGGGCGGATAGTGCGTTCTTGCAAAGCTCGCAGCAATTTAGGCTGCATCTCCAGCGGCATCTCACCAATTTCGTCGAGGAAGAGCGTGCCGCCATCAGCCAGGGCGAACAGGCCGGTGCGCTGTGACTTCGCGTCGGTGAAAGCGCCGCGAGCGTGGCCGAACAGTTCGCTCTCCAAAAGGTGCGGGGGCATCGCGGCACAGTTCACGGCCACGAATGAGCCTTTGCGACCGCTGGCCTGATGGATAGCTTTAGCGACGACCTCTTTGCCAGTTCCGGTTTCGCCCGCAATCAGAACGGAGGCGTCGCCCTCGGCGACCCGTGCGACGAGATCAAACACGCGCTCCATGGCGGGGCTGGTGCCAATTACACCGTCGACCTTGAGACTGGAAGCGCTCTCCTTCAAACGACGGACTTCTTCGCGTAGCTCGCGATGTTGAGCGGCGCGGTTGACACTGATCGACAGCAGGGACGGATCGACCGGCTTGGTTACGAAATCGAAAGCGCCTGCGCGCATCGCAGCGATCGCGTTTTCCAAACTGCCCATGCCGGTAACGACGATCACGGGGATATCGGCGCGCACCCCAGCGATACGCTGGCAAAGCTCGATGCCACCGAGCTCTGCCATGTCCAAGTCGGTGAGCACGGCGGTGAAATCCTCGTTGGCAATCCGGTTAAGTGCCGCTCGCGCGGATGTCTCGGTAACCGCTTCGTAGTCCTGCCGCTTCAGCATCATCTGAAGCAGGTCACAGGTGGCTTCGTCATCGTCTACGACCAGGATCTTTCGACCGTTACTCATGGGACCTGTGGGGGGGGGGTTCAGCCGCAAGCACTCCAGCGAGTCTGCGGAGCCAAGGATGTGCCGCGCTTAAGCAAGTGACGTGCCAACATGCCACAGTGTGCGCTCGCTTAGATCTACAGTAGTGTGCGCCACCGGGCACACACGGATGCGGCATAATTCAAGCCTATCCGTGACAAGTTTGCGACCGGTGTAGCGAACGGCCACGCCTATCGAGAGCCGCACGCTCGATGGTCGCGCGCACTGCGCACGGTTCTCTTTGTGTTACTCAAACGCATGATCATGTAAAGCCTATCGACGTTCGCGGCGGTCCGCCTCGAGGGCAAACGCGGTTGTGGCGTTTTGCATCCTGAAAAACGCCGACACGGCCGATTATATCGGCAAATCCGGCCGGAATGCGGGCACGCCCTTTGCAGCCAAGCGCGCTTAGGTCCCGCCTAAGCCGGTGAAATCTGCCGAGTTTATTATGAGAAATTCGATCCTGCTAGTCGACGATGATCAAGATCACTGCGAGCTGCTTCGCGCCATGTTGGTTCGACTTGGCTGGGGCGTGACCGCGACGACATCGGCGGAAGAAGCGTTAGACCACGCCACTCGCGAGCGTTTCTCCGTAATCATCACCGATTTGAGCATGTCTCCTATGGACGGCTTCGAATTGTGCGAGCGCCTACTCGGGCGCGGCGTAGAAGCACCCATCATCGCTGTCACCGGCCACGCAAATATGGAGTTTGCCGTTAACGCGCTGCGCGCCGGTGCCTATGATTTTCTGGCCAAACCGGTGGATGAGAAGCTGCTCGGCTTGTGTGTCGCGCGCGCTGCCCAGCACCAACGATTGCAGCAAGAGGTGAAGAAGCTGCGTTCTGATAAGGACTCCACGGCCGATAAGCAGCTAATCGGCGACAGCATCGCGATGCGCCGCGTGTACGACACTATACGTCGCGTCGCGGCAAGCGAAGCTTCTGTGCTCATTCAGGGAGAAACAGGCACCGGGAAAGAGCGCGTGGCGCGGGCGCTGCACGCTGCCGGAGCTCGTCCGGATGGGCCATTCGTAGCTATAAACTGTGCAGCGCTGCCGGCAGGTTTACTTGAAAGCGAGCTGTTTGGGCACGCAAAGTCCGCCTTTACCGACGCGAAATCCGCCAAAGAGGGCCTGTTCGTGCGCGCCTCGGGGGGCACGCTGTTCCTCGACGAGATAGGCGACATGCCATTGGAGATGCAGTCCAAGTTACTGCGCGCGTTGGAGGAGAGAACCGTGCGCCCCGTGGGCTCCAATGACGAGATCGCGTTCGCGACACGAATCGTGGCCGCTAGCCACCGCGACCTCCAGGAGGAGGTTGTGTCACGACGCTTTCGCGAGGATCTGTTGAATCGAATCAACGTGGTTCAGATTGACGTACCGCCGCTTCGGGACCGAACAGGCGACGTGCTGAAGTTAGCCAGCTACTTCCTCAGACGCTCCGCAGAACGAAGTCATAAGGGGGAGATGTATCTCCCATCCGTGGTTGCCGAGCGTCTCTTGGCCTACGATTGGCCGGGAAACGTCCGCGAGCTTGAAAACTGCATGGAGCATGCGGTGGCCCTGGCTCGTTTCGACCATCTCGGCATCGATGATCTCCCGCCACGGCTTCGGGCCCAACGTACCGGTAAGCTCGTGCTGCCGGCGGACGAACCAGGCGAAATCGTACCCCTAGACGAGCTTGAACGTCGTTACATCGTGCGAGTCGTAAAACTTCTGGAAGGCAATAAATCAAGGGCAGCGCACGCTCTCGGCCTTGACCGTCGCACCCTGCATCGCAAGCTCGAACGGTACGCCTCGGACGACCTCGTCCCGGATTCCGAGCCTCAGCCGGTCGACGGGGCTTCTGTCGTGATCGCCGTCTGAGCGCTCACCACGCGCCGTCGCCGCACCTCGGCCGGTGACCGCGCGAACCCGACCTCTGCTGCTCGTACCGCCGCGGAGTTAGCGGCACCGCGAATCTGCAATATCGAGGGCTCCGTGAAGAGGCCCGAAGTAATCCCCAGCCTGTGTGCTAACGGGGGATATAGATCCACGCGGCTCGAGGCGGAGGCTTATCTCGAGAATAGCGCTTCGAGAGCTTCGAGACATGCTCGATTTTGCTGATCGAGTTGGAGTGGACCGTAGCGGTCAGAGCACTTTGGCGCGCGGCACCGACGGCCGGCTGGCAGACGATGTCCCCTTCGGCTGCGGCAAGAGCGAATCTCTACCTGGTGGCGCGCCAAGATCAGTGATGCGAGCCGTTGCCGGCGGAGTCGGCCCAAGCAAAACGGCGACCCAGTGCAGGTCACTCGTGTTCCATAAAACGATCTTCGCAATGAGGGTGAGCGGGACGGATAGCAGTGCGCCGATGGGACCAAGCAAGTAGCCCCATGCAAACATCGAAAGCAGTACAATCAACGGAGATACGCTGAGAGAACGCCCGAGGGCATTGGGCTCGATGAAGTTTCCGATCACCAAGCTAAACAAAGCCAGGCCCGCCGCGACCGCGGACGCACGACCGATCCCGAACGCGGTCAGTGCGATGAAGATGGGAGGCATAGCTGCGACGAGGCTACCCACTGTCGGCACGTAATGAAGCGCGAAGGTGACGAGGCCCCAAAGTGCCGGGTTTGGCACCCCGCACGCGGCGCACCACAACCCCGCGCACAGCCCGGTAGCCGCACTGGTCGCGGTTTTCACGCTCAGATACCGCTGAATTTCCGACATCGTCCGCGAGAATTCGGTGAACGTGCTCGGGGACCAGCCGAGCGCGGCGTGAACGCGGCGTGGCATCGTCGTCACCTCGAGCAGCATGAACACGATCAGCAGCAAAACCGTGACGACGGTGGACAGCACCGTAGGGACACTAGTCATCACGAAAGAGGTAGCCTGCTGCATGAGCTGCTCGACGTGCGACCCGTACAGCGACTGCGCGATCGCGTGCTGATGGTGAGCTTCCAACCAAACCGTAGCTTGCAGCTGAACTTGATGCAGCGACGCCAAATACTGTGCCGCCGAGCCGCTCAGGTTGGCCAATGCAACGACCATGAGAGCGCCGACTCCAACCAACAGCCCTATTACCACCAGCAATGAAATAACGATCGCACTGACATCAGGAATGCGCGAGCTATGAACACGCCGGAAGATAGGCTGCACCGCAATCGCGATGCAGGCGGCCACCAAGAGAGGTGCGATGAACCCAGCCGCTAGCTTTATAGCGGCCGCAACTATCGCTGCGGCCGCCAGTACGATCAGCGCCTGGGCGCCTTTTCCGGTCTCATTGCCAGCCATTGGTAACGCCGCTGCCCGAGTGAGCTCAGCCTACTCCGGGCGAATAGCTTGGAGGATCACTGGCTGGGAACGAGTCGAACGAAGCCGCATCGACGATATCGTGGGCGCCGTCGTTGAATCGTTTTTCGAGGTCTCTACGCCGCGCGAATAGCTCGGCGGCGAACGCCCCCATCTGTTTTACGCTCATACCGGTGACGGCCCGAGCGACAAGCAGCGCGCCAGCCGAGCCCAAGAGAGCTCGTGTCAGCGAACGCCCGGGCGTTGACGCTGCACTGATGAGGATTAGGCCAACGACCGCGCTCGCAACACGCCCATTTCGGGCGCGAATCTGCGCGCGGTCATGCGAAGCAAGAATATCAACGGTTTGGGTTTGGGCATCGGGCATGGTTCTTACCAATCTGCTAAACACCGGTTTACGAAACGGTGTGTCGAGGATCTTTTGTGGCGAGATAGGTCGGGCTCACGCGCTCTTCTACGCGATGCTTCGCCTCATCCAGCTCGTCGGATAGGCGCGCACGCAACTTCGTGCCCGAGCTCGGTGCAAGCAGCAAGGCCACGCCTGCGCCTACCGCTGCGCTGAACGCGATCAAGCCGGCTGCGGGCAGGAGGCGGGCCAGCGACCCTGGCTTGCGCTCGAGGCCAATGACATTAAGAATGTCGCTGAGCCCAAGCCCTTCGACCGCTTTTAGCAGATCGCCAACGCCGATTACGGAGTCCACGGCCAGAGCTGCCTTGCTGAAATTCATTTCTGCCTTCCTTTCAGGACAGCGGCCGAGCAGGTCCGCCGTCGCGTTCTCGGTGCTGTCAGCAAGGGCAGTGCCAGCTTCCAGTCCCGGTGGTTCCTGGCGAACGACACGCCTGATGCTCCGACGGTGATGCGGCGCGGTCGCCGAGCGAGGCGTCTCGCCTCGCCGTGAGGCGACCCGCCACTACCCGTTCCAACAGTTCCGAAGACGCAGGGGATTTTACTCAGAGGCGGACAGCGCGGGTGCGTCCGTTGCTGGCACGGGCGGTGCACTAGCGGCGGAGATGGACACGCTCGACCGGGCTCCCGAAAAGCCCGCGCCCAACCTTGGTGATCTTCTAGAAGACGTGCTGCATCAGGCCAAGAGTCTGTTCGAAGCCGAGCTTGCGCTTGCAAAGCGAGAGCTGGTTTCTGACTTGAAGTCGGGAGCCGTATCGGTGGCACTCGTTGCCGTCGCTCTCTTATTCTTGCAAGCCGCGCTGACGACCCTTGGGGTACTGCTAGTGATGACTGTGGGCGCAGGCTTCGGCGGCGCTCTAGTTGTGGTTGGCATGCTAGCGGTGAGCGTGACCGCGCTACTATTCGCGCGCCATTTGCTCGCGCGGCGGAAGTTGGCACGCACGAGCGCACGCCTGACCACAGACGCAAAGCAAGTCATGGAGACCGTTAAATGATCGACCCAGCTGATGCCGACACCCATCGCGCTGATCAAGCGCGTGCGCAGCTCCTTAATGACATTCGTCAGATCAAGACGATCGGAGACAATATGGTGAAGAAGACGGAGACGGCGATTCATTCGGCTCCAGTTCTTCTTGGCCTCGGCGCGGCGGGGGTCGCGCTGATTGGCATCGTGATTTTAGCCAGTCGATCAGGCACGAGCCGCACTGGTCGCGGTCGGAGCGCTCAAGAACGCTCGTTCCTTGCAGAAGCTGCCCGAGGCGCGGCTCTATCGGCGCTCAGCATTTTAACCGGCCGCGTCGCGCGGCGCCTGCTCGGCTCGGTGACCGCGCCCAGACCGGCGGTGACACCCGCAACGGGTCAGCAGCCGCGCACCGCGCATGCGCGCGCGGTTTAGAGGCAAACGGCCGAGAGCTTGACCTCGCGCCGTGGTTTGGGCTTGCCCCCTGCAAACGCGATGCGCGCGCATCGCCGCGACTTCGATTCGCCCCGACAGGCTTGATGATGCTGGCTGTGCGTCTCTAAGTCTTCCGCTGAGCCGGTCCGATTGGGATTCTGTCGGACCTACCCCGACCGTTGAACCGCTCAACATGCGCGGCGTGGCGCGGCGCGCGTCGAGGGTCTGGCGCCAATTACGCAGCGGGGCTGCGGCGGCCAAATAGGAACGAGACCACCGCAAAGATCAGGAATACGAAAAACAGAATTTTCGCGATGCCTGCGGCACTCGCAGCTAGGCCGCCAAATCCAAAGATCGCGGCAAGTAACGCAATTACGAAAAATACGGCTGCCCAGTACAACATGTCGCAATCCTCCGGTGTGAGTACGTTTCGTGAGACCCCTGTGCAGCCTCCGTGCCAATTCGGCGGCTGACGCTCAGTCTTTTCGTCTCGGGGATTTGGCGGCGCTGGTCGCGGCAAAAAGCATCGTCAGGAGCCGGCACCTGAGGTTCCGTGACGAAGCGCCACGGATAATACGTGCGCGCGCCAGCGATCTGTGTGGAATATCTAGGGGTGAAGCTTTCTACGCACCGGGAACGGGCCTTGCAGACGCGTGCGCATGAGTGATTTCCGAAAATTCGCGTTCGTCGGTAATTACTTGCCGCGCAAGTGCGGTATTGCAACGTTCACCCACGACCTACGAAACGCGGTTCAAGAGGTGCTGCCGGGCGGACAATGCTCGGTCATTTCGGTCAGCGATAGCAAGGAGGGCTACGAATATCCGGACGAGGTCCGTTTCGAGATCGCCGAGCAGGAACCGGACGATTATCTACGCGCGGCCGAGTATCTGAATCTGCTCAATGTCGACTGCGTGTCGCTGCAGCATGAATTTGGCATTTATGGTGGCCCAAGTGGCAGTCACATCCTCAATCTGCTGCGCCGTTTGCGCATGCCCTTCGTGACCACGCTGCACACCATTCTGAAGCAACCCAGCGTCGAGCAACGCCGGGTCATGCAAGAGCTCACCAGTTTGTCGTCCCGCTTGGTCGTGATGTCCGACGTCGGTCGCGCCATCTTGAAGGAGACGTACTCTGTTCCAGAGCGAAAGATCGACGTGATTCCGCACGGTATTCCTGACATGCCATTTGCGGATCCGAACTTCTTCAAGGATCAGTATTCTGTAGAGGGGCGCCGCGTACTGCTCACGTTCGGTCTCTTGTCGCCCAATAAAGGCATCGAGAAGGTCATCGAGGCGTTACCGGAAATCGTGACGGAGTTCCCGGACGTCGTGTACATCGTACTCGGCGCAACTCACCCCAACCTGGTACGAGACCACGGAGAAGTCTATCGCGAGAGCCTACAAGCGCTCGCCGAGCGGTTGGGCGTCTCTGAGAACGTGCGCTTCTTCGACCAATTCGTCGAGCTAGAAGAACTGAAACGCTTTCTCGGCGCCGCGGACATCTACGTAACGCCTTACTTGAACGAGGCGCAAATCACTTCCGGCACGCTTGCCTATGCTTTTGGTTGCGGCAAAGCGGTGGTCTCGACGCCTTATTGGCATGCCGAAGAGCTGTTGGCCGACGGACGCGGGGTGCTCGTTCCCTTCGGAGACGCCGGTGCGATGGCGCATGAAATTTGCGGGCTGCTGCGGGATGAAAGTCGCCGTCACGCCATGCGCAAGCGTGCTTACCTTTCCAGCCGAGACATGGTGTGGAGCAAAACGGCTGAACATTATCTTGCCACCTTCGAGTCTGCCCGTAAATCGCGAAGCGAGCGGCCGCTCAAGGTCGTGCCCAAGCGCACGACGGAATCTCGCGAGCTCCAGCTACCCGAGCTCGGCTTCCAGCACCTGAAGCGCATGTCCGATTCGACGGGGCTGCTGCAACACGCGCGCTTCACGTTGCCCAATTATGCCGAGGGCTACTGTATAGACGACAACGCGCGGGCCCTAATGCTCACGGTCCAGCTCGAGAAGCGCGGCGTGGGCGGTGAAGAGATAGCGGCGCTCGGCACGCGCTACGCAAGCTTCGTGGATTACGCGTTCAACGCCGAGCAGTGCAAGTTTCGAAATTTCATGGGCTATGATCGGCGCTGGCTAGAAGAGGTAGGGTCGGAGGACAGTCAGGCCCGTGCCCTGTGGTCACTGGGCACTTGCGTCGCGCACACGCAGCGGCGTGAGCTCCGGGCGTGGGCGGCGGAGCTCTTCATGCGAGCCTTGCCGGGCGTCAGTGATTCCACGTCTCCGCGCGCGTGGGCATTTGCTCTGCTCGGCATCCGCGAATATTTGCGCCGCCTGCGAGGCGACCGCCGCGTGGCGGCCATGCAGATCGAATTGCTGAGCCGGCTCGTCCGCCTGTACGACGACGTGAAAACGCCAGGTTGGAACTGGTTCGAAGACGTTGTGTCGTACGACAATGCGCGCCTGGCTCAGGCGGTCATCGCCACGGCGGGGAAAAACGCTGACCTAAGCCGGGCGCGCGAGGTTGGGCTCGAGGCACTCCGCTGGTTGCTCGAGGCACAACGTGCAGAACGCGGTCACTTCCGGCCGATTGGCTCGAACGGTTTTTATCGCAGGGGAGAGCCCCGAGCACGCTTCGACCAACAGCCGCTGGAAGCCCACGCCACTGTTTCGGCCTGCGCAGAAGCATTCCAGATAACGGGAGATCGCTTTTGGGTGGACGAGGCGCGCCGCGCGTTCGGCTGGTTCTTGGGTCAGAACGATCTCGATACGAGTGTCTACAATCCCGATTCCGGCGGATGTCGCGACGGGCTGCACGTGGACCGCGTGAATCTCAATGAGGGCGCCGAGTCCACGCTGGCGTTTCTAGGAGCGCTGGTCGAGATCCAAGCGCTGGAGACCCGCGTGATCGGCATCGATGAGCTGCCCCAGACCGAGGAACGGGGACGGTCCGCATTGCTGGGAGCGGCGAACCAGAGCTCGCACTGACGGCAGCATGATATAGCTGCGACATGATCGTTCGTCGAACGAATATCGTCATTCGCCCGAATGCGGCGAGGGTTCTCTTTCGCCCGTTCAATCAGGTGGACGAGGCGCGCATCGTGCGCATCTTTGCCCGCGTCATGTCACTCCGTGACGAAGAAGTCGCGCAACTGCTCGAGCGTGTGATGGCCGAGTTCCGCGGACGGCATCATCGCTTGCAGCAGTTTTTTATGACCCGTTTCGAGCAGGTCCGCCGCTTCATGGTCTCGGATTTACCGCTCTCCGAAGAGCGGCGAATGTTGATCGGCTCCTTCTTCACTCAGGAATATTCGGTGGAGTCGGCGGCCCTGTTCAACCCGTCTTTGGTTTGGCACCCGGACCAAAGCGGCGTGCCTGAAGGCTCACGCCGCTTCGTCCTGAGCTTGCGCTCGACCGGCGAGGGACACATTTCGTCCATCACGTTCCGCTCTGGAATCATCGATTCGCAAAGCGACATCGTGCTGGACGCGGTCACCCCGTTCGTTACCACCCCCGAGACGGTGCCGGATCCATTTTACGACAAGTGGCTCTTCCAACGCACCCTGTTCGAGCTCGGCACCGCGGACGGGTTCTCGGAGCGCGTGTTGGGCAGGCTTGGCGATACCTTCAACATGAAAGAGTTGCGCACCGCAGTTCGTGGCGTCGAGCTGGAGTTTCGGAGCCAGTCCAAAAGCCTGCCGCCGGCGACGTCTCGATCCATTCTAGCTCTGGCCGAGGCCAACTACGAAGTCATTTACGAGCCCGTTCATCAAATGTCGGAACGGATTATCTTCCCAAATTCGCCGACGGAGGCCAACGGCGTGGAGGACGCACGCTTCGTCCAATTCTTCGAGGAAGACGGCTCGACCAAATACTTTGCGACGTACACGGCTTATGACGGGCGCGTTACCTTCCCTCAAATTTTGGAGACGACCGATTTCCTGCGCTTCAAGATCAGCACGATGAATGGTCCGCAGGTGCAAAACAAGGGCATGGCGCTATTCCCTCGTAAGATCCACGGGCGCTACGCCATGCTCTCTCGGCAGGACGGTGAGAACATCTTTCTGATGTACTCGGACGATCTGCACTTTTGGCTCACGCGCGAGACGCTGCTCAAGCCGACGTACGGCTGGGAGTTCGTGCAACTCGGCAACTGTGGATCGCCCATCGAGACGGAGGCGGGTTGGTTAGTGCTCAGCCACGGCGTTGGCCCGATGCGCAAGTACTCTATCGGAGCCTTCCTCTTGGACCTGAATGACCCATCCAAGGTCATTGGGCGCCTGCGCGAGCCGCTGCTCTCGCCCGAGCACACGGAGCGGGAAGGGTACGTACCGAACGTGGTGTACAGCTGTGGCGGGCAAATCCACGGCCACGATCTGATCATCCCGTATGCCATGAGCGACTATGCGAGCAGCTTCGCACTGTGCAACGTGAACGAATTGCTCAGCGCGCTCAAAGCAAATCCTCTATAGCGTGTGTCCTCCCTCTTGCGATTACGCCTTCGCATCCTTGCCCGGCACGCACTGCGGAGGGCGGTGGCAGGCTCGGGCTATTCACTCGGCGCACTGCGTAGGGCGGTGACAGGCTCGGGCTATTCCCTCGACGAAAAGCGGGCTCGTCGCTATGCTTGCCCACGTGACCGAAGACGCTCTCAAGACTACTCAACGCCGTCGAACCTGGCTCTTTCTGTGCGTGGGCGTGATCTTGGGGTTTGCTGGTGCGAGCTTGCGCGGCCCTGAGCTCGTCAGCTTGTTGTTCAAGCCTCTACAGGACTCCTTTTCTTGCTCGAGCAGCGTCAACCTGGCGTTGAGGCAATTCGTTCGCTTGCAGCTCACATGTGCCGTGCTGGGCGGCTTCGCCGCGCTCCTGACGCTGTTCTTCTGGCGTCGCTACATGCGACGGCGTGCGGAAGCGAAGCTCGGCCGTAACGCGCCCAGCTGAGGCGCTGCTCTACTGCGCGGACCGTTCGCCGGGTAGTCGCGCAAAGAAGCGCGCGCGGCAATTGCGGCAGCGGTACGGCATGAATCCCACCGTTCGTACGATGGCGTCCAACAAGGAGCGCGAGTGGGAGCGCCGCACGTCTCCGCTGCCGCACGAAGTACAACGCGGCATATTGGGCGCGGGCTCCCGGACAGGTGGATAGGACAGAACAGCGCGACCGACCTGCATGACAACGTGAGTATTGAACCTACAACGCGACATGCAAGTGCGTCCGCGTTCGGCGCGCGGTGCATAATCGCCCCAACTGCATTCTCATTCGCCCAATGAGCTCGGCAGCCCGGCCGGCCCCACCGGCGCGGCAACGCTCCGAGGTGGACTCACGGTTGGTGCTGCGGGCGAAATTGTTTCGCTCGCGCCTGATTGCGTCGAGTTCGCTGGCCCTTCCGCTTTCAATGTCAGCTCGACGCTCTGCACATGCCTCGTGCAGTCATGGGCGTGCTCGACCGGAACCACGCTGACGGCATCTCGCGTGCTGGGCATCGTGGCGCGCAACGTCCACACCCCATCTGTGAGGGGTGTGTAATAACAAGAACCGAGCTCCAAGTGGTTGTTCCCGCTCGTGGCGGTTACCGTTGCCGCGCAAGTCTTCCGGCCTCGTTCATCGAGCACGGTCACGTCCAAATAGTCGTAACAGCGGGAGGTCAGCGCACCAATGGCAACTGCGCCGAGCAGCACCCCGCCGCCGACGACGGACGCGCAGTCGCTCAGTGCAGCAATCAGGAACAGGCAGATCGAAGCGTAGTAGGCGCTTCGAAGCTTCCGCTGGACACCCCGTCGCACTTTCCACATGGTCGCATGAGGCTAGCATTTGGCGCTTGGCGCAGAGCTCGAGCGTCCTCTAGGCAATTGCGCCTCTAATTTTTCTCCAAGAACCCACGTGACAGCGGAACGTTCACTGAAAGCGCTCAGCGACTTGCGATCGCACAACGGTTGGCGCACGGTTCGCGGCTTCGAGATGAATGATGCGACCCGTGCAGAGGGCACTCTGATTTGAATTGGACGACAGGGTTCTGTGTCGCGCTTGCGACATGCCTCGTGTCGGTCTTGCGATTGTTCGATCGCGCCTGGGGGCTGTAGACCTAGATTTACGAGCGCGCGCCCAAATGCGCCGCAGCCGTGCGCTGGCTTCTCGTGCGGAAGGCTGTGGCCGTGGCCCCGCACTTCGGTCCAAGCGATCTACCGATTCAAAATCGAAGCGGTGAGGCGGTGAGTGAGGCGGTGAGATAGGGAGGCTCGACTCCGCTTGCGCTGCCGATGGAAAGTGATACTGCCGGCAAGTTTTTGAGGATTGCCTATGCCCTGACGGATCAAGCGGTAATTTGCGGTCCAAAGCGCCTGGCTTCGACCCCGTTGAGTGTGCGTCTTCGCACCCACTGGAAAGGCACACGCACCGGACTTTCGCTGCCCCTGGCAAGTCCCGGGTGCCCCTTCTGGAATGCACTCTACGTTGATTTTCGAGCCGCCCTAAGGTAGGTCTGTTAGGCTCCTTGTCGCATATCCGCTTACTTAATATGCGAGCGCGCGGGGAACGTTGGCGTTCGCTCTTCTGATTTGATTCAGCCTAAACCTTGGGATCGAAAGCCGTGCAAGCAGCCGCCGTTGGCAGCATCATAGCGAACCGCTACAGCCTGCTTCGAAAGCTAGGGGCTGGTGGCATGGGTTCGGTGTGGCTTGCGCACGACCAATCGCTCGACAGCCAGTGCGCTATCAAGCTGGTCGACCCAGACAAAGCCTTGAACGAAGAGGTGCGTGTGCGATTCGAGCGCGAGGCCCGTGCCGCCGCGCAGATCCGCGGAGCTCACGTCGTGGACATTTTCGATCACGGCGTCTGCGAAGGAACCCCCTTCATCGTGATGGAGTTTTTGGAAGGCGAAGATTTGGGCGCGCGTTTGGAGCGAGCCGGTCGGCTCGATGTGCTCGAGACCTATCAGATCATCGGTCAGGTCGCGAGAGCTCTGGTTCGAGCGCATGCGGCCGGCATCGTGCACCGCGACTTGAAACCGGAAAACATTTTCCTCGTACCGGGAGATGAGCACGAGGTTGCCAAGGTGCTCGACTTTGGCATCGCCAAACACGAGCAATACTCGCTGGCAGGGAAAACGACCAAGACCGGTTCGTTCATGGGAACGCCGTATTACATGAGCCCGGAGCAAGCTCGAGGTAAGAATATAGACTGGCGATCAGATCTATGGGCGCTCGGGGTGATCGCGTTCCAGTGTCTTACCGGGCATCCGCCCTTCGAAAGTGATGCTCTCGGGGAGCTCATGGGCATGATCCTCTATGACTCGATTCCAAGATTGACCGCTCAGAATCCCAACTTGCCGGTCGCACTCGACAAATGGTGGGAACAGGCAGTGGCCCGGGACCGCGAGCAGCGGTTTCAGTCCGCCAAAGAATTCGCCGATGCTTTCGGGCTCGCCATCCTCGCACGCCAGGTGGCGGTCCCCAGCATAGCCCCGCGTGCGCCGTTCCAAAGCGTCAACGAGCTGGACTCGGGCAGCGCAGCGCTGCTTTTAACCTCATATCCGCGGCTGGCCGTTCCGGGCAGCAGCTCGCACTTCGATCCCGCCCCTCTGTTCAACGATAAGACGCTCGATGGCACGGGCGCCCCGGTCGCGCGCACGCGGCGCTCGGTACTGCCGGATCTCGGGTCGCTGCCTGCGAAACAGCGGCTGATCGTGTTGACCGTGGGCGGAGCGCTGCTAGCCGTACTAGGCTTCCTAGTGATCGCCGCATTTCAAAGCTCACCTGAACCCCGTGCGTCAGCCGCTCGTCCGGTGCGCGCCGGGACCCCAGTGACACCCGAGGCGCGCAGCCGATTGCAGCCCCCCCCCATCATTTTTGGACCCACCTCTTTGCCTCGTGAAGCCGACACGGAAAAGAAAAAGAAGTCCGCGAGCGGAGCTAGCTCTGTCTCGCCCGCCCCCGTCCCGCGCGCGGAAGCGGTGCGGGATTACGGAATCTAGCGCAGCGCCATGGGATTCAAGCTCAGCCATTGTTCGGTATTTGCGGGGGCGTTTTTCTGGCTCGGCTCGGCCCTGGCTGAGCCGAGTGCGGCGGACCGCGCGACCGCGCGCTCGCTCGCTGGTGAAGGCTATCAGGCCCTCCAGGCCAAGGACTTCGCCGCCGCGGCGGATCGATTCAGCCGCGCCGACGCATTGGTGCATGCGCCCACCCTGATGATCGATTGGGCGCGCGCTCTGGTCGGCATCGGAAAGTTGGTCGAAGCCCAAGAGCGCTACGAGCAGATCATTCGGGAAGGCGTCGATGCAAAGTCGCCCAAGTCCTGGCAACGCGCGCTGAATGACGCCGGTAACGAGCTGGCTCAAATCAAGCCCCGGCTGTCTTGGATCACGATCATCGTTTCGGGCAGCAGCGAGGCACGGGTCAGCGTCGACGGGGTGGCGGTTCCTCCGGCAGCGGTTGGCGTACGGCGGGCCGTGAATCCAGGCGAGCGAACCGTGCGCGTCACCGCCAAGGGCTTCCTGCCTCAAAAGCAGGCGATCGCCCTCGCAGAAGGCGGCGAGTCCAAGGTGGACTTCACGCTGGAGCCTGATCCGGACGCGCAGTTGGTGAAGGCCGCCCCTGAAGCGCCGCGGCCAGCGCCTGTTCAGCCCGAAGCCCATGGCTCCGCGCTCACGTACGTTGCCTTTGGGCTCGGCGGAGCGGGGTTAGTCCTGGGTGGTGTCACTGGCGCGTTGGCTTTATCGAAGCGCTCGGAGCTGTCCGACGCCTGCGACTCAGCATCGAGATGTCGCTCCGATCAGGATAGCTCGCTTCATTCGTACCATTCCCTCGGTACGGTTTCGGGGGTTGGCTTTGCGGTCGGTATCGCGGGCATCGGGGCCGGCGTCACGCTGTGGCTCCTCCACCGCAATCCGAGTCCGGCGCCAGCGCAGGGCGTCGTGCTGCGCCCATTCGTTGGGCTCGGCAGCGTCGGCGCTAGCGGGAGTTTTTGATGGCAATTTTCAGCAAGTCACTGCGGGCATTGGGGGCGGGTCTAATCTTGGCTGCGCTGAGCGCCAGCTGCCAGGCCGTATTTGGCGACTTCAAGATCGACGATGCGGCGTTCGATGGCGGTGCGGGCGCTGGCTCCGGCGGTCTGGGTGGTGATGGCTCGGGCAGCGTGCAACAGGGGCCCATCTACATCACGCCGACCGAGGGTCTTTATACGACGGAGGCCGGCGGCCAAGCCACGTTCACCATCGTGCTGAAAAGCAAGCCGGGCTCGGACGTCTCGATCGGGCTGTCCAGCAGCAATCTGAACGAGGGCAAAGTCAGCCCAGCGAGCGTCGTGTTCACCAAAGACAACTGGAATGCGCCGCAGATCGTAACCGTGACCGGGGTCGATGACACCCTTCCTGATGGCAACCAAACCTATCGAATCGTTACCGCCAAGGCCGAGAGCGACGATGCCAAATTCAATGGCGTCGATGCCATCGACGTCACGCTGATCAATATCGACAACGAGACCGCCGGCGTTACCGTGGCGCCCACGTCGGGGCTGGTCACGAGCGAGTCGGGAATGCAGGACACGTTCACCGTGGTGCTGAACTCCAAGCCGTCGCGCGACGTAACGATTGGGCTGACGAGCAGCAACAAAGACGAAGGCACGGTCATGCCATCGAGCTTGGTGTTCACCAGTGTCAACTGGATGGCTCCCCAGTTGGTTACCGTTACCGGCGTCGACGACTCCAAGAAAGACGGTGAGCAGCCGTACAGCATCATTACTGCGGCCGCGGCCAGCTCTGACCATAATTACAACGGGCTCGAGGTTCCGGACGTGGCGGTGACGAACGAGGACAACGAGACAGCGGGCATCACCATCACGCTCGTCAACGGCATCAGCCCGACTGACAAAACGAAGTTACGAACCAGTGAAAACGGCGATACCGCAACGTTCACCGTGCAACTGAACACCCAGCCCAGCGCTGAGGTGACCATCGCCGTGTCCAGTGATGCTCCGGACGAGGCCGGGGTCAATCCGGCTTCAATCACGTTCACGCCGCTCGATTGGAACGCGCCACAAACCGTGACCGTCATGGGCGTAGACGACAAGGTTGCCGACGGGGACCAGCCGTTCAACGTCGTACTCGGTGCCCCGCATACGGATGACCACGACTATGACAATCTGACGGCGATCAACGTCCCGGCGACGAACGTGGACAACGATCACCCAGGCTTCAGCATCGCGCTAGTGAGCGGCATCGATCCGAACGACGCGAGCAAGCTCATGACGAGCGAGTCGGGGGACACGGCCACGTTCACCGTCGCTCTCAATTCGAAGCCCACTGCCAATGTCAGCATCGGTTTGGCCAGCACTGCCCCCAGCGAAGGCACGGTCAGCCCGGTCACACTCGTCTTTTCCAAAGACAATTGGAACGCGCCGCAGACCGTGACCGTCAAGGGCGTGGACGACGCGATCGCCGACGGTAGCCCGGTGTACTATGTAAGGACTAGCGCCGCCACCAGCGACGACAAGGGCTACGCTGGAGTAGACCCGCCCGACGTTCAGGCCACCAATCGAGATAACGATACCGCTAACGTCGTGGTTGCTCTGACGGGCGGCATCGATCCGGCGAATGGCAAACAGCTGGTCACGAGCGAAGCGGGGGACAGCGCAACCTTCACGATCGCGCTGACCTCGCAACCGACAGACGACGTTACGATCACGGTTGGCAGCAGCAATGTCAAGGAGGGCACGGTATCGCCGACCACGCTCAAATTCACTGCGGCCAATTATGCGGCTCCGCAGAGCATCACGGTAACTGGTGTGGATGACAAGGTCGCCGATGGCAATCAGGCGTTCGTGATTGCTATCGGCGCGACCAGCAGCAAAGACCAGAGCTACAACGGCAAGTTCGGAACGCAGGTGACGGCGACCAATCGGGACAACGATTCGGCGGGCATCATCGTGAGCCCAATCACCGGCTTGACGACGTCCGAAGGCGGCCGGACCGCGACGTTCACGGTGCAGCTTCAATCACAGCCGACTCAGGACGTTACGATCGGCCTCAGCAGCAACAACACGGCGGAGGGCACGGTCAACGTTTCGACCCTCAACTTCACCGCCCTGAATTGGAATGCGCCCCAAACCGTGACGGTTACCGGAGTGCAGGACGACGGCACCGCCGACGGGCCACAAGTTTACAAGATCGTGACGGCAGCCGCGGTGAGCAAAGACACCAAATACGCCGGCATCAATCCGCAGGACGTCACCCTCACGAACTCGGACGACGACACCGCCGGCATCGTGGTGATGCCGACGACGGGCCTCTCGACCACCGAAGCGGGCGGCACCGCCACATTCACGGTCAATCTCCAGTCCAAGCCGGCGGGAGCGGGCGCGACCGTCAACATCGTGTTTAGCAGTAGCAAGCCGAGCGAAGGCAAGATCTCACCGACTACGCTCAAGTTCACCGGTGACAATTACAACGCCAAACAAACGATTACCGTCACCGGCGTCGATGACGCGGTGCAAGACGGGCCCCAGGTCTATAAAATCACCGCTGCCGGCGCGTCGAGCATCGATCCTAATTACTTCAACATGATCGCGCCCGAGGTGACCGTCACCAATTTGGACAACGACAGCGCCGACATACAAATCTCGCCGACCCCCACGGCGACCCCAGCAAAGACGAGTGAAAAAGGTGATGCCAGCACGTTCACTCTTCAGCTGAATTCGCAGCCCACCGCTCCGGTCTCGTTTTCAGTGTCCAGCACGAACGCGGCGGAAGGCACGGTCTCGCCTGCCAGCCTCGCGTTTACAGCCAGCAATTGGAACGTGCCGCAGACCGTGACCGTGACCGGCGTGGACGACAAGATCGCGGACGGCGATCAGCCGTACAAAGTTCGCATCAGCGCAGCGGTCAGTAGCGACAAGAATTATAGCGGTAAGTTCGGCGTAGACCTGCCGTTCAGCAATACCGATGATGATCACCCTGGATATTTGGTCAGCAACATCACTGGCATGCAAACGACTGAAGCAGGCGGTACGGTCACCTTCACCGTCGCACTTTTTTCACAGCCGACGGCGAGCGTGACTGTAGGTATCAGCAGCTCTAACACGAAGGAGGGCAAGGTCTCGCCCGCCTCGCTGCTGTTCACGGCCAGCAATTGGGCAACGCCGCAGACCGTCACCGTAACCGGTGTTGATGACAAGGTCGCAGATGGACCGCAAGTGTATTCGGTCAATATCGCGAATGCGGTCAGCGCCGACACAAAATACAACGGGCAGTTCGGCGTCGGCGGCTTCGTGACGAACGTCGACGACGATACTCCCGGCTTCAAGGTCGCGCCCACCACCGGGCTTACGACGACCGAAGCCGGCGGCAAGGCCACCTTCACCGTGGCGCTTGCGACTCAACCAACGGGCACGAATACGGTGACGCTCTCACTGACGAGTAGCAACACCAAGGAAGGGACCGTGTCCCCGGCGTCTCTCGTGTTCACCACCGACACTTGGTCAGTCGCTCAGACGGTGACCGTCACGGGCGCGGACGACAAGAAGGTCGACGGCCCGCAGACGTACGCGATCCAGTTTGGGCCGGCGACGAGTGGGGATGCCGGTTATGCCAACAAGGCGCCGCCATCCGTGTCAATCATCAACAAAGACGACGATGTCGCCGACGTCAAGGTGAGCCCACTCACGTGCGCCACGACGCCCGCCACCACCGCGACCTTCACGCTCGTGCTCACTTCGCAACCGGCGGCCAACGTGGGCATCGGGACGATGAGCGACAATATGTTGGCGGGGACCTCGTCGCCGGGGGCTCTCTTCACTAGCGACAACTGGAACGTGCCCCAAACGATCACCGTCACCGGCCTCGCTGACGGAACGGTCGGGGTTGCGACACCATACAATATCGTCACGACGAACGCGTCCAGTCCCGGTGATCCCGTCTATGACGGTTTGGTCGTCAGCGACGTGGCCTGCACCAACACGACGCCCTAGTACGGACTCCGTCTGAGCATGATCTGGCGACGCGCTCAGCCGTTGCTCGCCCGCCAGCCCAGCGCACTCGTGCGCGGGCTTCGCACGCGCACGAACGGCGATGGGTCACTGATGCGACTGGCGGGGTGAGCGCACGCCGGTGCTTGGTCCGCGAACCGACGCGCATAATTGCGGAGCAGGTCGCCGGTCGGGTCGCCAGCGTAGACGCTGAAATGGTCGTAGTCTTGATACAGACCCCCAGCGCTGTCCGCCCCGGCGAGAATCCAGAACATTGCGGCGTTCCCGCCGCGGTAAAGAATGCGATCATTCCAAGACGCGTAATTGGCCAGCCGCGCCTCTAGACCATGAGTGACGCGCCCGAGCGTGTCGCGTGCCACTCTCGATCCATATTCTTCGAGCACGGTTGGTTTTCCGAGCTCACGAGCCACGCGCACGTGATCATCGATCCAATGCTCGGGCCAAGAGGCGCCCGCACCCCATAAATCGGGGTACATGTGAAATGTGCCGTAGTCGATGTCGGGCAGGGCAATGAGCGCTCGGTGATCGACGCCGTTGTTGGCGTGATATGTCCAGTGCTGACTGGGCCCTTCCAGGAAACCTTCGTCGCCCACGGCGACCAAGTGGTGGGGATCGATCGATTTTAGATAGCTCGACATCTCCGCGGCCCAATCGCTCAGCAGGGCATTCGACGTACCCGGAGCACCGCGGGGCTCGTTTGCCAATTCCCAGGCGAAAATCGTGGGGTCGTCTCGGTAAGCTTCGGCAGTGATGCCGTTGACGCGTGATGCCAGATGCCAAAGCCAGTTCCGGTACGTCTGCTTCACGCGGGGGTCGGTGTAAAAGTCGTCGTGCGCGGACCGCCCGTACCACGCAAGATACTGGTCCATGCCCCCGAGGTCGTGCCAATTGTTGGTCAGAACCAGCACCACCTTCAGTTTCAACTGCCGCGCCTTCGCAAGCGCGTAGTCCAAACCTTGCAGCCCGCTTGGTCCGTCGTTGTAAATGGCGTGCTGATTCAGCGCGTCCCAAGCCTGAAAATACATACCGTCCTTCGTGCCGTCCCCGTCCACGCTGGCCACGCGCCCGTCGATTGAGCCCCGATCGATGAAGCTCCAGATGCGCATGACCTTCGCGCCCATTGCCACTGCAGACTCGAGCACGTCGTCCACCATGGGGTGCGGTTTGTAAGCCAAGTAATAGTTATTGGCCCCGACGAAGCAGAGCGGGGCGCCATCGACCTCGAACGTTGCGGACGGGTGCGCGGTTTCGTCGAACGCAGAGGCTGCCCGTGGCGGTGTTGCTGCGCACCCCACAGTGGCGCAGCACGCGACAAGGCCTAGCATCGCGGTTCGGCGGCTGCCCATTTTCAACACCTCAGGGAACTTTGGCTCGACCAGCGCTGACCGCAGGAGCGGTCGCGACTCAGCCGAACGGCACGAATTCCTGATTTCTCCTAGCTACGAGCAGAGCGTGGCGCGGCACCTTTGGCGCTGGCCGTGCTCGCGATGCGAAGATCCGTAAGGGGCGCGCCGCTGTTGAGCAGTGCACCGCTAGTTCTCGTCGGGAGGCTACGTCTCGCCCGAAGGACTTGTCAACGCGGCCACGCCCGTTTTTCGCCGAGCTCCCGTCCCCCTAAGAAACCTGCTAGGAGTCTGCCGATACTGGTCGGAAACACGACTGAAAGCGTCGCGACCCCCCGCTCGGCGTTAGGTCGACTTTGCTCCGGGTAAGACGGCGGCCAATCTGCTGCCTGTGGAAAGCTCATGAAGTTCGACGCTTACGACCCTCAGAACGGCCCGTATTACGACGAAACGTTCGCCGCTCAAGGCGTCGCGCGGGCGGGCTTCGAGCCGCTCGTGAATGGCATCAATTCCCTCGAACCAGGCTCGTTACTCATGCGTCAGGCGGCGGCCGAGCGCGCGCTCTTGAGCATGGGCATCACCTTTACCCTGTACGGCGATGGTGGGAGCTCGGAGCGAATCTTTCCGTTCGACGTCATTCCGCGAGTCGTCGGCGCCAAGGAGTGGGAGCGCATCGATCGCGGTTTGCGGCAGCGCATAGAAGCCTTGAATCTGTTCTTGTGCGACGTGTACGGCGAACAGAAGATTTTGAAAGACAAGGTCGTGCCGGAGGCTTTGGTCAAAACTTGCGCGGACTTTCGGCCGCAACTTCTCGGTCTGAAGCCGCCACGGGGTATCTGGTGTCACATCGTTGGTACGGACTTGGTGCGCGACAAGAACGGCGAGTTCTACGTACTGGAGGACAATCTTCGCTGCCCGTCTGGCGTCAGTTACGTGCTCGAGAACCGCCAGATCTTGAAGCGCACATTCCCGCGCGTGCTGGAGCAGATGTCGATCAGGCCGGTAGACGACTACCCGCTGCGCTTGCTCGAGACCCTGCGTTATTTGGCCTCGGACCGGCGTGACGACCCACAAGTTGTCGTGCTAACCCCAGGCCGATACAACAGCGCCTATTACGAGCACGCATTTTTGGCTCAACAAATGGGGGTCGAGCTGGTGGAGCCCCAAGATCTGGTCGTGCGTGACGGCTATGTACAAATGCGCACGACGGAGGGGCTGCGCCGGGTGGACGTCATCTATCGCCGCGTCGGGGACGACTTTTTGGATCCACTGGTATTCCGACCGGACTCGCTGCTCGGTGTACCGGGCGTGATGGACGTGTACTTGAACGGGCGAGTCGCCCTGGCCAACGCCCCCGGCACGGGCGTGGCGGACGACAAGGCGATCTATCGTTATGCCGAACGCATCATCAAATACTACCTGAACGAGGATGCGATCCTGCCGAACGTACCGACGTATGTGTGCAGCGACGAGAGCGATCGCAAATACGTGCTCGAGCACTTGGCGGAGCTCGTGATCAAGGCCACGGACGGCGCGGGCGGCTACGGTATGCTAATCGGCCCGCACTCTACGCTCGAAGAGCAGGTGGACTTCGCGGGGCGAATCAACAAGAACCCTCGCGGCTACATCGCTCAGCCGACGCTCGCGTTGTCCCGAGTGCCCACCATCATCGGCGAGCACTTTGAAAGTCGTCACGTGGACCTCAGGCCCTACGTACTCTACGGCCAGGATATTTACGTCCAGCCCGGAGGCCTGACGCGCGTTGCGCTGAAGAAGGGCTCATTGGTCGTGAACTCGTCGCAAGGCGGCGGCAGCAAGGACACCTGGGTGCTCTCAGACGAACTGATCTCGCAGTCGCAGTCGCAGTCGCAGTCGCAGTCGTGAGTTGCTTCGATAAGCGGGTTGCGAGCGAAATAGTCGTTTTCGAATTTCAAGCCTGCCGTTGCCGAATTAAACAAGAAGAAGATGCTGTCCCGAGTTGCCGAGGCGATTTACTGGTCGAGCCGCTACGTGGAGCGCGCAGAGAACGTGGCGCGCTTCATCGACGTGAACATGAACTTACTCCTGGACTCGCAAATCGAACAAAAAAGCGGTTGGGAAAGCCTGGTGATGATCACCGGGGATCAGGATCTGTTCGCCGAGCGCTTCGGTAGGTTCACGCCTCAGGCAGTCTCCCAGTTTCTAACCTTCGACAGTGAGTACCCAAGCTCCATCTTGGCCAGTGTGGCTTCGGCCCGCGAGAACGCGCGCACCGTCCGTGACATCATATCGCGAGAAATGTGGCAGGAGCTGAACGAGTTCTACCTGATGGTCGTGCAGGCCGCGCGCCCCGACGTCGCGCCGGAAAATCTGAACGACTTTTACGGGCGCGTGAAGCGCGCCGGAATCTATTTCGAGGGTGTGACCGACGCCACCCTCTCGCGCGGCGAGGCCTGGCATTTCGCACGACTCGGCCGGATGCTCGAGCGAGCTGACAAAACCTCTCGCATTTTGGACGTAAAATATTTCTTGTTGCTCCCCGTCGGCAACGGGATCGGCACAACGGTCGACCAACTGGGATGGACTGCGCTCTTGAACTCGGCGAGCGCCCTCCAGATGTATCGGCAGCTCTACCACGTCACGTCGCCCTCGAATGTGTCGCAGTTCTTGCTTCTCAATCAGAACTTCCCGCGCGCCATCTCATATTGCGTGCGACAAGCGCAAGAGAGTCTGCACGCGCTGATGCGCTCGCCTATCGGAACTTACCAATGCGAAGCCGAACGCTTGCTCGGCCAGCTCAGAGCACGGCTCGACTACGTGACGATCGACGACGTCATGGCGGGGGGGCTACACGAGTACGTGGACGAGTTACAGGGGGCCCTCAATGACATCGGCACGGCGATTCACCAGCAATTTTTCCAGGTCTGAGTAACCAGTTGTCTATACGCATCGCTCTTCGCCACAAGACTCGCTACGATTACGAGCGCGCGGTTACGCTTTCACCTCAGGTCATCCGCCTGCGGCCGGCACCGCACAATCGGACTCCGATCCACGCGTATTCGCTGGATATTCAGCCGCCTGAGCATTTTCTCAATTGGCAGCAGGATCCCCAGGGCAATTACCTCGCACGGGTCGTCTTCCCTGAAAAGACGAAGCACTTCAGCGTCACCGTGGACCTGATCGCGGACCTCGAGTCGTACAACCCGTTCGACTTCTTTCTGGAGCCGAGCGCGGAGAAAACGCCATTCGAATACGAGAAGACGCTCGAGCACGAGCTCCAGCCCTACTTTGCCAAAGTAGCGGCCGGTGAGCGCTTCGACAAGTTCATGCTGAACATCGACCGCACCGAGCGGCGTACCGTGGATTTTTTGATCGACGTGAACCGCGTCGTCAACGAAGCCGTCAAATACGTAATCCGCTTGGAGCCCGGGGTGCAATCGCCGGAGCAGACGCTCGAGCTCGGCATGGGCTCTTGTCGTGATTCGAGCTGGCTGCTCGTGCGCGTTCTACGCGAGCTCGGCATCGCCGCACGCTTCGTGTCCGGCTATTTGATTCAATTGGTCGCTGACGAAAAGCCGGTGGTCGGCCCCACCGGCCCGACCGTCGATTTTACCGATTTGCACGCCTGGTGCGAGGCGTACATTCCAGGGGCTGGTTGGATTGGTCTCGACCCAACCTCCGGACTCCTCACGGCCGAAGGTCACATTCCGCTCGCGGTCAGCCCCGATCCGCTGTCGGCTGCACCGATCGAGGGCGGAGTCGAAAAGGTCGAAACGGAGTTTGGTTTCGAGATGTCGGTCGAGCGCGTGATAGACGTGCCCCGCGTCACGAAGCCGTACACGGAAGCCCAGTGGCAAGCCATCTTGAAGCTCGGCGAAGAAGTCGACCTCCAGCTGGAAGCTCAGGACGTTCGGCTCACCATGGGCGGCGAACCGACCTTCGTGAGCTCGCTCGAGCCCGACGAGCCCGAATGGAACGTGGCGGCGATGGGGGGCCAGAAGCTACCCATCGCTGATCGCTTGTTACGGCGCTTGCACGCGCTTTGGCAGCCCGGAGCCATGCTCCATCACGGTCAAGGCAAGTGGTACCCGGGTGAGCAATTGCCCCGCTGGGCGCTCGGTTGCTTTTACCGCCGCGACGGGGTCCCGGTGTGGTCCGATCCTCAGCTCATCGCGGAAGAGTCGGCGCCCCCCGGGCACAAGCAACCAGAAGCAGAGCGCTTCGTGAAGCGCTTGATCGAAGTATTGGGTCTCGAAAAGCATGGCCTGATGCCCGCTTATGAGGACGCCTATTACTACATGTGGCGGGAGCGCCGCTTGCCGTCGAACGTCGACCCTCTGAAGAGTAAGCTTGCCGATCCCATCGAGCGCGACCGCATTGCGCGCGTGTTCCGGCAAGACTTGGGCAGCGTCGTCGGTTACACGCTGCCGCTCGCGTACAGCGGCGGCTGGGTTTCCGGTTCGTGGTTCTTGCGCGAAGAACAGTTGTTCTTGGTTCCGGGTGACTCAGCCATGGGCCTTCGTCTACCGCTCGATTCCGCACCGTGGATGGCAGCCGCCGACTCGGACCTCGAACAGCCGCTCGATCCATTTGCCGAGCGCGGTTCGTTACCAGAGAGCTTCGTCTTCCCGCCTAGGCCGGCGGAGGTGCGGCCAGCCGTTCGCCGCCCGCAGCGGCCGGGGGCGCTGAACGAGCCGTTCACGAACGCCGACCCGCAGCTCAAGCCGCTATCACAGGAGTCCGCCACGGGCATCACCCGCACGGCGCTGTGTGTCGAGCCTCGGAATGGCATCTTGCACGTGTTCATGCCGCCCATCCCCCAGCTCGAGAAATACCTCGAGCTCGTGGCCGCGGTCGAGGCCACGGCGCGTGACCTGAAGATGCCGATTCAGATCGAAGGTTACGAGCCGCCGAACGATCCGCGGCTCGGCGTGTTTCGCATCACACCAGACCCGGGCGTGATCGAGGTCAACGTCCCACCGGTGAGAAACTGGGCAGAGCTCGTCGCACAAACCGAGAGCCTGTACGGCGCGGCGCGCGAAGAGCTCCTCACCGCCGAAAAATTCGAGCTCGACGGCGCGCACATTGGCTCGGGCGGTGGCAACCACATGGTCATGGGCGGCGCGACTTCCGCCGACAGCCCGTTCTTGCGGCGCCCGGATTTACTGGCGAGCCTGGTTGCCTTCTGGAACAACCATCCGTCTCTGTCGTACTTGTTCTCTGGTCGATTCATCGGGCCCACCTCGCAGGCACCGCGCGTCGACGAAGCCCGCAACGACTCCGTGTACGAGCTCGAAGTGGCGTTTCGCGAGCTTCCGGAGGTCGGCGGCTACAGCCCACCGTGGCTCGTGGATCGCATCTTCCGTCACTTGCTGACGGACGTCACCGGCAACACTCATCGCTCCGAATTTTGCATCGATAAGCTTTACTCACCGGATGGTCCCACCGGGCGCCTGGGCCTGCTGGAGCTGCGCGCGTTCGAGATGCCGCCGCACTATCGGATGTCCAGCGCGCAGCAGCTATTGCTGCGCTCACTGGTGTCCGCGTTTTGGGAGCGGCCCTATCGCGCGCCCCTCGTAAAGTGGGGTACGTTGTTGCACGATCGCTTCCTTTTGCCGCACTTCGTGCAGCAAGACTTTGCGGACGTGATTCGTGACCTGAACGGGCGCGGCTATGAATTCGATGCGGAGTGGTTCCGCCCGCATTACGAGTTTCGCTTCCCGTTCTATGGTCGCATGGCAAAAGATGGCGTGCTGATGGAAATCCGCGGCGCGCTCGAGCCGTGGAACGTACTCGGTGAAGAAAGCGCGGCGGGCGGGCAAGCTCGCTACGTCGACTCGTCGCTCGAGCGCTTGCAGGTGCGCGCGATCGGCCTGACCGAGGGGCGCCATCTGATCACGGTCAATGGCTATGCATTGCCCCTTCAACCTACGGGGGTCGTGGGCGAGGGTGTCGCCGGCGTGCGCTTCCGAGCGTGGCAGCCGCCGTCCTGTTTGCATCCAACCATCGGCGTGCACGGACCGCTGCACATCGATCTTTACGATAGCTGGAACCAGCGGGCGATCGCTGGCTGCACCTATCACGTCGTTCACCCAGGCGGGCGCGCCAACGAAGTTCGCCCGGTCAACGCGGCGGCCGCCGAAAGTCGGCGCATCGCCCGCTTCGATCACATGGGGCATGTACCGGGCCGTTTTCCGGTCCGTACACCGCGCATCGATCCCCACTTTCCATTCACTCTCGATTTGCGTCGCATGCCGTGAGATGCGTGACTTTTCGCCCAGGTATCGCGTATGACAGCAGGCGGTGGCAGTCGATTCTTGGCCGTACATCGGATCGTCGAACGTGCTCGAGCACTCCGTGACCGCGTTCGACGAATTCCGTGACGCGGGCGGTGAGCTTCGCAAGCATCAGAGTTTGTTGGGTCGTTTCCTTTCGGACCGGTCGCCGGTCGAGCTCGACCAGCTGCAAAAGTCGGTACGTTGGCGGATCACCGAACAGGAGGTCACGTTCAATATCCTGGGCGTACCTGAGGGGACGAACCGGCCTTGGCATCTAGACGTGCTTCCTTATTTGGTGGACCGGGTGGAGTGGCTCACGCTCTGCCGCGGCTTGCGTCAGCGGGCTCGTCTCCTGAACGAGATCATCGCCGATTGTTACGGGCCGCAGCGGCTCGTTCGCGAGGGCCTACTGCCGGCCGAGCTCGTCCTCGGACATCCGGATTTCTTGCGCCCGTGCCACGGCTGGGAGCCCGTTGGAAGACATCGCCTGCACCTGTACGCAGCCGATATCGGTCGCGACCCAGACGGCAAGTTCACGATCTATTCTGACCGGACGCAAGCGCCCACGGGCGCGGGTTATGCGCTCGAGAATCGTCTGGTCATGGGCCGCACGTTGCCGGACCTGTTCCGAGAGTACCGGGTCGAGCGAATCGCAGGCTTCTTCGCCAAGATGCGACGCACGATCGAGAGCCTCGCACCCAAAACCAATGGCGGGCAACCGCGAGTGCTTCTGTTGTCAGCCGGCGCACGTGACGAAAGCTCTTTCGAGCACGCCTACTTGGCGCGCTATTTGGGGTACGAGCTGGTCGAAGGTCGCGACCTCACGGTTCGTGACAATATCGTCTACCTCAAAACCTTGTCCGGTTTGCGCCGGGTAGACGTGCTTTTACGCCGCGTGGGCGATGCCTGGTGCGATGCGTTGGCGCTGCGCGGCGGGTCTACGCAAGGCGTGGCGGGCCTCGTCTCCGCCGCCCGTGCCGGCAACATCGGTCTTGCGAACCCGCTGGGTTCGGTGATTACCGAGATGCCAGCGCTCAAGGCGTATCTGCCGGGGCTTGCGCGGGCAGTTTTGGGTGAGGAGTTGCAGCTCGAGTCCGTGCCCACATTTTGGTGCGGTGATCCTCAATCTCTATCGCTCGTGCTTGGCATACTCGACGAGCTCGTGATCAAGCCTGCTTTCGGCGACCGCCGCGGGGATCCCTTCGTGCCCGCGCAAATGGACCAGAAAGGGCGCGCGGCTCTGATCGAGCGGTTGAAGGCTCGTCCGGAAGACTACGTTGCCGAGCGCTGGGTGGGCCTATCCACCGTGCCCGTCTGGGATACCCAGGGCGTCCATCCGGGCGGCCTCGCCTGGCGCGCATTTTTGTGTCGCGATGGTGAAGACTACGACGTGATGCCGGGCGGTCTTGCGCGCATCAACGAATCACCCGACGGCCTGTTCTTGGCTATCCGCAGCAATGCCGTCAGCAAGGATGTCTGGGTGCCTTCGGCCCCGGGAAGCGCGGAGCCGGTGCTGCCGTCCATGCCTGACCGCCGCGTTGACTTGAAGCGGGGCGGGCTCGATCTGCCGAGCCGCCTTTTGGACGACATCTATTGGCTCGGGCGCTACGTGGAGCGTTGTGATTGCACCGCGCGCCTCACCCGCGCTGGAATCGAGCGTGCAACGCTGGAAGCGGCGCCGGATGCGCCGCTCGCGCTAGGAGCGATCCTAGACGCCCTCCAGCGCTCGGGTGTCACGCCGGTAGCGAAAGAGGTAAAGCCCACGCCCGTGCGTGGCGGCGCGCCCGCCGCGGTGGCGGAGGCCATTCTGCTGGGCGTTTTATTCGACACGGACGCACCCAACAATCTGCGCGGCATCTTGCGCCGAGTGCACGAGCTGACGCTCGGCGTGCGGAGCCGTCTATCGCGTGACGCCTGGCACGTCCTGCGGCGGCTTTCGAATTCGCTCGAAACGCACCCCGCCCATGAAAAACTAGGCAATGCGGTGGATGTTCTCGATCAGATACTGATCACCCTGGCCGCCGTCAGCGGCACCACGCTGGACAATATGGTTCGCAGTCACGCCTGGGCTTTCCTCGACATGGGTCGCCGTGTAGAGCGCGGCGCGCTTTCACTCGTTCAGCTCCAAGCGCTGCTGCCAGCCGGCGCATCCCGCGTGCATATGGAAGCGTTGCTGGAGGTCGCCGACAGCTTGCTGACCTACCGCGCCCGCTATTTGAGCACGCTGCAGGTCGCACCGGTCGTAGATCTATTGCTGACCGACACCAGTAACCCACGCTCCGTTGCGTTCCAAGTCGAGGCGCTGATGGAGCATTTCAAACGGTTGCGCATCGACGGAGACGTGACGCGGAGCCGCGCCGAGCGCCGCCTAATTGCCCTACAGAGCGCGCTCCTCACGGCGGATATCGAACAGGCCTGCGCCGGTGACGGCTCCGGCCTGCGGCAGCTGCTCGAAGAGTCCGCGACGCTGCTCTGGCAATTCTCGGACGAGGTCGGGCACACTTTTTTTTCGCATCTGGCCTCCTCGCGTGCGGTCTCCCCACCGGTTTGGATCAACGAGGATCTGGAGGCGAAATGAGGATGTTCAGCGTCAACCACTCGACCAGCTACGAATACGAGAGTCCGGTCGTGCACGCACACCACATTGCGCACTTGGCGCCGCGGCCGCTGCAGTTCCAGCGCGTGTCTGGCTACTCCTTGGACGTGACGCCCGAGCCCGCGAGCCTGTACGAGGAACACGATTATTTCGGAAACCGCGCCCACTTCATCGAAATCCTCAGCGAGCACGACGCGCTCGTGGTCACGGCCAAGACTTACATCGGGCTTCGAGAGCGCGATACGCCCGAGGGGCTCGCGGCGCGCGTCAGCTGGGAAGATGCCGCCGAGCGCTTGGCCGCCGACCGCGGTTTGGTCGAGGTGAGCGAGTACCGCTTCGACTCCCCGTTGGTGCGCGCGCACTCGTTGCTCGCTGCATACGCCGCGCCGTCCTTCGCGCCAAAGCGCTCTCTGTTCGAGTCGGTGTTGGCCTTCAATCGACAGATCTTCGACGAATTTACGTACGACCCACGCGCGACCGACATCAGTACGCCGCTCGCCCAGGTGCTCCGCGATAAACGCGGCGTGTGTCAGGACTTCGCGCATGTCGCGGTCGGCGCACTCCGCTCGCTCGGCCTCGCCGCCCGTTACGTCTCCGGCTACCTGGAGACCGACCCGCCTCTCGATCGCCCTCGTCTCGTCGGCTCCGACGCGTCACATGCTTGGGCGTCCGTTTACATTCCTGGCTTCGGCTGGTTCGACTTCGACCCGACCAATGCCATCGTGCCCGCTACGCGCCACGTCACGGTGGGCTGGGGTCGCGATTTCAGTGACGTGAGTCCGCTCACCGGCGTCGTGCTGGGCGGCGGGGCGCACAGCATTGCCGTGTCCGTCGACGTCGAAGCGCTGGGCTGACTCGAACGAGCGCTCGCCCCCCACGGCCGCCCCCGCAACCAACGACTCGGCGCGGTACCGTCGAGTCGAGCTTGGAGCTTCGACCCGGCCCTCGCGCGAGCTCGTGATGCGCGGTCTCGCCGGTGCGCGGCCGCGCGCTCGTGTATGATTGGCCATCATGCCGGCCCGTAAAGTCTCGATCGCAGAGGTGATGGATCACAGCGGCGTCGCGTTTGGCACGAGTGGCGCTCGCGGTTTGGTCAGCGCCATGACCGACGAGGTCTGTTACGCGTACACGCGCGGCTTTCTCCAATATCTGGAGCGCGAGAACGAGATCGTGCGCGGGGGGCGGGTGGCAGTCGCGGGTGACCTGCGTTCCAGCACGCCCCGTATCATGCGCGCGGTGATGAAGGCGGTCGTCGATCACGGCGGCGTTCCGATCAACGGCGGGCGGGTGCCATCGCCCGCCATTGCCTTGTACGGGTTCGACGCGCGCATCCCGTCGATCATGGTCACCGGCAGCCACATCCCGGACGATCGCAACGGCATCAAGTTCAACCGCTCGCAGAGCGAGCTGCTGAAGCGGGACGAGCCCGGAATGAAAGAGCAAGTAGTCGAGCTGCCCGCGGACTTCGACGCGAACGGAGCAACGCTTGCGGCGGCCCAGGCGCTGGAACCTCCGGTCGAGAGCTCCGTAGAAAAGCGTTATGTCCAGCGTTACTTCGATGCCTTCGGCGAGGGCGCACTGAACGGGGCTCGCATCGGCTTGTTCGAACACTCCGCGGTCGGCCGTGACATTTGTTTTCGCGTCTTCCGCGGCTTGGGTGCCCAGGTTACGCGTCTCGGCCGTTCGGACGCGTTCATTCCCGTCGACACCGAAGCGATCCGTCCTGAGGACGTCGCATCGGCTGCGCGCTGGAGTAGCGAGAATGATTTCGAGACCATCGTCTCCACCGACGGTGACAGTGACCGCCCGCTCGTCAGCGACGAGCACGGCAAGTGGTTGCGCGGCGACGTGGCGGGTATCGTGACGGCGCAAATGTTGGGCGCGACGTTCGTCGCCACCCCGGTCAGCTGCAACACCGCCGTCGAGCAATGCGGCGCATTCGCGCGCGTCGCGCGAACCCGAATCGGTTCTCCGTACGTGATCGAAGCCATGAACGGCGCGCTGGGTGGCGCGGAAAAAGTCGTCGGCTACGAGGCCAATGGCGGGTTTCTCACCGCAACGAGCTTTACGTTGTCGGGCCCCTTGCCGGCCCTACCAACCCGGGACGCCTTGCTCGTTCATCTCGCTGTCCTGCTTAGCGCGCGCAAGGCGGGCGTTCCGATCTCTGTGCTCCTCGGCCGGCTACCGCAACGTTTTACCGCGAGTGATCGCCTAGAGGATTTCCCAACCGCGCTCTCCAGGGAGCGCCTCGGGGCCCTCGCGCAGGGCGGGCCAGGGGCAATTGCCAAAGAGTTTCCGAATCTCGGGCACGTTACCGACATATCCAACGTAGACGGCTTGCGCATCACGTTTGCTTCCGGTGAGGTCGTGCATTTGCGCCCGTCGGGCAACGCTCCGGAGCTCCGCTGTTACACCGAGGCCGGGAGCGAAGCGCGCGCCGTGCAGCTGAATTCCGAGGCGCTCGGCGTGCTCCGCGGCTGGCGCTGAGCGGGCTTCACCGCAGCGACGAGGACGCCCAAAGGAAACCGGCGAAGAGCGGCATATTCAAGGTGTCTATCGCGTACTCGTCTGCGTCGCCGCGGCGCTGTTTGCTGACCGTCAAGGCGGCGTCGACGCGCTCGGGGACGGCCCACGCGCTTTCCACGTTGCCGAGACCCAGCTCGCCCGCGCGCTCCGCGACGGACGGGCTCCGAAGAAGACGGCTCGCCATGCGGCCTGCGTCGACCCAAGCGAACAGCTGCGCTGAGCCCGGTAGCAGAGCCCGCACGGCTTTGTGCGCGGGCGAGGCGGCAAGCGTGCCCTCGCCGGTAATGAACGCCTGAAGGCTGCGTTGCACGAGCGCAACGCGGCCTATGGCGAAGCAAAGGTTGCCTCCCGCCAGACGTAGCTGCGCGCTCAGGCCGAGCGCGTTGCCGTCAGGAAACACGGCCAATCCCTCGGCATCTGCTCGTACCTGCGCCCGGTCGAGCCGCGGCAGGGTGCGTGTTGCAAGCCGCGCCACCAAGGCTCGCGCGCTCGCTTCGTCGCTGACCGACTGCAGGTAAACGACGGCAAACTTGCTCGACAGCGGCCCGGGAGCGTCGCGCTCGAGCGGTAAGGCCCCGGCACTCAGAACTGCGAGCGCGGCTTGGTCACCGAAGGCGCCGAGGACGTCCGCGAGCGCCAAGTGTAGCTGCTCCTCGGCTTGCCCGAGGCTTGCCTGTACCTGGAGCTCGGAACCGCGATCCGCGCTCGCGCTTGCTTGCTCCAGCAATTGCAGGAGGTTCGCTGGCGAGACAGCATCGTTCGACACGCCCGCTACGTACGCGAACGTTTCAGTGGGCAGCCGATCCATCACCGTCAGCGGCAAAGGGCTCGTAGGCACAACTGGAGTCCCGACAACTCGCGCTCCGCCGGCCCCGACCCGCACCACCGCGTGGGCACGCACGCCGTATGGCACGAGCTCCAAGCTTTCGATCACGGGCTCCGCCTTTGCGAACGAGTCACCGATCAGGCGCGCGACGCCGGCATCGGCATGGGGGTTGAAGCGAGCTAGGTCGAGGTAAGCGAAGGCGTCCTTGGTCGCTAGAGAGACGCGCTCGGCACGTTGAAAGCCTGGATTTTGCGCAAGTGAAGGCGCATCCAACGCCAGCGAACGGGCGAGACCCACGGCATAGCTCGCAGAGCCGATGAAGAGCACGCGAGACGTTTCGAACCAAACGAGGTCGGCGCGGTCAGGACTCAGCGTCAAATTAGAAAGCAACCGCCGAGCGCCGAGTGCGCCGCCGACATCGGAAGCTTTCGCCAGCCGATAGACGCGACCATTGCGCGCGACGAGCCCGGCATATCGAAAACGCCGAGAAGTCAGTAGAGAATTGACGGGCGCTGCCGCATCGAAGGTGAGTAGCAGACCGCCTTCGGGCCGAGTCGCCAATTTTCGCGCGGCTATGCCCAGGGAGCTCGCGGACAGCACGAGCGCCGTCGCGCGTGGCCGCGCAATTCCGAAGCTCGTGCTGAGCACGCTCGTGACGTCATCGATCAGCCGGCCCTCCGGTGGCTTTGCCTCGGAATCATGGAGCGATCCGAGCCGTGCCAGCGCACGGTGCAAGCTCGGGATTTCGAGCAGCAGCTCGGTATCGCTGGGCACCGCTGCGTGCGCCGGCGTGCCGCTGGTCTCGAACATCACGTGCGTGCCTATGCCGATCGCGGCGAGCGCCAACGCCAAAAAGGCGAACACGCCAGCAAACAGCAGCCGACGGCCGTTGTCCGCGGCGGGCGCCGTGCCCCGACGGGTAGACACGAGGGCAGCGCCTGCGCCCGGCGGCGCCCCAGCGCGCTTGGCCGCCAAGGCGCGAGCGAAGGGTAGGTGACTCGAAAGTGGCACGAAGCGCGGCCCACCCTCCGCGCACACGTGCCCTCCGCTGATCTTGCCGGCGCCGATCAGCTGCACGATGTGTTGCTCCTCGAATGGCCCTTCCGGCGCTCGTCCGCCACCGAGGTTCACGAAAAAGCGCGCCCGGCTCACGCTCGCCCAAATTGCGCCACGAAGGCGCGGTGAGCGTCGAGCGCAGCGTCCTCGCCCGTGGCCAAGACCCGCGCGCGATGCCCGGATTGGAAATCGAGAACGGTGATCGTTCGCTGGAAGGCGACGAAGCGCGCCTTCCAATCTTTTACGGCGATGAGATAGCCGGCGCCGTCGCGACGGATGCGTCTAAATGCTTGCGGCTCGGGACCTAACTTGAGCGCGGCGACGAATCTCTGGCCGATCTCCAAATCGAAGCGCGAGCGCAGAAACGCAAGCTGCTCGACCGCGAGAGGAGCAAATTCAACCGCGAATTCGGGCTGCGGGTCGCTCGGCGCCTCGAGCCAACCGCTGCTCGCGTTCGGCAGGCTGTCTACGTAGGGAACATATGGCTTTAGGTCGAGGACCGGTGTCCCGTCCAAGATGTCCAAGCTTCGCAGTGAGAGCGTGAGGCCGTCCACCTTGAGCAGCTCGACCACGCTCAACCCAATCGGATTCGGTCGATACGGTGAACGCGTCGCAAAGACGCCGCGCCGGAGACCACTGCGCGGGGGCGACACCTTTGGCTTCCAACTCGTGTTGAGGTGAAACCAAAACACGACCCAAATGAAGTTGAAGCTCGCGATGTCCTCCAGCGCTTGTTCGAAGTTGCGGCCCGAGTAGAGCTCGATCGAGCCTTCCACCCCGCGCGCGGCGCTCGGCTGCCGCGGCGCGTCCACGCGCTCTTTGAATGGGGAACGCACGACCCCGATGGGTTGTAGCGTCAACTGGCCTGGGCTCGTCACGGGCAACTAGAGCGCGGAGAGCACTTCAGCGGCGTGCCCTTCGGGCCTCACGTTCTCGAACACGCGGACAATTTTGCCGTCTCGAATCACGAATGTGGTGCGTTGAATGCCCTCGCCGCCCTGCTTCTTGGGCCCCCAAACGCCGAATTGCTCGGCCACCAAGTGACCGGGGTCCGAGAGTAGCGGAAAATTGAGCGCGTACTTCGCCACGAATGCTTGGTGGCTCTGCATGTCGTCGGGACTGACCCCGAACACATGTGCGCGCGACTCGAACGCTTGCCGCGCGTCTCGAAATTCTTTGCACTCGACGGTGCAGCCGGGTGTGTCGTCCTTCGGGTAAAAGAACAGAACCACCGGCTTGTCTGGCAACGCCGACAGCTCGACATCGGAACCGCTATCGGTTTTCAAAGTGAAACTCGGGGCGGCGTCGCCTTCTCTCAGAATCGGCATGCTGGCGTTATACTCGGGCCACGGCCGGCGACCAAAACCCTCGCTGCACCGGCTCGGATTTTTCCCGAGGGGTCTTGTCAGCGCGAAGCGAGATGGACAGCTTCTTTGAGTCGCCAGCTGAGCACGGTCACCGCGGATGGCAGGTTTGCTCCGCCAGGTAGGCGCGGCCGTGACAGTTCTAAGGCGGATCACGAATTTCCAATTTAGGAGGATTTCGCCATGCTCGTACGCTTCAATGATAGGAGTTTTCCAGTGTTCAGCGCCGCACGCGCTTTCCCCGCCCAGAGTTTGCGGCGTGAGCTCGACCGTTTATTCGGCGATCTCGAGCGCGCTCCTTCGTTCGCGGATAGCTTCGCGCCCACGGTCAGCTTCGTCGATACGGCTGAGGCGTTGGTTTTGCGGGCTGAGCTGCCCGGTGTCGCAGAGAAAGACATCGACATCGATGTGACCGCCAACGCGGTGACCATCAAAGCTTCGCGAAAGCTGGAGACGCTCGAAGGATACACGGCGCAGCGCCGCGAACGGCAAAGCTTCACCTTTGCTCAGAGTTACGAGCTTGGCGCGCGCGTGGACCCGGAGCGGGTGCAGGCTTCTCTGAAGCAGGGAGTGCTGACGCTCACGTTGCCGAAAGTTGCGGAGGCTCAGCCGAAGAAGGTGACGGTCACGGCAGCGGCCTGAACCGGTCGTCGCCGCCCACATTTCAAGGAGTCGAAGGAAGATCATGGATCAGCAAACCCAAGAGAAAAACCGCCCCCTACGGAAGCTTTCGCCGAACGTCGACGTTTTCGAAAATGAGCACGAGTTGCTCGTCGTGGCCGATGTGCCCGGCCTCGATCCCAACGAGATCGGCGTGCATGTCGAGCTGCCGGAGCTTCGCATCGAGGCGAAAGTGCAGGGCTCGCCGGACACGCCGGTCAGCTACGTGCGCACTTTTCGCCTCGACGAGCGGATCGACGCCGAGCGGGTGCAGGCTGACTACAAGGACGGCGTGCTGCGTGTGCACTTGACGAAGAGTGCCGCGTTCCGACCGCGTCGCGTCGCGGTGCAGGCATCCTGAGCTTGGCCGCGTCTCGCCGCTCGCGCTTGCGGTCGTTTTCAGCGGCCGAAGCGCGGGCGCGCTTCCAAACGCTCGCTAGTAAGGGCATTCTACTGGGTGATGTCCCTCTCACCTTTGGCTGGTAAACTCGCGCCAGTAGAGATTTTAATCGATCCCGAAAAGCTCCGTGCCGCCTACTACGACGTAACGCCCGACGTCTCGAATCCCGAGCAGCAAGTCAGCTTCGGCACGAGTGGGCACCGCGGCTCGCCGGAAGACGGCAGCTTCAACGAGGCTCATATCCTGGCCACCACGCAGGCCATCTGCGAATACCGAGCGACGCAGGGCATCACGGGCGCGCTGTATTTAGGCCGCGACACCCATTGTGCGTCCGAGCCGGCAGAGCGCAGCGCGCTAGAGGTGCTGGCGGCCAATGGCGTAGAGACCATCATCCAGGCGCACGGAGCCTATACTGCGACGCCCGGTATTTCTCACGCCATCATCGTGCACAACCGCGGCCGCTCTTCGGGTTTGGCGGATGGTATCGTGGTTACGCCTTCGCACAATCCGCCGAGAGACGGCGGTTTCAAATACAACCCACCGCACGGCGGGCCCGCCGATACGGACGCTACGGGTTGGATTCAGGACCGGGCGAACGCGCTGCTTCGCGAGCACAACTCGTCTGTCAAGCGGGTCACCTACGAAGCTAGCAAGCGGGCTTCTACCACACACGAGCTCGATTTCACGGCCGCCTACATCGCGGACCTCGAGAACGTGATCGACATCAGTGCAATTCGCAACGCGAAGCTGCACTTGGGCGCCGATCCGCTGGGCGGGGCAAGCATCGCGTACTGGTCGCGCATTGCCGAGCACTACGGGCTCGACATCAACGTCGTCAATCCCGCCGTCGATCCGCGCTTCTCGTTCATGACCGTCGATCATGACGGGAAAATCCGGATGGACTGCTCGAGCCCGTACGCGATGGCCAAGCTCGTGGGCTTGAAAGACGATTATGATATCGCCTTTGGTAACGATCCAGATTCCGATCGACACGGGATCGTGACGCCCTCGGCGGGGCTACTGAATCCGAATCACTACTTGGCGGTGGCCATCCGCTACTTGTTCACGCATCGACCGAGTTGGCCGGCTTCGGCCGCGGTCGGAAAAACCTTGGTGAGCAGCTCGTTGATTGACCGCGTCGTCAAGTCGATCAATCGCCCGCTAAAGGAAGTTCCGGTGGGTTTCAAATGGTTCGTCGATGGCCTAGTGAATGGCTCCTTTGGCTTCGGCGGAGAAGAGAGCGCGGGCGCCAGCTTCTTGCGCAAGGATGGCCGTGCGTGGACCACCGACAAGGACGGCATCATCCTCAATTTACTGGCCGCCGAAATCACCGCGGTGACCGGCAAGGATCCCGGGCAGCACTACGAGGAGCTACGGGCTCAGTTCGGTACGCCCTACTACACACGCGTCGACCAACCCGCGACGCCCGCGCAAAAGGCGTTACTGAAAAAACTGTCGCCCGAATCGGTCAGGGCTACCGAGCTCGGGGGCGAGCCCATCTCGCAAAAGCTGACGCGGGCCCCGGCAAACGACGCTGCCATTGGCGGACTGAAAGTCGTGGCCGAAAATGGTTGGTTTGCCGCGCGCCCGTCCGGTACGGAGAACGTGTACAAGATTTACGCGGAGAGCTTCAAAAGCAGCCAGCACCTAGCGCTCATCTTGGACGAAGCGCGGAGCATCGTCGGCGCAGCGCTGGGCGGCTGACATCGGAACGTTCGCGCCGCCGAAGGCTCGGTGCTCTCAGCCGCTCGCGTGACCATCACTAAATTCCAGCTATTTTTAGCTTCTGTTGATGGTCACGCGCCGCGTTCGTGGCTCGTCGAAGCCTCCGGCGGCGCGGACGGAGCCCGCCCGGGTCGTGCTCGATCCGAAGCCGAACTTGGCTCGTACGACTATCGTGCGCATGCAGGGTCCGATTTCGGTGTTGCTGAGCGCGGTGGCATGCGCGTCGGTCCCACGCCCACCGCCGGCCCCGGCGCCGCGGGCTACGGCGCCGGTGATGCCAGCGGCGGTTGATATTGCCAAGGCGCGCGCGTCGGGGGAGCCGCAGCTGTTCGCCTGGGCGCCGTGGTCCAAGGAGACGTTCGCGCGCGCTCGCGCCGAGCATCGCTTCATCCTGCTGCATGGAGCTGCGGTCTGGTGCCATTGGTGCCACGTCATGGAGGCCATCACTTACCGAGACCCGGCGGTGGGTCGCCTACTGCGCGACCGCTTCATCGCCATCCGCGTCGACATCGATGCGCGTCCCGATGTGGCCGAACGCTATGGAGAGTGGGGTTGGCCGGCCACTATTCTGTTCTCCCCCGAGGCCGAGGAGCTCGGTAAGTTCCGCGGTTACTTGCCGCCCGACGAACTGTTGCCGGCGCTGGAACACGTGAGCACATTGCACCTCGCCCCCAGCTCGCTGCTCACCGCCGAGCCTGGCGCGGAGTCTGCGCCGGTCGCTGCGCTGCCTTGGCTATCGCGCCTCGCCACGTTCCAGCTCGATGGCTATTACGATGAGCAGAACGGCAGTTGGGGGATGCGTCAGAAGGCGCCGCTGGGCGCCGAGGCAGAATTCGAGCTATTGCGTGGCGCGGCGGGCGATCGCGAGGCCTGGACGCGGGCTTTGTTTACTTTGCGGCAACAAGCACAATTAATCGACCCGGTTTGGGGGGGCGTTTATCAATATTCGGCGGACGGTGACTGGCGCTCGCCGCATTTCGAAAAGCTGATGCCTTTCCAGGCCGCGAACTTGGCGGCGTATGCCCAGGCCTTTCGCCTTTCGAAAGACATCGCCCTCCGCTCCGATGCAGAGTCCATTGCGAGCTACGTGGCTCGTTTCCTGACCGCGCCGAACGGCACTTTTTACGTGAGCCAAGACGCGGATGTGGGCGCCCACGACGAGCACGCGGCTTTCGTCGACGGTCAACGCTACTACTCGAGCACCGAGAGTGAACGCCTTGCGCGCGGCGTGCCCGACGTGGACCGTCACGTGTACGCGGCGGAGAACGGCCTGATGATCACCGCCCTGTGCCGTTTGTTCGAAGCGACGGGCGAGGACACCACGGTCGCGTCTGCGCGCCGCGCGGCCAACGCCATCTTGCTCTCACACGTCGAGGCAGATGGGCGCGTGCGGCATGATGCGAAGGCCTCCGACAACGTGCACTTCTTGGCGGACGGCGCCGCTCTTGGCCGTTCGCTCGTGACCCTGTTCGAAGTCACTCGGGACGCCCGGTACCTCGCCGCCGCGCAAGGGATCGCGAACGGGCTCGACTCTCTGTTCGACGCGCGGGTCAACGCGTACTTTGCCCACGACGCTGATCCGGATGCGGCCGGCGTCTTCGCCGTGCGCGGTCATCCGTTCGATGGCAACGTAACCACGGTCCGCTTTCTCCATGCGCTCGCCGACGCCACGGGCAATATCGGCCAGCGTTCGCGGGCTGAAGCCGTCTTGGCTTCCATTTCCACGCCCTCCGCGTTGGCTGCCCAAGGGCGCATGTTGGGCGAATACTTGCTCGCCCTGCGCGAAGTTGGGCTAGGCCCAGCGAAAAAAGATGCTGCTGCTGCCACCATTCGCCAAGAATCGCCGACGGGGGGCTGACACTCGTTGGAAATGGCGAAAAACTCGCTATCTTTCGCAAGAGCCAGCTGAGTTTGTTTTATCGGAGGTTTCGATGCGCACATTGATCTTGGCCGTGAGCGTCTCTTTGCTCTCATTGTCGACGAACGCCCATGCCCATTTCAAACTGGTCAATCCGCCTTCTACGGGCGGAGACTCGGCCGGCAAAGGGGCGCCGCCCTGTGGGCCTGACGGCCCGTCCAGCGCTCCGATGGCGGTGATGGGCGGCCACATCCTGAAGATCGACGTGGATGAGACTGTCATCCATCCTGGCTTTTATCGTATTGCGCTGGCGATCAATGCGCGCTCGGAGTTTCCGGTCGATAACGTCGTGAAGGACGCGAAGGGGAAAGTGCTGTCGCCGACCGGCAGCCCCTCGGGCACATCCGCCTCCGCGGACTTCGAGAGCCCTGCGGTGTTTCCGGTTCTGGCCGACCACCTCTGGGTTCACACGACCGATCCGGGCCCGCTTCACACCGAGCTCACATTACCGAACGTAACGTGCGCCAAGTGCACGCTGCAGGTGATCGAGTTCATGGGCAATCACGGTCCGAATCCGGGGGGCGCGTACTTTTATCACCATTGCGCGGATTTGAAGATAACGGCGGACCCCAGCCTGCCCGCGTTTGGTGCGGGCGGTGCAAGCGGCGCCGGCGGCGTGGGCGGTGGAGGCACGGGCGGAGGCGCGGCCGGAGCGGGTGTGGGAGGTGCTCAGTGACACCGCCGCCTACCCGGAGTGGAACCCGTTCGTGCGGCGCCTGGACGGCTCACTGGAGCTGGGCAGCAAGATCACTGTGGAGTTGCAACCGGGTGAGAAGAAGCCGCAGACCATGCGGCCGGTGATCGTCGATTCCGAACCG
>CAHJWM010000001.1 GCA_903642325.1 Myxococcales bacterium | reverse complement strand
CACTCTGCTCGTTCACAATCCCAGCCGCCTGAGCAGCGGCCGCGCGGCCATAAAGATGGGCTCCGTGCAGCGTTTACAACGCGTTGACGCGCGCGGCACAAATGAAATCATTTTCGGTGAGCCCGTCGGCGTGGTGGGTCGAAAAACTCACTTTGCACGTGGCGTAGCTGATCGCGAGGTCCGGGTGGTGATCCTCCTGATTGGCGATGTAGGCCAGAGCGTTGACGAACGCGATCGTCTCGTAGAAATCCGAGAAGCGGTACACCTTGCTGATCGCCGAATGGTGCTCGTCCAGCTCGTAACCGGGAACCTCGCACAACAACGCGGCGATTCCCGCGGGCTCTAGCTTCTTCGCTCGATGGACGCTGCGCTTCTCGCTGAGAGACATGACACGTGGAAGTTTCAGGGAAGACCGGGCAGACGTCGACCGTTGAGACGCAGAAGGTCAGGGAAGACCGGGCGGCCGTCGACCGTTCCGGCCACGAGCTCTCTGTGCTCCCGAAGCTCGGAGCGTTCGACCCAAGTGACCGCCGAGTCCTGGTGCTCGACACTCGGACCCCCGGCCATGCATCAAGTCCCGCCGGCCGTCGCTCGGCCGCACGGCCAAGCACCTTTCTAGGCGTTTCAAACGCAACCGGGCCTTGACGGATCGCCCTCATCATGGTGACCTGAGCGTGTCGCTTGCGCGACTCTGCCCCGCCGGTCCGTGACCGTCCCCCGGGGAGCCTGGCCCGTTTGGGTCACTCGAGGTGGAAATTTTCTCCACCCGCAAATTACCTTTTTTCCCCTTTTTCCGCCCCTCACAGAAATCCCCGTGTCTTGCCCCCGCACGCAAGCTCGACTGTCGCACCGCTCAGCGTCCCTACCGGTCCTTCCGGTTCGAGGCGACGCTCGGCTGCGATTCGCTGCGCGGTCCGGCGCGCCCCCGCTCTTCGAGCCGAGGCGCATCCCGCATCCGCGTTGAATTGTCTACCTAGCGTTCGCGCTCAAAATTTGGGGTTTTTGCGCCGTGGCACCCGGAAGCCATGCCTCGAAATACTCTCGTCATCAATTGTGACATTCGTGAAACTCGAGTCGCCCTCATTGAAGAGGGAATCATCGCCGAGCTTCAGATCGAACGCGCCGCCGCCCGCGGCACGGTCGGAAACATAGTTCTCGGCCGCGTAACTCGCGTGCTGCCGGGGATGCAGGCGGCGTTCATCGACGTAGGCATGGAGCGCGCCGCATTCCTGCACGTCGAAGACCTGATTCGTCCCGACGACTTCGAAGCTTATTTATCGGGTTCGCGCCGTCATGAGGACGCCGAGCACTTCTCCAAGGGAGACGGCGGAAAGCGGCATGCTCAGGCGGGCGCAACCGCCAGCGACGTGCACGAGAGCGGAGACGAAGAAGAGGACGACGACGACGTGACCGACGAGCCTGTTGCCGGCGCCGACATCGACCTCACTGAGGAAGAGGAAGAGGAAGAGGAAGAGGAAGAGGAAGAGGAAGAGGAAGACGAAGCGGAGAGCGACGACGCCGAGGAAGACGAGACCCTTGTAGAAGCTGCGGTGGTGACCGAAGCCGTTGCGCTCGGCGCCGAGACACACGCCGATCCCGTGTCGGATGATGAGCCCGAATCCGCCGAGTCAGTCGCCGGCGGCACAGCGACGGCCGCGGCTGGCGAGGTGGCCGGGGAGGACGCAGCCCGTCCTCGCCGCCGTCGCCGCCGTCGCCGAGGGGGCCGTGAAGGGGTGGACGCCAGCGTTGGGGCAACCGCAGTCGCGCCGATAGCGGTGAGCCCTTCTCCGCGCCCCAATGCCGTGACCCCGCCGCGGCCGGGTGTCGGCGCGCACGAGCCACGCTTGGAACCAAGCCGCTCAGAGGGCCGGAGCGTTCGTGAGCGCAATGATCGCGGCGCCAAGGACCGCAATGCGCGGAGCGGGCGCGCGACTGGCGGTAATCGCGACCGACGGCCTGCTAATGCCGCAAGCACGAACGGCAGCGCCAAACCCACGAGCCGCGTGTCGCGCTCGGTCCCAATCACCGAAGTCGTCAAAGAGGGCGACCAAGTGATCGTCCAGATTTCCAAGGAGCCGATCGGCACCAAGGGCGCCCGCGTCACGAGTCACGTGTCGCTGCCTGGTCGTTATGTCGTTTACTTGCCGACGGTCGAGCACGTCGGCGTCTCGAAACGCATCGGGTCCGCGCGCGAACGCGCGCGCTTGCGTGACGTGGTCGAGCCGATGAAGCCGCCGACGGGCGGGATCATCGTGCGGACGGTCGCCGAGGGCCTAACCAAAAAATCGCTAAAAGCGGACATCGGGTACCTGGTCAAGCTCTGGGAGGATGTCTCGAACAAGAAAGAGAGCGCCAAGGCGCCGGCCGTATTGTGCACCGAGCTCGATCTGGTGCTGAAGACCGCCCGCGATCTATTCACCGACGACATCGAGAGCATCGTGATCGACGACAAGGAGCAGTACCTACGACTGGTCCGCTTCGTCGAGATGTTCATGCCCACGCGCGTCAAAGACATTCAGTACTACAGCGGCGACGAGCCCATTTTCGACGCCTACGGGATCGAAGACGAGATTGCGCGAGCCTTGAGCCGCAAGGTTCCGCTGCCCAGCGGCGGATATTTGATCATCGACCAAGCCGAAGCCCTCACCGCGATCGACGTAAATACCGGGCGATACGTCGGAAAGGGCAGCCGAGATTTGGAAGAAACGGCGTTCAAAACGAACTTGGAGGCGGTCGAAGAAATCGCGTATCAGTTACGCTTCCGCAACATTGGCGGCCTCGTGATTTTGGATCTGATCGACATGGACGTGTCGAACAACCGGGAAAAGGTCTGGCGCGCTCTGGAAGCACTCCTCGCGAAGGATAAAGCCAAGACGACCATCAATCGCATCAGCGAGCTCGGGTTGCTCGAGATGACGCGCAAGCGCACGCGCGAGAGCTTGAACCGCACGATGCACGAGATGTGCTTTTACTGCGACGGAACGGGCCAGATCCAATCGCGAACCACGATCGCCTACGAGATTTTGCGCCAAATTCGCCGCGAAAAATCGACGCTTTCCGGTTATTCGGTGCTCGTCAACGCCCACCCCGCGGTGGTCGATTTGATGCAGGGCGAGGAAAAGGCCGCGGTGGTGGAAGCCGAAAAGCGCTACATGCGCCGGATCGAGTTCAACCCGCGCCGCGAGTATCACATCGAACAATTCGACCTGCAGGGCAAATAATCGGCCACGGGAGGCTCCATGACCAACGCACGCGAGAACGAGCGAGTCACCATAAACAAGGAGTTCGACTCTTTCGCGCAGTTCATGGAGGAGTACGTTACGAATATCTCTAGAACGGGGGCGTTCGTGAAAACGAGCACGCCCTTGCCGGTGGGCACCGAAGTCGATCTGCGCTTTACGGTGGTGATGGACGGCATCGAGACGATCGAAGGCGTCGGCCTCGTCGTGCGGGTAGAGACTGATCCGGCGGGGATGGGCGTGGTGTTCAGAGAGCTGAACAGCTATTCATCCCAGCTGATCGAGAAGCTGCTCACGGCGAGGAAGGCATAAAATACCGCCCGCGACCCGCGCAATACTCCCCCGGGAGTTGCGCGGTCTTCCGATTCGGTTTAAACGCCCGGCCCCATGTACATTACGACCAAGACTCCCCGAAAGCTCGACCGCAAACGCTCGAAGCGGCTTCGCGCCAAGACCGCAGCGAAAAATCGCGGCCGGCGCGAGCAACTCAAGAAGTAAGGCCCATCCCGGCAGCGAACCGACCGCGGTCGGCGGCGCCGCCCTACAATTCGTCGTCCAGCGCGGGGGACGAGTTGCCGACGCCGATCACGCGTGACGCGGTGTCGTAGTCGAACCCAGCGCGTGCCATCGCCATCAGGTCTTTGCGGCGGTAGGCCTCCCGCGTTTCCGGCTTGCGATGAGGCCCCAGACGACGACGACGAGCGAACGCTTGCGCCGCCTCTAGCTCGCTCGCCGCTGACTCATGGCGGGGCAACAGTTGTTCGACGGTGGCCGCTTCGATGCCGCGCGCGCGGAGCTTCTGCTCAATCACCCGCCTCGAGCTGCCTCTCTCGCGCTGACGTTCTGCGAAGCTCTTTGCGAACCGCGCATCATTCAACAGCCCAGATTCCTGATAGCGCTCGAGGATCTGCGCCACGATGGCGGGCGCTGACGCCGCCTCTTCCACCCCTGCCCGCGCCGCCTTGAGAATGCGCTCGGTCAGCACCTTTTTCAGGCGTGCCACCGAGCAATCGAATCGCTCCAGGTAGCGCAATGCGGCACCCTCGAGCCCGACGCGCGTCACATTCGGGGGCCGCTTGGCTCTGGCTTTATCTTCGGCCGAGCGCGGTTTCCGCATGGCTTCCCCCGTCCGTCAGCCGCCGCGCTTGAGCTCGTTCAAGACCGATTTGCTAACCGCCTTCAGCGTATCGAACACGCCCACACCGCTTCGCGCGTTGGCCTCGAAGTCCGGCACGTTCATGGGGTTGATCAAAGGTCGCAGCTCCTCGACCGAGATCACGTTCGGTAGATCACGCTTGTTGTACTGAACGACGTACGGGATCTTCTCGAGCGAGTAGCCCTGTTCAGCCAAATTGGTACGCAAGTTCTCCACGCTTTCCTGATTGGCCTCCAGGCGCTCCATCTGTGAGTCGGCCACGAAGATGACGCCGTCCACTCCCTTCAGGATGAGCTTGCGGCTCGCGTCGTAAAATACCTGCCCGGGCACCGTGTACAGGTGAAAGCGAGTCTTGAAGCCGCGGATTTCACCAAGTGAGAGCGGTAGAAAGTCGAAGAACAAGGTGCGCTCGGTCTCCGTTGCGAGGCTTATCATTTTGCCTTTCGCATCTGGATTCGTGCGTTCGTAAATGTACTGCAGGTTCGTCGTTTTGCCGCAAAGCCCGGGCCCGTAGTAGACGATCTTGCAGTTGATCTCCCGGGCCATGTAATTGATGAAGCTCATCGCCCGCTGCCTCAGTCGTTGAAAAGGTTGTCGATGTCCTCGTCGGTGATTTCGGCAAACGGTGAATCGCTGCCGGGCTCGGCGACCTTGCTTAGCAGTGCTTCGAAGATGCGATTCAGCTCGTCACTTGCCTTCCTGACTCGCAACCGCACCAGACCCAAGCTCGACTTGGAGTCGAAAATCACCACCAAGATCACGCGGTTGCCGACCAACTGGATGTGGATGTTGGCTTTCTCCCCTTCGTGAAACTGCGTCGCGAATTCGTTCTCGCGGAGGAGCTTGGCGATGCCGCCGGTCGCGGCGATGTTGCCGGCGGTAAGTGACGCGAGGGACGTGGTGTCGATGTTGTCGACGTCGCCGCTCGCCGCGATCAGCTGACCGTTCTTGTCGACGATGAAGACGACTTTGGCGTTCGCTTCCCGAACCAAACGGTCCACGACCGTTTGAATCTGGTTGAACTCCTCCTCGTACATCACCATCTGGGGATTGACCATCGCGAGCCTCCGCCAGCCGTCCGAAAGTCATCGGCGACTAGCTCTCCATTTCACAAATAGGGCGAGAAAGCTGAGCCATCAGTTCTATATGACCGCCCGCTCACCAGCAAGCACTCGTTCGCGCCGACTCGAGGCCTCCGCCCCGAGGACAGCCGGCCGGAGCGCTGTGCTGCGAAAATGTGACGACTGCGCGCAGCGATCGTGGGCGATCGCCAATAGTGCGAATTTGACGCCCATCTGCATGACCAAGCGCTAAAGCTAAGCGGTGGAACACAGGCCGGCCCAAAGCTCGACGTTGCCTACATACGCGCGCCTCGCATGTCTGCTGGGCATCTCCGCTCTGAGCGCAGCAGCCAGCGCGGGACAGACGGCTTTTCATCGAGACCTACATGAGCTCGACAACGAACTCGTCGAAGCGCGAGGCCCGGAGGTGTATGCCACGCTGCGCAAGATCTGGGGCACGTGGGACCGCGCTGACCCGAACCACGTCGAAGAAGCACTGCGCGCGGCCGCTCATGACTCGCACTTGAGTGCACCAGCCCGCGCTTACGCAGGCACGCTCTCGGCCCTCGGCCGCGCGCGCCGCGGTGACCTCAAAGCCGCGCGCGAGGGCATCCGGGCGCTCGGTTACGTCGACCAGTGGCTGGTGGTCGGCCCTTTCGACAACGAAGGCAAGGCCGGGCTCGACACCGCGAGCGGCCCTGAACCCGAGTTGCTGGAGGCCATCGTGCCGGGCAAAGCCTACACAGGCAAAGAGCGCCCCGTGCGCTACCGGCCCATCCCCGCAGTCTTTCCGTACGGTTTTCTGGACGCGGGCTCACTCGTTCGGCCCGAAGCCAAGATCTGCGTGTTCGCTACGACGTTCGTGAGCGCGCCCAAAGCACGCCGCAAGTTGAGCGTCTGGGCGGGCGCGGGCGGCGCGTTCAAGCTGTTTTGGAACGGGGACTTGGTTCTCCAAGACGCCGCGTATCGGGGCCACGATTACGACCGGTCGGCGACCTTGGTCGAGCTCGAGCCGGGACCGAACGAGCTGACCGTGAAGCTCTGCGGCGACGATCAATCGCCCGTCGGTTCCCTACGCGTCGCCGCCCCCGATGGCACGCCCGACCCGACGTTGGCCTTTTCCAATGAGGTCGCGCAAAGCCAGGTCTTCGCCAAAGCGCTCGCCGGTAAGAAATCGAGTGACAAGCTGCTCCCCCACGCCGGTCCCCTGGGGCCAGTTCAACTGTTCCAACAGCTCACCGCGGGCAAAGCGCCCAAAGCCGCCGCGTTAGAAGCCTACGCGCGCTACCTCGCCGACACGGGCGGTGACGACCCCGCACGACACGAGGCACGCGACTTCGCAAGGCAAGCGGCCGAGCGCGAGCCAACCGTCCGCCGCTTGCTCTTGGCCGGACGCCTTGCGGAAGACCGTAACCAAACCGGCGATTGGATCAGCAAGGCGGAGGCCATGGCCGCGCGCGAGCGGCAGCCCAACCGCGAGGTGCTGTTGGCGCGCGCGCTCGATCGAAGGACGAGCCCGAACTGGCGCGACGCCTTTCCATACTTCGACAAGGTGCTGGCCATCGATCCCGACGATTCACTCGCCATTCGCGGCCGGGTCGAGCTGTATAACCTCGCCGGTTTGCCGCGCACTGCGCTGGAAACGTTGGAAAGCGCCGTGGCACGCAACCCGAGCTCAGTGAATCTGCTCAACATGTACGCCTCACAACTGCGCATGCTCGGGCGCACGACCGACGCCGCCGAAGTCGAAAGCCGCTATTCGTCGCTTCGCTTCGACGACGCCGGCTTTCTGGGCCAAATGATCGATCTAGCCGTCGCCCGTCGCGATCGTTTTGCGGCAGAGCGCTGGGTCGATCGCCTGCTGGAAACGCATCCGGACGGGTTGTGGGCGCTCGCGTTAGCGGGCCGCACGTACCGTTCTCTCGGTCAGCCGGAGCGCGCCACCGCCGCCTACCGGCGCGCGCTACTTCTGGCGCCCGAGGACGCCGGTTCGCTACGGGCGCTCGCAGATCTGCAAGGCGAGCTCGGCCACGGAGAAGAGCAGATGGCGCTGCTCCGCGAGATCTTGCGCATTCGCCCACAAGATAAAGCCGTACGCGAGTACGTGGAGCATCTGGAGCCGCAAAAACCGCGTGCCGATGAAGCGTACGCCTGGGACTCGCAGAAATTTCTGAAGCTCCGTCACGCGCCCGCGAACGGCCAGAATCGCCGCGTGCTCCGCGACCTGACGGTATCGACCGTATTCGAAAATGGGCTATCGAGCCAATATCGGCAGATCGTGTTCCAGCCGCTGACCGATGCCGCCGCGGCCGCCGCTCGCCAGTACGCCTTTGGTTACGAAGCCGACAGCCAGGCTGTTCAGCTGCGCGGTGCGCGCGTGTACCGCGGTGATGGTCATGTCGACGAGGCAATCGAATCCGGCGAAGGCCCGGCCGATGATCCATCGATTGCCACGTATACCTCGGCGCGCACCTTCTACATTCAGTTCCCGAGGCTCGAGCCGGGGGACGTCGTGGAGTTGCGCTACCGCGTGGACGACGTAACGCCCAAGAACGACTTCGGCAATTACTTCGGCGAAGTCACGTACCTGCAGGGCAGTGATCCAGTACAGAACGCGGAATACGTTTTGATCACGCCAAAATCCCGAACATTCTACATAGACACGAACGTGCCTCAGTTGCTGCAGACGAGCGAGGTCGTGGGCAATCAGAAGCTCTATCACTTCTTCGCGGCGCAGGTCGCGGCGGTCGCGCCCGAGCCGGCCATGCCACCCTTGCCCGAGGTGCTAAGCTTCGTTCACGTATCCACGTACAAGAACTGGAAAGATCTCGGTCGCTGGTACTGGGGCCTCGTCAAAGATCAGTTCGACTTGGACGATGAAACTCGAACGCTTGCAAAATCGATCGCGCAGGGCAAGACCACCGACGTCGACAAGGTGAAGGCAGTTTACGAATGGGTCACTAAAAACACTCGTTACGTGGCGCTAGAGTTCGGCATTTACGGCTACAAGCCGCGCCGCTGCGTGCAGACGGTTGCCCGCGGCTGGGGCGATTGCAAAGACAAGGCCACGGTCATCACGACGTTGCTCAACGAGCTCAGCATCCCGACCACGATGGTCGTCTTACGCACGCAAATGAAGGGTGATTTTCGATCTAGCGTCGCAAGCTTCGCGCCGTTCGACCATGCCATCGCCTACGTGCCGTCGATGAACCTTTATCTCGACGGGACCGCCGAGCTGACCGGCATCAATGAGCTGCCGCGCATGGACATCGGTGCGCTCGGCATGCACGTGAACCAAGGCGACACCGAGCTCGTGCACGTACCACTCGCTCCGCCGGAGCAGAATTTCGTGCGCCGCGAGGTCAAGGCGGCCCTCGCCAAGACGGGGGACGCCAAGCTCGAGTTCGAATACTCGACCGGTGGCTACAATGCGCCCGAGTGGCGCAGCCAATACCAGAGCGAGGCCACCCGCGACGAACGCATCAACAACGACTTGGGCCGGGAGTTTCCAGGCTTCGAGATCGCGCCCGGCGGGCAAGGCATTCAAACTAGCGATTTGACCAAGGTCGAAGAGCCCGTTCACATCAAGGTGCGCGGGACCGCGCCATCTTTTGCGCGTCACGAAGGCAATCAGCTGAGCATGGCGGTCACCGATTCTTTCCGTCTGACCCCGAGCTACGCTTCGTTGTCGCAGCGCCATCATGACGTGCGGCTGCTCGCCTTTTCCACGCTCGAAGATCTGTACACGGTCAAGCTGCCCGCTGGCTCCAAGGTGATCTCGGCACCGAGCAACGCGGCGAAGGACGGCGCGTTCGGGTCGTACGCCGTGACCGTCACGACCGATCGCGATCAAGTCATCGTGTCGAGCCGGATATCGATCAAGGTCGACCGCGTTGCCCCAAAGGATTATCCGGCCTGGAAAAGCTTCTGTGAAGACGCCGACCGCGCCCTCAGCCCGCGCTTGGTGATCGAGTGATGCGCTCCACGTCCCATGCGGTGGTAGCTTGCGCGCTCGGCCTCCGCCTGCTGGTCGGCTGTGCGCCCCACGCCGGCCGAGCAAAAACCGAAGGGGTCGAGACTCTGCGTAAGGTCGGGGAGGCCAGTCCGGATTCGAGCTACGTGGGCCGCTGGTTGCTGGCCGAGCTGATCGCCGAAGGCGGGAGCGCCGAGCGCGCCGAGCGTGCGAAGATTCGCCTGCGAAAGCTGGGGGCAAACGACATGGTCGGGCATTTCGCGCTCGGGCTCGAGGCCGCCAGCCACGGACAGTTCGGCGCGGTCTCCGAGCATTACTTGCAAGCGCTCAAGGCTGCGCGTGAATCGGACGACGTGCGCGCGCCGATCGTCGCTTGGTACGCCTCACATCAAGCCGTTGCCTTTCGGCACAATTCCAAAGACCTTTGGTTACGCTGGAAGCCATTCGTCGAGAGCGCGCTGAAGGATCCCAGGAACATCGGCTGGCGAGCGCGCGAAGAGCTGGTCGATTGGTGGCGAGTCGAGGCTTATCAAGAGGCGCAGAAAGGGTTCGACGATTCTGCGGCCGACCTGCACGGTTGCGCCAAGAAGTTGCGTCTTGCCGGGCCGTTCGGGCGCAATGTGGCGAGCGACTCTTTGCGCTCGTTTCCCGCGGAATTGCCTGGGCCTTGGCCTCGACGCTGGGATCCCGATCCGATGATCGGTGAGTCGCCGCGCATCCTCGATGTCAAGCGCACCGGCTGCGGCTTCAGCATCGACGAACCTGTCGGCGCTGGCGTCTACTACGCAGAGACTTATCTGGATCTGCCGGACCAGCAGGAGGTGCTGATCGCACCGTTGAACACGTTCGCGATTTGGGTCGACGACCAGCTCGTGATGCGCAAGGACCCGCGCAACTGGGGCGTCTGGACGAAGCTCGGCGTGCGCTTGAAACTGGTACGAGGTCGGCACCGCGTACTCTTACAGGTGGGCGAGCCGCAGGTTGCTGTGCGCTTCTTGCACCCCGATGGGCGCCCGCTCGCCGTTGCCACGTCCGACGATCCGACTAGCCCGTACTCGGTCGTCGCGCCCCAAATCATGAACGGAGCCAACGTCTTCGATGCCTGGATCAAGGACGGCGTAGTGATCGATCCGGGGGATTCCTTGTTGCGTTTTGCCGGTGCATTTTTAGCCAATCTCGACGGTCAAGCGGATGTGGCTTCGGTGCTGCTCGAGCCGCTGCTCAAGGACCCGACGCACGCGACCGGGATCGTGCTCGATGCCGCTGCAAGCTTCAGCAGCGGCGATCCGATCTACGCGCAAAGCCAGCGCCGGGATTTGACGCGCGGGTTGCGCGAGCAGGCGGTGAAGAAGGACCCCCGCTTATGGAGCTCCGAGCTCGCCCTCGCGCTCTGGGAGGCGGAGAAGAGCGGCATGACCGAGGGCGTGCGCCGGGTCGCGACGCTGGTCGACCGTTTCCCCGAGGTCCCAGACATGCTGACCGCAGAAGCCGGCATGTTCAACGACCTCGGCTGGACCGCGGAAAACGCGAGCACCGTGCGCTTGCTGGCCAAGCGTTTTCCTGACGATCCGGATGCGCTGACGGCGGCGGTCGGGGCCTTCGATGCTACCGGCGACACGAGGACCGCCGACAGCCTGGTAGAACGCATCAAGAAGCTCGATCCGGACAGCGAGATCGTGCTGAGCCGTGCGCTTGGCCAACAGGATTACGCGACGGCGCTGAGCGAGCTCAAGCGCATCGGCGCGCGCCGACCCGAGCGCAAGGACATCACCGAGCGGGTCTACGACGTCATGGTGCGCGCGGGCAATGAAAAGGAAAGCTGGAACAAGCTCGAGGCGGCCATCAAGCAGGAGCCGCGCAATGAGCGTGCGCGGGTGGATCTCGCCGATGCTCATTACGCGAACGGCTCGCACGACGCCCTCGTGCGCGCGCTGGTCGACGCCGTGCAGAGCGGCGCACCAACCGCCCTGCTCGAGCAAGCGTTGGATTTGGTCGAAGGCCTGAGCGAGCTCGAGCCTTATCGATTGCAAACGCAACCGCTGATCGATGAGTACGAAAAATCCGGGACGGTCCTACCGGGTACGGCGGCGCGTGTCCTCGACTACGCCGCCTTTTGGGTCCACGCCGACGGCTCGAGCCGCATGCTGGAGCACGAGCTGATCAAGGTGCAAAGCGCCGAAGCCATCAGCAGTATGGCGGAGCAGCAATTGCAGGGCGGCCTAATGCTGCATCTGCGTGTGATCAAAAAGAGCGGTCAGATCCTCGAACCGGAGCTGATCGAGGGGAAGCAGACGGTCACCATGCCTCATCTCGAGGTCGGTGATTACATCGAAACGGAACGGATCGAGAGCAACGCTGGCGACGGACAACGAGGGCTGAGTTATTCGGGGCCGCGTTGGTTCTTCCGTGAGGAAAACATCGCCTATGCACGGAGTGAGCTCGTGGTGATTTCGCCCAAGAGCAAGCCGTTGCTGATCGAAACCAAAAATGACGTTCCTAAGCCGGAGGTCACTGAAAATGGGCCACTGGTCGTGCGGCGCTGGCTCGCCCGCAACAGCCCCGCCGCTCCGGTCGAGCCCTTCGGTGCGCCTGTTACCGAGTTTTTGCCGAGCGTACAGCTGGGCTGGGGCGTAAGCTTGGCCGATAGTTTACGATCGATGAGCGACGCCGTCGCCGATTTGACGCCGGTTGATCCGCGCTTGGTGCGCATCGCTCAGCACATCGTGGCGGGTGTGCCGGAAGCGGCGGGCACCGAGCGCGCGAAGCGGCTTTACCGCTGGGTCGTGGCCAATGTTCGCGAGGGCGAGGAGAGCGACGGGCGCCGCGTGGTGCTGGGCAAGAACGGCAACCAGTGGCGGGGCTACATCGCCCTGTGTCGGGCTCTTCGCATCCCAATCAACTATGCCGTGGCCCAGAATCGCTTGAGCTTGCCGCCCAACGGCCCGTTCTCGGAAGCCGCTTTGTTTACTCAGCCGCTCCTCCGCGTGACGGCGGCTCGCGAGCCTATCTGGCTGAGCTTTGGCGGAAAGTACACGCCGTTCGGCTACGTGTCGGCCGAAGCGCGCGGCATGCCCGCGTACGTGTTGTCCGACGCAAAGCCAGTCGCGGCCGTGGTTCCAGCCGCGGGGGCCCTCGACAATGTGCGCTACGAAGGCACCTTCCGCGTGAATAGCGACGGGTCCGCGGACCTCGACTTGGAGCAGCGCTTCTTCGGCAAGTACGCGATGGGTCTGCGCAACGCGCTCGCGGAAATTCCCGAAGAACAAATGCGGGACGTGCTCGAATCGCGCTTGCTCGGACCGGAGCTGCGCGGCATCGAGCTACAAAGCTACGCACTCGATCACTTCGACGACTTGGACAGCCCGCTCGTGATCAAAGCCAAGGCGAAAGTACCGGGCTTCGCTCAGCGCTCGGGTGATATGTTGCTAATCGCTCCGCCGTTCGGGCCGCGCGTGAGTCAGCTCGCGGCGCTTCCGCAGCGCCAGACACCGCTGCTCATGGCAGAGGCGACCCACCGCGAAATCAAGCTGCGCATCGTGTTGCCGAACGGCGCAGACCTGGTCTCTGATCCCATCCAGGCCCAGCTGAACGATGGAGATCGCTCCGTACAAGTGGCGGATACCGTTAAGCCCGGTGAACTTACGTTGGTGCGCACCGTCAACTTGCCCGCAGGGCGCGTCCAACCCAAGGATTATCCGAGCTTTCTCGGTTTTGCGCGCCGAGCAGACGACGCCTTGTCACAAAGCGTCCGCGTCAAGCTGCACTGACCCTGACGCCGGGCGTCCCGAACCAAGAGCCCTCCACGCCCCGAGCCAGCCGTCCCTCCACAGCCCTGTGTACCGCTTGTGGACAATCTTGAGAGCCACCAAAGACGAATGCCGCATTCGCAAAACCCCGCTTTGCGAGCCGATCGCTCGGCGTGTCGCGAACGGGCGGCGAGGCGGGTTACATTGCTTCGATGACGCGGCGCGCGCTCACTGCCTACCCCTGGAGCGCGTTGGACAGCGTGTCCCGCGCCGGCGCCAGGCGGGGGGCGCGAGCGCGGCGCGCAGCGCTGAGCGTCATGGACCTGCCGCGCTTGGCGTCGGCGTTGACCGACCTCACGGGCGGCGAGGCATTGCTGCTCGTGCGCCGGGTAACGACCGCAGCGCCGCGTCGGCGGCTGCTCACCCGCCTTGGCTTCGAGCTTGGCCGTGACGGTTTCGTTTGCGTGCTGTCGGTGGAGCCAGAGCTTGCGATCCATGCGCTTGGTCGTGTGCTGCGTCGACCCATCACGCTTTCGGCGCAAGGCACGTTGGACGCGGCGCTCAGCGGCGCGCTCACGGCCTTCGTGTTGGAGCTGGCGCGACGTGCTGGTGCGCGCGAGCCGCTCACGGTGCTCGATGAGGACGCTGCGCGCGCAAGCGCCAGCGATGTGTTCGTCGAAGCGACCGTCGTGCTTTCGGGCACGGCGTACCCAGTTCAGGTCGCGCTCGGCTTGCCCGAGCGCGCTGCCGAGCCACCGGCCGCTCTCTCCGAGCTCGGGGAGCTCGAAATCTCGGTGCCGTTAGTGGTCGGCTGGAGCCTCGCCGAGCGCGCCCTGCTTCTAGACTTCGTGCCGGGAAATGCCTGGTTTCCCGGGTCTGGACTATGGCTCGACGCCTGCGGCGAAGGGCCGATCGCATTGGCCGCGGCGAGCCATGATTGCGGCCTGGGCGGTACCCTGTCGCGCGACGGTCGAATCGTGTTACGGGGCGAGAGCGTTCAGCTCTTACCGGATTTAGGTGAGCTCTTGTCACAGACCGAGAAACCCGATGCGTCATTGTCGGACGCGGTGCTTGATTCCCCGGTCGTGGTGCGCGTCGAAATCGGGGCGGTAAGCCTGACTGCGCGTGAGTGGTCCGAGCTCGGTCCGGGCGACGTGCTCGAAACGGGGCGGCGTGTTGCCGAACCGGTCGTGTTGCGAGTCGCCGGCCGCGAGGTGGCGCGCGGCGAGCTCGTGAGCTTGGAAGGTGAGATCGGCGTGCGTATCCGCGAGCTCGTCAAATGAGCCGCGCGCGGCGGCGGCACTGGCCGGTGCCGGGTGCGGCTTTTAGCGTGTTCATCTGCGCGGTCGCTTGCCAAACGCGTCCAAGCGGTGCGGCGCCAGCCGAGTCCGCCGCCGCGCCCGCGACCCCGCTTCCAAGCGCGCCCAAAGCGGTTGCCGCGTCGGCCAAGCCCTGGTTTGCGGGCGGCTTTATCGGTCAATACGAGGCCAAGTTGGCGCCCGTCGAGCTCAAGGTAGGGGCGGTGCGGGAATGGGCCTCCGACGACGGCAAGCTGGCGAGCGGGCCCGGCACGCTGACGCTCACGATCGACGATGCAGGCTTGGTCGAGGGCGCGAGCGAAGGCGCGCTTGGCCCGAGCCACGCGAGCGGAAAGGTCGAGGACGACACCTTGCGCGTGTCATTCATGCCCGTCGACCCCGCCGCACTGCGCGGCGTGCTCGTCGCGACCCGCGAGGGTGACGGTTTCAAAGGCACGCTGCAGGCCTCGAGCCCAGACAGCACCAAAGTCCGCAGCGCGGCCGTCGAGCTGAAGAAGCAAGCCCGCTGAGGCGATCGTGGATCACGTCGTCGAGGCCTTGAACCACGTGCGCGCGCGCCTCGCCGATGCGCTCGCACAATCAGGGCGCAAGCCCGAGCAAGTGTGCTTGGTAGCGGTATCCAAGTATCAACCGCCGGCCGCCATTCGTGCTGCATATCAGGCGGGACAGCGTGATTTCGGCGAAAATTACGTGCAGGAGCTAACGCAAAAATCGGCCGACTTGGCCGACCTCGCCGACCTGCGCTGGCACATGATCGGGCACGTGCAGCGCAACAAGGCTCGCTCCGTCACCCCCTTGGCTCATCTGATTCACACGGTAGACTCCACCGAGCTGGCCGCAGAGCTCGACAAGCGAGCCCATCAGCCGCTCCATGTCTTGGTGGAAGTGAATGTGGGCGCCGAAGCACAGAAGAGCGGTTGCCTGCCGAACGCTTTATCGGAACTGCTCGATGCCATTGCCGGGGCCAAACGGCTCGTGCTCCGCGGCTTGATGTGCGTGCCGCCGCACACTCTGGAAGCGAGCGGGGCGCGGCCATACTTCGACAGGCTGCGCGAGCTGCGTGAGCTTCACGGCGGCGCCGAGCGCCTGCCCGAGCTAAGCATGGGCATGACGGCCGACCTCGAACACGCGGTCGCCGCTGGCGCCACGATCGTACGCATCGGCACCGCGATCTTCGGTGAGCGGCCGAAGGCGGGCGGTTGACGTGGCTCGGCGCGGGGCTCGTCCTCCCCTGACCGAGCCCACGCTGCTCGAGGCCGCCGCCCGTCGCGGCCACCTCGCCGCGCCGCCGCCGCCGCTGGCCGAACGAATGCGGCCGCGCACCCTCGAGGACGTGCTCGGGCAAGACGCCTTACTTCGCGGCGGCCGGCTGCTGCGCGAAGCGATCGAGCACGACCGAGTGCCATCCCTAATTTTGTGGGGTCCACCGGGGTCGGGCAAAACGTCTTTGGCACACGTCATCTCGCGCATCACGAAGACAGAGTTCGTCGCGTTCAGCGCAGTGCTCGGGGGCGTGCAAGAGCTGCGCACCATCATCGATGCGGCACGCGAGCGACGCGCCTACCAAGGCCGCGGGACGATCTTGTTCGTTGATGAGATCCACCGCTTCAACCGCAGCCAACAGGATGCTTTTTTACCGCACGTTGAAAACGGCACCGTAACGTTGATCGGCGCCACCACCGAAAATCCGTCGTTTTCGGTGAACGCTGCCGTGCTCTCGCGCTGCCGAGTCTTCCGCTTGGAGGGCCTAAAAGAAGCAGATCTCGTGGTCTTGCTCGAGCGTGCGCTGAACGACACGGAGCGCGGCCTGGGCGAGCGTCGAGTTCAGGCCGAGGCTGACGCGCTCATGGCGATCGCCAAAGTTTCGGGCGGAGACGCGCGGCGTGCGCTCGGTTTATTGGAGGTGGCCGTCTCACTTTTGCCCGACGGCGCTCCGAAGCTCGACGCCGGCACCGTGGAGCGCGCCGGCGAAGCGCGCACATTGCTCTACGACAAGTCGGGCGAAGAGCACTACAATATCGCCAGCGCCCTCATCAAATCCATGCGCGGCAGCGACCCGGACGCGGCGCTGTATTGGCTCTTCCGCATGCTCGATGCGGGCGACGACCCGCTATTTCTACTGCGGCGGCTGCTGATTTTCGCGAGCGAAGACGTCGGCAACGCCGACCCCCGCGCGCTCGAAGTAGCGGTAAACGCGGATGGCGCCTTCAGGCGCATGGGTATGCCGGAGGGTATTTATCCGCTGTCGCATGCCTGCTTGTACTTGGCATGCTGCCCCAAATCGAACGCCGTGAAGCGCGCCATTGGGGCGGCCCGTGCTGCAATCGAAGAGCGAGGTGCGCTGCCAGTGCCGAAGAAGCTGCGTAATGCCGTCACGCGCCTGATGAAGGACGAAGGCTACGGCCAGGGCTATCAATATCCGCCCGAACGCGAGGGCAGCTTCGTGCCCGGCGAGACTTACCTGCCCGACGAGCTGAACGGAGCGCATTTTTACGAGCCCTCCAACCAGGGCCTAGAAAAAGCGATCGCCGACCGCTTGCAGCGCCTGCGCGGGCTGGATGAAGCGGAGCCCGAGCAAGAGACGAGCACGAAACCGAACGAGCGCGACTAAGGCGCGCGCGTGCGACTAACTCACTTGCAGTCCACGAGCGTTGCCGACCCCGGCCCCCCGTAGAATTCGCTGAAACAGATGCTGCTTGTTTCCGTTGGGCAGACGCAGGCGCAAGCTTCGTCGCTGGTGGCGAAGCACTGACCGGCCCCGGTCAGCCAATCGCAGGGCCGCGTCGGGTTTTTTGCGCGCTCGAAGCCCGGCTTACAGTCTCCCAAATTGTTGTTAGGGAACCCGCGGCCGCTCGTCGGGATATCGGCACTCCCAGCGGAGCCTTCGGTGCTCGGTGTTTCATGCAGGCCAGGCTCTGACGCGCTTGGGCCCTCGTACTTGCCGCCAGCGGAAAGCCGCCACTGCCGTTGGCGTAGGGCGACTTCAGCGCCTACGCGGTTGGCAGCGCCGCCGCGCTGGGAGCATCGAGCACACCGAGGAACGCGAGGTTGCGGTAACGTTCCGCAAAGTCCAAGCCGTAACCGACCACGAACACGTCGTCGATGGTGAATCCCAAGTAGTCGATTTCGACCTCGCGTTCGACTCGGGCCGGCTTATGCAACAGAGCCGCCACTTTGATGGACGCGGGGTTCCGCGAGCGCAATTGTTCGCGCAAGTAAGAGAGCGTGAGCCCAGTATCGACGATGTCTTCGACGAGCAAGATGTCATCGCCTTCCACCGGGCGCGTCAGGTCCTGCGTGATCTGTACGACGCCGCTCGACTTCGTATCGGCGCCATAGCTGCGCACGCCGAGAAATTCCATGCGCACGGGTAACGCGATGGCGCGCGCCAGATCGGCCGCGAACACGAAGCTGCCCTTGAGCACGCACAGCAAAACCAGCGTTCGACCGTCGTATTCGCGCGTGATTTGCGCAGCCAACTCCGCCACGCGCTCGTCGATGCGTCTTTTGCTGATCAGCTCGCGAACCTCAGGCGGACGAAATGAGGGCACGGCGGCAGTGTCTCGTAGGCTCGCGCGCGCGGCAAGGGCTCACAGCGGAAGGCGCGCGGCGCAAGCCGACAGCGTCTGCCCGTCCGTGCTCACGAGCAGCGAGCCGCTTCGGTCGAGGCGCAGGGTGCGTACGCCATGCTCGAAGAGACGCTCCACCGTTTGCAAGTGTGGGTGACCAAAGCGATTTCTAACGCCACAGGAGAGGGTCGCCAAGACCGGTGAAACCCGAGACAGGAACGCTTCGCTGGTCGAGGTGCGGCTGCCATGATGGCCCGCCTTGAGATAGTCCGCGCGCAGATCCAGGGCGTGCGTTCGTATCAGATCGTCTTCTTCGTCCCGTTCCGCATCGCCGGTGAATAGAAAGCGGCGCTTACCGTAGCTGATCGAGATTACGATCGAGTTGTCGTTCGCGCCGCGGTGTGGAGTGAACGCGGGGCAGGGCGCCAGTACGCGCAGCACCGCGCCGCCGAAGGTGCGCGGCACCCCGCACAACTCCGCGGGGCGACGAATAGGCACCCCGCGGGCGCGTAGCGAGCGCACGAGCTCCGCGTACACCGGCCCGGCGCCCTCTGCCTCGCCTTGACCCGTATCCCAAAACTCACCCACGTTGAGCTCCGCGAGCGCGCTGGCCAAGCCCGTGAAGTGATCAGGATGGGGGTGGCTGAGGACGACAATATCGAGCCGGGTGCGTCGACGCGCCCGCAACACGGGCAAGACCACCGCTTTGCCAGGGTCGACCGGACTGCCGACGAAGCCACCGCCATCGATCAACATCGCCGACCCGTCCGGCAAGTCGATCAAGTTCGAATCGCCCTGCCCGACGTCCAGCGCGCTTGCGCGGAGCACACCCTGCGGCCGGCCCGCACGGCGCGTCGCAAGCTCGAGCGCACCATATGCCGCCATCGAAGCCAGGCACCACAAGCCCACAGAGCGCGGCCGCAGCCGAGGTGTGACTCTTCCGAACGTCGGATCCCGGAGGGCGATCACGCCCAAACCGAAGACCACGATCAGCGCGAGTTGAAAGGAGCCTGGCTCGGGCAGGGTGAGCGCGAGCCAACTGGCGTCGGCGCTGGCCCAGGCGATCCGCTTCACGACCAAGAGCGCACCGGACGCGACTAACGCCGCCCCGCGCTCGAGCGGAGGCAGCGGAGCAAGCAGCAGGTGCGCCAGACACAAGGGCAATGCCACCGATTCACCGAGGGGGGCGGCGAGCACGTTCGCCAGCAAGCCCGCGAGGGTTACGCCGGATGCCAAGAGCGCCAGCAAGGGAGCGCAGGGAACGGTCGCCGAGAGCGTAGTCGCGAAGCTCACGGCCAAGTACCGAAGTGGTCGCGAGCCAATGCGCTCGCAGCGGGCCGCAAGGGGACGACCCACACAAATCAAGCCCGAAGTGGCGGCCACCGAGAGCATGAACGAAAGGTCGAAGGCGCACAGCGGATCGAGCAAGGCGAATAACAACGTGGAGAGCCCGAAGGTGCGTACGGTCAGCGGTTTGCGCCCCACCGCCCTCGCCGAGAATGTCACGGAAAGCATCAACGCCGCCCGCCAGGCCGAGCCTCCGCCACCCGCAAAGTCGGCGTACGCCAAGGACAAGCCGACGCCGATAAAGCTCGCAAAACGCGCTACCACGAGCCTTTGCGACAACACCTCCACCCGCACGAGAAGGAAAGTCAGGGCGTGCACGACCGCCGCCACCGCGAATATCAGATGCGTGCCGCTGACCGCCAGCATGTGCGACAGGCCGCTCTTCTGAAACGCCAGCGCGTCCTCCGGCAACAGATCGCTTTCGCCCAGGACGAGCGCGCGGGCCATCGCCGCCGCAGATGGCGCAAAGGTTTGCACGATGCGGCGGCGCGCGTGGCTGCGAGCGCGGTCGATGAAGGAGCGGATGCCGGGGTGTCGCTCCGTCACCTCGAGCGATAAGATACCGCCCGTGAGCACGATGCCGCTGCGCGCAGCTGACGGGGTGGGATCGGCCGTTCCCAGGTTGCGAAACAGCTGCACGGGCGCAAGATCTGCGATGACGTGCGCGTGAACCCCACGCGCTAGGTTATCGGGACCGCCATGCAGGCGGGCCACGAAGGGCACGGGCAGCGTGTGCTCACCGCACTCGGCACGCGTGACCTGCCCGACGAAACAGGCCGCGCTGTCCGACCAGACCGGCGAGCTCAGGATCGACACGCTCAGATCACAACGACTAGGCGCGCCGATGGCATCGCGCTCTAGGATGCGCCCCGCTTCGAACGCGCGGATCTGCGCGTTGCCACGCGCCGCCCCGAGCGCAAAGACGAGTACCCCGAGCGCACTCGCTCGGCGTGAGCAGGCGCGGCCAAGAACGATCAGCCCGAACAGCGCGCAAAATAACGCTGGCCCCGGATAGACAGCGCATAGCCCCCCTCCGACCGCGGCCGCGGCGGCCAGCAACACCCCATCCACCCGCATGCGCAGGGCCCGTGCAGAGGGCGCGCCACCCCACGAAAACCGTTACCGCGCGCGTCTGAAGCCGGCCAGCGTCGGTATCCGGCCGGTGCTTTGGCCATCCTGCTCAGTCGAAATAATAGAGCGCCGCCACGTTGCCGGTAAAAATGTCCCAGGGGTTGTTGCCCACCGAGGTCCCGAGCGCAGTGTGGTTGACCGAAACCGAGTTGCCCGTGGCCGGCGAGATCTTCACGTGGTCATAGGCCAAAGACAGGCCGACGCCGGCCTGCAGCGCAAGCTCTGGAATGCCGATGAAGCCAAATTGAATCTCAGCACCCGCACGCGCGCCGAGGTCTAAGTGAAAGCCCGTCAGGTCCGGTCCGTTTCCACCGCGCTGCGAGCTGGCCAGACCGATGTTCAACTCCGGCGTGACTTGAAAGCTGAAGTGCTTGGAGCCGGCAAGAGCGAGCGGCAGCCCTCCATGCACGATGAAGACCGTATATCCCTGCAGATCGGTGCTCACTGGACCCGTGCTTGCGGAGCCCGTATTGAGCAAGAGCCCGAGCCCAGCGTCGATCCCTATCAGGGGATCCAGCCAGTAGCGGGCGCCGATCACCGGCGCATCTACCGTGCTGGTGATCGCGCCCGTGGCCGGGTCTGCGTCGATGGCGATCGTGCGACGGCCGAGGTAGCCCACGCCGAAATGGCGAACCACGCTCTGGTGATCGTCGGCGTCGGCGCCGGGGCCCGACAGCGCGCCGGGCAGGGTCATTCCGGTTTGCGAGGACGTGAGCGGAGCGGGGCCGACGGGCTCGACACCGGACGCCTCGCGCGCGGCCTGGCTCGGCGGTGCGCTCTCGGCGGCGGCGCGCTCGGTGTATGCCGCGCCGGCCGCGAGAAGCCCGGCGAACCCCAAAAAATCCCTCAACCTCAGGCGAACCATCCATCCTCCACTCGAGCGACCCGGCTATCCTCTCTCGAAGTGTTTCGGTTTTGCAACATCTCGGTAACGCGATGCGTTATGTGAGCGCAAGGCGAGGCGCGCGGTCGCTCGAGTAGGGTGTCGCGTGCCTAAACGCCGCGTCGATTTGTTGCTCGTCGAGCGTGAGTTGGCGCCGACCCGAGCCCGCGCCCAAGCGCTCGTGCTGGCGGGCAAGGTCTACGTGGGCGAGCGTCGGGTCGACAAGGCGGGCAGCGAGCTGGACGTGAGCTCCGAGCTCATCGTGCGTGAAGCTGATCGTTACGTCTCGCGCGGTGGCCACAAGCTGGAAGGCGCGCTCGCTGCGCTATCGTGCGCGGTGACAGGCGCGGTCTGCGTGGACGTCGGCGCCTCCACGGGCGGCTTCACCGATTGTTTGTTACAGCGCGGGGCGAGCAAGGTGTACGCCATCGACGTGGGCAATGGGCAGCTCGCGCGCGAGCTTTCGACCGATGCGCGCGTGGTGGTGATGGACCGCACGAACGCGCGGCACGTAGCCCCTGAAGTTTTCGCCGAACGGTTGGATTGGGTGGTCGTGGACGCGTCGTTCATCAGCCTCGAAAAGCTGTTACCGGCGATCACGTCCTGGCTCACCCCGGGCGCGCGCTTGTTGGCCATGATCAAGCCGCAATTCGAGGTCGGGCGCGACGAAGCGCGTCGCGCTAGGGGGGTGATCCGGGACGCGGCGGTCCGCGGCGCGGCCATCGAGCACGTCCTGCAGGCGATCCGTGAAGCGGGCTACACCGTGCTCGGCGGCGCGGACTCGGACGTGCCCGGGCCGAAAGGCAACGTCGAATATTTCGTGCTCGCCGTACTCCACTAAAAGATCAGGACCCAGGCATCGTAGATGGTGTGCGTCCAGACCGCCGGCGCGAAGCCGCGGAACGCATAGATCAAGGTGAACGCAAAGCCGCACACCGCTCGGAACACGAACGAGCGTAATTCGAACGCGTCACCGTACTCGCCGAAATAGTGCCAGCTGCTGAACGCTAGCGCGCCGAACGCGGCCCACGCTGCACTGATCAAGGTCCTCTTGAAGCGAGGAACGGCTCCGAGCATCGAAAGGATCACGCGCAGCCCCAGCCCAAAGAGGCCCACGCGAAAGGCGATCTCCTCGTAAAAGCCCGCGCCGAGCGACATCACGATCGCGCTAAATTGGCCTTCTGGCGCAGCTACGCCGGCCAGCGCGAGCTTACCGACCACGTATTGGCCAGCCATGCGCATGGCAATGGCGTACGCAACGCCCTCGATGCCCACGAACACGAACCGCGACGAACGCAGCGTATGCCCGCGCCCGAGCATCAGCAGCACGAACGCAAACGCGAGACCGATGCCCAGCGTGAGGGTGATGTAAGCGGCAAGGTTGTTCTCGGCCAGAGACGTCAGCTCACGCGTGACGATGTCGGCGGCGTTCCGCACGGGCAAGAACACCACGCCCAAGTGGTAACCGACGAACAACGGCAAGGTAAGCGCGAGATCCGCCCAGGGGCCGCTGCCTTCACGCAGGAAGCGCTCGGCCTCACTGCGAGCAAGTTCGGCATTTTCGGGCATCGGGCGCCCACGACAGTAGAATAAGTTTACGCAGGCGGCACGAAAACTGACCACCTTCCGAGCGATCTTTGGCAAATTCGCGGCGTGATTTGCCGCTCCTCTCAGGCACCTCGGTGACCGCCCGCGAAAACGCCAAGCTGCGCCACGACGCGCTGGCGGCCGAAGTTCGCGCGCACGATTACCGTTACTACGTGCTCGACGATCCGGAGCTCTCGGACCGCGAGTACGATGCGCTTTACGCCGAGCTGCGCGCGCTGGAGGACGAGCATCCAGAGCTCCGGTCGTCACAATCGCCGACCCAACGCGTGGGCGGGGAATTGCGCAGTGATCTGCGCACGGTTCCTCACGTCGCGCCGATGATGTCGCTCGACAACACCTACGACTACGACGAGCTCGCGGAGTTCGAGCGGCGCGTGCTCGACAACCTGCCGGCGAACGCGGCGCCCGAGTTTTGCGTCGAACCCAAGCTCGACGGCGCGAGTGTCGAAATTTTGTACCGCGACGGCGAGCTCGTGGGCGGCTCCACGCGCGGGGACGGCTCGAGCGGCGAGGATATCGCGCCGAATTTGAAGACGATGCGCTCGCTGCCGCTCACCATTCCGTATCGGGGTCCACTGACCCTTCGCGCGGAAGTCGTGATTTTCCGGCGCGATTTGGCGAAGATTAACCTAACGCGGGCGGAAGCTGGTGAAGCTCCCTTTGCCAACCCGCGAAACGCGGCTTCCGGTAGCTTGCGCATGATCGATCCGCGTTCGGTCGCCCAGCGCCCGCTGCGTGTGATGGTCTGGCAGGTCGTGGAAGGAGCAGAGCTTGCCGCTACGCACGCGGGCGCGCTCGCGAGGCTCGCCGAGCTCGGCCTCCCGACGCATCGCTTGGAGCGTGTCTGTAAGACCCCGGACGAGGTACGCGCGTGCATCGAAGCCATCGACGCCGGCCGCCGCGCGTACCCGTACGAGACGGATGGCGCCGTCGTCAAAGTGAATGCCTTTTCCGCGCAGGGCATCTTGGGCGCGACCGCGAAATTTCCACGCTGGGCGATCGCCTACAAGTTCAGCGCGGAGCGAGCCAATACACGCGTTTTGAGCATCGTCGTGCAGGTGGGCCGCACGGGCGCGCTGACCCCGGTCGCCAACCTCGAGCCGGTGCAGCTAGGGGGGACGGTGGTGCAACGCGCGTCGCTACACAATGCCGAAATCATCGAGCATTTGGACGTGCGCGTGGGCGACCTCGTTAGCATCGAGAAAGCCGGTGAAATCATCCCCCAGGTGATCGCCGTCGACCCGAGCGCACGTACGGGCGCAGAAATGCCCTGGCAGATGCCTGCGGAATGTCCGAGCTGCGGCAGCGCGGTCGTCGCGCTCGAAGAGGAGGTGGCGATTCGTTGCCCGAACCCCGCCTGCCCGGCCAAGGTGAAGGGCGCGATCTTTCATTTCTCCCGCCGCTTCGCCATGGACATCGATCACTTGGGTGAAGCGCTGATCGAGCAGCTGATCGGCAGCGGGCTCGTGGCCGACGTGTCCGACCTGTACGACCTAAAGGTCGAGCAATTGGAAGCGCTCGAGCGGATGGCGAATAAGAGCGCGGTGAACGTGGTGCAGTCGATCGAAAGATCGCGAACGCAACCGTTCGAGCGGCTGCTTACCGGGCTCGGGATCGAGCATGTGGGCCAGGTTGCCGCGCGGCAACTGGCGGAGGCTGCCGAGTCACTCGAGAATTTGCTGTCTTGGGGCGCGGAGCACGTGCTCGAGCACGTGGCGCAGATTGCGGGCTTCGGGCCCAAGATGGTGGAGAGCGTTCGACGTTACTTGGAAAGCGCCGATAACCGGGCCTTGCTGGAGAAGCTCGCGCGTCTGCAAGTTTCGCGGCCGCAGCCAAAAGCGCGCGCGGCGGCGGAGGGGCCGCTGTCGGGCTTTTCGTTCTGTGTCACGGGCGTACTTTCCCGAAAGCGCGAGGACGTGCACGCCGCGATCCGAGACGCCGGGGGTGAGGTATTGGACAAGGTCAAGAAGGGCACGAGCTTTTTGGTCATCGGCGAAAAGGTCGGCAAGGCAAAAACCGATTCGGCAAAGAAGTTCGGCGCGCAGGTGATCGAGGAAGCCGCGTTGGAGCGCATGATCGCAGGAGAGCTGTCGCCCGTTCCGGAAACGCCCAGCACCGTCGCCGTCCCGAAAAAAACCAAAGCCACCAAAGCCACCAAAGCCACCAAGCCAGAGGCAGCAAGTTGAAGCGCGCGCGCGGCGTCTTGCTCGCGGTGCTGCTCGCCTGCTCGGAGCGTCAGGCGCCGACTTCGAAGCCGATCTCGAGTGACGCGGGCCCGACTGGCCCGGCGCCGTCCGCGCCTCCGGCGAGCAACCGGTCATCCCGCGCCGACGCCAGCCCGGCGATCGCCGACCCATCGTCTTCGTGCGGGGCGCCGCGCCAGAACAGTCCGCGACCACTGCCGCCACTCACCCTGATTCACGCGCCGCTGGCGCCCAGCGCGCTGGCCTCTCGCGCCGGCTTATGGCTCGCAGACGAGCAGTACGCGCTCGTGAGCGCCACTCCCAGCCGCGCCTGGGCCGATGGCGCGGCGACGTATACGGGGCACGACAGTGCCCTTCGTAACGTGGTGCTGAAGCGAATCCCCCAATCGCTGCGTTCGTGGCTCGGGCGCCCGGTGCGCATCTTGGGTGCTAGTGGCGCCGTCTGCGACACGCGCTTGCAACGCTTCCTACTGCGCGCCGAAGTCAACCCAGACCCGGCGCGAGCCGAAGTCTGGGAGGGCTGCTCCGAGACGCCGCACCCGCCCGCGCTGATTGCCGAGGAGATTTGGCGCTTGGCCAAGCCCTCCGGTTTGACCCTGGTGGCCGAGCTTGCAACGCCTTGTAAGGGCGCGCTGCTAGCCGTCGATCCGGATTTACCCGCGCCCACGATGCGTGCTCCGCAGCCCGCCTCCGCCGAGCTCGGAGAGCGTGCTTTTGCCGCATTTCGAGCACTTGCCGGGTACGCGGTACTGCAAGCGCGCTATCGGTCCCAAAAGCCCAATGCGGAAGGGGCGTGGGACGACCACGACGCTCGCCGAAGCGCGTGGTCGCTCGCGCTGCCGGGTCACGCGCTCGTGTTCGTCAGCGTCGAGGCCGGGGCGCGCTGTGATTTCTCCGGCAGCCTGAGCGCACTGTGGGAGGCCGACGGCCCTGCGCTCACGCTCCTCATCGCCCCCGAGGCCCTGGACGCCCACCGCCTCACCCCGGTCGCCATTCTAGACCTCGACGGCAGTGGCGAGCCGAGTGTGCTCTTGGGCCCGGATGGCAACTTCAGCGCTCGCGCACTGCTGACCAAGCACGCGCAGCCGAGCTACGGTTATCATTTGTTGAGTAGTATTCCGTTTTTCGTCGACCCGTGCTGAACCGCGCCCACCTTTCGCAGTAATCTGCGGCGCCGCAACGTGCCCGAGTTTCGCCTTACGCGCTTCAATTACGCCGTCGCGGCCGGCGTGGCGGCATTGGCCTCGATTGCGATCATCGTGCGGTTCGCGCAGGCGGAGCGCCGTGTACCCGCGCGCTGCCCGCCCGGCCTCGACGCGAGAGAAGCGCGCTGTTGCGGGGCCGGCCAAGGTTTGACCGAAAGCGGCCAGTGCAAAGGCAGCGCGGCAACCTGCGCAACCAACATGCAGCGTGATGACGGAGGCGCGTGCCTGCTACCCGAAAGCCGCGTGCAGATCGCGGCAGGAACGAGCGATTTCGGCGCCGCCGATTGGGAAGGCCCGAGCGCACCACCAGCCTCCGTGAGCGTGGCTGCCTTCGATCTGGACCGCGCCGAGGTGACCGTAGCGCGCTTTCGCGTTTGCGCTGTGGCAGGGGCCTGCCCGAACAGTGCGCAAGACCCCGAGCCGGGTCGGCCCGTGCGCAACATCAGCCCCGAAGAGGCGAGCGCATTTTGCGCGTTCGCTGGCGGCCGCCTACCCAGCGCGGATGAATGGCTGTTCGCTGCCGCGGGGAGCGCAGGTCGTCGTTACCCGTGGGGCAACACCGGTCTCGTGTGCCGCCGTGCGAGCTTCGGCTTGTTCGCCGGCCCCTGCGCTCGTGCCGGCTCGGGCCCGGACTTCAGCGGCGCGCGGCCAGATGGGGCGACCCCGGAAGGCGTGCTCGATCTCGCCGGCAACGTCGCCGAATGGACGCGCGAAGCGGACGGCGGCTTTGCTGCGCGCGGAGGCTCGTTCTTGTCGGAGCTCGCGGGCGACTTGAAGACGTGGGCGGTCGAAGTGAGACGAACGCGCGCACCGCACGTCGGCTTTCGCTGCGCGTATGCGAGCTCCGCACCGTCGAAGTAGCGAGAAAGCGGGGCGGGCGCATGCTATCTCTGCGCCATGTCCGCCGCGGTATTGTGCATAGGAACCGAGCTCACGCGCGGTGAGCTGTTGAACAGCAACGCGACTTGGCTCGCCGAGGCGCTGACCCGCATCGGCTTCGAAGTGTTGGCCGTGGACTGCGTCGACGATGATCGACCGCGCATCGAAGCGGCCTTGGCGCGGCTATCGCTCGCCCACGACGTCGTCGTGTGCACGGGCGGGCTCGGACCCACCACCGACGACATCACCACCGAGTGCGCCGCGCGCCTGGCTGGCGTCGAGCTGATCCGCGATCCGCCATCGCTTCAGGCCATCGCTGACCGGCTCGCGCGCTTCAATCGCGAAATGGCCATCTCCAACGCAAAGCAGGCCGATTTCCCACGCGGGTCGCGCATCCTGCCGAACCCGAACGGGACGGCCCCGGGCTTCGAGCTGAAGCTCAGCCGCGCACTGGCTTACTTCATGCCCGGGGTGCCCTTCGAGATGAAGGCCATGTTCGAAGCGCACGTCGAGCCGTTCATCGCGTCGCTGCTGACGGATCGTCAATACCAAGTGCTCTTGCGCACGTTCGGTTTGCCGGAAAGCGAGGTGAACGATCGCTTGGCCGGCATCGAGGCAGAATTTGGCGTGGTCATCGGCTACCGCGCGACGATGCCGGAAATCGAGGTCAAGGTCCTCGCGCGCTTCGCCACGGTGCAAGGCGCGCAGGCGATCGCGGAGCGCGCCGCGCTCGCCGTGCGCGAGCGCCTCGGTGAGGAGGTCATCTTCGGTGAGGGCAAAGCGCGCTTCCCGGAAGCCGTGTGCAAGCTGCTCGAGCAAAGCGGACGCACTTTGGCGCTCGCCGAATCCTGCACCGGCGGCTTGGTCGCCGAGCTCGTGACCGACCATGCCGGCGCGAGCGCCGTGTTCCGAGGCGGCGCCGTCACCTACGCAAATGACGCTAAAATCGCGGTGCTCGGCGTCGCACCCGAGCTGCTTGCGCGGCACGGCGCCGTCAGCGGCGAAGTCGCGCGCGCCATGGCCGAGGGCGCACGCCAGGCGTTTGCCGCCGACGTCGCGCTCGCTCTCACTGGCATCGCGGGCCCGGGCGGCGGCTCCGCCGAAAAACCGGTAGGGCTGGTGCACCTCGCCGTCTCCACGGCAGACGGCATCAGCGACCGCCGCTACGTGTTTCCGGGCAGCCGTGAACAAGTACGTCGCCGCGCGGCCTTCGCCGGTCTGGCCCTCGTGCGCAGCATCGTACAACGCGGGCACGACAGCTGAAGTCGCTTGGACACACGGCGGCAGAGGTGAGGGGCGATCTCAATCCCGCCGCGCACCTCGTAGCCGCACCCGGTTCCAGCCCGGGTGCGTAACGACAGCGAGGTACTACTCGGGTCGGCGCGGCCGCAACGCCGCGTTTTCGTCTCTAGCGGCGAATCTGGCGACACGTTGTTACTTGCTAGCCCGTGCCCTACGCGTGCCGTCCATTGGCTTTGAAACGGCCCGGCCACGGCTTTTTGCGGGGGAGCCTGCGGCTTGCGTTGCGCTGGCGAGGGCCGCGCGCCGACCGCGAGCGCCCACCCAGCCTTTAGGTCAGGGCCGGCGTGGGGCGCGGAGTTTATCGAGCCCATGGCGACGAGCTCGCTTCATCTCAGTTCAACGTCGCGTCGCTCCGCCGATGCGGCTCCGGCGCTGGCGCGCCCTTGGCCAGCGCCGTGAACGTGAGGCCAGTTTCGCTGACGTGATCGACATAGATCACCTCCCCGGGCGCAAACGCTCCTTCCAGCACCCGCCGCGCCAGGGCGTCTTCGACCAACCGCTGAATGGCACGCTTCAGTGGCCGCGCGCCAAACTGTGGATCCCAGCCGGCAGCGGCAATGAATTCTTTGGCTGCGTCGCTGATCTGGAAGCCGAGATCTTTTCGCGCCAAACGCGACACCAAATAGCCGAGCTGGATCTCCACGATGTGTCGCAGCTGACTGCGGTCGAGCCGGTGATACAGCACGACCTCGTCCAAGCGATTCAAGAACTCGGGCCGAAAGTGCGCCTGAAGCGCCGCTTGTACGGTCTTTTGACGCAGCGCTTCGCGCTCGTCGGAGCTCAGCTGCGTGCGCTCCTCGATCGCCGCAAGCTCGCTCGTGCCGATATTGCTGGTCAAGATCACCACCGTGTTCTTGAAGTCCACCGTGCGCCCCTGTCCGTCCGTCAGACGACCATCGTCCAACAGCTGTAACAGCGTATTGAACACGTCTGGGTGAGCTTTCTCGACCTCGTCGAACAGCACTACGGAATACGGGCGGCGGCGCACGGGTTCGGTGAGCTGCCCGCCTTCGTCATAACCCACGTACCCGGGCGGCGCGCCGATCAAGCGCGAGACCGCGTGGCGTTCCATGTATTCGCTCATATCGATGCGGATCATGGCTTTTTCGTCGTCGAACAGGAACTCCGCGAGCGCGCGTGCCGTCTGCGTCTTGCCCACGCCGGTCGGGCCGAGGAACAGGAACGAGCCAATTGGACGGCGATCGTCACCGAGCCCGGCGCGCGAGCGGCGGACGGCATTCGCGACCGCGAGCAGCGCGGGCTCCTGACCAATCACGCGCTGGCGCAGGCTCTCCTCCATGTGAATGAGCTTGTGCTTTTCGCCCTCGAGCATCTTGGAAACCGGCACGCCCGTCCACTTGGAGACGATCGCGGCGATGTCCTCGTCGCTTACTTCCTCCTTCAGATAAGAACCGTTTGCCTGAACCTGGGCCAGCTCCAGACGATCCCGCTCGCTGTCTTTATCCAAAGCCGGAATTCGCCCGTAGTGCAGCTCGGCGGCTTTCCCAAGGTCGCCGACGCGCCGAGCGTCTTCCTCTTGCTGCCGCAGGGACTCGAGCTCGACCTGGTTTTTGCGCAGGCGCTCGATGATTTCCTTCTCCCGCAGCCACTGTGCGCGCATGCCGTCTCGTTGACCATTCAGCTCCGAGACCTCGCGGCGGAGCTCGTCCAAACGCGCCTTGCTGGCCTTGTCGCGCTCGCGAGTCAGCGCCTGCTCCTCGATGCGGAGCTGCAGCAATTTGCGCTGAACTTGGTCGATCTCGAACGGTAAGCTGTCGATCTCCATCTTGATCTTGCTCGCCGCTTCGTCCACGAGATCGATGGCCTTGTCCGGCAAGAATCTATCGGCGATGTAGCGGTTGCTGAGCACCGCGGCGGCCACGAGCGCCGAGTCCGTAATCTGTATGCCGTGGTGCACTTCGTAGCGCTCCTTCAGCCCACGCAGGATCGCGATCGTGTCTTCGACCGTGGGCTCGCTGACCATTACCGGCTGAAAGCGCCGCTCGAGCGCGGCATCTTTTTCGATGTGCTTTCGGTATTCGTCGAGGGTCGTCGCACCAATGGCGCGCAGCTCACCGCGTGCGAGCGCCGGTTTCAGCATGTTCGCGGCGTCCATCGCGCCTTCGGCGGCGCCGGCCCCGACCAGCGTGTGCAGCTCGTCGATGAACAGCACGATGCCGCCCGCGGACGACTCTACTTCTTTCAAAACCGCCTTCAGGCGATCCTCGAACTCACCACGGAACTTGGAGCCCGCCACCATGCTCGCCAAATCCAGCGCCAAGATGCGCTTGTCTTTGAGCGACTCCGGCACATCGCCCTTGGCGATGCGATGCGCGATGCCCTCGGCAATCGCGGTCTTGCCAACGCCTGGCTCACCGATCAGCACGGGGTTGTTCTTGGTGCGGCGCGACAACACCTGCATCACCCGTCGGATCTCTTCATCACGACCGATTACCGGATCGATCTTTCCGCGGCGGGCCAAGGCCGTTAGATCTCGGGTGTACTTCTCGAGCGCTTGGAACTTGCCTTCCGGATTCTGGTCCGTCACGCGCTGCGACCCGCGAATTTCCGCCAAAGCGCGCACCAGCTTGTCGTAAGACAGACCGTGCCGGTCACTCACCGCCTGCACGTCCTTGTCGTGTTTCACCGCCGCGAGCAGAAAATGCTCGACCGACACGTAGTCGTCCTTGAGCTTCTTGGCCTCGTCCTCGGCGTGATTCAAAAGAGGCACGGTGCGCCGGCTGAAGCTCGGCTCGGCGCCGCCGCTGACTTTGGGTAGCCCTTCGATGCGGGAGCTCAGCTCCTTGGCCAGCGCGGCCGGGTCCGCGCCGGCGCGCCGCGCCAAGGCGGCGCCCACGCCCCCGTCTTGCTCCAAGACCGCAACCAACAGATGCTCGGGGATGAGCTCCGGGTTGCCACGACGCGACGCATTAGCAGCCGCGCTCTGCAGGGCTTCCTGGCTCTTGCTCGTCAAACGATCCATTCGCATTGCTTTGGCCTCCGACCTCGCACTCTCCGGTGCCGAGGCAACTTAAGGCGCAACCAAGCCGGATCAAGGCCCGTACGGCCCGGACAATGCGGCGGCTCAGCCCCCGCCCGCGGACGCCCCGCCATCGCCCTGCACCGCAGGCCCCGCGCCGCAGCTGCGGGGCGTGCCGCCGTCCAGGAAGGGCGCAGAGTCGACGCAGCCAAGCCCGATCTGGATCAGACCACCGGCAATGGAATCGAGCTGATAGCCGCAGAAACCGTTGGCCTGGCAGCAGCCGGGGAACTTGATCGGGATGGGCGTGCCGGTCACGGGCGCTGCGGCGCTCTCCGGGCAGGCGGGGTCGAGCTTACCGGGCTGCGCGAGCGGCTGACAAGCCATGCCAAGAGACGGCCCAAACATCGCCAAGCCGCTCGAGTCGAGCCCGCAACTGCTCGTGTCCGGGTCCGCACAGCAGCCCGGGATGTCGAAGCTCTGTTGCAGTCCGAGGGTCAGGCCCTTGCACGTATTTTTGCCGCAAGGCACCGCGTCCGCCACGGCAGGTTTGCCGGCGCCGCCCGAGCTTTTGCCGGCGCTGCCTCCGTGATTCACGCCTTCACTGCCGCCAGAAGCCCCATCGCTGTTCAATGAGCTGCTCCCACATGCTTGCAGTACCAGGCTCGCTGCTAGCTCACATACCGACGCCCATCGCAGCCATCGCAGAAACATCGCGTCAGTCTTTCACGGCCGATCCTCGGACGCGAGCCCTTCGATTTTTCTTAGTGCTTCCCCCAGTGCAATCACCTCCGGCGAAACTCCTACCCCACAGCGTACGCGGCCGCTTTTGGGCTCATGACGCTTGGGCTGATCGTCACGTGCTCTTGCTCACGCTGGTCACGAGTCGATGATCAGGCGCGGGCCTTTTTACGGGTGCGGCTCCGCGGCGGCGCGCCCAGCATGTGGACGACTTCATCCCACAGCTCGGGGCTCTTCATGAGCGCTCCAAAAAGCTGCGGATGTAGGTGGCCAGCGGCGGCAAGCCAGCGATACCGCTCGACGCCATTCACGTGGAGGTACGACGCGATCTCCTCGAGCCTGCCGATGCCGATGCCTTTGCACAGCCCAGACTCGAGCATCCCAACGTAGCTTCCCGAGCGAACTCCGAGTTTCGTAGCCAGGTCCTTTTGCGTTAGCCCACGGTGCATGCGCGCCGAGCGAATGAGCCGACCGACCTTCTTTGTAGTGCCTTTCTCCGCCATCGGATCCCGCGCTGTTCCTGCGACGGCACGGTGCGAGGGCACCGTTACTACGCAGGCCAGCCCCTCCTTTCACCGCAGAACTTCGTAATGCTTCACTAAAACCCGCCGAAGAGGCTGGCGAGCAGGAGTGAACCCTCGTGAGACGGAGATTAAACCGGGCGACACGGAGTTCGCAATGGAAGTCGCATGAAAGTTACCGAGTCCGATTTCGGGGCTCGAGATGACACTGTGGGACGACGCTGCTCGATGCGACTCGTCTCGAGCACGAAAGCGTGAAAGCACGCGCGCCGGACGCTCCAGCGCTGCACGCTTTGACGCGGCGCGTGCTGAACCACGCGCACGTTATGGCAACCAAGGACCGCCCGAGTCGACCGCTCTCGGTCCCGCACCGAGACTAGATATCGAGGTTTCGCACGTTCAGCGCGTTTTCTTCGATGAACTTGCGCCGCGGCTCGACCTGGTCGCCCATCAGCACGCTGAAGAGCTCATCGGCACGGACGGGATCGTTGACCTTTACTTGGAGCAAGGTGCGGGCATCCGGGCTCATGGTGGTGTCCCAAAGCTGATCGGCGTTCATTTCGCCGAGACCCTTGTAGCGGGTGATCTGCATTCCTTTGCGACCGCGTTCGGAAATGAACGCCTCCAGGGCTTCCGGATCGGGCAGGGTGTGCGGGTCCCCGTCGCCCACCCTGGCGGTGTAGGGCATGCCGCCAATGGAACGGATGTCCTCTTCGATTGAGAGCAGCTCCTGGTATTCTGCAGATTCCGCCAGCTCCCAGTCGGCAACCGCGGCGCGCGCCGATGCCCCGGGGCGAAATTTCACGTTCAGGCGGCCTGCGTCGTGTGCCTTTTCCCAATCCACGCTGACCGACAACGGCATCAGATCGGGATAGCGCTCTTCCAGGTATCTTTGCAGACTTTGCGCGGCCGCTTCGACCGTCGCGTGGTCGCGAAAGTCAGCCAAAGTCATGGCCTTGGCGCGCAGCAGCGCCGCCACCACGCGCGCGTCACAGCGGCGATCGATCTTGGCCAGGATGTTGCGCATCGATCGCAGTCGCGAGGCCAAGTTGAATAGCGGCAGCCCCGACAAAGCGTGATTGCTCGTGGACGCTTGCACGGTCAAATCCTCAATCCCGTTTTCCATCAAAAAGCGGTCGAGCGCGGCTTGATCCTTCAAATACTGATACTTCTTGCCCTTTCGCACGCCGAACAGCGGCGGTTGCGCGATGAACAAGTAGCCATTTTCGATCACGTCCCGCATTTGCCGATAAAAGAAGGTCAACAGCAGGGTACGGATGTGACTGCCGTCTACGTCGGCGTCCGTCATCAATATAATTTTGTGGTAGCGAAGCTTCGAGAGGTCGAAACCGCCGTTGTCTCCTATGCCGCAACCGAGCGCGGAAATTAGCGTCGCCACCTCTTGCGAGGCGAGCATGCGATCGAGCCGCGCCCGCTCGACGTTCAAGATCTTGCCTTTGAGCGGCAAGATGGCTTGGAAATGGCGATCCCGCCCCTGTTTGGCGCTGCCGCCGGCGCTCTCGCCCTCCACGATGTAAATTTCGCTAATGCTCGGATCTTTGCTCTGACAATCCGCGAGCTTTCCGGATAGCGACGTCCCGTCCAGCACGCCCTTTCGCACCACCTCGCGAGCTTTGCGCGCTGCGTCTCGAGCTTTGGCGGCCATCACCGCCTTTTCCAAGATTTTGCGGGCCACCTGCGGGTGTTCCTCGAAATACACACGGAGGTGCTCGCTGACCGCGTTTTCGACGATGCCCTTCACATCGCTCGAAACCAACTTGGACTTGGTCTGAGAGTCGAAGCTCGCATCCGGGTGCTTCACATGAATCACGCAGATGACGCCTTCGCGCGTATCGTCACCGGTGAGGCCCGTCTTTGCCTCTTTGAACAGGTTGTTGGCGGTTCCGTAATTGTTCAAAGAGCGCGTGAGCGCGCCGCGTAAGCCAGTGAGATGAGTGCCGCCATCCTTATTGTGGATGTTGTTCGTGTACGGGAGGATCTGCTCGGCGTACGAGTTGGTCCACTGCAGCGCTAGGTCGACGATGGCGGTGCCTTTGCCATCCCCGGTTGGGAACTCACCGGTAAAGGCAATCACATCTTCATGCACCGGCTCTTTCGCTTGCGCCAAGAGCGCGACGAACTCGCGGATTCCGCCCTTATATTGATACGTGTCGCTCCGGCCTGTCGCGCGCTCATCCACGAGCCGCACCCCCAAGCCCGAATTGAGGAATGAAAGCTCACGCAGGCGATTGGCCAGGATGTCGTAGTTGTATTCGAGATTCGAAAAGATCTCGTGATCGGGCTTGAACGTGATCTTCGTGCCGGTCGCATCCGACTCCCCGATGGCGGCCAACGGTGCCTGCGGCACACCGCGGCGATATTCTTGGAACCAGACCTTGCCCTCGCGCTTTATTTCGAGTCGCAGTACCTCTGATACGGCGTTCACGGCGCTGACACCGACGCCGTGCAAACCAGCGGAGACTTTGTAACTCGAGTGGTCGAACTTGCCGCCCGCGTGCAGCACCGTCATCACGACCTCCGCCGCGCTGACGCCCCGGTCTTCCATCAGGCCGACGGGGATGCCGCGGCCGTTGTCTTCGCAAGTGATGGACCCGTCGAAATGCACGGTGACGGTGAAGCCGTCACAGAAGCCAGCCAGGTGCTCGTCGACCGCGTTGTCGACCGCCTCCCAAACCAAATGGTGCAACGCCGAGCCATCGTGTACGTCCCCGATGTACATGCCCGGCCGTTTGCGTACCGCCTCCAAGCCCTCCAGCACGGTGATGTTTCGCGCGTCGTAGGTCTCCGCAGTGCGCGGTTGGTCTTCGGAAGCCTCGGTCGTCGTCAAATTGGAGTCCTGGGCGAGTCGCAAACGCGAGGGCCCGACTTCGGCAAAAGGCCGGAAACGGTCTCGTATTCGACGCTTATTTTATAGTCATTATGGCGTCTTTGCGCAAGCTCAATCCGGCGTAAATTCTGCTGGATCCGTCCACTTCCTCGCCCGGCGGAAGTCGCGTCAGAGCTCGCTGAGCGCTCCCGAAACCAACTGCCAGTCGGCTCGTTCGAGCTTGCTCGCGCCGGGCGTCGGAAACAGCTCGGGCCGCGTGGTCGTGACGAAAACTTGGCTCTGAGTCTCGCGCAGAAAGTCGTAAACCGCTCCCGTTCGAGCCGGATCGAGCTCGCTCGAAACGTCGTCCAAAAGCAGGACCGGGTGCGCGCGGCGGGCGTCGCGGATGCACTCCAACTCCGCGACTTTTAGCGCCAACGTGAGGATGCGCTGTTGGCCCTGCGATGCGTGATGGCGCGCCGATCTTCCGTCGATCAATAGTTGAATTTCGTCGCGCTGGGGCCCGTAGGACGCCGCGCGCTGCCGGCTGTCTCGCAGCCTGCGACTCGAGAGCTCGCCCACGAATTCAGCCACGTCCAAGCTGCCGCCGGGCCTGTACTTCGTAACCAGCTGAAGCCCTGGTTGCGCCATGCGCTGAAAGGCCGGCGCCAGCGCGCCAAGTAAGCGCGTGGCCGCTTCCGCGCGAGCCCGCGCAAACCGCACCCCGTGCTCTGCCATCAGTTGCTCGAAGGGCGCGAGCTCGCGCGCGGACGGGCCCCGCACGTCGAGCGCCACCTTGCGCTCCTTCAACGCGCGCGTGTAGCTCAGGCGCGCGTCCCCACTGCTCGGATCCAGATACAAGGCAATGCGGTCGAGAAGCTTACGCCGCGCGGCGGCGTTCGCGTTCACGAGCTCCATGTCGCCAGGATGGAAGACGACCGCCGGCGTCCGCGTGGCATACGTGGCCAGCCGCTCGGGTTTTTTGCCGTCGAGCAGCACCGCGCGTTCCTTGTGACCGAGAGTCGCGCGTTGCTCGCGACCGTGCTCGCCATCCAGAACCCGCGCGCGCACGCTGGCGAATTTTTGCCCTTGCTGAATCAAGCTCTCCAGCTTGTCTGCGCGGAAACTTCGCGTTACGGCCACGAAGTACAGCGCCTCGAGCAAGCTGGTCTTGCCTTGGCCATTGTCGCCCGAGATCACGTTGAGCCCCGGCGCGGGCTCGAAATCGATGCGCGACAGATTGCGAAAAGCGCTCACCGTGACGTTCGAGAAGCGAATGAGCGCCGTCACGGGAGGCCGAAAAGCGCGCTCGCGTGCGCCTCAAATGCGCATCGGCATGATCACGGACAGGTACTCCGTGGACGAGGCAGGGCTCGCTGGCGCGGGCCGCACGACCGCCGGATCGAGCTCCCCGCTGACCGACAGCTCGATCTCGTCGGCCTCTACCGCCGACAAGACATCTAGGAAATAGCGTGCGTTGAAGCCAACGGTCAGCTCGGGCCCGCTGTAGTCGACGTTCACCTCGTCGAAGCCCTCGCCGCTGTCGGGGCTCTCGCTCTCGAAGCGCATCTTGCCGCCGCCGAGGGTGAGCTTGATGCCGCCCGTACGGTCGCTGGCGGCCACGGAGACGGCTCGTAGGGCTTCGGCCAAGGCTGCGCGTGGCGCGCGCACGTTCTGCTCGCTGTGGTCCGGAATGACCTGCTGGTACGGTGGAAATTGCGCGTCGACGAGCTTTACGCTGAACTGAAAGCCCGCAAGCTGAAAAAAGGCGTTCGGGCCGCTTTGCGAAATTCGGATCTCGCTCGCGGTGCCTGACTCGGGCTTGTCTTCCGTCGCCTCGTCGCACAGGCGTTTGAGCTCGAGCACGCCCTTGAGCGGGATCAGCATCGTAGCGGCGGCCTGCTTGCCGGGGAGCACTGCCTCCATCTTCGACAGCCGATGGCCGTCAGTCGTGACCATGCGCACGCGGTCGCCTTCCCACTCGAATAAAGCGCTATTCAGGTGCAACCGTGTCTCGTCGGTGGAGATCGAAAAGTAGGTGCCCGCGATCAGGGACGACACGGTTGCGATCGAGATCAGAAGCGGAGTCGCGGTCTCTTCGGGTTGCGGCAAGCTCGGAAATTCTTCGCCAGGGATGCCATGCAGCGTGAAGCGGCGAGAGGCGCCAACGGCGCGAATCGTGGTCGTCGCCCCGCCCGAGGTTACAATCGAGATCTGACCCTCCGGCATCATCTTCACGCGCTCGAACAGATCCCTCGCGCCGATAGCGATGGCCCCACCACTTTCGACTTTTGCCGGGATCTTTCCGCTGACCGCCAAGTACAGATCAGTCGCCGCCAACCGCAACTGATCGGTGCCTGAGACCTCGAGCAGCACGTTGCCCAGCACTGGCATTGTGCTTTTCTTGTCTGCGACACCCTGGCAGCGCGCGAGAACTCGGAGCAAATCTTTCTTGGCGACGACGACGTGCATTGGGCCGCTCCCGTCTACCTGTGCCTGCGCTACGGCGCTAGAGGGCCGAATGACGGTAGCGCATTCGGCCTTTCGGCCCAAGGCGGCCAGTTCGGCGTCACCTCTCTGTCTCTTCTTCTCTCTTATATTTAATAATAAAGAGCAGTCTTAGTAGAGCCTGTGGGATCTGGGGGAAACTCTCTAAGCTACTGAAATTGGTGATAAAGTAATCGCCTACCGTTGTGGACTCGACACCGGTGTGGCTCGGGAGCAACCTGGGACAAGTCGGCTGCGACGACTTTCCACAGGGGCTGTACCCTGAACATCCCGAGGCTTGTCCCCAGGGTTTCAAGAGGCCGTTAAAGCTAGCCCCAGAACCAATTAACTTCGCTGCGGGGCCGACTTCGAGCGCCGGCGAGCCCTCGCTAAACCCGACCCGCGGCCGTTCTTGACGCGCTCCGCCGGTAGGCCCAAGCGCGCAATGGCATCGATCAAGCGCAACCTGCTCTGCTCGTACGTGCGCGGTCCTATCCTCTGCGCAGTGCGAGCGGCCTCCAGCGCCACCAACTCACGCAGGAGAATCTCGCGTGCGCGCTTCTTGTCGGCGGCCGCGTCTCGACCACCACCGGCATCGTCGAACGCGCCACGAGCCGCGAAGACCCCGCCCACGGCCATGGCCAGCGCAATCAGCACGGCGACCCAGCGGCCCGGACCCGGCGTAGGGATGCCGGATAACGTGGCGACGAAGTCCCGAAGTTCTTCATCGCGGCGCACGAGCTGCTTCACTGACACCAGCACACGTTGTCCGTTTTGATTCGCGGTGGCGACTGGCGGCTGAAAGCCTTCGACCTCTAGATTCATGGCCGCTGAGGCTTCGGCAATCACGCGCATCTCGGCTACGTGGGGTGGAACCGTCATGCGAAACGACATGGACTCTTCGTTGGATTTTGGCAGCTGAAAGCGGAAAGATGCCTCCTGCTGCCCCGGCGAGAACGTGCCTTTGAAGCGGGCACCCACCCCGTCGACGGCTTCGAAGTGAACGTCGGTCATCGATTCTTGCGCCTTGAAGGCCTTGAAGCCTTTAGGCAGCTGAAGCACCAAATCTTTGGGGACCCAGGTGACTCGACCGACATTGAACACTCGGAAAAGACACTCGAATTGAAACACGTCATCGCGCGTCTCGATGTACATGTAGCCGCGCATTCCGAGCTGCGCCTTTTCGATGTCGGGCGTGGCCGGATACACGTGCAGCACCACGTGCTGGCCCATGTCCTGGCGCAGATTGAAGGGCGATGTTTGGTAACTAGCGGAGCCGGCCTGAACCGTGACGCGGTAAGCGTGATCGCTGCCCTTTTGCAGGTCGCTGAATCGAACACTGCCCGTCGCGTCGGCTTGCGCGAATTTCTCGGTGCGCGATTCGCCCTCGGCGATCTTTTGAAACAGGATCCCGAGCCGAACCTGCGTGCCAACGAGAGGCACCCCCTGGTCGCTGACTATGGTCGCCGTGATCACCCCTGGTGCGATGGTGGGCACCGACTCGTTCACGTCCGCCCCCGGGTCCGTGCCGGCGTCGGCGCCCATGTCGGGGTGACCTGGAGGAGTGGCTTGCGTGTTGTTGGCCGTGCCCTCTTGCGGCGCCGCGTCGTGGGCCTGCGCGGGGGCGCGCGCGGGCTTTGCAGCATTCACTTCCGGAGAGGCGCCGCGCGCGCTGGAAGCCGTCAGCGCCGAGAACAGGCCGAGCACCAGCAAGCGTTGAACCGAGCTCACGGGTTGTCCTCGGCCAGAGTCGCGAGCGGCGTGCCGCACGCCTTGCAGAAACGGGCGTCGAGCTCGTTCTTGGCCTGGCATTCGGGGCATTCTCGTGGCGCGGCGTACTTGAACGCGCTCTCTTCATCGCTCAACGGCGGCTCGCTCGTCTTCGCATCGACGGCTTCGCGGGGCTCGACGGCGCTGTTTCCAAGGCTCTCCGAGGACGGGTCAGGGCTCTTTGCCAACCGGCGCTCGAGCTCTCGCTCCACGTGTTTGCGTCCCTCCGCCAAACTCTCATCGAGCGTCTGAATCAGGCGCTTGGCTTCGGCGCGGTAGCGCGCCGCGTACTCGTGATAGTCGTCCTCGCCGATCTTTCCGACGCTTCGTTCGTACTCGAGGTCCTTCAACGCGCGGAGTACGGCGCGCTTTTGCTCTTCCTCCGCGGAGCGCGTTCCCAGACTGAACGCCTCTTCGAAGGTCAGCTCGGATTCGCCAGCGAGCGCCTGGACGCTGCTCCAGAGCAGCCAAATCACCAAGAGCAACGCCGCGCCCGCCAGGGTCAGCACCACCAGCTGCACGCCGTACAAGGTGCCGGCAACAATGGCCGCAATCAACGTGATCAGCGGTGCGGCCCAACGCGCCGCACTCATGCGAGAAGAAAGGTCCATCAATCAGCGCGCGAGCTCTTAGCACTGTCTCGCCGCCGCCGGGCGATCGAGACCACGGAGCCGAGCGCCAGCCCTGCGAAGCCAGCCATCCCAAAGCTCGAGCTGGGCAACCGATGAGCTAGAGTCTTTGCGCTAATACCGGTCAATTGTGGGCCAATTTCGGCGTTTGCCGGCCGTTCGTGGGCATAGCTCATGCTGGGAGCCATGGCGATCCAGACGGCGAAGGCGGTGCCTGCGGCAACGCCAGCGCCGGCTCGAACGTACGACCAGGCACCCACCTCACCGAAGCTGAGCTCCGGAAATAGGGAAGTGATGGTTCCCGTCATTAGAATCAATAACCCTACCCAGATCCAGGACACGAGTGGGTTCACGTGAAATTGAAACGTGGCGCGCTTGGACTGCGGATCGATCTGACCGACGACCGTATACAAGTCTTCTTGGAGCGAGCGCATCATGCTCACTTCCGTAGTGGGCCCGTCCGGTTGGGACTGGTAGAAAAACTTTGCTGGGGTCACGCGGCCGAGGTGTTTGCCGGCGCGTACCACGTCCACATCGGCAAACAGCATTCGCTTCTCGATGTCCGATTGCTCTTCGGGACTGCACTTGGGGTTGCCCGGACACATGCGCGAGCCGAGGTACGTGAGATCGTACTGGCCGATGCGGTAGTGTTCCCCGGGCATCATCGCGGTCTCGCGGTCGATGTTCCAAGCCGTGCCCGTGAAGCCCACGAACATGGAAACGATGCCCAAATGGACGATATATCCGCCATACCGGCGGCGATTCTTTTCAATCAGACGAAAGAGCGCGGTCGGTACGGACTCGCCCTCACCGCGTTTGCTCGCAGCGGCCCGACGCGCGTTCACGCCGCGCACGAACTCCTGCACGATCACCGCGACGTTGAAGGCACTGAGGGCGATGGTGATGGCGGGCAAGGTCGACCCTACCTTTTGAATCAGCACGCCCACTAGGCCGGGATAAAACGCATCGCGCGCCACCAACGGTGGGTAACCGAGGGAGCTCCCGAAGATGGCGTGCAAGACGATCATCGCCGCGAGGGCGATCAGCGGAGCGCGAAACGCCTTTTTGATGGACGTGCCGCTGGTCTTTCGCCAGCCAAACAGCGGCGCGAGCCCCATGAGCGCGAAAATGATGAGGCCAATTGGGCCCATCCAACGGTTGAAGTGCGGCGGGCCTACGGTCGCGCTCTCGCCCCACAGCTCGCTGATCTTCGGGTACATCGTGGACACCAGAATGAAGGTCATGCCTCCGAGCAGGGCCCAATTATTGGCCACGAACATGGCCTCGCGGCTGGCCACGGCTTCGATCTGACCCTTGCTCTTGAGCTCCGGCAGACGCCACACCATGAGGCCCGCGCTCGCGCCCAAGATTACGCCCATGAAGTACACGAAGTAGGTGCCGATACTGCTCTGAGCAAAGGCATGCACGCTGGTGATGATGCCGGCGCGCGTGAGAAACGTGCCGAAAATCGTGAGGAAGAAGGTGAGGCAGATCAAAAACACGTTCCACACCCGGAGCATCGGACGCCGCTCCTGGATCATGGTGGAGTGAACGTACGCCGAAGCGGTGAACCAAGGCAGGCAAGCCGCATTCTCTACCGGATCCCAAGCCCAAAACCCGCCCCAGCCGAGCTCCTCGTAGGCCCACATCATGCCCAGGATGTTGCCGATGGACAGGAACAGGAAGGCGAACAACATCCATTTGCGGACGGCCACGACCCACTCATTGTCCAGTCGGCGCGTCACGAGGGCGGACACGCAGAACGCAAAGGGCACCGAACAGCCCACGAAACCCATGTACAGGCAGGGCGGATGAATGATCATCCAATAATTCTGCAAGAGCGGATTCAAGCCCTCTCCATCGGGCCGAGCGCCGGCGATGCTGGTTTCGAAGGGATTGGCCGCGAACAACATGAGCATCGCGAAGAAGCCCACGATCACCATCAAGGTGGCGATCACGTACGGCTGAAGCTCGCGGTAACGCCCCTTCAACCACGCCACGCATGCCGTCACGTAACCCGAGAGCAGAAGCGACCACCAGAGCAACGAGCCGTCCTGCCCGCCCCATAACGACGTGAGGAGATACGCCGTAGACATCCGCCGGTCGCTGTAATGAGCCACGTAGCGAATGCGAAAGTCGTGCGAGACGAAGGCGTACGAGAGCAGCAGCACCGCGAACAACACCAAGCCCGAGGTGGCGTAGGCGCCCATGCGCGCGGCTTGCAACAGGCGGGGCCGGCCGCGGCCGGCGGCCAAGGCGACGGCGAAGGTGTAGGCGGCGGCGATGAGAATCGCGTACACGATTCCCGTGCCCAACTCGGGGAGTGATTGCCACATGGAGGTGCAGGAAGCTTAGCGCGAAGCGCCCACGCCGCACCAACGCCGCGGCCAATTTACCGGCCTCGGCGCACCTCAGCCGCGGCGAAGCAGCCGCTCCGCGCGCCGCCTCATTCGGCCTTGTCGCTCACGAACGTGCCCACTGGGTCGCCGTGACACACCCGGCGAATATTCCCAGGAACCATCTTGAAAACTCGGATTGGCAGACCGTTTTCTCGACACAGCGCCACCGCCGTCGAATCCATGACCCCCAAGTGGTCGTTCAAGAATCGGTCGTAGCTCACGCTCGTCAGTAGCTTCGCGTCCAGATGCCGGCGCGGATCCCGATCGTACACACCGTCGACCTTGGTGGCTTTGAGCAGACAATCGGCGTGTATCTCCATGGCCCGAAGTGAGGCCGCGGTGTCGGTAGAGAAATAAGGGTTGCCCGTGCCGGCCGCGAAAATTACCGCGTGACCGCGATCCAAATGGCGCATCGCCCGGCGCCGGATGTACGGCTCGGCGAGCTGCTTGATCTCGATAGCGGTCATTACCCGCGTTTTCACGCCGCAGCGCTCCAAAGCGTCCTGCAGCGCGAGCGCGTTGATGACGGTGGCCAGCATGCCCATGTAGTCGCTTTGCGCGCGATCCATGCCTTCACTCGCGCCGCGCAAGCCGCGAAAAATGTTGCCGCCACCGACCACTAGACCGAGCTGTACTCCGGTCGAATGCACCTCGGCGAGCTCGGCGGCGGTGGCCTTTAGCGTCGCGGTGTCGATGCCGGAGCCGCCCTCTTTACCGCTCAGCGCTTCACCGCTCAGCTTGATGATGACGCGATTGTAGCGAAGCTTGCCGCTCGACTCTTCTTCCACGCCCTCCGTCGTACTGCCGCCCGCGATCGCTGGCAATGGCATACGGCGAACGGCGGTCGCCAAATCGCGGCGCGGCCGCGCGGCTTCCGGTGCCGGCGATTCTGGCACTTTGGCCGGCTCCGTAGTATTCCCGGCGGGTTCTTCATGCGGGCTCTTTCGCGCCTTATTTCTCGCTCGTTTGCGACGCTGCTGTGCGCCGCGGGCGCGGGCGCTTGCCATGACAAACCGAAACCGACACCCACCCCGGGCGCTGCGGCGTCGGCCAGCGCGTTGCCCGGCAAGTTGACTCCGGAGCTTGCGCGGCAGGTGCTAGCCAAGGTTGGCGAGCGCGAGATCACTCTGGGCGAGTACGCGGAAACGCTCGAGCGGATGGATCCTTTCGAGCGCCTTCGTTATCAGTCCGCGGACCGGCGGAAGTTGCTCTTGAACGAGATCATTCAGGTCGAGCTCCTGGCGGAGGAAGCCAAGCGTCGCGGTCTCGACAAGGAGCCAGAAACCCAGGAGCGCGTGCGTCAAATGTTGAAGGACGAGTTGCTGCGCGATGTACGAAGCAACGCACCGAGCCCGAGCGAGATCTCGGATGCCGACGTGCACGGCTATTTCGACGCTCACCATGACGATTTCAAGGAACCGGAGCGGCGGCGAGTCGCACACGTGGCGGTAGCGACCGAAGCCCAGGCCAAAGCCGCGCTGCAAAGGGCGTTGGGGGCTTCGGCCGTGGAGTGGGGCAAGCTCGTGTCGGAAGTCTCTTTGGATAAGCTGGGCAACGCGGCCGGCCCCAACCCCAGCGAGCTCGCGGGGGATTTAGGCATCGTCGGGCCGCCGGGACATCCACGCGGAGCAAACCCGCGCGTGCCGGAAGCGCTGCGCGCGGCGGTGTTCGAAATCGACCAAGTCGGCGGCGTGCTCGGTCACGTGGTGATGGATGGCGGACGCTTTCACATCGTGCGCATGACCGGTCGGACCGAGGCCCGTGACCGATCGTTTCAGGACGCCGAACGGACCATCCGGGTGGCGCTCGTGCAACAGAAAATCCGTGAGCGGGAAGCGCAGCTCGAGTTAGAGCTCCGGCAGCGCTACCCCGTGACCGTGGACGACGAAGCCCTCGCGCACATGAAGGTTCCCAATGCGGACGACGGCTCAGCCGCTCCGCCCGCGAGCGCGCGATGACGGAAGGCGTGACCGCAGGTCCGGAGCCGCTCTTCACTCCGGAGCCGATACCGCTCCGGAGATCGCTCGATGCGGACCCTGAGGGCTGGGCCTCACAGCTCCGCAACGCCGTGCGCACCGTGCAAGGTCTGCAGGAAAAGCTTCGGCTGTCGCCGGAAGAGTTAGCGGGTGCAAGGGCGGCTGAACGCGCCGGCCTGCCGATTTCAATCACCCCTTATTACCTCTCCCTGTGCGACCCCTTCGATGTTGCGTGTCCGATCCGCCGTCAGGTCGTGCCCCACGCGTTCGAGGCGAGCGAGGTCGAGGGCGATCTGCGTGACCCCTTGGGCGAAGAGTCGCACGAGGTCGCACCGGAGCTCATTCAACGCTACCCGGACCGGGCGCTCTTGTTGGTCACGGATCGCTGCGCGGTGTATTGCCGTTTCTGCACGCGCAGTCGCATCGTGGGCACGGGCGCCGGCCCGCGCTCGGAGCGGCGCTTGTTGCCGGCTTTCGAATACCTACGGGCGCATCCCGAAATTCGCGACGTGATCGTGAGTGGCGGCGATCCTCTCGCCATGAGCACGCCGCGCATCGCGCGCGTATTGCAATCTCTGCGACAAATCCCGAGCGTGGAGACGATCCGGATTGCCACGCGCATTCCGGTAGCGCTTCCCCAACGCATCACGAGCGAGCTCGTGGAAGCGCTCCGGCCCTTCCACCCGATTTGGATCATGACTCACTTCAACCACCCAAAGGAGCTCACGGTGCAAGCGCGCGACGGGCTCCGTCGCCTGGCGGACGCCGGTTTCCCGGTTTTGAACCACACCGTGCTCCTGCGCGGTGTAAACGACGACAGCGCGGTGCTCGCCGAGCTCTTCCGGGGCTTGGTGCGCGAGCGCACCAAGCCCTATTACTTACTGCAGGCGGACCCGGTGCGTGGCACGAGTCATTTGCGCACTCCACTCGACACCGGGCTTCGCATCATGAGCGAGCTCCAGGGTCGCCTCTCCGGCATCGCGCTGCCGAAGTTCATCGTCGATACGCCCGGTGGTCTCGGTAAAGTGCCCATGGGTCCGAGCTACGTCGTGTCGCGGCGGCCAGGCGCGACACGCTTTCGCACCCATCGCGGCGTGGAAGTGGACTATCTCGATCCGCCGGAATAGCCATCACGAGCCGTCGGCTCACAGTGCGAGCTTCAACGAAATGAGCAGCAAGGTTAGAACCAAAGCGGTGCAGACGAGCCGCACGCCTTGCTTGACGCGATTCCGATCATAAGCGTGCAGCGCGCGCCGCTCCGTTTCATGGCGAACGATGGCTTGGTCGGCGCGCGCGCTGCTGCTTTGCACCCTCTCGAGCCAGGGCATGGCGATGGGCACCCGGCCGCGCGCTCCGAGCACGGCGCGGCCGAGCTCAGCCAAGGCCTGGCGCTGTCTTTGCTCGCTTTCGACGAGGCCGACACGGCGAGCATCGAGCTCTTTCCGATACTGCTCGGTCAGCGCCTGCTTCCCGCGTAGCACGCCGCGTTCGGCTCGTTGCTCTGCCTCGAGCCCCGCTTCGGCGCGCGCAAGCGCTTGCCTCGTCAGCTCGTGGTCCGCCCGGGCCTGCGCGATCTCGGGCTGCATCGTTTCCGCGCGCTGACGCAGGAGGACGAGCTGCGCTGCTTCCGCTTCGGGGATTTGTCCCCCCGCGGTGCCGAGCTTTTGGGTAGCCGTGTGAGTCAGCGCGCGGATCTCGATCAGGACGCGCTTGCGCTTTGCTTCGCCGCGTTCGAGAAGAAGCTCGCGCTCGGCCCGCGCCGCTTCGGCTTGGTGAGCGATTATTTTTTGGGCGCTCACTCGTTCTGCACTGCGAGTCAGCTCAGCATCGAACTGTGCGCCTTGTTCGCCAAGCTCCGCGGTGAGCGAGGACAGCGCTTGCCCGCGCTGGCCGGCGAGCTGTTCGAGCTCGACGACGGGCGTCAAACATTGGCGCAGCTCCGGGACCTGCTCAGCCGCCGCGCGCAGCTCGCGAGCCAGCTCGGCGAGCACGGTTTCGCGCTCGAATTCCGCGCTGTCGCGTGCGGTAGCCAGCCGCGCCAAGCGTCGCTCGAGCTGACGTCGCCGGATAAATACGCGGTAGGCGTAGAGCGGAGTTAGCAGCGCGTTGTCCGGCGCTGGGCCGTAGTCGCCGGCGATCGAAATTTCGACCGGATCGATCTCCAGCGTGCCGCTGTCCGGTGCTCGCCCCGAGGGCCAGCCGGCAGCGTTTCCGACGCTCCCGCGCCGGGCGGCCCCGGGACGCGGCGCAGGGTCGAGCAAGGCAAACTGACCCGCGGGCTCGAGCGCTAGGCCCGGCGCGTCGAGCTCGATCGTATCACCGAACTCGATTTTTCCGTACCCGGCGTCTTGGTCGAGCTCGATGGCAAGGCTCATCGTCTCGCCGCCCTCTTCGTAGAAAAGATCGGGGTCGTTACGGCCAGCGCCACGGGCGTCCGATCTAGCTGCGTCGAGCGACGGTCGCGGCACCGGGTCGAGGACGAGGTCGGGAATCTCGTTACCGCCGAACGCAGGTTTTGGTCTTTGGGAATCGCTCATCAGCCAATCAGCGCCAGTACTGCCCGCTTTCAAATGTAGCCCGGTTTCAGGTGCTCCTCACCAGACGCGGCCTACCAGCCGCCCGCGTGGCCGCGCGCTCGGCGCTTGGCAGACTAACCCGCGTGCGCTATGCCCTCGTTCGTCACTGAATCTGTGGGTCCGCCGACAGCGCAACTCGAACCCCGCCAGGCCCGGAAGGGAGCAACGGTAGAGAAAAGCGGGTGTGGCGGGCCCTCTCTCATCGCAACATAAATGTCGCTGGTCGAGGCCCCTGTCCCGAACTGTGACGGGCCCTTCAAACTCCGAACATTTCTATGCTGGCACCGTTGTGGGCCAGCGAGGCGTCGAGGGCGTAGTGGAGGAGGGTGAGCGCGACGGAATCCGCGGTCATGCGCGGTGCAAAGCCACTGCCTTGCAGCATGCGGGTGTCGACGGATCCCGGGAGAATTGCGCACGTCATTAGTCCGCTGTCACTCAGCTCTTCGGCGAGGCTCTTCATCAATCCTACGATGCCCCACTTAGCTGCGCAGTAGCCGGCCAGGTTTGCCGTTCCCAGCGTCGAAGAGATGCTGCCGACGAACAAGATGCGCCCACTGCCGCGCTCGCGCATCGCCGGTAAGAGCGCGCGGGTGAGCACGAAGGGCGCCGTCAGATTGACGCTCAGCTGCTCGTTCCAGGACGCGAGCGTCGTGTCTTCGAGCCGCGTGCGCCGAGCGATACCGGCGTTGTGAATGAGCGCGTCCGGCGCGCCATACGCCGTCAAAAATTCGCTCGCCGCGCGCTCCAGCTGCGGCGCGTCCGTGGCATCCGCGGTCAGATCGAGCGCGCGCGCTGCGCCTTGTTTCAAGCACGAGCTCAGCGTCTCGTGCTGCTCCAGGGACGCACGGCCGAGCAACCCCAACTTCACTCCGCGCGTGGCGCAGGCGAGAGCCGTCGCCCGCCCGATGCCGCGGCTCGCGCCGGTGATCAGCACGGAGGTCAAAGCGCGGCCTGTGAACGGCCGAGTGCGAGCACGAGCTCGCGTAGCCCGTTGGGCCCCGCGAGCTCGCCCGCGCGCGCTGAGCTCCGTACGACCGCTGCGGCCTGCCGCTCGCCGCGGGCGCGCAGGCACGCATGCTCCAGCGCCAGCTCGCAGTATGCGCCGCGCGCTCCGGCGTGCTCCATCAACGCCCCCACCACGCGCTCGCCGATTGCCTCTTGCAGTGTGAGCCTGCGAGCGCAAGCGTCCACTAAAGCCGCGATCGTCCCGATGCCGAGCAGGCTTTCGCCGGGCAAATAGACTACGTGGGCAACGCCGAGGGCAGGCAGCAGATGGTGCGGGCAGACCGTCGCCACTGCGATCTCGCTGATCGAAACGGGGCCGGCTCTCGCCACGAGCGGCGCGGCGCTGGCGCCGCTCCGCACGAGCTTGCCCAGATCCACGCCCTGGCCGCGGAGCAAGTCGTCACTGAACGCCTCTGTCACGCGCTCCGGTGTATCGGCGAGCTCCGCGTGGGTCGTCGGGTCGAAACCCAGCGCGCTCAAAAAGTCACTGATAGCGCGGACCGCGGCTGTTCGATCGACAGGCATTGAGCTCGGGCTAATTCAGAAGATGACGGCGGACTTCCGCGGTGAGTGGACGCCGGCTCGGATATCCGGATTCGAGGTCGTGGTAATAACCCAGGCTGTCCTCACCGTATCGCCAGCACAGCCAAACCAACTTCTCACCCACGCGCCCGTAGAAATCCACCAAGCCGATTTGAGGATCCTTGATCACTCCGCCCAAGCTTTGGACGCGGGCCCAGCCGGCTTCGTAGCGCTGAATGCGCTTTTTTAGCTCGCGCTTCAGTTTCAGGACGTCTTTGCGGTCGTCGGCTGTGGCCTCGAGTGAATCCGGCGAAGAGCCCGACAAGCGCGTGAGCTCGGCAAGACCATGCTCGATGTCGCTCTGCTCGCGCAATTGATCACCAACCAGCGAAGAGAGCGCGGGAATCAGCGCGTTGACCTCCGATATGGTGAAGACGCGTTGTGTGCTCATGACCGATCTTGCCGCGGGCGGGACCGAAAGCTTAGCACCGCTCTTCGGCCGGCAACCACTTTTGCCGCGGCTGGGCGCGCGTCACGCCGCGCTCGGCGCGATAACCCAATGACGACCGCGAGTGACGCTAGTCAGAAAAAAATACGCAAGCAAGACCGCTCGTCGCGCGGCCTTGGCATCGACCTTCGCGATTCATCGCCGCACTTCAACGCGGGGCTCGGGCTCGGGGACGAATTCAGGGTAAAGTCGTTGCGCCGATGATCCCGGTCAGCGACCAGAACCCGACGCGGACCACTCCGTATGTCAACTACGCATTGATCGCCGTGAATGTGCTGGCGTTCGTGCTCGAGTCTTGGCTGATTGCCAACCGGGGCGACTCCTACGTCGTGGCGGGTTATGGGCTCGTGCCTTCCCGTATTTCCGCCGACCCGTCGGGCGAAGCATTCACGCTCTTTACGAGCATTTTCATGCATGGCGGCTTCGGGCATTTGGCCGGCAACATGCTCTTCCTCTGGATCTTCGGCGACAACGTCGAGGATGTGATCGGTCACCGTCGTTACTTTGCGTTCTTTTTATTGTGCGGAGTTTGCGCCGGCGCGGCTCAGGTGATGACGGGCCCGGGTAGCGGCGTGCCCGTGGTCGGCGCCTCCGGCGCGATTGCGGGCGTGATGGGCGCTTACTTGGTGCTTTATCCGCGCATTCCGGTGACCGTGTTCATGGGCTTCTTCTTCATGGTGTGGCCGGCGTGGGTGGTGATCGGGTTTTGGTTCGTGCTGCAGTTGACGGGCGGCTTGTCCGCCCTCGGGCTCGACTCGCCCGGCGGCGTGGCGTTCTTCGAGCATATCGGTGGGTTTTTGGCGGGCGTGCTCGCGGTTCGACCGATGATGATTGGACGCGAGCGCGCGCAAGTCTCCGCCTTTTCTGGCTTTCGGCACGTGAGCTCCCGTAACCGTTACGGGCTCCCGCGCGCCTCCGGGGGCTCCGGTTTACCCGGCCCAGGGCCGGGCCGCTGGGACTCTTGGCGTTAGGGGTTTCATGGTCCCGGCGCCCGGGTACAATCGGATCTCAGATGGCTTCGTTTCCGCGGCTCTATAATACCCTCACCCGCTCGATCGAGGAGCTTACTCCGAAGGCGGATCGGGTCACCATCTACTGTTGCGGACCGACGGTGTACGACGTGCCACACGCGGGCCATGCCCGGGCCGCCCTCGCCCCCGACCTACTCGTGCGACGCCTGCGCAATCAAGGTCACGCGGTGAGCTACGTCCGGAACATCACCGATGTCGACGATAAAATTTTGGCTCGTGCCAAAAAAAACGGCGAGGATCCATTAGCGCTGTCGGGGCGCATGGCGACCGTTTACCAGGAGCAAATGCGCGCGGTCGGTTGCTTGACGCCCGATCACGAACCGCGAGTCAGCGACCATTTGACGCAAATCTTCGAGCTCACGGCGACCTTGTTGCAAAACGGTAGTGCCTACGCGATCGAGCCCGAACCGGGCCAAAAAGACATCTACTTCGCGGTGCGTTCCTTCGAGGCCTACGGCAAGTTGTCGCGCCGCCGCATCGACGATCTGATCGCTGGCGCGCGCGTGGAGCGCGATAGCGACAAGCACGACCCGCTCGATTTCGCACTCTGGAAGAGTTGCGGACCGGATGAATGGGGCTGGGAAAGCCCGTTTGGTCGCGGCCGCCCGGGCTGGCACATCGAGTGCTCCGCAATGTGCGGCCATTACCTGGGTCACGGCTTCGACGTGCACGCGGGAGGCATGGATCTGATCTTCCCGCATCACGAGAACGAGGTCGCGCAGAGCGAGGCTGCTCACCCTGGGGAAGGCCCGCTCGCGAAGCTGTGGATGCACAACGGCTTCGTCAACGTCGACAAGCAGAAGATGAGCAAATCGCTCGGCAACTTCGTAACCGTGAGCGACGTATTGGAGCGCAATGACGCGGAGGGCTTTCGCTGGTTCTTGCTCGGCGCGCAGTATCGCGGACCCTTGCAATTCGATACCGAGACGCTGACTTCCGGCCGCGTCGTCTTTCCGGGCGTCGATGAAGCGGAACGGCGCGTCGATTACGTATACGGAGCCTTGCAGCGTCTTCGTGAGCTGGTCGCGGCGGCGGTGACGCCGACGGCGAAGTTGCCAGCGGAGCTCGTGCCGTTTCGGGAACGCGTCGCCAACGCCGAGCGTGCCTGCGAGGAAGCGTTAGACGATGACCTGAACACGCCCGTGGCTCTCGCCGCCCTGGGTGAGATGGCACAAGCCGCCAACGAAGCCTGCGATCTCGCGAAGAAGCGCACGAAGGACGTCGGCTTTCAGGGCATTGCCGGCTTTCTAGCCCATCAGATCTTGGTGGCGATGGCCAAGGTCGGACTGGATCTCGGGCTCATGCACGCGACGCCAGAAGCGTATTTTGCCCGCGCGCAGACCCGGCGCATGGCCCTCCGCGGTCTAACTGCAGCGGCGATCGAGGAAAAGGTGGCCGGTCGCGCCGAGGCTCGAAAAAATAGGGACTTCGCTGCTGGCGATGCCATCCGCGACGAGCTTTTGGCGCTGGGCGTGACCTTGAGTGACACGCCGACGAGCACGGCGTGGTCGATAGCGCAGTAGCGGTCGGTCGGCGGCCACTCGCCGCTGCGTTCAAACTCCAATGAACAAGCGGTGCGCGAAATTCCGCTCGAGCTTCGCGCGCAGCACTTTGTCCGCCGCCGTCTCGATATCGTACTCCACGCGCTTGAACTCGAAGCGTTTACGGTCCGAGTCGTAGAGCGTGTAGCTCGCGCGGTTGTCGTAGTCTCGGGGTTGACCGACCGAGCCCACACTCACGATGTACTTTCGATCGGGTTGCAGCTCGAAGTCGATGGGGGGCAGCTCTTCGACCGAGCTCTTGGTGAGCGCGAACACCTTACAAAGGTGCGAATGGCCGATCAGGGTGATGTGACCCAGCTCGTCGAAAATCGGCAGACATTCACGCGCCTGCTCGGGCGCAAAGATGTACTCGAACTCTTCTAGGCGGACCGGCGAGCCGTGGCACAGGTGTACGCCGATTTCATCGAACTTAATCTGGTAGGGCAGAGCCTTGAGCCAGCTCATGTTCTCGTCTGACAGGAGCTGCGCATGGGTGTCTAGAGCATGCCGTGCGGCCTCGTAATAATACGAGTAGTCCATACGGCCAGCGACGGCGGCGTCGTGGTTACCCAAGATCGTGGCTTCCACCAGATTCCGCACGATGTCCGCGCACTCATTGGGCGAGCCGCCATAACCTACGGTATCGCCAAGGCAATAGTACTTGTCGATCTCTTCGCGCTTGAAGGCTTCGACCACGGCGCTCAACGCTTCGTAGTTTGCGTGGATATCGCTCAGGATGCCGAGTCGCATGGGAGACTTTCCAGCGTAACACGCTCGCTCAGGAACCCAAGGCCGCGTATTCGGCGCGCTCACCTTCCGGCGAAAGTGGAACGCCGTTTTCGACGAAGACGGGCAATCTAGGCCTTGTTCAGGTCTTTGCTGGCTTCGCTCGGTCGAATCGGGCATGGGCTCGGGGCCTCCGAGTGTCTCAAAACGGTCTGCCAGCGCGATGCCCGACTATCAACCGCCCCCCGAGCCCATTCCGGACTACGTCACTGCCTGCCTCGAATACGTGAGGCGCGCGTTACACGTCGAGCTGGATTTCACCCCGGAGACCCTGCCGCTACTCGATCATTACGCAACGTTGTCTCGCGAAACTATCCGTGAGCGGCCCGAGCTCGCACCGCTGATTGCGCGGGCCGCCGGCTCGTACTTTGGTGAGCTGGTACGGGCGCGGCTGACTGGCTTCTGGCGCGTCCCAACCGCAAACGTTCATGACTGGTCGATCTGCTCGACGGCAGTGTTCTTGTGGTTCAACCCAATCGGCATCGCCTACGACGCGCTGTTTTCGGGCACCGAGCATGACGGCCCGCGTTCCATGCTGCGTGTCGCGCCGGAAGAGCACGACTTTTTGGAACAGCGTTTGACCGCGCTCCCGCCCCTGCCCGAAGACGAGTATTTTTCGTTTTCCACGCGCTTCGAAGTGATTGAGATAGCCACCGAAGCCCTGCACTCGAGGCTCGTGGCCTCGGGCTACGAAGAGACGGAGTTTAGTGCAGAAGACTACGAAGCGGGCGGGCGCCAACTCGACTCTTGAGCGGGCGGGTCAATGCGCCTTGTCGGGCTCATCGCCCAACCAAAGCCGCGCCGGGACCTCCACCGTCGAGAGCCGGGTATCCTCCGAGCTAAAGAAATTCCGCACGGCGACCTGATATTTTCCCGCGCGCAGTCCGAGCAGCGCTAGCTCTGCTCCAGGCGGCAGACGAGCTACCAATGCGCCGTCGATGCTGACGTAACGCAGGCTATCACCATGATTCGCGAGTAACATGCCGGTCTTTGGCGCGACCGGATCGAGACGCTCGGTGCGAGCGGCCGGTCGCAACCGGAATTCCGAGAGCTCGCTGTTCGAAAGCAGCGCGTTCGGGGGTGATGGTGGCAGCTCGCTCTGTCGGAATTGCGCGCCAGACGGCGGCATGGCGAGCAGGCTCGGACTGAGGTCGGCTCGTCGCGTGAGCCGCGCCACTTCGAACGCGATGTGCTCGCCGTTCGGCCAACTGTACTCCGCGCGTAGGGGCACGAGATCGAATCGGCACACGGGGCTCGTCGGAGAGGCATCCACGAGCTCGACCAACAGGTGGCAAAGGCTCGCCCCGCTTGCCCACGCCGAGTTCGCCGGCAAAGGGTTGTTGGCCCGACCCTGCTCTATTTCGAGCTTACCCGTAGGCGTGCTGAGCTCGGCCCGCTCCGTGCTCAGCGCAAACAAGGAGCCCCCCGCAAGCTCGCTGACGCGCGCTCGCACCAAGGGCACGACGTCGGCGCGTTGCTCGGAGAACACACTGCGCAGCGCGCCCGGCATGAGCACCGTATACATCGTGTGGTCGGGCCAAGAGAGCGCGTGGCCGTACAGGTCGTCGCGCGCATGCAACTCACTGCCGAGGGGCAGCGTGAACGCCCGCGAGGCAAAGGCAAACCGCATGCGGCCGCCAGCGAGATCGATGACCACGTCGAAGCCGACAGCATCGCGAGCTCGCTGCAGCCCCTCGGCATTCAGCTCTGGAACACGCGCCGGGCCCACCGCGTCCAACCAGCGAAAACGCGCGATCAGGGTCAACCCGCTACTTTCGCGGGGCGCTTCGTTAGGCAACGGCTGATCTTCACGCAGCGCATGGGGCGGGTCGGGCGGAGCTGCGTCTAAACCAGCATCGCTCAGCCGAGCTGGCTCCCGATGACCGGCGTCCTCGGCCTTGTCGCCCGCTGGTGTGTCGACACCACTCGCCAGCGGTGCCGGCAGGATATTGGCGTTCGGGCTCGGCTCGTTCGCATGCTGTGCGGTGCTCTTTCTATCCTCGCACGCACCGACCGCTAGCCACAGAGCGGTCCAGGCCAAGCCAGTGCGCGCGCCCATGCTCAAACGACGCTCGGCATCGAAGTGCCCGTTTCAGGGTTCAGCGTGATGCGCATCTCGAGAGCGTCCTCATCGTTATCCGCATAGTAGCCGCGGCGTACCCCGGTGTGCTCGAACCCAAGGCTCTCGTAAAGCGCGATGGCGGCCAGGTTCGAGCGCCGCACCTCCAGCAATATCAGGCGTTTGTGGTAGGTCCGCGCGTGCGCCAAAAGTGCGGTCAGAAGCAGGCGAGCGTAGCCACGGCGGCGGTGGTCGGGATGACTGGCCAGCTCGAGCAGATGGAGCTCGTCAGCCACACTCCAAGCCAAAAGGAGGGCCACGGGCGGTGTGTTTTCCTCCGCGCGGAGCAACCACGGGAGCGCAAAATCACGGGCCAGCTCGGCTTCCAGATCGACACGCAGCGTGCTGGGCTCGAGGATGGCACGCGCTGCCACCAGGTCGTCTCGCGTCAGCCGCGTGAGGAGGCTCATGCTGAGCCATGCCACGCAGATAGGCGCTTGCGGCCGCGCAGAAAAATTAGGTCTGCGCCCGCCGCCATGGCTCACGCGGCCTGGCGCCGGACCAAGCGCGACTTCAAAAACTGATACAAGATCTTGCACAGCTCGAAGGAGCTGCCGCCGGTCAAGTCGACGATCTCACGGATGGTCCGCTGGCCGTCGATGGCGCTCAGCACCGCGCGTTCCTGCCGCGTCAGGTTCGCGTCCTGACCCAACCGTTCGATGGCGACGGTGTCGTGGTACAGGACTTCGTCGAAGTCGAAGGAGCCTTCGATCAAACGCCACTCGTCGACGCGCCGAAAGCCTTCCATGACTAGTCCGCCGGTCTCGATGCCGAGCGCGGCTTTGGTTGCGGCCATGTTCTCTGCCCCCACCGTGAAGGCAAATCGCCCTATTTTCCAGCGCACGACCTCGTACACGAGCTCGGTCGTTTGGCGGAACAACGCACGCTTTACTTGTTCCTCGGTGGCCATGCCGAGCTGAATCAGGAGCTCACCGAACAGCCGCCTCGAGCCTGCGCGATTCTGCAGCACCGTGTTCAGCTCCTCACGCGTGACGACGCCGTCCTCGACGAGATAGCGGCCGATCCGAAATTCTACGGGCAGCCCCCGCGCGGCCGCAAAATCCAATCGCCCCGTGCGCACGTACAACGTGATTTCATTTTGGCGTGTGAAGATGCTGAGCACTCCGGTCTGCCGCTGCAGATCCAGCAGCTGCAACACCTCCGCGATTGATATGACCGAGATGTCCCCGGACAACGCATCGCGCGTATTTTCGCCAAACGTCAGCATCTTGAGCAGGGTCGAGAGCGCCCCCATGTTGTCCGGCGTGATCGCCCGCTGCAGTGCGCCATGGACGGCGTCCGACATTTCCGGCGAAAGCTCGGCAATTTTGGCGAGCTCGGGCGCCACCACGTGCGCGAGCGAAACGCCGAACTCCTGCGCTGACTGTACGCGACGCAGGCCAGGGTCCTCGCTGAAGCTCGAGCGGCTCGGCCGGAAGTTTTCCGCCTGAGACTCTTCGTCCTCCGGCATGGTGTGGGCCTCGGGCACCGGCCGGCCGCGGCCTTCGACGTGTTTCTTGAGTGCGCCTTCGATCACCGCAATCAAGCCGCGGGCGTCGAAGGGCTTGGTAATCGCGTCGATCGCCCCCGTCTGCTGCACGAACTGACCGCGGATCTTGTCGCCTTTTGCGCTCATCAGCACGACGGGCAAGTTCTTGAACTCGGGGTGGGCGCGGAGCTCACGACAAAACTGGTACCCATTCATGCGCGGCATCACGAAGTCGAGCAACACCAGATCGACGGGCTCCTTGCCGAGCATCTCGAGCGCCTCTTGGCCATCTCCGGCCAACAGCGCCTGGTACTCGCGCGCCTCCAGGATGGCGCCCACTACCTTGCGGATCGTGGGGCTGTCATCGACAACGAGGATGCGCGCGCCCATCGGAGGTTACCGTCAGTTTCACCGACAATCTAAGCTCAAGTCGAGGCCGGAGAGTCGCCCATCGTCCGGGTGAGCGACAGCTCCGACAAAAGGCCCTCTTCCCCGGCCTGTCAGCGAATCTCTTCCGCCGGCCTCAGCCCTCGCCGACCGTTCTGATCCTGAGCTCGGCTAGTTGGTGCGGCCCGACGAGCCCCGGTGCGTTGCTCATGAGATCGGTGCCCTTTTGCGTTTTTGGAAAGGCGATCACGTCACGGATGCTTTCCGTGCCTGCGAGCAGCATGGCGATGCGATCCAGACCGAGCGCGATGCCGCCGTGCGGTGGCGCGCCAAACCGCAGAGCCGATAGCAGAAAGCCGAATTTTTCCTGAGCCTCGGCGTCACCGATGCCGAGCGCGGCGAACACCCGCGCTTGGACCTCGGGGTCATGCAGGCGAATCGACCCGCCCGCGATCTCGAAGCCGTTCAGCACGAGATCATAGCGGTAACACAGCACTTTGCCTGGGTCCTGCTCAATCAGACCGACGTGCTCATCGTGCGGACGAGTAAATGCGTGGTGAGCCGCGGCCCAGCTCTTGTGCTCGTCGTCGTACTCGAACAAGGGAGGCTCGACGACCCACGAGAAGTTCCAGTGATCGCCATGACCCACTTCGGGGATCAGCCCGAGTTTCTTTGCGATGTGCACGCGCAGGTTCGCAAGCACCATGTGCACCAGCGACGTCTTACCGAACTGAAACAGCAGCAAGTCGCCTTCTTTTGCACCCGTTGCCGCATTGATCGCGAGCACCATGTCGCGCGTGACCGACTTCGACAACGGAGATTGCAGCCAGGTTCCGTCCGGCCCAACTTTGGCGCGCGCTAGGCCGCCCGCACCCATGCCCTTGGCGAGTTGTTCGAGTTTTTCCTGATCGGTACGTGACAGCGGCGAGCTTCCAGGGACGACCATGGCTTTGACGATCTCAGCGGGCAGATCTCGTCGATACGCTTGACTCTTGAACTTTTCGGCAATGGGCGCCCAGAACGGGATGCCTCCACCCTCGTGCTCGATCACCAGATCGGTGATGTCGGTGTGAGGCAGGCCGAAGCGCAGATCCGGCTTGTCGTTCCCGTACTTTTCCATCGACTCGTCGAATTTAAGCTGCGGAAAGCGCCCGCTCGGAAAGTGCTGGTGCAAGTCGACGCCCAGCGCGGCTTTCCAGATCGCGAACACGAGGCCTTCTACCAGTCGAAACAAGTCGTCCTGATTGATGAAGCTCAGCTCGATGTCGATCTGGGTAAACTCGGGTTGCCGATCGATGCGCAAGTCTTCGTCGCGGAAACAGCGCACGATCTGGAAATAGCGATCGAAGCCGGCGACCATGAACAGCTGCTTGAACAGCTGCGGGCTCTCCGCGAGGGCGTAGAACTTCGAGGCATGAAGGCGAGAAGGAACCAAGAAATTGCGCGCGCCGCCGGGCGTATATTTCACCAAAAAAGGTGTCTCGATCTCCATGCAGCCCTGGTTCGATAGGTAGTTGCGGGTCGTCAGGTTGATGTCGTGGCGCATGCGCAACGCACGCTGGAGTGGCTGCCGGCGAAGGTCCAGATAGCGATGCTCGAGCCGTACTTCCTCGCGCGTGTCGGTTGCGCCTTCCAGGCTAAAAGGCGGCGTTTCGGCCTTGTTGAAGACGTACGCCTCCAGCACGCTGAGCTCGACCGCGCCCGTAGGGATGTTCGGGTTCGCGGCACTGACGAGCTTGTTTTCCTTCTTGCTGAACTGCTCGCCGCGCGAGCGGACCAGGCCGCGTACGCCGATCACCCACTCCGGGCGCAGCGTATTGGCGATCTCGTGTGCCGCTTTCGAGGTCTCGGGGTCGAACACGATCTGAGTCACACCTCCACGGTCGCGGAGATCGACGAACACGAGTGAGCCGTGATCGCGACGGCTGGCGACCCAGCCGAAGAGCACGACCTCTTGGTTGATGTCGGAAGCGCGCAGCGCGCCGGCGTCGTGAGTGCGTTTGAGCTCGTCGATGAAGCGCGCCAAGTCGTCGTCCTTTTGCGCCCAGCTTGCGTGCCGAGCGTGTTCGCATTGGATGGGAGCCGAGCCCAAGCTCGAGGTGAAGCCCGCTGCACGGGCGCGGCGGGCGGGGGGCAGCCCCCTGAATGAGCGCCCCGGTTCTAGCGCTTTGAACCGGGCTGCTCAATTCTTTCGCCTGCGGCCGTGGGCTCCCGCACACAAAACGAGCCCAAAAGCGCGACGCGCCGCACGGGCAGCCAAAAAGTAGGCTGATCGCTGGGTTTGTGGCACCGAGATCGGGTGAATCTCGAGAGAGCTCCAAAGCCGGCAAATGGGGTCACGCCGCAGCTCCGAGCGACGCGCCATTGGCTCGATCGCCTGTTTTGCCAGGCAGCCTTTCTGATTCCTATGCTCGTGACCGTCTTTCGCGCCAATGGCGCCCCGGTTTGGCGCGATGACCTGCCGTTGGTGCGTGCCCTCGGCTTGGTGCCCGCGGGCACTGAGGGCCGAGTGACCTCCGTGCTCGTCGGGCTTGCCTCGTTGTTACCGATCGGCGGGCGTTGGCTGCGTGCCTCCTGGGTGGGTGCCTTCGCATTGTCGCTGTCGTCGTATCTGATTTATCTAATTGCACGGCGCGTGCTGGAGCGCAGCGCGGCGACGCCCCGCCTCACTCCGTCGTTATCTCTAGCAGCGGCACTGACGGCGACCCTCGCGCAAAGCTTTCAGTTCGAGGGCACGGTTGCCGGCGGCGCGGTCTTGAGCACCGCGCTGGCGCTGACCGGCCTCGCGTTCGGTTTCCAAACGCAGCAGCGCAGAGATCTTAGGCTTGCCCCCGTTATCGGCGCGGTGGTTGGGCTCACCTTCTCGGAGGCACACGCCGCCGCACTGGTGCTCTTGCTCGCCCTAGTCGTGCTCGGGGCTGCCCACTGGGCGTTGCCACGCGCTCGAGCCATCTTCGGTTTTGGCGTCGGCTTCGTAGTTTTGTGGGCGCTCACGAGTTTGCCCGTCGTGTTGCGACCGCTCGCCGGGCACGCGGGACTGGATTTTGGTCACGGCCTGGACGCGTCCAGCTTGGCGTTGGCCGATGCTCAAGGCGGGCGGAGCAGCGCTCTCGGCGCATGGCTCATCGACATGGGCGTGGTCTCGTTTGGGCTCGCGGTTGGGGGCCTCGCATTTGGCTTGTCGCGCCGGTCAACGCGCGGCTCAGTTGCGCCTTTATTGGCGCTGGTGCTCGCTGACTTGAGCATTGCGGTGGGGCGCGGCGGGCTGCTCACCCCGGATGCCTTTGGCTCGTTGAGACTTCTGTCGGTCTCGGCGTTGGCCGTGTGCGCTGCGCTGGCGGTGCAAGCCGGCGCTCTTGCGCTCACGCGCGCCCGTATCCCGTTTGCGGAGCCGGCGAGCGTGCTGCTCGTGGTATTCGATTTTACCCTGGTTTTCGCGGGCGCGGAGGATTCGGCGTTCGCGGCCGAACGGCAGGGTGGAGCGGCGGCGGAGGTATGGACCGATCAAGCCTTGGCGAGCGTGCCCCCGGACGGTTTGCTGTTACTGCGTTCCGAGGCTGTTGCCTGGCGCCTGCTGGCCTCGCGCATCGTGCGCGGCGAACGACCAGACATCGTGCTCGTACCCATGCCTCTGCTCGAGCGCGGTAACGTGCGCGCGCGCTTATTGGCCGCCGAGCCCGCCTTGGCGCCGCTGATCCGTGAGGTCGCACTGAGGGGCCGGCCCAGCGAATACGCGCTCTCCACACTCGCGGATGCGCGCCCCCTTTTGCTCGAGCTCGATCCGCAGTTCGATCACGCGCAGCTCGAGCACCTCATCCCGCGAGCTTTTTTCATGAGTTTTGCGCCACAGCCGCTCGGTCGCTCGGACCGCGTCGCCGCGACCCTGAGCGGGGCAGAAGAGCTACGACGTGTGATCGAAGCCACGGAGCGAGACGGGATCATCGACGCTGCTACCCGCTCGGTGTTGCTTACGGAGACGCGCGGCCAGGCGTTGGTCGCAGCGGCTCTGAATGACCATGCGAACCTCGCGCTCGCGCTCGCCACTGTACACACGCTCGACCCGAGCGACACGCTCGCGGCGGACCTGGCGGCACAGCTCAAGGCAACGCCGCATGGCCCGCTGAGCCTGGCGCGATTTTCCTCCGAGCCAAACCTGGGCACGCGCTGATCAAAAATCGCCCTACAAATCGCGACTCGGGCTAGCCTGCGGACATGAGCTTTCGGCACGGAGCCCTCATTATCTGGTTGAGCGCCGTCAGCGGTTGCGCGGCCGCGCCTCCCAAAGCACCCGTGCTGCCCGCGCCGAGCAGCGCTTCGACCCATCGTCCGCATGCTCCAGGTCCGCTCTTGGCGCCCGGGGCGGAGCCGCGCTCCTGGGCGTGCGCAGAGTCGCCGGCTGACAGCGCAGCGGGCGATCCCCGCGCGAGCCCGAAACCGTAAGCGATTTGCTCTTGCTCAAAAAAAGTCGAGCGAGAGGTGCGTTTCATGACTTTATGTTGCAGGTGCAGCCGGGGCTCCGAGTCTCGATTTAGCCGTCTCTCGTGGCGCGAAGCACACTCCGATGTCATCAGGTACGCGCTGTGTCGGAGCCCCTGCTTATTGCCCATCTCGTCATCCCCGAAGCCGCGCTTCGTTGGACGGCGGTGCGCGCGTCGGGCCCCGGTGGTCAGAATGTAAATAAAGTGTCGAGCAAGATCGATCTCCGCTTCGACTTCGAGCAATGCGCCGCCCTCAGTTTCGAGCTCAAAGAGCGCTTACGCGCCGCTGCCGTTTCGCGCCTCGACGGCGAAGGGCGAATCCAAATAATCAGCCAACTGACCCGCAACCAATCCGACAACTTGGCCGACGCGCGGCAGAAGCTCGCTGAGCTGTTGCGGGCCGCGAGCGTCCCGCCCAAGCGGCGGCGAAAAACCAAACCGAGCCGCGCAAAAAAAGCCGCGCGCGTCGCAAACAAGCGCGTGCACGCGCAGAAAAAGCAAAATCGCGGACGCGTGGCGGCGGACTAGCGCAGAGCAGATGAGCAGGATTCAAGATGATGAGCGCTTCGTCCGTGGCTCGTGTTTCCGGCTCGTCGAAGGCATATACCGGTCGAGCGTCAGATCGGTTCCTAGCATCCGCTCGCGTTCTCCATCTGATGCGTCACGCCGATGCCGCGCGCCCGAACCCGTGCTATCCACACCCGACCAAGTAACCGTGACTTGGAGGAGTGGCCGAGCGGTTTAAGGCACCGGTTTTGAAAACCGGCGTACTCGTAAGGGTACCGTGGGTTCGAATCCCTCCTCCTCCGCCGATTAGAGAACCGGTTAGGCGCACGGCCAGCGGGCAAGCCTCTAAGTCGAGTCGCGTCTTATCAACCAGCGACCGTCGAACGCGCGGCAAAAAGCCGACTCCTTCGCCTCTCGCGCGTTCGATGAGTGACGGGCGGGGAGTACACAAACCTGAGCGATCCGCGTACCTTGCCCCGGTGACTGTATTTGCACGCTCCGCGATGGCCTCGCTCGTTCATGTCGGCGCTCTCTTCGCTGTGCTGGGGTGTCATGAGCAGCGGCCGAACACCGGGGCACCGCGCGCAGCGACTTCGCTCGCGGCCTCCGCTGAAGGCGGGCGGGCCGCGGTCAAAAGCGACGCAGCCGGGGAGGCGGCGATTGCGCCTGCCGTCGGCGGCGGCGAAACCAGCGGGCTCGCGCCGAGCGCCGCGGCGTCGGACTCCGTCGCGGACTCGAGGGCTCCGAGTCAGGGCATTGCCCCCGCATCACTTCAAGCGGCGGTGGCCGCCAATAATCCTTCGCGACCGCGCTTTTTGCGCAGCTGGCGGCGGACAGCGCGGGTAAGAATCTTCTCGCCGCCCCAATCAGTGCGCACCTCGCGCTGAGCATGGCCTACGCGGGAGCGCGGGGTCGTACGCGGGCCGAAATGGGGGCGGCCCTCCAGTTCGGATTGCGCGCGCCAGCGGCGCTCATGGGCGGACAAAATGCCCTGAGCCAGGCTTTGCTGGCACGCGGGCCCGAGAGCTTTGCCTCGGCGTCGCAGGGTTTGCCGGTCTCGAACCGCCCGCCGGCGGCGAGCGACTACGTGCTGCAGATCGTGAGCTCGGTTTGGGGTGAGGCAAGCTACGTGTGGGCGGCGCCATTCACGAGCACGCTGGCGGCAAACTACGGCGCGCGCGTCGTGTTGCGCGATTTCCGGCAGCAGGCTGAGCCGACGCGTTTGGAGCTGAACGCCTGGGTCAGTGACCAAACAGGCGGCAAGATTGTGGACTTATTGCCACAAGGCGCGCTGGGGGGTGCGACGCGACTGGTGTTGGTCAACGCGCTGCATCTAAAATTCCCGTGGGAGGTGCCATTCGCGCCGTCGGCCACTACCGCCGCGCCCTTCATGCTCGCTGACCGGCGCGAAGCTCAGGCGACTTACATGCATCGCGAGGCTCAATTCGCCTACGTCGATGACGGTTCGGCTCAGGTCGTGGCGCTGCCGTTCGCAGGGCGCCGCTTGTCGCTCGTCATCGCATTGCCACATGCGGGAACGTCGCTCGCGGCTTACGAGCGCACGCTGCGCCGCGGCGCCGCGGCGCTAACACTCCCCGCGAAGGCCGCCCTCGTCGCTCTTGCCTTGCCGAAGGCCGCGTTTACCTCGTCGGCCTTTTCGCTTGGCGCGGCGCTGCGCAAGCTGGGCATGATCCAGGCATTTGACCGCGACCACGCCGACTTCGGAGCGATGTGCACGCCGCCTGCCGGTGAGCCGTCGCTGTTCGTCAGCGACGTTCTGCAAAAAACGATGCTCGAGATGCAGGAAACCGGGGTCGAGGCGGCCGCGGCGACGGCGGTAGTGATGTCTACCGCGGCGGCGCTGCGCAAGCGGCCCGCGCCGATCTCGATGACCGTGAATCATCCATACTTGATTGCCCTCATCGACGTGCCTACGGGGGCGGTGCTGCTGCTCGGCCACATCGCCGACCCGCGCGCCTCTGGGGAGTGAGCCGAGCGCTCCAGTCTCGGGCCGCACCCGAGCGACGTTGTGTTCTCAGGCACTGGTTTCGCTCGGGTGGCGCTCAGTTCGAGCGTGCTCGCAGCGCCCGCTGGGCGATGCGCTCCGCACGCTGCAAATCGCTGCGGCGAAATCCGTGGCCGGGACGCGATAGCTCGAGCATTGCGGTTAAGCTTTCACCGATGAACAGCGGGATCATGGCGGCCGCCCCCACGCCGCCGCGGCTACTCGCAAAGCGGATCGCCAGGGCGTCCTCCGTGGGTCCGTACGGGGGCCCCAGCACAGGCCGGCCCCTGCGGGCGGCCTGTAGGACCAAGTCCTGCTCTGGCATTGGGTAGCCCAGGCGTTCATTGGAAATCGGCCCGATCACCGAGCGAGTGATCAGGGCGCGGCCGTTGCGCCCACGGTAGTGAAACATGGCACTTTCCGCGCCAGTTGCCACCAAGGCGAGCCAGGTGATGGTGTGGCTGAGCTCGGCCTCGTCCTTGATGCGTTCGATGGGGCGCGTCCACTCGAGAAGTTGTTGCGAGCTGGGCGCGGCCCCGTTCATCTTGCTGTGCAAGGCCGCGACTTCACGCACCGCGTTGAGCGTGCGCCAATCGCCGTGATATGGGCTGACCTGGCAATATTCCGGCACTCGGCCGCATTCCACGCCACGGATCAATAGACCTGTCACCACCGGGCCGACGGTGAGCTCGCCGTTCGTGACGTACCAAAGCGGCGGCGGGGTTGGTCTAAAGACACTGGCTAAAAATCCATCGACCTGCATGCGGCGCCTCCTTTTGGCTGAGGCGTGGATCCTCGCCTGCGGCGGGGCCACCGGCCAACAAAACGTCGGCTCGATTCGCCCCATCATTGTCCCGGCCGCCCGCTCCCTTCCAAACTTCCGCGCTTCGCCGGGCGCCGCGAGCGAGGCCCGGGCTTGCGTTGCGCCCCGCGCAGCGAGATTGTTCCTCATTGATCGCCCCCAAATCACACGCCACCTACCGCCAGGCGTCCAAGTACGCGAAATCGTGAAGCATCCCGCGATCGCGGAGCGCGGCTCCCCGTGTGTTGCTCGGCCACGCGGCATTAGCTAGTATTCGCGCCCCCCGTCAGGAGCCCACACCATGGCACGCGTTACCGTCGAAGATTGTTTGGAACAAGAAGAGAACCGCTTCGCCCTCGTGGTGTTAGCGGCTCAGCGTACACGCACGATCATGAAGGGTGGCCCGGCTCTCGTGAACGCAAAGAACAAACCGCCCGTGCTCAGCTTGCGTGAAATCGCGGCTGGCAAAGTGCGTTTTCATCGCCCGTCCGTGGAAGCGGTCGCCGAGTACATCAACGAGCTCGGCCGCGTAAATCTTTGAGCGGCAAGGCGCGCGGCGCAGACCCGGCGCGCACGATTCGCGATTTTGGCGCTGCCGGCGATGACGGCGCCAAAGGTCACTACGAAGACCCCGCGTACTACACGAAGACCTACAAAGATCGGCGTCACGACGTCGACTATTACGTGCGTCTGGCGCGCCAATCGAAGGGGCCTGTGCTGGAGTACGGCGTCGGCAACGGGCGCATCGCGCTGCACGTCGCGCGAGCCGGTGTCGAGGTGTTCGGCGTCGACCTTTCGCGGCCCATGCTCGACGATTTCCAGGCCCGGCTAGCGCTCGAGCCCAAACAAGTGCGCGCTCGCGTGGCCCTGGCCGAAGGCGATATGCGCGAGTACCGGCTGGGAAAGCGCGTGCCGCTCGTGTACGCGCCGTTCAACTGCTTTCTCCATCTTTACACGCGGCCTGACGTGGAAGCGTTCCTGGCGCGTGTGCGCGCCCATCTGGCGCCGGGTGGCCGCTTCGTGTTCGATTTTTCCGTGCCGCATGGCGAGGACCTCTCACGTGACCCCGAGCGCACCTATGGCTCCCCGAAGATCAGACACCCGAGCACGGGCGAGCTGGTCAAGTACGCTGAACGCTTCGAGTACGATCGACTGCGCCAGTTGCTTCTGATCTGGATGGAGTTCGAGCCCGAGGCGGGCGGTAAGCCCTGGAAGGTGCCGCTCACCCACCGCCAGTTCTTCCCGCGCGAGGTCGAGGCGTTGCTGCATTACAACGGCTTTGCAGACATCTTTTTCACGGCCGATTTCACCGATTTACCCGCTGACCAATGGGTGGACTCCATGGTCGTCAGCTGCGGTGTCGCCCCCGCTGCGCGTCGCAGGTCGCCCATCGTTCGACGAAGGGCGGCCCCTCCCGCGAAGAAGCGCGCTTGACCTTGCCGGGCTGCTTCTGGGCGCTTAGCTTGTCGAACAGCCATGGCTGCTGATTTTTACAAAGAGCTCGGAGTGTCGCGCACCGCGAGTGATGACGAGCTCAAGAAGGCGTACCGAAAGCTCGCCGCGCAGCTGCATCCCGACAAAAATCCCGGCGACAAAAAAGCGGAGGCTCGCTTCAAGGTCGTCAACCGCGCGTACCAGGCATTGTCCGATAAGGAAAAGCGCAGCCTATACGATGAATTTGGCGAAGAGGGTCTGCGCGAAGGTTTCAACGCGCAAGCCGCGCGCGCCTATCGCGACGGGCGAGGCGCCGGCCCGCGTGGCCGCGGCCGCGCGCCCAATATCGAGGATCTGTTCAGCACCCCGGGCGCTGCCGGTGAGGCCCCCGGAGGCATCGGCGATCTGTTTGGTGACCTCTTTAGCCGCGGTGGTCGCCGTGGCGCTAGCTCGGGCATGAAGGGCTCGGACATTGCGAGTGAGGTGAGCGTCGATTTCATCTCTGCCCTGCGCGGCGCTGAGCTCAAGCTTCGGTTGCAAGATGGCGGGGAAGACATCACCGTGCGCGTGCCTCCCGGCGCGGGCAATGGCGACAAGGTGCGGATCGCTGGGCAAGGCGCGCCTGGGTCATTCGGCGGCCCCGCAGGCGATCTGTTGCTCAGCATTCGCGTCACCAAGCACCCGTTTTTCGAACGCTCAGGGCTGGATTTGTACTTGGATTTGCCGATCACGGCCGGCGAGGCCCACCGCGGCGCCAAGGTGCGTGTCCCCACCCCGGACGGCGCAATTACTCTGACCGTTCCTAAGCACGCTCAAAGCGGTCAGGTGGCGCGGCTGAAGGGCCGCGGCGTGAAACGCAAAAACGAAACCGGGGATCTCTTCATCCGTTTTCAGATCAAGCTACCCGCCATCGACTCGGACGAGATCGAAGCTGCGGTGAAGACGCTCGAGGATGCCATGGCCGGCGACGTGCGTGCCGACGTCCACTTCTGACGCGAGCGCCGCCTATTCGCCGCCCACCGAAGAGATGACGCCGCTGTCGCGCGGACGGCGGGAGGGTGGCCGCTCACCCGAGCCGACCGGCGCGCGGAGCCGCCCGTTGTCGTCGTAGCGGTCGAGCTCGACGCCCACGCGGCGGAGCGCGGCTTGCTTCTCGTGAAACGGCTGAAAGGTCGACTTGAAACCCGCCAATATCATGCTCTTGATGTCGGCAAACGGCACACCCATTTGGGTATGCACCAGGTACAGCTCCTTCGAGACGCTGGTGTCGGTGATCAGGCGGTTGTCGGTGTTCACCGTCACTCGCAGGCCGAGGTCGAAGTAGAGCTTGATCGGGTGAGAGGCCAAGTCTTTCACTGCGCCGGTTTGCACGTTGCTCGACGGGCAGCATTCGAGCGGCACGCGATGATCGTTCAGATAGTGCAGCAAATCCCCATCTTCACGTAGGCGACAGCCATGACCGATCCGGTGCGCACCGCACACGTGAATGGCCTGGGCGATCGATTCCGGACCGTAAGCTTCACCCGCGTGGATCGTGCAGTTGATATTGTTGTCCCGCACCAGCTGAAACGCCGCGCGGTGATGCTTGGCCGGAAAATCTGCTTCGGCGCCCGCGAGATCGAATCCAACCACGCCGCGGCCTTTATAAGCCACGGCAAGCTCGGCCATTTGATAGGACGACTCAGCGGAGATGTTGCGAATCCCGCACACGATCACGGTGGCCTTGATGCCATAAGTTTCACGCGCGCGGCGCAGGCCGTCGAGCACTGCCTCCACGACCTTGGTCAGCTTCAGACCGCGCTGCGTGTGCAGCATGGGCGCGTATCGAACCTCCATGTAGCGCACGTTCTCGCGGTGCGCGTCCTCCGCGAGCTCAAAGGCGATGCGCTCGAGCGCGGCTTCGGTCTGCATCACGCGCAGGGTGATGTCGAAGCCACGCAGGTAGTCGACGAGCGAACCGAAGTTGTTTCCACAGCCGATCGCTGCGCGCAGGCCCTCCACGTCCGTCGCGGGCAGCTCGACTTTTTGCAGCTTTGCCAGCTCTAAAATGGTTTCCAAGCGCAGCGAGCCGTCCAGATGAACGTGGAGGTCGGTCTTGGGCAGCGCCTTGAAAACTTCGAACGGAACTTGCCCAGGCGGCTCGGGTAGGTTGCCAACGTCCGCGGGCCCGGCCGCGCCATTCTTCGAGTTCGTGTGTTCCATATCAGAGTGTAGCACGCCGCACGCGGCCCACCCAGCAGACGGCGATCGTCAACGACAACGTGATCAGCCAATAGACGCCGGCCGGTACGCCGCGCTCTCCATCGCCGCGTTCGGCGCGATCGAACGCGTCGCGGAAGACTTCTTCGGGTTGCGCGCCGATGATGGTTCTGGCGCCAACGTAGGTCGTCGGCAGCCCTTGTAAGCCGCTCTCGGTCAGGATCCTCGACTCTGACTCGATGATTCGATCCGCTTCGCCCGATGCAATGCAGCGATCGTACGCGCCCAGCTCTACGCCTAGCTCTTTGGCGCGCGCACGGTTCAATTCGGGCCGCAAGTCTTGCGCCGCAAACAGCTGGTCGGCCATCGCATCACCCCTGCCTTGGCTGCGGGCGCACACCTGGGCCTCGGCCGCACCTCGAGCGAATTCATGGCTTTTGAGCGGCAAATTCAAGCGCGTGAAGTTGACCTTGCCGGGGTAGCTCGCGACGACCGCCTGCAATTGGGGGTGCAACATGCGGCAAAACGGACACTCGTAATCCGCGAACTCCACGACATTGATTTTGCCCGGCTGGTAGAGCTTCTGCACGCCCACAGGCACGGGCGGCGCGGGTCGAGCCCGAGGCCAGAGCAGTGGCGCCGCCAAGGCCAGCACGGCGAGTGCTACCCATGCGCCCCGCCGCAGCCCCAATTCTTGCCCAAGGTCGCTGCTGCGCCAAACCAGAACGCCGCACGCGGCGGCCAGCACGGCCAGTGTGTCGACGGTCACACACAGCGAACACAGTTGCCGGATCTCGAGCCACTGCAGGCCGAACAGTCCTAGGCCTATGACGCCGCCAAGTGCGGCGACGAGTGGTACCCAGCGGCTCAAACCACGGCTCAGCGCGACGCCGAGCAAGACCGCAAAACCGAGCATGCCCAACGCTGGTACGGGCAGCGGCAGCCCCGCCAAGAGCACGTAGCCGTAGCCGCTGCCGCGGACTACGGCGCAGCCCGAGCCGGGCCCGCAGTACGTGGGCGCGCCGGTGTAATCGACCAAAAGCGCCGCCGACACCGCCAGGGCCAGGACCGCAGCCAGCCGCACACCGAACAACCCGAGCGCTCTTCGCACCCCGAGTCCTTAGCCCGAGCCCGGTAAAAAGCCCAACGATCCCGCAGTCCGAAGCCGCCGAGCGAGCCCGCTGTTACACGCCAGAAGATGGTAGAAGGCCGCCATGGCTAGTCGAATCCCAGCGAAGGGCGAAGTGATTCGCATGCTCGCGGAAGCAAAAAAACCCGTCCACGCTCGGGAGCTCGCGGCCAAGCTCGGCGTGAGCGAGGCAAATGTGCCGCGGCTGATTGGCGCTCTGGACGAGCTCGCCGAGCAGCGCCGAATCAAGCGTCTCAGTGGTCAACGCTACACGAGCGAGTTACGTGAGGTCACCGAGAGCGAGGGCTGGGAGGGTGCGCTCACCATGAATGCGCGCGGTTTTGGGTTCGTGAATGCCGTCGGCCACGACGACGTGTACGTCCCGCCGGAAGCCATCGGCTCCGCCATGCACGGTGACCGGGTGAAGATCATCGTGGTCAGCCGCTCGGGGCGTGGCACGGAGGGCCGCGTCGATCACGTAGTGACGCGTCGCAACCCGCGCGTCGCCGGTGTGCTGCGCAAACGCGGGCGCAGCATGTGGCTCGAGCCCGACGATTCCCGAGTGCGTGGCCCGATCGTGCTTTCGCTCAATCTCAAGCTCGGCCAAGACGGGGATGCGGCCGTCGCCGAAATCACCAAATTCCCCGAATTCCCCGACGAAAACCCGGAGGGGGATCTGATTACGGTGCTCGGGGCGCCGGGCGACCCCGCGGTCGAGGTGGCCAAGATCTTGATCCGCGAGCAGGTGACCGAGCAGCACCCCGAGGCTGCAATTCGCGAGGCCGAGGCCATGGCGGTGCGGCTCTTGCCGCTCAATCTGGAAGGCCGCGTCGATTTGCGCTCGGTGCCGCTGCCCACGATCGATCCCGAGGACGCCCGCGATCACGATGACGCGGTCTGGGTCGAAAAGTCGGGTGACGGCTTCCGCGCTTGGATTGCCATTGCCGACGTGAGCGAATACGTGCAACCGGGCAGCGCGCTCGACAAGGAAGCGCTGCGCCGCGGTTGCACGATTTATTTGCCGGATCGCGCCATTCCCATGCTGCCGGCGGCATTAGCCGCCGATCTGTGCTCACTCTTGGCCGAGAAGGACCGGCTATGCTTGTGCGTGATTGCGGACTTGGACCGCGACGGCAAAGTAAAAAAGTTCGAGATCGTAGAGGGCGTGATGCGCTCGGCGGCCATGCTCACTTACGGTGGTGTCGCGCGGACGTTGGGATTTACGGACATTCCGCCGAAAAGCGCGCCCGCGGAAGCATTCAAAAAGGAGCTTCGCGTGATGGAGGAGCTGACGCGAAAGCTGCGCAAAGCGCGCATGGCGCGCGGCTCGCTCGACCTCGACCTGCCCGAAGCGAAGCTCACGCTCGACCCCGTCACGAAGGCGCCGACGGACGTCACGCGGCGCACCTCGGATCCGGGCATCAAGCGCGCCTACAACATGATTGAAGAGCTAATGCTATTGGCGAACGAGCTCGTCGCCACCTGGCTCGCCCACAAGAAATCGCCGGCGATCTATCGCATTCACGGCAAGCCCGACCCGGTCAAGCTCGCCCGCTTGGGCAAAATAGCGGAAAAATTGGGCGTCGAGTTCGATGCCGATCAAATGAGCGAATCGCTCGGGGTCTCCAAGTTCCTGCAGCGCATCTCGACCCACGCCCGGAAGCAAGTGCTGGAGATGCTCCTCCTCCGCTCGCTCAAACAAGCCGCGTACGACATCAAGAACGTCGGTCATTTCGGGCTCGCGTCCACGAATTACCTCCATTTCACCTCGCCCATTCGCCGCTACCCCGATGTGCAGGTGCACCGCGCTGTGAAGCATCTGCTCCGCGGCGGTAAGCCCGTCAGCAGCGAGCCTGCGCTGGAAGAGCTCGCGCAAAGCGCCACTTCGGCCAGCGTGCGCGAACGCGCCGCGATGGATGTCGAGCGCGAGGTCGTCGATCTCTACCGCTGCTTGCTGATGCGCGATCACATCGGCGAGACTTGCGAAGGCGTCGTGACCGCGCTGGTCGGCAGCGGCGCCTTCGTGACGCTCGACGCGCCCTTCGTCGACGTGCTGATGCGTTACGAGAGCATGGGCCCAGATCAATACGAGATGGCGGAGGACGAGCTCAGCGTCGTTGGGCTGCGCTCGGGCGATACGATCTCTCTCGGTGACCGTATCGCCGTCGTGATCGAGGACGTCGCCATTTTGCGCCGTCAAACCCTGGCCCGGCGCGTGGTTCCGGACAGCGTGCTGCAGGCGCTCGAGGAGGGCACCTATCAATCGAGCGAGCCCGACGGTGGCAAACCGAAGCTACGCGCGCCCGGCAAACGTGGGGCCCGCGTCGTCCCGAGCCGCAGCCGGAACGCGCCGCCCCTACTGAAAGTGGGCCACCGTCCCACCCCCACGCGCAAAGGTTCGGCCAAACCGAGCGCTGGCGCGGGCAAGAGTCACAAGCCGGCCCGCAGCGGCGGCGGCGGGGCCGCAAGCGGTGGCAGAAGCAGCGCAGGCGGCGGCCGCGCCAAGAAACGGCGCTGAGCCCGAAGCTCAGCGCGAAGTGATTCGGTCGGTGCCCATCAAGCTGCGCAGGGCCTCGGGCACGAGCACGCTGCCGTCGGCTTGCTGATACTGCTCGACGATAGCTACCCAGGTTCGGCCAATGGCCAGGCCCGAGCCGTTCAAGGTATGCAGCAGCCGTGGCTTGCCCTTGGGCTCGGGCCGATAGCGAATTTTGGCGCGGCGAGCCTGAAAATCGCCGAACACGGAGCAGCTCGAGATCTCGCGGTACATCCTTTGCGAAGGCAGCCACACCTCCAAGTCATAACCTTTGGTGGCGGCAAAACCGAGATCGCCCGCGCAATGCTCGACCACGCGATAGTGCAGACCGAGCCGTTTCAATACCTCTTCGGCGTGCAGCGTCAGCCGCTCGAGCTCTGCCAACGACTGTTCGGGCGCGGCAAAGCGGACGATTTCGACCTTGTCGAACTGGTGCTGTCGAATCAGGCCGCGCACGTCTCGTCCGTAAGAGCCTGCCTCGCTGCGAAAGCAGGGTGTGTATGCGGTGTAGGCGAGTGGTAACTGCGCGGCGTCCAAAATTTCATCCGCGTGGAGATTGGTGACGGGCACCTCCGCGGTAGGGATCAAATACAACGCGCTCGGGTCATCGGGATCGCTGCGCTTGGTCTTGAACAAGTCGTCTTCGAACTTCGGCAGTTGGCTGGTTCCCCGTAGCGCCTCCGCTTTGACCAAGTAGGGCGGATGCACTTCGGTGTAGCCGTGCTCTCGAGTGTGAAGGTCGAGCATGAACGTTTGTAGCGCGCGCTCTAGACGCGCTCCCAAGCCCCAAAGAACGGAGAAGCGCGCTCCGGACAGCTTCGCCGCGCGTTCGAAGTCCAAGATGCCGAGCTGCTCGCCCAGCTCGTAGTGGGGCTTCGGCTCGAAGGAAAAGCTCGGCTTCGTACCCCATTCGCGTACGACGACATTCTCGTCCTCCGTTCGTCCGTCCGGCACGGACGGATGCGGCACATTGGGGATGATGAGCAATGTTTCTTCGATCTGCGCCTCGACGCCCGCCAGATCCGTCTCCAGGCCTTTCACTCGCTCGGAGAGTGCTTTGAGCTCATCGCGGCGCGCGGCCATGCCCTGCTTGTCGCCGCTCCTGGCAAGCTTCGCCATGGCGTCACTGGCGGTGTTGCGCTCACCCTGCAAGAGCTCCGTCTTGCGCGACAGCTCTCGACGCGAGCTCACGAGACTCGCTACGCCGTCCAAAGCATCGGCAAATTCGGCCCCGCGGCGCGCGAGCTGTTCACGCACCTCATCCAGATGATCCGCGACGTATCGAGAGTCGAGCATTGCGCGTCGTTTTATAGCGTGGAACCGCAGCGAGGGGGCGACTCAGAATCCCACCCCGACTCCCAAGCCTACGCCGAACGTGACCCCGCTGTTCGGGGTCGCTCGGTAATGCTCGACGGCGATAACCTGGGTTACGAGCGTGCACGCGCGCCGAGCCGGGCCCTGGCAGCCGCTCCATTTTCCACGCTCGGAACGGTCGCCGTTTGGCTCGAAGAACAGCACGCGCCCGTCCGGCGCCAGGCTGAGCCATGCTTGCTCCGAAAACGGCGGCGCTGCGTTGTTCAAGCCCACGTAGCCCAAAGCGTGTTCGTCCGCGCCCACCAGGTGCCCGTCTGGCATGAGCAGGGCGAAAGGCTCGTAATCGTCGTCCGTGACCCGGCCCACGCGGTCCAGCACGAAGCGCAACCGCCCGCCCTCGAGCACCCGCCCGTCGCTCTGAATGTCGACCGGGTCGTCATCGCCGCGTTGCCAATGCGCCGGCTGAATGGACAACAGAGCACCGCCTTCTGCCCAGTGCGGAGGGGCGCTCGGCGAGCAGGCCACGGCCGCGGTCATGAGCAGCGCACCGCACGATGAGCTAAGCAACCGAGCCACCCCTCGAGGATAGCGCCGCGCGCTCTTCCGCGAAAGGCCGGCCGCACCGGGGCGCACAACGAGCTCGACGCAGAAGGGGACTCGCCCACGCCACCGGTTTAGCCGAGTCGGCGAGCAAAAATGCGGTTAGCGCGCAAATCTCGACGTCCCGCCGTTCCTTTTGAGCTCATGCCGGCGCAGGATAAAGCATGGCGCTCAGCCCGCATACGATCGCTTCGGCAGTAATTGCTGCGCTCGGCATGGCGCTCGGCCTCGTGCTCGTCCAATGCAGCGTGACGCCGCTCGGCGCCACTGACAGCGGCATTGCCCGGGCGCGCACGGCCACGCCGGCCGGCAGCGAGCTCTTCGACCGAGAATGCTCATCGTGCCACGGGCGGCGCGGCGAGGGTTTGACGACGGCGCCCGCGGTGATGGGCACGGGGGCGCTCGCAGAGTACCCCCGCGACGACGCCGCGTCGTCCAGCCCCGTTTACTCCATCAGCACCCAGCTTCAGAACGACGCCACGCACATCCCTGGCCGATCCAAGCGCTATCCGTTCCGTACCGCCGCGGACGTTTATGATTACGTCAGCACCCGCATGCCGCTGCCTAAGTCGCGCGCCGGCAGCCTTGGGCGGGACAGCTACTGGGCGATCGTCAACTACCTGTTGATAGGGCACGGGCTCGCCGTACCGGTCGGAGGCGTGAGCGCGGCGAACGCGAAAGGCGTGGCGCTTCGCTAGGAATTTGTGGGGGGTAGCGGGCACGTCACGCGCTCATCGGCGCAAAGCTCGAGCATCGCCTGGCTCTCGCCGCCTCAGGCTTCGATCGCTTCGCCGAGGTACGCTTCACGTATCCGAGGATCATCGCGTAGCTCGGCCGACTCGCCGCTCAGTGCGACTTCGCCCGTGACCAAAACGTACGCGCGTTGCGCGACCTGCAGGGCGAGCCGAGTGTTTTGCTCGACGAGTAAAATCGTGATTCCCGATTGCGCAATTTCTACAATAGATTCGAATATTTGCGTAACCAAATTAGGTGCCAGCCCCAGGCTCGGCTCGTCCAGCAAAATGAGCTTTGGGTCGGCCATGAGGGCTCGTGCGATCGCCAACATCTGCTGCTCGCCACCCGATAAGGTGCCGGCATTCTGGTCCATGCGCTCGCCCAGGCGCGGAAAGAGCTGCACGCTTCGCGCCCGGTTTCGTTCGATGGCCGCGGCGTCGCGATTCAAAAACGCGCCGAGCAGTAGATTTTCGCGCACGCTCAAGTTGCCGAAGATCGCGCGCCCTTCCGGCACCAGTGCCACACCCAGCTCGACCACGCGATGACTAGCCAAGCCACGCACGTCTTTGCCCAGCACTCGCACGCTGCCCGCGGCATGCGGCACGAGCTGCACGATCGCCTTGAGCACGCTGCTCTTCCCCGCCCCATTGGCGCCGATCAACGAAACGATCTCGCCGCGCTGCACGCTGAGCGAGACGTCCTTGACCGCGGCAATACCGCCGTAGCTCACTCGCAAGGAGCTCAGCTCGAGGGCGGGACCGCTCACGAGCGGGCCTGGTTGTTCGGCTCTTCCTGTCCGAGATAAGCGGCCAATACTGCGGGATTCACCTTGATCTCGGCCGGGTTGCCTTGGGCGATCGTCTCGCCGTGGTCGACCACGTGGATCGTCTCGCAGACCTTCATGATGACGGCCATGTTGTGCTCCACCAGGATCACCGTCAGGCCCAGCTTGTCGCGCAAGAAGCGAATCTGCTCGTTCAAAGTCCGTGCCTCCTGACTATTCATGCCGGCTGCGGGCTCGTCGAGCAAGAGTAGCTCCGGCGACAACATCAGCGCGCGCGCAATTTCGAGACGACGCTGCGAGCCGTACGGCAAACTGCCAGCGACCTCCTGAGCAAGATGGGAGAGACCAAAAATTTCGAGTAGCTCATGCGCCCGCTTGCCGAGCGCCCGCTCGTCCTGTTCATAGCGGCGGGTTCGCAGCATGGCATCGGCGATGCTGGCGCTATGCAGGTGATGACCTGCGACCATTACGTTCTCGGCCACGGTCATGCTGCGAAAAATGCGGATATTTTGGAATGTTCGCGCCACCCCGCGGGCCGCGATCCGTGCGGGCCGTAAGCCCGCCAAGTCCTTACCAGCAAGCAGAATCTCGCCGTGCTCCGGCCGGTACACACCGGTGATGACGTTGAAAAGGGTGGTCTTGCCCGCGCCATTCGGACCGATCAAACCGAAGATCGAACCCTTTTCGACGGCGAAGGATACACCGCGCACGGCATGCAAGCCGCCGAAGATTTTGTCGACCCCTCTGAGCTCCAGCAGGCTCATCGGCTGCTCTCCAGACCCGAGCCTGCCTTACGCTTTCGAAAAAGCTGATACAGCTCACGTCGGCCGAGCAGCCCCTGGGGTCGCACAATCATGATTACGATCAGCAGCAGGGCATACAGCACGAGCCGGTATTGCTGCAGATCACGCATCAGCTCGAGCGACACAGCTACGAAGATACCGCCCAAAATGGCGCCAGAAATCGAGCCCAAGCCACCGACGATGATCATCACGATCATGTCGATGGATTTTTCGAAGCGGAAGTCCTCCGGGCGCACACCGGCTTGCATGTGCGCGAAGAGCCCTCCCGCAATCCCGGCGGTGGCCGCGCTAATCGCGAAGGCCGTCACTTTGAGCCGCGTCGTGGGTGTGGCCATGGCTTCGGCCGCAATCTCGTCCTCGCGAATCGCGGTCAACGATCGGCCCGTCTGCGAAAAGGTCAAGTTGTGGATCAACACCACGATCAACGCGACCCACGCGTAAACCCAAAAGAAAGTCGTGTACGCGGGCAAGCCCGACGGGTCATCCCCGAAGTAGCCAGTTGCGGCGCCGAGGAACGTTGCGTTGTTGAATAAGATGCGGATGATCTCTCCGAAGCCAAGAGTCACCACCGCCAAGTAATCTCCGCGCAGGCGGAGGCTGGGTAAACCGACGATCAGGCCCGATAACCCCGCAAAGAGCGCGCCTGCCAACAGCGCCAGGTTGAACGAGAACGCGTTCGAGACTGCGCCCGTGCCGAGCGCGCGATGCGCGACGGGCGCAAGCTGTACGCCAACGTAAGCGGCGCCGTAGGCACCGACGGCCATGAAGCCCGCGTGCCCGATCGAGAACTGGCCCGTCGTGCCATTGATCAAGTTCAGCCCCACCGCCAAGATGACGTTGATGCCCGCGAGGAGCACGATACGCTGAACGTACTCGGTGAAGCCGGCTTCGCAGGCCACCCCGAGCCCGTAGATCACCAGCAGCACGGCCACGAAAATGGCGGCTCTGAGCAACGTGCGTTTCAAACTTTCTCCACGCGGACCACTCCCAATAGACCCTCGGGTTTGAGCAACAAGATCAAGATCAGGATCACGAACGTGATCGCGTCACGGTATTCCGCCGACAGGTAACCGGCGGTGAGTTGTTCGGCGAGCCCGATCAATAAGCCCCCGACCACGGCACCCGGAATGCTGCCAATCCCGCCCAAAACTGCGGCAACGAAGGCTTTCAGACCGGTAAGCACTCCCATCAAGGGGTTGATGGTGATCTGATCCAGGCCGAACAGGATGCCGCCGGCTGCGGCCAGCGCCGACCCGACCGCAAACGTGGAGCGGATGACGTTATCGGTGTCGATGCCCATCAACTTGGCGGCGTCGATGTTGAAGGAGAGCGCGCGCATGGCTCGTCCAGTCCACGTCTTCTGCACGAACAGATGCAGGCCCAACATCAAGCACAACGCCACCACGAAAATCGTGAGCTTGATATTGGTGACGATCACCCCGAAAAACTCGAACCGCACCTCGGACAGGATCGCCGGGTACCGCTGCGGGTTCGGCGAAAACAGCAACATTCCGGCATTTTGTAAGAACAAGCTCACGCCGATGGCCGTAATCAGCGGCGTCAAGCGCGGCGCATTGCGCACGGGTCGATACGCGAGAAGCTCGATCAGCACGCCCAACAACGCCGCGGTCGCCATCGCCGTCACCAGCACGATTAGACCCAAATAGACGGGAAAATCACGGTGCTGCGCCTCATAAGCCGAGATGCCGAGGGCGCCCGCCGAGTAGTACCCGGTGTACGCGCCGACCATGAAGACTTCGCCATGAGCGAAGTTGATGAGCTTCAGGATGCCATAGACCATGGTGTAGCCCAAAGCGATCAGCGCATAGATCGATCCCAGCGATAAGCCGTTGATGATCTGCTGAAGTAACTGAGTCACGCGCTGATCCGCTGAAGAGACTGAGTCACGCTCACGGGGCAATCGATGTTTCGAACTTTGCTTTGCCGCCTTCGATCTTGAGCACGACCGCGCTCTTCAAGGGGTTCCGGTGCGCGTCCATCGTGATCTTGCCGGTCACGCCTTCGAAGTCTTTGGTGTGAGCAATGGCGTCGCGAATCGCCGTCGGTTCGACCTTCCCGGCCCGCGCGATGGCATCGACCAACACCTCCGCTGCCTCGTAGCCGAGCGCGCCCAGGCCGGTCGGGGCTTGGCCGTACTCGGTCGTGAATGAGGCGACGAATCGCTTTGCCTTGTCGGTGGCGACGTCCGGCGCAAAATGGTCGGAGAAGTACGAACCGTTGATGGCGTCGCCGCCGATCGTGAACAGGTCTGGAGAATCCCAACCATCCCCGCCGAGGAGCGGAATTTTGAGCCCCAGTCGAGCCGCCGTGCGGGCGATCGAGCCCACCTCCGAGTAGTACCCGGGTACGAAGATGGCTTGCGCGCCGGTGCCGCGGATAGCCGTCACCTGCGCGCTGAAATCAGTGTCGTTCTGCGAGTACGCCTGCTCGGCGACGACATTGCCGCTCATCTGCAGGAAGGACGCTTTGAATGCATCGGCCAGCCCAATCGAGTAATCGTTTTTCACGTCCCGAAGGATGGCTATCTTGGTCAGCTTCAAGTAATCATGGGCAAACGTGGCCATCACTTTGCCCTGAAAGGGATCGATGAAGCACACGCGAAAGACGTAGTCGCCCACCTCGGTCACTTTGGGGTTGGTGGATGTCGGCGAAATCATGGGGATTTTGCGGCGCTGCGCGACGCGTCCGCCCGCCAAGGACAAGCTGGAAGCGACCTCGCCCAGCACGGCGCTGACCTTTTCCACGTCGATCAAGCGGTTGACGGCATTGGCGGCTTCCGCGGAATCGCCGCGGTCGTCCAGGGTAACGAGCCTCAACTTCTTACCAAGTACGCCTCCTTTGGCGTTGGCTTCGACCAGCGCCAAACGGATGCCGCGGTCCGTGTCTTGGCCGAAGTGCGCGGTGCTGCCGGTCATGGACGCGTAATGCCCGATGATGATCTCTGTCGCGCGGTCCGCGGCCGTCGAGCCGCCCGCGCTCGTGCTAGTGGCGCTCTTTTTACAGCCAACGGCGCCGAAAGCCGCCAGGCATATTCCAGAGATAAAGGTCCGTCGCAGGCTTCGCATCGGTCGTGAACGCTAACACAAGCGCGTTTCAGAACGTGACCCCGCAGCCTTATTTGCGCGCGCGCAATATTTTCCGACCCTCGACCATGACCTTGCACATGCGTACGGCGTCGCGCTTCCGCGGCCTCAACGCTCGGCGCGCTGAGCTTGATGGTGACCTTTTGGTCGCGCTGGGCGAGCATCTTTGCTCGCCTCGGAGAACGCCTCTGACGGCGCGTAGCTCCAACGTTCACTCGGTGTGGCCACGCCATGCAAGGGGGTCACATCGCAGACCTGGAACCGTTCTTGCGCAGCGTCGCGCCGAGGGGATCGCTCGACACTTCCAGGCGCACCGCGCTCGTGGGCGTGACCGTCGCGGCGCCTGCCGGGCTTATTCGCGACGACCGCGCGGGCTTCCGCGACCCAACTCGTGGCTGTGGCATTGGGTTTGCCGAGTTAGCAAGCGCCCCCCCGCCTAACGCGAAGAGCGTAAGCACCCCGGCCGCGATGGCCTGGCTTCAGGCGCGGAGCAGGGGCGTGCGTCATCGTCCCGGCGCCGATTCGGTAGCGGCCCGCGGCCAGCGTGCAAGCAGCATGCGGCCTCCGTGCCGGCCTCATGCAGCTTGCAACCACTCGGTTCCTTCGCCAGAGCAGCCAGAGCGCTCTCGACCAGGTGGCAACAAAACGCGTCGCTTGATAGGCTCCACGAGCCCAATGATCGTCGTGATGGAGCCAGACGCGTCAGACGCCGCGATCGAGAGCGTGATTTCCTTTTTGTTGTCCGCGGGCTTCGATGTCCACCGATCGAGTGGGCAATTCCGTTCCATTCTGGGGGTCGTTGGCGACGTGAACGCGAACGACGTCTCGGTACTGAGCGAGTTCGAGGGTGTGGCTCACGTAACGCGAGTCAGTGAGCCGTTCCGGCTCGCTTCGCGTCGTTTTCGAAATCGGTCGACAGTTGTCGAGGGAGCCTGGGGCAGTATCGGCGGAGAGCGCCCATGGATCGCCATCGAGCCAGTCGGCCCGCTCGGCTCCGCACGCAGTCGCGGGCTCGCGGAAGAGGAGTCGCCGCCATCAGCAGAGCTTCCGTATGCGGTCGCAGCCGGTCGGCCCTTCGACGCCGCGGTGACGCGCTCGCACCTGGCGTTCGAAAATGTAGGCTCGTTGGTCTGCTTGTCGATGCATCCCCAGCCGTTGCAACAGGCATTTCCCGTGCGTTTCGTAGAGCGGCAGCCGAGTTGGGGCGCCAACGCCTGGATCGGCGCCGCCGAACGCGAGCTGGAACGCGGATCGGATCAAGTCGTGCTTCTGGAGGCGGGTGGTGAGTATCCCAACGGCGCTCGCACCCTTGAAATTGCCGCGATTGCTCGCGCGAAGATCCGCACTCACCTGCCGCTCATCGTGGACGTCGCGAGCATCGCGCAGCGCGCGAAGTATTCGCAGGCGGTGGCATGTGCGGCCATCGCCGGCGGCGCGGACGGCGTCATTCTGCGGACCTGGGTCGGCCGCGACGGGGAGACGCCCCGCGTGCCAGCGACGCTCCGCTGGCAAGAAGCGGTGGAGCTCGCCGAGCGCGTGCGTGAGATAGGCGCCGTCCTCCGCAAATGAAGCAGATTGCCATCTTTGGCTTTGGCTTGGTGGGTGCATCGATTGCGGCCGCGTTGCGCGAGGCCGCTCCTGAAACCGAAATCATTGCGCTGGACTTGCCCCACGTGCTGGCTTCGCCAGCGGTCCGCGCGTTAGCTCACGCGTTCATCGACAGCGCAGATCACGCGCAGCTGCGTGCGGCGGCGGGGTCAGCCGACTTGTGTGTGCTCGCAGCCCCGGTGGCCGTGATACGCGCCTCCTTGCCCACGTTTATCGAAGCCGGGCAGGTAGTGACCGACTGCGGGTCCAGCAAGCGCTCTATCTATGCGTCGGTAGCCAATGCGCCTCGCGCCCGCCGCTTCGTGCCCGGGCATCCGATGGCTGGCGGTCCTGGTGGCGGCGCCGAGCTTGCTCGGGCCGATCTTTTTAGAGATCAAACTTGGCTCCTATGCCCCGAAAATAGCGATGAAGATGCCGTGTCCCGCGTCGTCGCCCTGGTCGAGCTACTGGGCGCGAAAAGCGTCCGCATGAGCCTCGAAGAGCACGACCGTGCGCTCGCCTACACGAGCCACGCCCCGCAGTTGGTAGCCAGCGCGCTGGCGGTATTGGCCGATGGCGCCGGCGCCGTACCTGGAGCAGGTCCGGCGTATCGGGCCATGACGCGCAGCGCGGGGGGCGCGGCCTCCATGTGGCGCGATATTTTCGAGAGCAACGCCGATCAAATCAGTGTGGTGCTGCACGAGCTCGGCTTGGAGCTGCAAACGGCCGCCGCGGGCCTCGCCGCATCGCCGGTGGACGCGGGCGCCGCGCTCGCGCTGTTGGCGCGTGCTCGTGCCGCGCGTTCGTCCTAGACTGACGCGCAGGCGCGGTGCTGGCTGGATTTTTGCTTAGGAGGGGACTATGCGGTTGGCATGTGACCAATGGCGGTGGCTGGCTGCCCTCGCGATCGTCGGCGCATGCTCACTTAACCCACAACCCGATTTGCCATCGGAGGCCCCTGCGGGCGGTCCCAGCGGCACGGGAGTCAGCGGTAGCTCCGGGCGCGGATCCTCCGGAGCGGGCGCAGGCGCCCCCAGCGGCACGGGAGTCGACGGTACCTCCGGGCGCGGGTCCTCCGGAGGGGGCGCAGGCGCCAACGCGGGCCCGCCCGGGTATGCCGGCAGTTTCGGGGCCGGCGGCGGACCATTCGGGGCCGGCGGCGGACCATTCGGGGCCGGCGGCGGACCAATGACGGTGGGCGATGCCGGCTCCGGCGGCCAAGTCGAGTCGGGTGCCGGTGCCGCTGGCTTTTGCGGCGAGGTCGATATGGGTGCGGCCGGGGAGGGCGGCGCCCCCGGCAGCGCGGGTTCGACGTCCGCCCTGCAGTGATCCTTGCAGTGATCGTGAAGTCCGAGCTTGTGCCACGGTGTGCCAACGCCAGTTCCGTCGTTCAGAGGCTTCCGGAGCCGCGCAAAGAGCGACATAGACGATAGCCCGCGATCAGGCGTCGCGTCTGGCACAAACCCGTGGCTTGCCGTTCTCGCTCGCCGGCTGCGCTCAACCCCAACCCGATTTGCCCGGCGAGATGAGCGGCCGACCGGGGGCGGTATGGCTGATAACGGGCCGCCGGCAGAAGGGCGTCGGCGGCACCAGCGGCACTCGCTCTGGAGCCCCGCGGGAAGCGGGCCGCATGACTCAGCGGAGGCAGGCGCCGCCAAGACCGGGGTTTTGGGGCTCGAACAACGAAGGCGGCGCGGCCGGGGAAAGTGCCGAAGCGGGTGCCGCCGGCGAAGTGCGGGTCTTCAGCTAGCACCGGGGCGCCGCAAGTAATTATCCATGACGTTCGCGATCAGGTCCGCGAGGATGCCGTCTGCGACGCGCAGGCGTCGGCTCAGCTCGCGCGCCAAATTCAACACGATCAGCGAGTAAGAGCGCAGATCGTAGCGATACAAAGCATCGAGATCGGCCGCGCTAATGCGCAATAAGCTCGAAGGTGCAAGCGCCCGCACCGTCGCCGAGCGCGGCTGGATGTCGACGATGCTCATTTCGCCAAACCAATCGCCCGGGCCGAGGACCGCGACGCGCGATTCGGTGGCCCGTTTGCTCTTCTTCAATACTTCAATCTCGCCGCTCACGACCACGTACATCGCGTTTGCATCGTCCCCTTCGCGAAAGACGATCTCGCCGGCCTCTAAGCGATGCACGCTGAGCGTGCTGGCGAGGTGTGTGAGGACATCGTCGTCGAGCGCGCCGAACAGACCGATCGACCGGAGCTCTACTGGGCTGATGCTGTCCGAGTTAGGATGGGTCATTGCCGCTCCCGAGCGTGCGTTCAAGTTGCGCCCGCGCGCACTCGAAATCCATTGTTGAAAAATTAGAGGTGTTTGTTGAAGACTACGCGGGGGCGGGCAGGCCCCGCGTAGTCTTCGACGGTCGTGACGCTCCAGCCGGTCGCGCGGTGAAAGGCGATCGAGCCCTCATTTCCACTCGTGGTCATGGCCTTCAGCCGCGTGCAGCCAGCGCCTCGCACGTCGTCCTCGAAGGTTTGATACAGCACCTTGCCGACGCCCCGCCGGCGGTAGTCCGGGTGAATCCCCACGAGGTGCACGTAACCGGTTTTGGGGGGGCCGGGCGCCACAAAGCCAAGCAAAAACCCGACCAAGATCCCGTCGTGTTCCACGACCCTAGCCATGGTGCCGAGCTCGTGGAAAAAAATCGGGTGGGCCAAAGCGGTGGTCGGGCCGCCCCACCAGCGATCGATGATTTGAACGATGTGATCGTAGTCCTGCTTGCCGAGGGGCCGAGTGATCATGAGCTCAGTGCGAGTGCGACGAACGTTGGATCAGAGGTATCGTCAGAATACCGCATTTGCCGGGGCTTCGTCGGCAAACAAGGGAGGCGAAATGTGCTTGGCCGTTGTACGCCGGGCGTCCAAGCTGTGCGGCATGTCTACCGACCCCGCTGCCAGCACAGGCATTCGTATCGCACCGTCAATTCTGAGCGCGGACCTCGGACGGCTGGCCGAGGAAGTCAAGGAAGTGGAGGCCGCTGGAGCCGATTGGATCCACGTGGACGTGATGGACGGGCGCTTCGTTCCGAACATCACGCTCGGTCCGATTATCGTGAATGCGGTGCGACGGGCCACGAAGCTGCACGTAGACGTGCATTTGATGATCGTCGAGCCGGAGCGTTATGTAGAAGACTTCGCGCGCGCGGGGGCCGATTCCATCAGCGTCCAAGTCGAAGCCTCGACCCATCTGCAACGTACCCTAAATCAAATCCGGGAGCTCAAGGTCCAGGCGGGTGTTGTGTTGAATCCACACACATCAGAAGATTTTCTTCGCTACGTACTGCCGGATCTCGATTTGATTCTGTTGATGACGGTCAATCCTGGGTTTGGCGGGCAAAAGTTTATTGCCAACGTGCTCCCGAAGATCGCCGCCGTCCGCCGTTTGATCGATGAATCGGGCTCGAAAATCGAGCTCGAGGTGGACGGTGGGATCGCACCGGACACTGCCGCACGAGTCGTCGCGGCCGGCGCCCGGGTGCTAGTCGCGGGCAGCGCCGTCTTCGGTCAAAGTGATCGTCGCGCCGCGATCGGCGCGCTCCGCGCCGCTGCTCGGCAATGATGCGCTGGGCATCCGTCGCTTGCTCTTTGGGCCTTGCCGCGCTCGCGTGCACCGGGGCTTCGTCTGCGGCGCGGGCCACGCGTTCGCCGACTGCGGCCAAGCCGGCTCCTACGCAGGCCCGGGCCGGTACGAGCGCCGTACCGCCGCGTGAGGCGGACGGCGCCGAACGGATCGTCGCCCGTGCGCTCACGTATATGTCGGGTTTGCGCGAGCTTGCTGCCACCGCCCCGGTCAAAGGCCGAGTGATCTCGCGCGATCAGATGGTCCAGCGGGTGGAGCACGAACTGGATACCGAAATCCCGCCCGCGGTAGTCAATGCTTCCGGTGAGATCTTGTTCGCGCTGGGTACCGTGCCCGCCTCATTCGATTATCGCCGCGGGTTGCTCGATGTAATGAGGGCGGAGCTGCTCGGCTTTTATGAGCCGCACGACAAGACCATGTTTTTGGGTGGGGACCTGCGTGGCGCGGAGCTCGATGCGACCCTGTGGCACGAGCTCGTGCACGCGCTGCAGGACCAACACTACGGGTTGGAGAAGCTGCTCGATTTCAGCGCCGATGCGGGTGATTGGCAGGGCGCCGTTCATGCCCTGGCTGAAGGCGACGCGACCAGCGCCATGATCGATGCAATGTTTGCTCCGAAGGGGATTCGCGCCCCCGACGTACCGGATTCAGTGATGGATCTGGAGAGCGCGTTGTCGACTGGCGCCGTAGAGCAGGTGCCGGCGATCATCAAACGCTCGGTGATGGCCCCATATGTCGATGGGCTGGCTTTCGTCAACGCCCTGAGGCGACGCGGTGGCTGGTCGAGCGTGGACGAGGCCTGGAGGCGTCTGCCTGCTAGCACCGAGCAAATCTTGCACTTGGACAAGTATGACGCTCATGAAGCTCCCGAGCCGATTCCCGCGCTCGCTCCCAACGCGTCTGGGCCGAGTGAATCCACGTATAGCGATGTCTACGGCGAGGAAACGCTCAGAATTCTGTTCGAAGAGTGGATGCCGGCTCGCGCGGCGCGCGAGGCCGCCAGCGCCTGGGCGGGGGACCGCGTCACGGCATTTTCAGATGGTCAGCTCACCAGCGTCGCTTGGCGAATTCGCTTCGACACTGCCGCGGCCGCGCTGAACGGCTTGCACGGGTTTGCGCGCGGCATCTTGATGCCAGAAGATCAGACCCTGGATGGGCGGGGTCGGCTACCGGACTTCGTGTCCGCAGCCGATGCGGAGCTGGCATCGCGATCGGGACACGTCTGTCGCGAAAGGAACATCCGGGGCCCAATGGCCGTGCGTCATCGAGGTCGCGAGCTAGTGGTCACCCTGGGTCCTTTCCGACGCAATTCGCACTCCGCATCGTCCGAAGGATCGTGCGGCGCCGCGCTGAGCTGGGCGGCGCTGCTCCTAAACGAGGCTAAGCCTTGACTTCGGGCGTCCGGGACTCCTTGGACGAGGTCGGGCGGGACCCGGCGAATCGGGTCCGCGATGACCCGGGCAGCATCTCGAAGCGGCCTAAACTGCCCACAATGGGAAACTTTGGACATGCGTGGCCGTGGCACAGAACGTGCTTTTGCATTCTCAAGAAACGAACTTCGGCTCTCGTACGTTAATCAAAGGTAAGCCATGGCGACCACGCACAGCACGGTAAAGCGAACGCATTCGCAGCGCGCGTCGGTCGTTAGCACTGCGGCCGCGGGCGCGTCGTGGATGGCGCTGTTGGCGGCTACGAGCCTCGGGGCCGTGTCGGTCGAGCGCATGCGAGCGCAAGTGTCGGCGCAGGACCTAGCAGCCGCCACGAGCGCGGGCTACCGTCTGATCGTCCAGTCCTACGCGCGCGGCGCCATTGCGGCCGACCAGTTGCCTGGTGTGAATCACCGCCCACTCGCCTCAGCCCAACGCTCGGTCACCGCGGAAGAGTTAGCGCGCGGCGTACATGTCGACGTCTTGCACATCGACCAGGTAAGCGCCGGGGAACAACTGATCGTCGCGTGGATCGAGCACGGGGCCCCCGACTTGGAGCTCGACGCCTTGCGTGCTCGTCCAAGCTCGAGCGCGATCCTGGGGCTCGCCCAGGCCGCGGGCGGGTCTGCGCACATCGTCCTGCGCCGCCAGACCGCTTAGTCGCGTGCGCGGTTCACGCCGCGTCCCGCTCGGTGTCACGATGCGCGCGTATCGCACGAACGCGACGGGCAAAGTCCCGCCGGTCTTCGGCATCCAGGGTAACGCCACCGAAGCGGCCCCCAATGTACAGCTGGGTAAGCGCCAATGCTTCGGGTGCGAGGGGATGCTGGAGTGCTGCCAGCGTGCTCGCATGGGCGAGCGGCGGCGTGCCGCTTGGCCGCGGCACTCCACGAGCGGCCATTGCCGCGTCTAATTGCCGGTAAAGGTCGACGATTTCCCGCGCCAGCGCTTCACGTTCGGTCGCGGCGCGCAGCGCGGGGGATCGGCCTTTGCGTCGGCGTCGAAGCCAAACCGCGGTGAGCCCTGCGCCCACCAGGCCAAAGGCGGACAACATCGTCGCGCGCGGTGAGCTCAGCAGCTTACCGATCGTTCCGGGTCGCTCGCGTAGCACGTCGAAGCCATGGTGCACCGACTTCAGGAGCCCGACCTGTTGCTTCAAGTCGTAGCCAATGACATGTCGATTCCAACGTTGCGTGGTGGCTTCCATGAAATCCCGAACGAACGCCAGGAAGCCGGTGATGTCGCTCTGAGGGGCGGCATTCGCGGGCGGGGTTGGGTCGAAACGCGTCCAGCCCGTATCGTCCAAGTACACTTCCACCCAGGAATGAGCATCGCCTTGTCGTACGGCGTAGGAGCGCGCGAATCGATTGTAGGTACCGCCGATGAAGCCGGTTACGTTGCGCGTGGGTATGCCCAAGGTGCGCAACATCAGTGCCATGGCGGTCGAATAAAATTCGCAGTGCCCGCGCTTGGATACGAACAAGAAGTCGTAGAGCGGGTTCTTCGCCGAGCCCGACGGCGAATCCACGTCGTAGCGGTAGTCTGTACGCAAACGGCTTTCGATCACGCGCGCCTCGACCCTCGGATCTTTCGTGTCCCCGACCCAGCTGCGAGCCAGCTCGGCAATCCGTGGCGGGAAGTCACTCGGCACCGAGAGGTAGCGCGGTCGGTCGGCAGTGGCCAGCAGCGGGGAAGGCGGCTCATCCGCCGATGCCAACGAAACCTCGTAGCGAAGGCCGCGATCATCAGGGCTTTTATAGGTCAGGGAGCCCTCGGGCCCGCCGCTGATCTGGGGGACGTTATCGATGATATTCAAGCCCTGCACGGCGACAGTGAGCGCCACGGCTTCCGGCGGCAGGAATACGACGGGCGGCTCGATCGGCTCCAGGTCGACGCGCATCACGCGGTCGCGTAGCGCGTCGGGGTAGCGCAAGAGGTGCACTTGGCGGCCGCGCTGCTCTGAATGTAAAGCACCGCCGGAGCTTCGCGACCAGGCTTTGCCCTTGTAACTATCGAACGCCGCTCCCCGGAGATACAGGGCCACGCGCGGCGGCGGATCCCTCGGTAAGCTCGGCACCTCGACACGCATCACGATGGTGGGATCGCTCCGTAGCCGCCCGACGCCGCCCAGGTCGACATGTTCGGTAAACCCGACCATGCGTTCGGCCTTCGGGTGACTCAGCAGTAGCAGGGACAAGCCAACGCGGGGAAAGGCCACGAAAAGTAGCAAAGTAAACAAGAAGATCGGAACCGAGAGCGAGCACGTGAAGACCAAAAAAGAACGCCCGATCACCCGCCGACTGCGTAAAATCCGGGGCACGTCCACCGGTAAGCCGGTTCGGTCGCGAGCGCCTTGCCGATAATTGCCTTCTACCTCGCGGCGCAAGTGGCTCAGCACCAGCGCGCCCGGTGCGATGATCAAAAATCCCAAAAAGCACAAGCCGTATGCCAGACCGCTGCCCAACACCGTAGCCGCGATCAAGTGTAGCAACGCGAGTACGATGACCTGCTGATCATGCGCCGCACCGCGCCGCGTCGCGAGCCGAATGACCTGGAGACCGGCCGCGAATTCGACCGCGGTTTCTAGCAGATTGGCGTTCATGAACAGCCGCACGGCCTGGACGCCCAATAGCATCAAGGGCAGCACCACACCGATTCGGCGCATGGTGGGGCGGTCCTGAAAACTCTCGGGGATGACGACCGCGAGCGAGAGCCCGACCAAGATCACGATCGTTAGCCAATGGTTCAACTCACCGCTAGAGATCAGAGCCAAGAGCCCGAGCGCCGCTAGGCTATCGGTCATTATCCGGTGAATTAGCCCGAACCTCACGCGCCTTTCTTGCTCCGTGAAGGACCTGGCTCGGCATTTCCGGTCGGCGAGCTCCGGGTCAGAGAATCCGCGGGCCAAGCCTCGAGCAGCGCTAAAAATCGGAGCACTGGGTCAGCGCCCCCGGCGACGGTCGTTCGTACGCGCTCGCCGCTTCGCGCGCGTACGGTGACGCCGTCTCCGCGCTTGATGTGGGCGACCGCACGCGAGGCGACGTCGCGGATCCGCCGTTCGAAGCGTGCCGTCCAGTCTTCATCGGGGGTTAGGCCGGGGTGAACCGCATCGATCACGTACGAGACATCGCGGCGCACTTCGCGCGCTCGCTCTCGAACGATCACTTGGTCTACACTCTTACGCCAATAAATGTCTCGTGGATCATCGCCTTCTCGCATGGCGCGCAACGAAACGATTTCTTCGCCCGCCCCTCGGCTCAGCGCAGACCTCCCACCCAAGCGATCACCCGCTACATTGTTGGGTAGTTGTATCGCGTCCACGGCCGGGTAAATGATCAAGTCGCCGTCGGAGCTGAGCTCCCGAGACTTTTCGAACAGGCCAAACGGGAAGCGAGTAGCTACGCGAAAACCGACGTGGCGATCCCGGCCACGGCGCGCCGGCGTGCGCCGATATGCCGCGACTTGGGCCGAGCGCGGGCTGATCTTCAAGAAAAAGCAGCGCTTGTCGGCCGGTTGACCCGCACGCAGATCCTCGACCTCGATGGCGTAGGACGGGATTCGACGCTTGTGATTGAAGACTTCGATCTCGACCAAGTGCGGGCGCGCGACCTGCGCTCGCGTTGGCAATCGACGCACGACGGTCAGCTCACGCAGGCTGAGCTCGCTGAGCACGCCCGAAACTACGATCATCGACAGCAACATGCCGAGCAACAGATACAGGAGGTTATTGCCGGTGTTGATCGCGGCGAAGCCAACGCCGAACGTGATGCCGATGAAGTATTTACCTTCGCGCGTCAGCTTCAAACGTCGTGGAGGACGAAAGACCCGACGCAGCCTCGCGAGCGCGGCGCGCGAACGGTCTTCGAACGAGCCACGCTTCGGCGGTCTGACCGCGGCGCGGCCGGCCAGCGGAGAGTCCGTGGGCGCCGATGAAACCTCCATTGGGCGAGCGTTTGCCACGGATTTCCTCCATCACAGCGGTACGGGCACGCGCGCGATTACCTCGCGGATTGAGGCTTCGGTTTCTTCGCGCGTGGGGGCGTAACCCTCGGCGTGGGCCGCCAGCCGTACGCGATGCGCGAATACGGGAACGGCCAAGCCGTGAATATCGTCGGCGATGCAGAAATCGCGACCATTCAACAGGGCGCGGGCGCGCGCAGCGCGTGATAAATTCATGCCCGCGCGCGTGCTGGCTCCGAGCGACAGGGCGGGGCTGCTGCGGGTGGCGGTGACCAAAGCCTGCAGGTATGTGCCGAGTGAGCCGTCCATCGAGACGCGTTCCACCTCGCGTTGCAAGCTCACCAATCCTTTGGGGTCGAGCACCACCGGCACGTTCTCAATCCGGTCGTGGTCGGGTTCCATCATCAGCCTCAACTCGACTTGCGGCGGCGGATAGCCGATGCGGATGCGCATCATGAAACGATCCAGCTGCGACTCGGGAAGCGGGAAGGTGCCGGCAAAATCTTGCGGGTTTTGGGTGGCGATAACCAGAAATGGTTCGGGTAGCGGGTGGGTTTTTCCGTCGAGCGAAACCTGCTCCTCGCTCATCGCCTCGAGCAGCGCCGACTGGGTGCGCGGGCTCGCGCGATTGATCTCGTCGGCAAGCAGCAGATTCGAAAAGATGGGCCCATGGCGCAGTACGAACTCAGAAGTGCGTTGGTCGAATACAGAAACGCCCAGCACGTCACTCGGCAGCAAATCACTCGTGAATTGAACGCGCCGCATCTCACCGCCAACCGCGCGCGCCAGTGCGCGTGCGAGCGTTGTCTTGCCGACGCCCGGCACGTCTTCGATCAAGATGTGCCCGCGCGCGATGAGAGCGATCAGGGCCAGCTCGACGACCTCGGCCTTGCCTTCCAATGCTCCTTCCACGGCGCGCCGTAATTCGAGCAGTTGCTCAAGACGCACGGGTTGCGTCGCAAGGGCGGAAGAACTCATACGACAGACATGTTAGCATGGGGCGAAGCTCAGCTGGATCAAAGCCGAAAATGGCTCGATTCGGCCGGTTTACGAGGAACGTGGTCATGAGCGTTGGATTTTTGCCGCGGTCCGACCGCGAACGCAGGCGGCGCGGATGCTTGCGCCGTGCCGCGGGGCCGCACGCCGCTCAAAGGGCCTTTTCGTGATCGAGCAAATCGAGGTGCGATCGGTGACTCGGCTGTTTGGCGCGACGCCGGCCCTCCGCTCCGTCAGCATGCGCTTCGACGCCGGGAGCATTACTTTTTTGGAAGGTCCGAACGGCGCCGGAAAAAGCACGCTCTTGGCGGTCATCGGCACGGTGCTCGCCCCGACCAGCGGCGAGGTCGTTTATCACCCACTTGGCGCGGAGCTCGAGCGTATTCGACCGCACATCGGCTGGGTGGCGCACGACTCGCTGTGTTATCGCGAGCTCAGCGCCCGGCAGAACGTAGAGCTGGCCGCGCGAGTGTATGGCGTCGCGGTCGAGGGCGCGTGGGCGCGCGTGGCAAAGCGCGTGGGCGCGGAGCAACTGGCGGATCGACGCGTCGGCACACTATCGCGCGGGCAGCGCCAACGCGTGGCTTTGGCTCGGGCGCTCGTTCACGACCCCTCACTCCTGTTGTTGGACGAGCCCTGGTCTGGTCTGGATCGGGCAAGCGCAGAGCATCTGCAGCACGCTCTGCTCGAAGAGCGGGCCCGCGGCGCGCTCGTAATAGTGGTCAACCATACCGATGGCCTGGCAGAGCGGCTTGGCGCCCGTTGCGTTCGCCTCGAAAACGGCCGGCTAGCTCAGTGACCACCTACGTTCGAAGCCGCTCCGGGGGGCTAAGCTCATACGGGCGACGCTTCAAGCAGTGCTTGCGTGAGAGCGTGAATGCCTTGGTCGTCGTCGCGGGCGAGCACAGCGCTCACCTTCGCAATCCCTAATCGCTCGAGCTCGGCGGCATTGCCCCCGGTGCTGGCGTCGGGTTCACGTGCTGCGGACAGTACCAAGTGATCGGGCAGGCGGCCGCGTGCCGCCATGGCTTGAAGCGTCGCACTGACATCGTGCAAAACCCCTAAAGCGTCGGCCGCCACCAATACCCAGCTCGACGGCTCGAGCTCGCGCGCCAGATGGAAGTTGCTTTGCGTATCGGTGAGTGGTGAGAAAACACCGCCCGCCGTTTCAATGACGGACCAAAGCGTGGCTGCAGCTAGTTTGTCTTTCTTTACATCGCGTTCGGCATCAGCAACCCACTGGCGTATGGCGTTCAAATCGAGCACTTCGTCAGCGTCGCGCGCCGCGAGGTGAGGCGACACAGGGCGATGGTACGAATAGCGAGGAGCATGAGTCTTGGGCCTCAGCGAGCCGGCCTGTGCGAGCGCGAGTGCATCTGAGCCGGTGCCAAGCAAAGCGTAACCCGTCTCGATTGGCTTGAGTCCCACTGCGGCGTGGGCTCGGCTCGTCAAATCGCGGAGTAGGCCCAGACTGACGCGGGTTTTTCCGATACCGGTTCCACAACCCAGAACCACTACTCGCGGCATGACACCTCGACTTCTAGCGCGAGACGCTCGATGTCGGCGGCGGTGAAGTTGGCTTTAACGGTGATCCGCAGGCGGGCAGCCCCGGTTGGTACGGTTGGCGGCCTGATCGCCTGAGCCAAAATTCCAACCGCGCGAAGCCGCGCCGCGGATGTCAGAACTCGTTGGTTATCGCCCAGCACGATCGAGACGATTGGCCCGAAGGAACCCGGGCTCACATGCAAACCGGCATCGCGCAGTCGTATCCGAAGCGCGGTCGAGTTCTCAATAAGCCGCGATCTAAGCCAATCAGCGCGCCGTACTTGTTCGAGATGCTGCAACGTGAGCCCCGCTTGTCGAGGCGACGGCGCGGTGGAGAACACAAAACTGCGCGCGCGATTCCAAAGAAAGCAGCGCAGCGCGCGCGAGCCAGCGACGAATCCGCCATGCGTGCCGATCGCCTTGCCTAGCGCCCCGATCAAGATATCGGCCCGGACGCCCGCCTCAGCGCACAAACCTCTCCCCGCGGGGCCGAACACACCTAGGGCGTGCGATTCATCGACGATCAAACAAGCGTCATACCGGTCGCAAATGACCCGGAGCTCGGCAAGATTAGGTCCGTCGCCGTCCATGCTGAAGTAAGACTCTGTCACCACCCAGCATGCGCAGGCTCGCGCGTGTCGCTGTAAGGCTGCGCTCACTGCTTCAAGGTCCAAGTGCGGCACCACAACGACTTCGGCCCTTGCCAATCGCGCCCCGTCGATCAACGACGCGTGATTCCCGACGTCTGATATGATCACCGACTCCCGCACGCCGAGAGACGAAATCAGACCTACATTGGCGGCATAAGTAGACGAAAACAGCAAAGCGCTTTCGGTGTCCACCCACGCGGCGAGGGCTGACTCGAGCAGCAGGTGCTCCGGTGCAGTGCCGTAGATCAACCGGGATGCGCCGGCTCCCGGGTTGCCCGGTGTTTCACGTGAAACACCGGTTACGGCCAAGCCCAGGTAGTCATTAGACGATGCGTCAAGAGCGCTTAGGCCGCGCCGCTCTGCCGCAGCCTGCACTGAAGCTCGCGCGTTCCCATCGTCGGGGTCCCGCAGTAAATGTTCAGCTGCGAGTTGTTCGAGCGTTTGCGTCAACAGCGACTCGAAGCGCACCGCCTTTCATATCACTTTCACGATGAGTCTCCCACGGCGTTCCCGCGAGAACGCTCCGGACCCTGACGCGCGGATCAACCGCCGCTGCGACGCGACGCTTTCATCGGCACGCGGTCTTCGCAATCCATTTAAATACAACCGCGCGCACGATTGCCGCGATTCTACACGCCGACATTCACGATGATCTGGCGATCCATATCGCCCAGGCCGGACTGGAGGGAGCCGCGAAGCCGGGCTAAGGGAGCTGGCGGGCCAAGCCATCAAAGCCGCGAGGCCAGGCTACGATAGCGCGAGGCCAAGCTACGAAAGCCGCGATTCGCTACGAAAGCCGCGAGGCCGGGTACGAAGCCACGAGGCCAGGCTACGAAAGCCACGAGGCCAGGCTACGAAAGCCACGAGGCCGAGCTACGAAAGCCACGAGGCCAAGCTACGAAAGCCACGAGGCCAAGCTACGAAAGCCACGAGGCCAGGCTACGAAAGCCACGAGGCCGAGCTACGGAACAGACCCGTTATTCGCGGCGGTGCGAAGCCGGGGGAGGTTTTGCGGGCTCCGTGGCGCCACGACCGTTGTCAGGCGCCGCGGAAGTCGAAATATTCGGCTCAGAACTTTAACACATAAAAATCCGACGCGGTGCGCTCATAGCTCGCGGTTCGTGAGCAGGCAAATGCGAATCTGCGACCTACTAACGCAAGAGCCATGCTGATTGATCGCCGATTGCGTACCCGACGTGGGCAGGTCCTGGGCAGAAGGGAGGAGGTGAGTGACGGTGACGATGAGCTACTGGCAACGGCTGGGCGTTGGTGCGTTGACGGGCTGCGTGGTCTACGGATAGCGGCGCTATGCGCACAGGCAACTGCACTGTCGTTGCACGTGAAACGGTCGAAAATCCTACTTCAACGTTGGGTGCGGCGCTGCCGTCCAGCTCCCTCCCCGCTTCCGTTATCCAAACAATTCAACCGGTTACAGCCGGACTGATGCCGCGTAACGGTGTTCGCCCCCCTAAGCAATCCTACGGGGAAGGTAGTGGACATTCGCTTGCCGCTTGCTCTAAGACAGCTCCGAGCAAATTGAGTAAGAGCGTCATTTCGTTCAAACTTCGATCAATACACATCGAGCGCGCTCACCTCCCAAAGGAGCCAGCGCGGCGCCTTCACCGTCATTGCCTTACTGGAATTGGTGCTTTGCGCATGAGAGGGCGCGCTAAATTGCTCATGCCGACGGCGTGAAAGTGCGCCGGACGCGGTCAACATCGTGCTTTTTAGATTAGCGGTGTTGCATGAGCGCGCGAATCATCAAGAAGTCGCATTGCGCATTGCGCATGACGCTTGGCGCGCGGCCCGTCTCGAACGGATGGCCCGCCGCTGAGCCGGCACCTCGCTGACTCTATTGAGACCAATCGCGCTTTCATTCCGGAGCGAGATAGGCCTGCTCGCATACGGCTCCTGCGTTGGCATGGGCGCTGTCCCATCGCGCCATTCGAGCACCCAAACACGCATCGGGTGAGTGCACGCCGTCAGGCGATGACGCACGTCGATTGGCAGTGTCATGCGCGGCGCGTTGTCCCTATGTCTGTAACCGGAGCGCAATCACGGTGCGGAGCATTTCTCGGACGCCCTAACCGCTTGATGGTAATCAGGGGCGTTCTCGAATGAGACGATCACCGGTGCTCTTTTTGAAAAGACTCCAATGCCGGAGCAGAAACTGGACGACAGTCGATTCTGCACAGCACTCTGGTGGGCGCGTCTTTGCGAACGCGGTGTACATCCAAGTGCGCCGGACTCCCACGTTGCGCGTTTCGGCTAACACGTCGTGCCTATTTCTTATTCGGCATGATGGCGGGCGACTGTGGAAAACCTGCGCGCTTTTCGGGGGTGAATGGCGGACCTGTCGGCCCTCGGTGAGCGTGCGAATGAGTGCTTGTCATCATTTCCATCACCTCGCGAGAGTGCTAGCGTCGCTCGCCCATGCCCAAAGGTCCGGTCGAGCTCCGTGTTGGCGGACAGACCTACCGCGTCGCCTCGACCGCGGAAGAAGCGGACCTGCATCGCCTGGCCGACGTCGTCGACGCGCGGTTGCGTCAGCTTACCGCGCCTGGCCGCTCCGTTTCGCCGCAGACGCTGCTACTCGCGGCGATCTCTCTTGCTCACGATCTCGAAGACGAACGCAATCGAAGATTGCGCTCCGAGCAGCGTGCGCGTGAGATGTTGAGCGGCTTGGTGTCGCGCATCGATGCCGCCTTGGAAGCAGACTCAGCGGAGCTCGGCGTGTCGAAGCCCAGCGACCCCAATGCCGCCAACGATGAGTCCGAGGTCGAGTTCGATTTTGGTCCAGCGCTGGAGCCGTAGCTTCTCGCACGTGTGCCCGTTGCCCTCAGTCGCCCGGATCAGGCGCCCCGTGCAGCCACTCGTAGCCTAGAATAAAGGGCAGAGCGATCCATAAGCCGTCGATCTGGAGGCCAACATAGGTTGTGCCTGCGTGGCTCGGGCCGATTGCGGCGTCGCCGCCCATGACGATGCCGCTCGCCATGGCGTAAGCGCCATGAAAATTATGACTCCGAAAGCCAAAGAACACTTGCGCGGCGAGGCGCCCGTCGTCGCCGTTTCGGCTGAGGCCGCCAGCGGACACGACGACAGGCATGTCGCCGGAGAACGCCGGAAGCAGCAGGCTCAAACCGCCGCCAAATCGCAGGTCCGAGAAATTCGCCGTGCCGAGCGTCAGATACGGGCCGATCGCGAAGGCCGCATTGCGGTCGCGGCCGAACAGCACGTCGCCCCTCAGCGCGCCGCAGAACGCGGTCTTTCGCCAAAGGCTTCCGTGTTCGTTCAGCCCGCATAGGGACGTTTGCGCCGCGATGTTCCATTCGGGCTCCGCGTGCACCGACGCCGCCCAAGATGACACCCCCAAGAGCGTCATGAGCGAGACCGCGCGCATGGTTAGCTTCGGCAAACGGCGGAGTAGCCGCTGAGCGCGCGCACGCTCAGGGCGACGAAGACGCGGCGTTGGATGGGTTCAACGTGGGATCCTCGCAGAGCGGGTGGGCCACGCACAGCGTGCACGAAATCGGCTGGTCTTGGCCTAGCAAACAGGGCTGAACCGGAGCCATGGCCGCGCTGGTGGTCGATGCCGAGTCCGTACAATGGTAGCCTTTGCTGCCCGACGCCGGATCGTTCGCCGAGGCCGGATATTGCACAAGGCAACCCCGGCACACCGTGATCGGAAAATCCAGCTCGCTCGAGGTCACCGATTCTCCGCCCAAGGTGCTGCCAAAAACACGGATTTTGGCGAGAACCACGGTTTGCGAGAGGCCCGCAATCCCTGGAGGAATGATATTGACGGCCATCGCCGCATACGTGGGCGCATCGCCGGACGAGGGGTCCACGAAACCAGTGCCTACCGTCGAGTACTTGCCATACGTCTTTTGCCCGTTGAGCGAAGTGAGCGTCACCTCCGCGCCGCGTAGCGAGATCCTCGAGGTTTCCGCCCGAAGCTGTTCGCGCGAGCCCTGTTGCGTGAGCTGACTGCCCACCAAGAGGTCGGCGGTGTAGCTATTGATGAACTCAGTGTCCATCGTTCCGGACGGCAACATCGCGCTAGTCGTGTCCGGCTTTGCGAGGCACGTGGACTGATTGGTGTCAATGACGCCCAGTATGAACAGCGAGCTGTCGTTGTCGACGCAGCCGGCAATCAGAGTGAGCGAGCCGAGGGCTAACAAGCTGGCGGAAAGCAAGTACTTGGTGGTCGAGCGGCGCATAGGGACCTCAAAGGAGTAGGCGCGGGAGGAACGCACCTTGATCGAAGTGTACCGAGCGACGCCGCACGACGCCAAGATTGTGCGAAGTCGGACTTAACGAAGTGGGCGGAGAGCGGTGGAATCACTACCCCGCCAACGCCAGCACATGCGCTCTGAGCTCGCTGAGCGGAACGAGCGCCGTCTCGACGGCACCCGGCGCGCTCGCAAATACGAACCGTACCGAGGAGCCCGCGCGCTTCTTATCATGCCCGATCAGCGTGGCCGCCGCAGCCAGGGGTTGTCTGGACAGATCCGCGGGCAGGCCCAAACGCCGTAGTAATTGCAGGGTTTGGTCGGTCAGCGCGCGCGGCGTCCGGCCAAGCTTTTCACCCAAGCGCAGGGCCGCGACCAAACCCAAGCTCACCGCTTCACCATGGCTCAACGCCGTGTAGCCAGCTTGGGCTTCCAGGGCGTGTCCCACCGTGTGCCCAAGATTGAGAACGGCCCGGAGCCCGCTTTCGCGCTCGTCCTGGCTCACGATGCGTGCCTTCACACGTATCGAACGGCGGACCAGTTCGGCGCTCAGCTCGGGGTCGCGACCCGCTATGCGTTCGGCGTTGGCATCGAGCAGCGCGAACAGCTCGGGGTCGCCGATCAGCGCGGTTTTCACGACCTCCGCTAGCGCACCGGTGAAGCCGCGCTGAGGTTCGGTCGATAAGTAGTGAACATCGCAGAGCACCGCGCTCGGTTGCCAGAACGCGCCCACGGCGTTCTTCGCCGACGCTAAGTCGACACCGGTTTTGCCGCCGACCGAGGCATCGACCATGGCCAATAAGGTGGTGGGAATGCCGAGCCAACGCACCCCGCGCATCCAGGTCGCCGCCGCAAACCCGGTCATGTCGCTCACGACGCCACCGCCGAGCGCCACGAACGTGGCTTGGCGGTCCACCGAACCTGCCAGCGCGGCGCGCCAAATGCGCTCGATCGAGGCGATGCGTTTGTGCTCTTCACCAGGTTCGAGGTCGACCCGCACGACGCGTGTTCCAGCCTCCGCCAACGAACGCTCGATGCCGGCCGCGTGTAGCCCAGCCACGGTCGTGTCGGATACGAGGACGGTGACCGGGCTTTGAGCCGCCAGGGCACCGATGCGCCCGCTAGCAAAATTACTCCCGACTTGAACGCCATAAGACGACACACCTGCCGCCACCGCGAGCTCGTCGCGTGCCCAGGCTTCATAAACCCGTGCCACCACGGTCTCGACCGGCGCCTCGCACGAGATTCGGGCTTGAGCTTCGGCGTAGGCGACCCCGCGTAGCTCGAGCAGCTCAGCCGCGCGCTGCTCCGCGTTCCCGCCCGAGAGCAACGGACGCGCGCCATGAGTCGAGGCGCGACGAGCGAGCTCGGCCGGTGAGCCCTCGAGTGTCACCACCACGCACTCGTCGAGCGCGCGCAGGCGCAGTTGTCGGGACAAAAGCGCGCCGCCGCCTACGGCGATTACGGGCGAGTGCGCCGCGCCCTGGGCCTGGTCTAGAACGCGGACTAGGCACGCCCGCTCGAGGTGGCGAAACTCTGCCTCGCCCCGAGTCGTAAACAGGCTTTCCACGCTCTCGCCAGCTTCGGCCTCGATGAGGCGATCGAGATCGATGAAGGGGCGGTCCACGCGCTGAGCGACGAGGGCGCCCACCGTGGACTTGCCGCTAGCCATGAAGCCGTTCAGGATCAGCGGGCGTCGCATCGAGTTACGTCTCTAACTTCCGTGTGAAGGGCGCTTCCGCCGCTCGTACGGGCGCGCGCGCGGTGAGCCTCGCAGACACCCGATGACAATGATTGCGGTCCAAGTGGGCAGAATCGACAGTGAAGTCTAGCTTAGGGCGGCACGCGCGGAAATGCTCGAGGGGGCGCGCGGTAGCGATCCGGCGACCGTGCGCGGTGAAGGGCGAGGCTTGGCGGAGCGCGTGGAATGTTTCTGGTCGCGCAAGACTGGCGAAACGAGAGCCTCGGGAGCAAAGTCGGGCTACGGATCGAGGCGGCGCCATGATTGAACCAACGAACCTCCGCTTTGCAAAGTACGAGGGCTTGGGCAACGATTTTTTGGTCGTCGACGGCGCGGCCGATGCGCGGCTCGACGGAGCGCAGGTTGCGGCGCTCTGCGATCGTCATTTTGGCGTAGGCGGTGATGGCATACTGCTGGTCACCGCACCCAGGAGCCTCGGCTCGCGCGCGACCATGGTCGTGCTCAATGCCGACGGTAGTCGGCCCGAAATGTGCGGCAACGGGCTGCGCTGCGTGGCGCTGCACCTTGCTCACCGGGACGGCGGAGATAGCGCGAGCTTCATCATCGACACGGATGCGGGGCCGCGGCTGGTTGCCGTGGAGGGCGCGGCGCACGCCAGTTTCGTGTCCGTCAGCATGGGCCGCGGTCTGCCCGAGGCGGACCTAACATTCGCGTTCCGCGGCGAAGAACTAACTTTCTCTCGCGTTTCTATGGGCAATCCGCACGCGATTATTTTCGACACGCGGTTCGGTGAGCAGGATCTGGACCTGCTTGGTCCAGCGCTTTCGTCGCAGCTCCCCGCCGGAACCAATGTCGAGCTCGTGAGCGCCCGCGACCCGCTCCGGCTGGATGTCATCGTGTGGGAGCGTGGCGTAGGGCGAACTTTGGCCTGTGGGACGGGAGCTTGCGCGGTCGCGGTCGCAGCGGCGCTTCAGGGTCGCGTGCCATACGACAGGGAGATCGAGGTGCATCTGCCAGGCGGTCCACTGCACATCACGGTCTCCCGGGAGACGTTGGAAGTGACCATGCGTGGTCCCGCCAAGCGCGTCTTTTCGGGCGAGGTGTCGGTGCAGTGAATGTCGAGGCATGAATGACATGCGCCGCGTGCGCACTCGTTACTCCAACGAGCCGCTAATCAGCTGACCGAACGTGAGATGTGCGCGGACCGTGCGACAGATGGGAGTCCTCGACTGATTCGCCGTGCTCGCGCTCGGAGCGCGCCGCGGCCAGCTGAGGCGTAAGTATGAAGAAGATCGCGATTATTGGCGGCGATGGCGTGGGGCCAGAGGTGGTGGCGGAGGGCGTGCGCGTGCTCGACTGGTTTCGGGCGCGACGAGGCTTCGAGCTGGATTTGTGGCACTTGGACTTGGGGGCCGAGCGCTATTTACGCGACGGCACGACGTTTCCCGCGGCCGCGCGTGATGCCATCTTCCATGACTGCGCGGCGGTGTTGCTTGGCGCGCTCGGAGACGCGCGCGTGCCGGGCTTCGAGCATGCGCGCGACATCTTGTTCGGCATGCGCGTGGGCTTCGACCTTTACGCCAACGTGCGGCCGGTCCGAGCGCTGTCGGACGATTTGGTTCCGCTCCGCGGTCGTTTGGCAAAGGACGTCGATTTCGTCGTTTTTCGAGAGAATACCGAAGGAGTTTACGCCGGAGTCGGCGGCCAGCTCAGGCGCGGTACAGCCGACGAAATCGCGATCAACGAGGACATCAACACGCGCAAGGGCGTGGAACGTATCATTCGAGCGGCGTTCGCTTTCGCTAGACGAAATGGAAAGACACGCTTATTGATGTCCGACAAATCGAACGCAATGCGCCATGCTCACGAGCTATGGCAACGCGTCTTTCACGAAGTGCGTGGCGAGTACCCAGAGGTCGCCGCGAGCCACCTTTACATCGACGCCTTGTGCTTCGAGCTGGTCCGCGACCCGAGCCAATTTCAGGTGATCGTCACCAACAATCTGTTTGGTGACATCGTCACCGATCTTGGCGCGGCGCTCCAGGGCGGGCTGGGGGTTGCGGCCAGCGTCAGCTTCAATCCGGAGCATCCGGATCGGGTGAAGCTGTTCGAGCCGGTTCATGGCTCGGCGCCTAAGCTGGTGGGGCTCGGCCGGGCAAATCCGGTGGCCACGCTGCTGTGCGTGGCGATGCTCTTCGAGGAGCTTGGCTTCCTATCCGCGGCGAGCGAGCTAGAAATCGCCATTCGAGCCGCGGTACGGGCCAAGGAAACCACCCCCGATCTCGGAGGTACTCTGGGCACCCGCGGGGTGACCGATGCCGTGCTCCGGCGCCTCTCGCCGGCCTGAGGGCCCACGCAGCAAGGGCTCGGCTCGCAGAGGCGGCTGTGGTAACTCGATGTACATGGTCGGGCCTATTCCTGGCCGCGACGAGGATACTGCCCGGATCGCGGGCGCGCGCGGCAACTTCGTGAGCGGCCTTGGCGGACGGGTCGACGCTTTGCGCGTGTCGTTGCGCGCCGTCGAGCAGAGCCCGGACGACTCTTCGCTTCGACATGCGCTGCTTCGGCGGGTTCATGCCCTGAACTCGACATCACGTGTGCTCGGCTTCGCTAGCGTCGCCGAAGCTCTCACGGAGGTCGAGAGGCGCCTACGCCGCAGCGAGTTTTCCGAGGTCTCGCGCTCGCTCGATCTTTTGCCGTCCTTGGCGCTCGGCACGCCGGCGTCGCTAGGTCAAAACGCGGAGAGCCCGCTCGACGGGGAGTCGAGCGCGTGGCCGCTCAGCGTTTTGATCTTTGGGGCGCAATCGGTGGCGGACGCGATTCAAGCTATCTCAGGCACCAACGCGGAATGCGAACGCACGGAAGACCTGGCGCATGCTCTTGAGCAAGCTCGCCTGTATGGCCCCGATTTGGTCATCGTCGATGCCGACTGCCCGGGCGGGCGCGAGCTAATGGAGGGTTTCGCGCAGGATCCCCTGGTAGAACCGATACCGTTCATCGTGATCGGTAGCTTCGACAGCCCCGAAGCGGCCTCATCCTACGTGGCATGGGGTGCTGCGCGCGCGTTGTCGAAGCCAATCAGCGCCGACGCCTTGCAGCGCACGGTCGTAGACCTGCGTCCGCGTGCCGCGGAGCCCCGGGTCAGCCAAGAGCCACTCGGGGATCTTTCCGTAGAAGGGCTGACCGACCGCATTTTCAGCGAAATGCGGCGTGGCCTATTGGAATCCGTGGAACCGGGAGCGCGCGCCAAAAGCGTTGGCTTTGGTGATGGCGCCGACGTCATGGCCGCCGTCTGGAGTGCGGTTGCCCGCCTTCGGGAGCTCGTCACGCTGCGTTCAGGCGGATCCGTACGTTTCGATGCAAGCGGCCCGGAAGGTGCGCTGCCGATCGCCGTCTGGAGCAACGAGGAACGTCGCGCCGGCGAGCGCGGCTCTGCGGAGCCTCGCAAGCGCGAAGACGTAACGCTTAGAGGGCGACGGATCGTCGTGGCCGACGATGACCCGGCCGTCGTTTGGTTCATGAGCGGCCTGCTCGAAGCGCTCGGCGTCGAGGTTCTCGAGGCCCACGACGGCGCGCGCGCGTTGGAGCTCACCTACGAAACCTGGCCCGATTTGGTGGTGAGTGACGTGCTGATGCCAAAGCTCGACGGCTTCGCGCTTTGTCATGAAATCAAACGCGATGTAGCCGTGCGGGACGTGCCGGTGATCCTGCTGTCTTGGAAGGAAGATCTGCTGCAGCGCGTTCGTGAGCTCGGAGCGGACGCGGACGGCTACTTGCGCAAGGAGGCCGCGGCATCGACGGTCGCCGAGCGCCTGCGTGAGGTGCTTCGGCCTCGGGCGCGCGTGGAGCGACGCCTTGCCGCGGGCTTGGACGCTCGCGGGCGGCTCGACGGGCTGACACCGCGCCTGATTCTAGAGCTCTGCAGCGCCGGCGAGCGTGACGTCCGCGTCGGCATTCGCGATGCGGCGTACCTGTATGAGGTTCAGGTCCGTGGCGGCCGATTATGTTCGGCAACCCGCAGCTCCTCGGGCGGCAGCTCCGAGCGTGGCGAGCTCGTCTTGTCCGCCTTGCTCGGCGTCAGTGCAGGCCGATTCACGGTCGAGTCAGACGCGTCGCCGTGCCGCGCCGACTTCGATGGCCCTCCGGCGCAGGTCTTGAAGAGCCCAATCGAAAGCGCGCGCAGGTCGCTGAACGCGGTTTCCGCGGAAGCGCTGATCGGGGTGACGCGTGTCGAGATCTCGGCACCCGTTATCGAAGGCTACTTTTCATGCACGCCGGAGCCGGCGCGCGGGCTCTTGCAAAAGATCATGGCGGGCGCTTCGCCACGTGAGCTCATCACGTCTGGCTTGGTTGCTTCGCGCTTGCTCGAGGCGGTGCTTTCGGATGTCGCGCGCCGGGGTGCCATCCGTGCGGTCGAACGCGTCGACAGTGTTGCGCTCGAGACGGAAGCGCGAGCCTCGTCGCTCGTTCCGCCAAGCGCGCCACGAATCATCGAGTCTGTACCGACGGCGGCAAAAACAGTCAAAAACACGGACGAATCGGTCATTGCCTCGCCGCCTCCGGAGATGCGGAGGGACTTGCCCTTCAGTCAGGACGTCACGCCTCCGGTCGATCGGGTGTCGGACACGGTCACCGAGGCCGTCTTCAATGACGGTACGCTGCAGGGCATGGGCCGGCCGGCGCTTGCGGTAAGCGCCGCTGCAACCGCGCCCGTCGAGCCCTCTTACGCGCCCGCGGCCCTGCCGCAACCCCCGAGCGCACCGGCGCCCGTGGAAGAGCCGGATGCGCTGGCTGGCGCTCTCACGAGCGAATCTCCACGCGCCCCCGCCGCCATCGTCGCCACGCAGGTCCTCTCGGGCTCCGCGTCGCCCGTCTCGGCCGTGACGGCAGAGCAGGACCGCGAGGCCCCGAGCCAACCGCTCCCAGCGGTGACTCGGCCGACAGGTGCTGGCGGCGCGGGCTGGATTATACGCGCGCTACTCGCGTTCCTGGTTTCGTATGCGGTGGTCAGTTACTACCGCGCGAATGGCAATAGCCCGGCCGTCATTCCGCGGCCTCGCCTGTTGCCCGCGTCGTCGCGATGAGCTTGCGCGGGGCTGCCCGACCGCGGGGTCACCACAGCTTGGCGGCAAATTGCGCGCTCGCCTCGTTGATTTGGATGCCGATCGCCTGCCGCAGCCGGGCCGACTCGGCAGCGCCGTCAGCGGCGGTCTCGGCCACCTTCGCTACGCCGGTCTCGAGTACAAACCTCGAGGCAACGCCGCCGTTGGCGAGCGCGCGAGATCGCTTCGATGTCATTCCGAATCTTTCATGGTGCGAGGTCGATCACGCCGGACTCGTGCTGGACCTAGGTAGCCCGGCGGTTGCCGCATACAGTGGGTTTGGAGCGACGCGGTCGAGCGATAGCGAGGATGTCGAACGCGACGGGCAGACCTTCGTGCGCGCGTATGGCCGAGTGCTGCGCTACGACTTTTGGCTGGACGACGAGAGCTCTGGCACGAGCGTCAGCCTGCGGGTTCGCGGCGGTGCTGCGAAATGGCTGGCGGTTTCGATCGACGACAAAAAGCTCGGATCGATCCGGCCGAGCAGTGACGAGACCCGGGTCGTACCTTTGCCGCCGCTTTCAGCGAATTTGAGTCGGGGGCGCCATCGCTTGAAATTGGTCTTTTCTGGCGCGCCGCATGGGCTGCGACCTATCCAAGGAGAGATTGACTGGGTGCGCATCGGAGCTCGCTCGGAAGACGTGACCAGTTACGCCGCGCCCACGCTGAGCGACCTGGTCGGCGATGTGGTCTTGAACGGCGCGCCGAAACGCGCGCTCGTGCTGGCTCCCCCGAGCACGGTGCGCTGCTGGCTTCGGCCGTCGTCTGATGCACGTTTGAAAGTCGCGGTTGGGTTCTGGGGGGCCGGAAGAGGCAGCGCCGAGGTACGGGTGGTGGCGGATGGCGATGAGCCCATCGTTCTGCAGACGAAACGCTTGAACGGTGGCGATGGCGCGTCTTGGACGCCGCTAGCGGCCGATTTGGCGCCATTCGCCGGCAAAGTGATTGGGCTCGAATTTCGCGCGCCCGAAGGATCGCGCGGTGGACGCGTTGCGTTCGGCGACCCAAGCATCGCGCGCAAGACGCCCGCGCCCGTCGGCTCCCCGCGGGCCAAGTATTCGATCTTGCTCATAGAATCGGGTATTGATCGGCGACGCGTGCCGCCCTTCGGGCCGACTGGCAATTTGCCGGCGCTCGGCGAGCTTGGGCGTTTGGGCACGGCTTTCAGCGGCTACCGCGCTCCCAGCGTGGTCGTGCAATCGGTCGTCGCCTCACTGCTCACGGGACTGTCGCCGCGCACGCACCGGGTGGAGGATCCAAGCTCGCGCATCGCCGATTCCGTGCGTCTGCTTAGCGAGGCGGTGAAAGAGGCCGGCGGTCGAACGGCCATGTTCACCGGTGTACCCACGACCTTCGCAGCATTCGGTTTCGGCGTGGGCTGGGACACTTTCGACGCGATCTCGCCCGTACAAGACTTACCCGCGACTGAGTCGTTCTCGCGCGCACTGAAGTGGCTAGAAGGAGAGATTGACGACGAACACCCCGGACCGCGCTTGCTCGTCGTTCATGGCCGCGGCTCACACCCACCTTGGGACCTCTCGCGCGAGGAGGTGCAATCGCTGAAGCCTGAAGAATATTCCGGGATATTGGACGCTCGCCGCGGCGGAATTTTGCTGGCTGGTCTGCGCTCGCGAAAGCAGCGGTTGGCCCATCACCTCCAGGAAGATGATTGGATTCATCTACATGCCTTGCAGGACGCGGCTCTCGCGAAGCAGGATAGCGTTCTCGAACAGCTGATGCTGTTACTCAAACGGAAGGGGGTTTGGGATCAAACCTTGGTCGCGTTTGCCGGCGACGTGTCCGCCGGTGAGCCGCCGGAGTTACCGTTCGATCCGCAAGGCGCGCTCGACGAGAACCGTTTGGCCGTGCCCCTGGTGTTGAAATTCCCCGGCGGCGATCTGATGGGCAAAGAGGAGCCATTGCCGGTGAGCGCGCCAGACGTTGCTGCGACGATTCTGACGGCGCTCGGGATCCCGTTGCCAGACTATTTCGAGGGCGTCGATTTGTATGCCGCGGCCCACGGCAACGTCTCGGTCGTCACCCCGCCGTCGCTGGCGACGGGAGCCGGCCGCTACGCGACCCGCCTGGGCTCGTGGCTGCTGCGGGGGCAGCTCGGAAAGGTACCGAGTTTATGTGCGGTCGACGTCGACCCAGCGTGCGTCAACGACGTCTTCGACGAGCGCTCGTACGCCGCGCGCGCGCTGTGGTTATCCACCTTCCGCGCCGAAGGTAGCTCGTTACGTTCAAGCGTGCGGCCGAACGAGAGTGTGCCAGCCGTGCTCGACCCAGACACCATCGCCGCGCTCACTGTCTGGGGCGACGTGCGCTGACTTACACAGCCGAGCCTAAGATCCTGAGCAATCGGGCTGCACTTAGCGAAAAAGTCCGCCAACGTAGCTCCGCGCACCGCGGCCACAACTGGGCCACCTTTCAGGTGCCACGCCGCCCGCCCCACAGTTCCAAGTGTAGACGCGAAGAAAACCTAAAGCCGCGTGTGCGAGCCGCCTCTGCCACGGAAGACGAGCGCTCTCGCAGCATTTCGCGATCGTTCGCTAGGGGCATGAGCAAAACGCGCTCGCGCGGCCAGCTCAGGAGACGAACTAGCGCGTCGGCTTCCGCATAATCGTCCTCGCCGTGCACGACCAGCTTCAGAAAGGCGCGCCCAGAATCGCGAAATTGCGTCAGGATTTGCGGCCGAATTCGAAGGTGTTCGGGGTCGCCCGCGCTGCTCAGCTTGGCCGACACGTTCCATTGATTGACGCGCGCCAGGGCCGCCGGCTCGGGCGCAATCGTGCCATTGGTCTCCACTTCGAATGCAATATCAGGGGCCAGGCGCGAAAACAGCGCTTCAAGCGCGCGCTGTTGCAAAAGTGGCTCGCCGCCAGTCAGCACCAGCCGCCGAGTGCCGGAGGCATTGACGATTTGCGCCACTTCCAGCGCGCTCTGCTCGCGGACCTCTTCGTCGTAGCGGTATCGAGAAAAATCCCAGGTGTATTTGGTGTCGCACCACACGCAGTGCAAATTGCATTGGGCCAAACGCACGAAAATTGCTGGTGCTCCAACGCTCACGCCCTCACCTTGCAAGGTCTCGAAGATCTCCGAGACCTTCAACATCACGGCTTGGGCCTGCATCCGCCGCTATTTAGCGCATTACTAGGCGGCGCGGGTATCGCCCGCTCAGCGCCCGGCTGGCGTCCGTTCTCGAAAGACGCCGTCGAGTATCGGAGAGTGGTAAAGCGCGGTAATGAGCCAAACTACCGATACGCGAAATAAGCAGCTCTTGGCCGCGCGCGCGGGCCGCGACTTGCGAACGCTGCGGCCTGTCGAAGCCACGCCCGGCTTCCATCGCTTGGCCGAAGGTTCGCTGCTTTACCGCGTCGGTGGCACGGTCGTTCTGGCGACCGCGTCGATCGAGGAGTCTGTCCCGGACTTTTTGGTAGGCAAAGGCACGGGCTGGATCACGGCTGATTATCAGATGCACCCACGAGCCAATCCAAAGCGCCGAGAGAACCGCGATGGGCGCGAGAGACCCCTGGGTGGGCGCGCGCGCGAGATTCAACGCCTGATTGGGCGCTCGCTGCGGGCGGCGGTGGATCTGGATCGGCTGGGCGAAAAAAGCATCCACATCGATTGCGATATCCTGGAAGCCGACGGCGGAACGCGCACCGCGTCGGTCACGAGCGGCTTCATCGCGCTGGCGCTCGCCTGCGACAAGCTGACGAACAATGGCCGACTGAAGAGGGCGGTGCTGCGCGATCAAGTCGCGGCGGTGAGCGCCGGGCATGTAGGCGGCGAGTACGCGCTCGACCTGTGTTATGCCGAGGACAGCGCGGCGCGTGTCGATCTGAACGTGGTCGCCACGGCGCGTGGGGCGATCGTCGAGGTGCAAGGTACAGCCGAAGGCGAAGCGGTGCCGCGCCGGGACCTGGATGCAATGATCGATCTCGCGTTGGAGGGCATCGCGGAGCTTTGCTCGATGTCGCGAAAAACTCTGGAAAGCGCGGGAGTGGACCTGGACAGATTGCTCATCAAGCGCGCGGTCGATTGATGTCGCGCTCAGCGCCGAGCGCGCAGCAAGCGCTCAACGCGCTCCATCGAGCCCCGCACGCCGTATAATGTGGCGCCATCGTCTGGGAGCACGGGCCCGAGCCCAACGGCGGCTAAGATCGCGCACAGATTCAAGCGCGCCAGCTCGGAGTCCGCGCCCACCGACTCGACCTCCCACACCGTGTGGCAGCGCTCGGCGAGTGATCCCATCCCCGATGCTTGACCGCGTTCCTCGGCCTCGCGCGCATCGAGCACGTCGAAACGCGTCACCGCCCGCGCGCGGATCGACAGTCGACCTTCGTAGCCGTGCTTTTCGCAATGCAAAATCAGCTCGACGTGTTTGCCGTCATCGGACCGTGATTGGACGTCCAAATTGGCGTCGAAGTAGCGCCGCGTCGCATTCAGCATCTCCACCAGGTCGATGGCCGTCTCGGCTCGCTGTGCAAATACCCTCACCAGCGAAGCGCAGCACGGGCCTCTCGTCGTATCAATGCGCGATCGGTGGCGATTGCGCTCGGCGGAGAAAGCAGCCAGATTCTCGTTGTGCGACCCGAGCACGGCGGCCGAATCGAACTGAAGCTTGCAGAAGGCACGAGCACGACCGCGGCCTATGCGATCACGGTGCTCTTGCCGGAGAACGAGCTGCGCGGCGCGGTCCGCATCGATCAGCCGAGCGCGGCGCTCACCATGGCGGCCTGGGAGGGCGGGATGCCGCCAGCGTGGCTCGAATCTTACGTCCACGCGCTGCTCCGCTCCGTGCTGCGCAGCAAGGGTAGCAATGGGGAATGGCCGCGGCGGTTGACCCGCTGGAGGCCAGCACCATGAGCGCTTCGACTTTCAAGGCTCGCAGAATCGTCCCCTTCATTTTCGTCGGCGCGCTTGGCCTTGCATGCCTTCCAGCGAGGATGCGGATGGGCGGGGCCCCAAGGGCGAAGTCTAGCGTGCGGGCGGTGTTGGCCCCGAGCGAGCGTTTGGCTCGCGGTCAGCGCCAGGTGGAGCTCAGCGGCTACGTTGAGGCAGAGACGAACTTTCGTGACCTGATGCGCACGCCAGAAGCGGCCAGGGCCCGGCTGGCCTTGGCGGAGGTATTGGTCACGACCGGACGTTATAACGAGGCGATTGGCACCGTAGCACCGTTGCTGGCGGATCCGACCTCGGCTGCAGAAGCGGCGCTCTGGACGGCGCGTGCCCAGGAGGCCGCTGGTGATGTCGCCGGAGCCGAGCTCACATTGCGGCGCGCGTCCAGAGGCGCGCTGAGTCACGCACTGGCGCTGGAGCTTGGCACGGTGCTGATCCGCGAGGGGCGTCGCGCCGACGCGTCGCCGGTCTTGCTGACCCTAGTGAATGATTACAACGACGACCGGATCGCGGGCACGGACGGCGCTGGCCTTGCCATGGTAGGCCGCGCGGCGCAGCTGCTGCGCAGCCCCGGAGATGCAAACGATGCCTACGATGCCGCTGAGCATGCTCGGCCGGGAGATGTGCGGACGCTCCTGTATCGCGCCGAATTGTTCCTAGAAACATACGACCCCGGTCATGCCGAGGAAGTGCTGAACGAAATTCTGGGCAAGGCTCCGGCGCAACCGGAGGCCCTCGTGCTTTTGGCGCGAGTAAAGCTCGCCCAGGCACTCGATTTCGACGAGGCAGAACGCTTGGCGCGGCTGGCGCTGAGCGTGAACCCGAAATCTGGAAGCGCTTACGCGATTCTGGTTGGCATCGCGCTTCGCGACCAAGATCTCGAGCAGGCCGCGCGCTTCTTGAAGGAGGGGCTCGAGGCGGAGCCGTCGTGCTTGGAGCTTCTGAGCCAACGCGTCGCGGAACGTTTCCTAGCCGATGATCAAGCGGGCGTCGATTTGGCGAAACGCGCCGTCTTCGAGAAGAATCCGCAATTTTCTCGCATGTACGCCATCGTTTCAGAGTTCGCCGACTGGGAGCACCGCTACGACGAAATCGTGCGCATGATGCGTGATGCGGTGGCCATTGACAGCGAAGATGGCGTTGCCTACGGCGAGCTCGGCCTCAATCTAATTCGTGCCGGGGACGACGTGGGGGGCCTCTCGGCACTGCGCAGAGCGTTTGCGATCGATCCGTACAACGTGCGCGTGTTCAACACGCTGAACCTGTACGAAAAGACCATCGCGCGCGAGTACGTAACGGTCGAGCATCCGCCATTCCGCATTCGCTATAGAATCGAAGAACGTGCGCTCTTGGAGCGCTACGTGCCCGCCCTCTTACAAGAGGCTTGGGCGAAGATGACAAAAGCTTACGGATTTACGCCCGAAACTCCGATTGGCGTGGAGCTCTACGCCGAGCGACAGAACTTCGGGGTACGGACGGGCGGGTTGCCCGAGACCGCGATTCAGGGGGTTTGCTTCGGGCGCACGTTGGCGGCCATGAGCCCAAGGAACGAGTCGTTCAACCTGGGGATGACCTTATGGCACGAGCTGTCGCACGTGTTTCACATTCAGCTGTCCAACAGTCACGTGCCGCGTTGGTTTACCGAAGGCCTCGCTGAGTATGAAACCCTCATCAGGCGGCCGGAGTGGGCACGGGAGCAAGATCCAGAGCTGTACCAAGCGCTGCGTGGCGGCCGTTTGCCGGCAATTGCAAACATGACGCGCGCCTTTACTCGCGCTGAAGAGCTGACCGATGTCGCAACCGCCTACTATGCGTCGAGCCAGATCTTGACGACGTGGGCGTCCACGTACGGCATGCCCAAGCTGAGCGAGATGTTACATCAGTGGGGCGCCGGCCGGCGCACGCCGGACGTCTTGCGAAGCGTGTTGGGTAAGACGCCGGAGCAGTTGGACCGAGAATTTCGTGCGTTTGCCGAGCAACGGCTGGCCCGTTACCAAACCCAGTTCGTACCCATGACCCGGGGAGGCTCTCTCCCAATCGCCGAGGAGGCCGTGGAGCGCAGCCCCGACAGCGCTATCGCGCACACCACGCTCGCCTTGGCCTTCTTGCGCCACGGTACAGGCGACAAAGCCAAGGCGGAACTAGCGCGCGCCCTTGCGCTCGACCCGAAGCTCGCCGACGCGCGTTTTCTCGATGCGCAGCTCGCTTTGCACGATGATCCGGTGCATGTCGTGACGGCGCTGCAAGTTCTGAAGGGCGACGGTCATGACGGGTACGCGGTTGAAATGCTGCTCGCGCAAGCCCTGGGGCAGAACGACGAGCTTGGCGCCAAGACTGCGCTGCAAGCGGCCGCGAGCTTCGACCCAACCCAGGCCTCGCCTCATTACGCATTGGCCGATCTGGCTCAAAAAGCCGGTGACCTGCCGGCTGAGCTCGGCGCTTTACGTGTGCTCTGCGCTCTCGAGCAACACGAGCCCAAGGTGTATCAACGTTTGCTCGGTCGCCTAAATCAGAGCGGCGCCTTCGAGGAAGCGGTCACCGTGGGTGAGGCGGCGATCTACGCAGACATCGAGGGGTTGACGACGCACTCGTTGTTCGCCGAGGCGCTTGCTAAGACCGGTCACCCAGGTCGAGCTACCTTCGAGCTCGAAAGCGCCGTCCTGTGCCCCGGCACCCCGGAGGAATTGGCCGAAGCGCACGCTCGGCTCGCCGAGTCGTATCTCGAGTCCGGTCAGCGCGGGCGCGCCAAAGCAGAGGCTGCCACCGCGCGCAAACTCGATGCCAAGAACGCCCGGCTCCCGAAGTTGCCGCGCTAACTCAATCCGCCGAATCTTCGTCTTTATCGCCGCGTAAGCCGAGGGCGCGGGCTTTCTTGTAGAGGTGACTGCGTTCCATGCCGAGGGCGCGAGCCGTCGCGGCCATTTGTCCGCCATGATGCGCGAGGGCTTCTTCGACGATCGCGCGTTCTGCCTGTTCCGAAAGCACGCGGAATGGCACGCCGGGTCGATAGAGACCGGCTGCCTGCGGCGCACCACTCATGCCGACAGCGCGCTCGACATCGTCGCCGTTCAGCGCTTCGTCGGGGCTCAAGATCACCAATCGCTCCATGAGATTTCGGAGCTCACGCACGTTTCCCGGGAACGGGTGGCGTGTGAGGGCCTCGATGGCAGAAGGGGTGAGGACCACTCCGGGACGGGCGTTGGCTTTGCGCGAGCTCAATAAAAAATGTTCGGCGAGCTTTGGAATATCCTCCCGGCGCGCCCGAAGCGGCGGAAGCTCGATCGGCACGACGTTCAGGCGGTCGTACAAGTCCGCCCTAAACGTGCCTTTTTCGCACGCGTCCGGCAGGTCTTTGTTGCTGGCCGCCACGACGCGGACGTCGACCGTGAACGTCGCGCTGCCACCCACACGCTCGATCTCCCCCTCCTGCAGCACACGCAACAGCTTGGCCTGCATGGCGAGCGGCATGTCGCCGACCTCATCCAAGAACAACGTGCCGCCGCTTGCGCGCTCGAACTTTCCCCGCCGCTGTTTGGTCGCGCCGGTGAACGCGCCGGCTTCGTGTCCGAAGAGCTCGCTCTCGATCAGCTCGGCGGGCACCGCGGCGCAGTTCAGGCGCTCCAGAATCGCCTTGGCTCGCGGCGAGGCGCGATGAATTGCACGCGCAACGAGCTCTTTTCCGGTGCCGCGTTCGCCTCGGATCAAGACGCTTGCGCTCGAGCGTGCCGCGCGCAGCACGCGCTCACGCAAATCCCGCATGACGCGGCTATTGCCGACTAGATCGTCGAAGTGGCCGGCTTCGGCGTGCAGTTCGCGAGCTTCGGCCTCGGCATGCAGTAATCGTAAGGCGTTGTCCAACATCACGAGCAGTCGGTCGGTCGACAACGGCTTCTCGAGAAAGTCGAGCGCGCCGAGCTTGGTGGCTCGGACCGCAGCGTCGATCGTCGCGTGGCCACTCATCATCAAGACGGCGCACTCGTTGCCTGCGCTGCGCAGACGCGCAAGCAGATCGAGCCCATCACCATCGGGCAGTGCGACGTCGAGTAACACTGCGTCGTAGACTTGCTTGGCGATGCGCTGTTCTGCGACGGCGATGCCGCCGGCTAGGTCGACTTGATAACCCTCGAGAGATAGAGCCTTCTTCAGCGTATTGAGGATGGATGTTTCGTCGTCGACGACTAGGACGTGACCGCGGGTCATACGAAAACGCTACCGAAGGTGTACCTTGCGCGCCACGACACGGCCGCGGTTGGTGGTGAAACGGACTGGGCACGGGGAATTGGGCGTTCAATTGCCCTTGCGCAAGACCGACGCTGGCGAGGCGCTCCCTGCCTGGGTGCTCCCCGGCCGCTCGGAAGTTGTGCCGAACCGGCATGGAGGGTGTTAAACTAGGCTGGCTTTGACGGAGGTGGTACCCACGGCGCAGGGCTCTTTAGAAGCAACTCCGCTTGGGCACCTGCTTGTTTACAGCCTCGATCGTTCACTCACCGGCACGCTCGTGCTCGAGGAAGGGACGGGGTCGCGGCACGCCATCTATTTCGAGGCTGGTGCACCGAGCAAAGCCAAGCTTCACGAGCCAAGCTTGTTTCTCGGTCGAATTTTACGGGAGAACGAGGGCATTTCGGAGGCCGTATACGAGCGAACTCGGAGCGTGGCTGCTCTGCGGGGCGTACTTCACGGTCGAGTTCTGCTCGAGGAAGGAGAGCTGGACGAGCACACACTCCGTGAGGCGCTGCGAGAGCAACTGTCACGCCAGGTGCTGCGCTTGTTCGAGCTGCCGGCAAGCACACTCTTTGGATATTACGATCGTTTGAATTTTCTGGAACGCTGGGGCGGCCCGGGAGTGCCCGCACGGCCGCTGGCGTTGATCTGGCGTGGCGTGCGGGAGCACGTCAACGCCGCGCACGTAGCGGATGTGCTCGGGCGGTACGGCGATCAGCCGATTTTGCTCCACCAGGACGCGCCCATCCGGCGTTTCGACTTCGAGCCGCGGGAGCAGTCGATCATCGATGTACTCCGTGCGAAGCCACAGCCTTTGCATGAGCTCCTTGGCCGCGGATTGGCCGCGGAGGCGCACGTGCGCCGGCTCATTTACGTGCTGATTATCACGCGTCAGCTCGAGACGGGTATCCCGGGCATGCAACCGATTGGGGCGGAGGCGGCTTCCAGCACCCCCCCGCCAACGGCTGCAAGCCCTCGACCGCCGGGCTCCGCGCCGGCCGCACGTGCCGTGAGCCCGGCCGCGCGTGCCGTGAGCCCAGCCGCAGCACTCTCGGAGCAAGCGGCTACGCCATCGGCATCTTCGGGCTCTTCGCCGCATATCGAGAGCCCCGAGCTGATGGCATTCAAAACGGAGATCCGCGAACGAGCGGCGAACGGCAGCGCTAGTTATTACGACCTCCTCGGCGTTGCTCCCGACGCCATGCCCTCGGTAATTCAAGCTTCTTTTTTCCAATTGGCGAAGAAGTGGCACCCCGACCGACTCAGCCCGAACCTGGTGGACGTGCGCGATTTAGCGACCAAGGTTTTCGCGCGCATGAGCGAGGCACATCAAATTCTTTCCGACCCGACGCGGCGCAATGAGTACGACGAGCTCAGGAAGGGCGGCGGGGGCGGCGCCGGGGAGCAGGAAGAGGTTCAGCGCGTGGTTCGCGCGGCCACGGCTTTCCAAAAGGCCGAGGTTCTGATGCGGCGTAACAACAACCGCGCCGCGTTGGACGAAGCGCGCCGGGCCGTGGAGCTAGATCCAACGCAAGCGGATTACATCGCGCTTTTGGCCTGGGTAGAGTCGAGCCATTTGAACGCGAACCTGGAAGATATCTTGGCTCGTATCGAAAAGGCGCTCCGCCTCGAGCCCAACAACACACGCATCCGATGGTACCGGGGCTCGCTCCTCAAGCGGCTGGGCAAAACGGGCAAGGCGGTCGGAGATTTTCGGTTCGTGGTCGAAAACGATCCGCGCCATGTGGATGCACAGCGCGAGATCCGACTGTACGACATGCGTAAGGCGGAACTAAAGCGAACCGGTCAACGATCCCCGAGCGATCGACCTAGTGGTCAGCCCGCGCCCAACTCGAGCATTCCTCCCGGCGGTAGTAAGCCGAACGAGGGCGGCCGCTTTGGCAAGTGGTTCAAGCGTTGACGTTCAGCCGCCGCGCGTGACGACCATCTGCGTGACGTCGACCCGCCCGAGCGTGTTGCCCCATACTCCGAGCGGCAGGCGGCCCGGGCCGACTCGTAGCTACTACCAGGTGCTGTTCCGCAAGGCCACGTTCGGAACACCGCTCCGCGCACGGGTGTCGTCGTGGCCGGCGGCACCCACAGTGTGCATTCAGACTTCAGCCAGGCGGAGCCAACGTTGATCGTTTTTTGACTCGGGCTCAGTCCCCAGGCCTAGGCTATTCTGGCAACTTCAACGCCAGCGCGCCAATTTGGCGGAGCGCTTCATACAAGGCTATCGAAACCGAATTGGCAAGATTGTGCGAGCGCACGTGGCCCGGCATGGGGATGCCAATCACCTGTCCAGCGCGCTCTTCCAGCAGGGACCGCGGCAGGCCAACGCTCTCTTTGCCGAAGACCAGGGCGTCGCCGCGCTCGAATTTCGCGTCCAGATAGCTGCGCCTCGCGTGTCCGCTAAAGAGCCAAGTTTTCGCGGGACGCTCGGGATCGAAAGATGCCACGCGCTGCTCGGCTTCGAGCAGTGTCTCGTGCCGAATGACTTCGACTAGGTGCCAATAGTCGAGGCCCGCACGACGCACGGCATGCTCGTCAATCCTAAAGCCGAGCTTTCCGACCAGATGCAGTGGGCACAAAGTCGCGGCGCAAAGCCGAGCTACGTTGCCGGTATTCGGCGGAATTTCTGGCTCGACGAGCACGATGTGAAAAGGCCGCAGCACGGCGCTTGTGCGCAGATAAAATTCGACGTCGGGCAAAGTGACGGGATTCTAGCGGTCCGCAGCCCGGCCTGGGGAACTGTCTTGTGGCCCTCGCCTCGACGGAGTGCCTCGCTCAGCGCAGCGCGAGCGAAACCAAGAGCCCGCCCGCCGACAGGATGATCAGAAGCGGAACTGCCGTAAAATAGGCGGCTCTGCGTCCGGCAAGGCGGGCCGTTTCGGGCGTCAAACCGTGCCATCCCATCAAGTACGCCTCGGCAGCCTGCAACGGCGCGGTCAAGCCGAGGGGAGCCGCCCGCCGCGCCGCCGCCAAGCCTTCGACCAATGCCGTGGTCAGCAATCCAAAGGGCAAAGTAATCAAGTCCCAGCCGCAAGCGTAGAGTCCGAAGCGCAAACCTCGCCCCGGTCTCCGGCCTCCGAAGCGGCGCGCCGCAATGTCCAGGGCAATGCCGTGAGCTGCGTGCACGCTCACCATGGCGAACATCAATACGAAAATGCCGGAGACCGTCCCCCGGAGCACCAGTCGGCGGAGCTCTGGGTCCTGCAGCATCAGGCGAGGCAAGCTCGGCAGAAAAACGAGCGCTAAAAGTCCGCCGGCAAGCCCGAGGCCGGTCACCGCGATGGTTTCGCACACGAGCGCGAAAGCCAGGGCCGGAGAGACGTCGCCGTCCGGAAGCGCGCCGAAAAAAGTGCGCGCGTGAACCGTTGCCAAGGTCGACGTTTGCCAAAGCCGTCGAAAGAAACCGAGACCAGGCCGCTCCCACGGAATGATTGCAATGACCCCGGAGGCATTGGTGCGGTCGTCAGGAGCGCAGCCCGCGCACCCGGGGTCCCCACAGGTGGCGCACACGACCGTCGCGGGTACTTCGACGAAATCGAATAGAGAGTCGTCGTGCGGCGGACGCCCTGAAGGCCGAATATCGGCGCTGGCGCGCTTCACCATGCCCCTTCGGGTAGCATGTCGCGTCTTGCACGGCGAACTACGAGCTCAGTGCAAGGTCTCTCCCGAGCTCGTCTCGGCGACATCCGGGCTCGCGATATCGGTGACAATCCGAGGCAAATTCGCGAGCTTCCCGCCCAGGCGGAGCGCGCTCAGCACTCCCAGCGCGCTGAAAGTCAAGCTTGCAAAAATCCCCCACCGCCACGTGAAGTCGAGCGGCATGTGGTGTTGGGGGTGCGGCGGGATGGTGAGCAGCATGCTGACCTCGATCAAGGTCGTCGCGGCGAATAGCGCACTCACGAGGCGTACCCCGCGCAAATGCTCGATCGTTCGCCGTGTCCAGATCAGCGGCAGCATCACGAGCCACGCCGCGACCCCGCCCCAGAGCCAACCAGCGCGACCGCGCGCTAGGTCGAAACCGCTCCGCACTGACTCCTCCGGCATGCGCAGCTCGACCCAAGGCGCGAAGAAGGCGGCCATGCCCAGCACAGCGATCAAAAGCAGCGCGCCGCGACCCCTGCCAAAGTAATTCCAGGGCAGACGCCGCTGCTCGGGCCGAACCACGTCACCCGCTTCGAGCTCGTCCGCGGCGACATCCAAGGATTCCGGCAGGCTTTCCATGGGTACTAGCTTCACGCCGCAATCGGGGCACTGGGCGGCCTCGCCGCGCGCATAAAGCGAACGGCAAAACGGGCAGGCATTGAGCCGAAGCACGCGACCATCATAGCTTATGGCAAATCACGAGCAGCGGCGGCGCTCGAGGGCCGGTGGTAACGCAATGTGTCAAAGGATGACGTGTTCCTCGATCGAGCCATCCGCTAGCCTCAGGCGAAATAGCCGCACCGATGACCGAACGCATCGCAGAGCTTCTCGGATTGTCCGCAGAAGCGCCGCATCTAGAGGAGGCTCTCACTCACCCGAGCTTTGCCAACGAGCAGCGGAGCACGCGCCACAACCAACGGTTGGAATTTTTGGGCGACTCCGTCCTCGGCTTTTGTGTGAGTGAGCTCCTTTGCGCACGATTTCCGGACGCGGATGAGGGCGCGCTGACGCGAATGCGTGCGCAGCTCGTCAATGCCGAGGCGCTCTCGGCCTGGGCGCGCAAAGAGGAGCTCGCGCAAGATCTTCGTTTAGGGCGTGGAGCGGGCGCTGCAGGTCTTCGGGAGAGCACCAATGTGTTAGCGGACGCGGTCGAGGCGCTGATCGCGGCTGTGTATTTGGATGTGGGGTTGGACGGGGCGCGTGTGGCCTGTCAGCGCGTCGTCGACGACGAGTTGCAGGCGTTGGAACGGGACGGCACGCGCGATCCCAAGAGTGAGCTTCAGGAACGGCTGCAAGCCATTGGCAGCGATGCCCCGACCTATGAGCTAATCGAAGCCGGCGGGCCTGCACATCAGCGCTGGTTTCGGGTCGGCGTCATGCAGGGCACACGCCTGTTGGCCGAGGGCACCGGCCGCTCCAAGCGCGCCGCCGAGCGTGCCGCGGCAAGCGCGGCCTTGGAGCGCCCCGACCTGCTTGCTCAGGCTGCGGAGGCTCCGTGATGATGCCGAGCCGCCGGGCGGTCTTCGGTCTATCGTGGGCATGGCTGTTCGTCGTCAGCTCGGCGTGGGCCGGCACTTATTTGAACAGCGCCGCGCTGCTGCTCGCCCAAGCGAGCACCGAAGGGGACTACTTGCGCGCGCGCATCAACGACAAAGAGCTGGCCGAGCTGATTCACAAGCTTGCCGACGCGCGCTTGGATGCGGCAAAGAATATTTTGGTTCCGAAAGAAGTGGTCCAGGCGCATCCGCACTTGCTCCTAGTCCTCGAGAATTACGAGCGAGCCGCCGACGCGGCCACACGCGGCGAGGCAGAAAAATTTCTTGTTTATCAACAGCGCGCGCGCGACGAGGACCGCACCTTTCGCGGTGTTCTCAAGCAATTCGGTTATGCATTGCCGGAGCCCAAACCTTGAGCGTCGGGTCAGCGCGTGCCGCGTTCACTCGCTTCGGGCACGCTCGAGCCGGCGGGGGCGGCGTGCCCGGGCCTGTCGGTTATCTCGTGAGTTGGCCGCCCGTCGGCATCGAAGCGCAGGGTTTCGAGCGCGGCTTCGTTGACTCGGCTCACGTAGCTTGCGCGCAGTCGCTCCAGGAGCTGCTCACGCGCCCGTTCTAATCGTTCGCGTTCCAGCACCTGTCGAATCGAGCCTTGCTCCTGCTCGACCGTCCTTTCGACCGCCTTCATGCTGCCCCGCCGCCAGATCACGGCCCAGTGCAGGCCCTCTTTGATGGGCTCTTGCGAAACCTCGCCGTCGCTCAGCGCATCGGCAGCGGCGAACAACGTCGGATCGACGCGCAGCGTCGGCGTGTCGGTGTTGCCGTCTGCGTGCACGAACCCCAGGTCCCCATTGCGCAGGTGTGTCGCCTTGTCGAGCGAGTTGTCGCGCGCGTATTGACTCCAGCGCTGCACGCCATCCGCGGTCTTGGCATCGGCGATGATCCTTTTGGCCAAAGCCTCGTCATCGCTTAGGATGCGCCACAGGTGCAGGCGCCTCGGCGTGTCAAAACGCGCCTTATTGGCCTCGAAATAGCTGCGAATATCGTCGGCGGTGACCGGCGCGCGAGCACGGCTTTCTTGGCGCAGCTCGTGGTCCATCGCCAGCCGTAACAGCTCACGCAGTCGACTCTGCAGCGAAGGCCGCTCAGCGAGCTTGAGGCGTGCGGCCTCCTGGGCGTACAACAAGTCCGGCACGACCATTGTCTCGAGCACGCGGCGCTTCAGAGCGTCGGGGCTCGCAGCCAGCGCATCACGCTGAAAGTCGGGCAGCCTCGCGATGCGGCGCGCCAACGCCGGAGCGGTCACGGTTTCGGCCCCCACGCGGGCAACGGGCTTTTCGTCAGCGGCGAAGACCGCTGGGGCGCAGAACGCGATCACGACCGCGGCCGGTCCTGCCCATCGGTTTCGCCTCGTCATGGTTGCCAAGCTTAGTGGCTTTCTCGACGCCCGGCGCTTAGCCGGCAAAGGCGCCGAGTCAGGCGACGCGGAGCTTGCCGCTCGAGCGAGGGGCGGCGGGACCCCTTTCCTTTCGGCCGTGCGCCGTGGCGTGTCCGGGACTCAGGCCGAGCGCCTCCAAACGCTCGCGAGCGATTTTGAGGGCGCCGGGATTGGCGTCGATGCCGGTACCGATGCGGCCCAGGCGAGCTGCGACCGACAGCGCGGTGCCGCTGCCCAGGTATGGGTCGAGGATCGCGTCGCCTGGCTCGGTACATGCCTCGAGCAAGCGTTGCAACAGCGCCTCGGGCTTTTGCGTGGGGTACCCCGTGCGCTCGCGGGCGACCGGAGCCACGATGCTGATTTCCCAAACGTCGCCCATGGGCGCGCCCGCGGTTTTGACCAGTGATTTGCTCGAGCAGCGTCTGCGTCCATCGGCGTCGAGCACGGCGCGTTGCTTACTTTCGCCCCACGTGGCGAGCGTCGAGGGGGCCAACGGTTCGTAAAGTTGCCGAAAGCGCGGCTCCGCCGCGGGGTTTTTGAGGTAGCGCAGCAAAACGTCGTGAACGCGCTGAAAGTTCCTGGTTTTGGCTGGCCAGCGCCGATAGCGCCAAACGATCTCGCTGGCAAAGGCGCGCTGACCGAAGATCTCGTCGCACAACACCTTGGCGTAGTGGCTGGTCTTGGGGTCCACGTGGAGCACGAGACAGCCGTCGTCCGTCAAGAGCTCGCGGGCGGCGGCGATGCGATCGCCGAGCGCGGTCAAATACGATTCTAGGCTGTCCCAGCGGTCGTCGAAGGCCGGCGTGATCGTGCGCACCAGGTCGCCCGCGCCATTGCGTTCGCGGCCGACCTGAACGTGTTCGCGTCCGGTTAGGAATGGCGGGTCGAGGTAGGCCAACGCGAAACGTGACGGGCGGCAAGCGAGCGCCTGAAGAGCGCATAGGTTGTCTCCGGAGATCAGCTCGAAGCCTTGCTCGGCCGGCTTTTCACAGCGCAAGCTCGCGCGGCTCGTCCGAGCCGGCTCACGCTTGCCAGGCCACGAAAGCCGCACCCGGTTCGTCTCGCTATGCATCGTTTTCGGATCGTAACTGGGGGCCGCGCACGTGGGCCAAATTCGCGCCCTTGCCGTCGCCGGCTCCGGCGGGTACGTGAAACCAGTCATGAGTGAGCGTGCGCGCATTTTTTCTGGGATGCAGCCGACCGGCGGGCTGCACGTCGGCAATTACTCCGGCGCCTTGAAGGGTTGGGTCAATCTGCTCGACCAGGGCACGTATGAGGCACTGTTTTGCGTGGTGGACGCTCACGCGGTGACCATCGAGTACGACGTGAAGCAGATGCCGTCGCGGATCTTGGAGACGGCGATTGCTTATATTGCAGCGGGTCTCGACCCGGAGCGCTGCACGATTTTCATTCAGAGCGACGTGCCCGAGCACATGGAGCTTGCGTGGTACCTTGGGTCCGTCACGCCCATGGGTGACTTGGGCCGCATGACCCAGTTCAAAGAGAAGAGCGAGCAACACCAACAGAACGTGAATGCCGGCATTTTCACGTATCCAATCTTGATGGCGGCGGACGTGCTCCTGTACAAAGCCACCGTCGTTCCCGTCGGCGATGATCAGGTGCAGCATTTGGAGCTGGCGCGCGAAATCTGTCGGAAGTTCAACGCCCGTTATGGGGCGGTCTTTCCGGAGCCAAAGCCCCTCCTCTCGAGCACGCCGAGGATCCTGGGCATCGATGGGAAATCCAAGATGAGTAAGTCGCGCGGCAATGCGATCGAGCTCGACGACGAACCAAGGGTGGTCGAAAAGAAGCTGAAAAGCGCGTTCACCGACCCACTCAAGGTCCGCCTCGGCGACCCGGGGCGACCGGAGATTTGCAACATTTTCACGATGCACACGGCGTTTACTGCGCCCCCGGCACTGGCGGAGATCGACGCGACCTGCCGTTCGGGCGCGCTCGGCTGCGGGGAGTGCAAGATGCGCCTGCGCGACGCTATCGTCCGGGAGCTGACGCCATTTCGCCAGAAGTCCGCCGAGCTCCGTAAAGACCCGCGGCGCGTCCTGAATGTTCTGCAAGACGGCGCGGAGCGCGCGCATGGCATCGCACGAAGCACACTTCGTGAAGTGCACCACGCCATGGGCCTCACCAGCCGTTCGCTCGGTTGAGCTAATAGCAATGCTCGCGGCGCGGCAGCTAACGTATGGGATGTGGGCCGGCTTGTTGGGGCTTTGCCTGCTACCAGCGGCCTGCGAGGCGGAGGCAAACGACTCTACCCCGGAGCGCGTCGTGCAAGAATTCATGGACCGTATGCAGCGCGTGCATGGTGACGCCCACGCCGCCCGCCTGGCCTATGAGCTTTTGTGGGCGGACGCGCGTCGCAATCTCGCGGAACGGGCCAAGCGCGCTAGCGCGGTGGCCGGCCGAGAGATCGCCCCGGAAGAGATGATAGCGCCATCGCACTTTTCGCTGGCGTATCGGCCGAAGAAGCTCAGCGCACGCGCGGACGGCGATTGGGCGGAAGTTACCGTGCTTGGGGAATCGAACGCGACCTCGCCGCGCACGGTGAAATGCGTGCGGGAGGACGGGCATTGGCGAGTTGTCTTGGAGCTGCCCCTGATGCCGCCGATCCAGCGCCGGGTAGACGGCGGGACATGAGGCACACAAACGAAGAAACGCGCACCCCCTCGTGGGAGCGCGCGTATTTCCGTTCGTCTCCGCGCGTCAGTTGGCGAAAAAGATCGATTCGATTTCGTTGCGCACGTTCTCTTCGGTTTGCGCCCGAGCGATAGCGATTTCTTTCACGATCAGCGTGCGCGCCGTGTCGAGCATGCGGCGTTCCCCGAAGGACAGCTGCTTATTCGCCTTGAGGCGATACAGGTCACGCAAAACCTCGGCGACATCATAGATTGAGCCGGTCTTGATCTTGTCCATGAACCCGCGGTAGCGGCGGTTCCAGGTCTGAGTGTCGAAGCCGATCGTGCGCTCCTTCAAGATGTCGAAGATCTCGCGAATCTCTTGCTCGCTGATGACCTGACGCAGGCCAACGGCGTTCGCGTTCGACACGGGAACCATGATCTTGCGATCCGTGTCCAAGATGCGGAGCACGTAGAAACGTTGCCGCGTACCAGCGATGTCTTTCTCATCGATGCTGATCACTTCAGCGACACCCTGCGCGGGATACACTGCTTTGTCGCCGACCTTGAACTCAACTTCCGGGCTGGACTGCATGAACGTCTCCTTTGACGCTGACTTACCGGGCGGCGCGCTCGCAATTGGGCACGCCACCACGCAACCGATTGAACAGAAAGCTCGTGTCTATTAAGCAGCTACGCTCCGCTCCGATATCGCGCGGGATGAGGTTTGACGCGGACTAAACGGATTGGGCATGAGCTTCATTCCAGCGTGGTATACGCAAAGCTTGGTAACGTGAGCGTTTCCAAGTACGGACTACCGTATCCAAACCGAGGTCAGGATTCGCCAGGCGCGGCACTCTAGATTGTGGAAGCCGATCTGTCAAGAAATCCGAGCAAAGCCGCCTGAAGTGGGAGCGGATGCTTAATGATCGCGGCTCCGGGCGCGACGGCTCCCGGCTTCCGTCAACGGCGGAATGCCGACAGAAGCGAGCCGCTCGAGTGCTCTTCGGCCAACCCGGCGAGCGCCGCGGCCGGAACGATGAGCGCATCTGTCCGACCAGTGTAGCACTGCTCCCTCATCCGCGCTCCCGATGCCGAGCACGTCCGCGCGCGTCGGTTCCACGTCGGTCATCACGCGACGCTCGGCAAGATTCAGCGTAGACCGACGATCTGACGAGCGCTCGACTGCAGCCCTCGTGAGTCGGTCGCCAAGCTTCCACCCGGAGTCATCGCGCTCGAGCGCGATCTTCGATGCTCGGAGAGTCGCATCGCGCTCGATGAGGGGCTCGAGCGCTCCATGAGCGCCTTCGGCGCAAGAGGACACCGTGCTGCCGATGTCGATCGTCGCGATGCGCTTCGAAACTACCGAAAAACGCAGGCGCGCTATTTCGCGAGGCTCTTGAGATTCAGCATCTCTTCCACGTCGGGCTGCACGACGAGCTCGACGCGCCGATTTTTCTTGCGCCCCTCTTCGGTGTCGTTGCCCGCGACGGGGTCTGTGTCCGCGTAACCGGCGGCGCTCCAGTTGGAGGGGCTGAGGCCGCCGCCGACCCCTGCCTTGTCGGGCGGAGAGGTGAGCAACAGCAGCACGCTGCGCGCCCGCATGGTCGACAGCCCCCAGTTGTCCTTGAATGCTCCGCCCGTAAGCGGCTTGGAATCAGTATGCCCGGCGACCTGAAAGCGCCGCTTGGACAAGTCCGCGTCCTTGCCGATCACGTCGGCGACCTGCATCAAAATCTTCGTGCCCTCGGCCTTCAGGTGATCCTGTCCGGAGTCGAACAACACGTCCCCCGGTAGCTGGATCAGCATGCGATTGTTGCGCACCTCCACCTTCAAGCCGAGCTGCGTTAGCTTCTGCAGCTTGCTCTGTAAGAGTTCGAACCGTTTGCGAATCTGATCGAGCTGCTCGGTGCGCCGGCCGTACTCCTCGAGGGCCTTGCGCTGCTCCACCAGGCTCTGATTCAAGTTGTCGAGGTTCGCGCCGCGGTCGGCGAGTTGCTTTTTCAGCGTGTCAATTTCTTGCACGGCTTCCTCGTAATCGGACTCGCTTTTCTTGTGCGCGTCCGTTTGCGCTTTCAGTTGGTTGGTCAGGCTCTCGTTCTCGCGGAGCTTCTGATCCCATTCCTCCTGCGAGTAGCCGCACGCACTGAGGCTGAGAGACAAAAATAAAAACAAACTCGAAGGGCGGAGCAGGGTCGTAAATTTCATTGGTTCTCCACACGGCCAGTGGGGCAATCACGTCCTGGCAGACACGACCTAGGCGCAGCCCTGTTCCGCGTCAAGTACGCGTGTTGCAAAGGTTTTTTGTGCGCCACCTAACCGAGAACGCGGCTTTATCGGCACTTGTTTGGACACTGGACAAGTGCGCTGTCTGCAACGCCTGCGGTCTCGTTGAGGCGTGTTCTTCCGTGGGTCGTGATGTGCAAGTGAATTTTTTTGGTTGACACATCACAATAGGTGGCAATATACGTCTTGCAACATACCCTCGAGGCATCGGCCAATTCCGGCCCATGCTCCGAATGCTGGGAGGCAAACGAAAATGGCTGCTAAGAAAACCCGTACGAAGTCCGCAAAGAAACCCGCCGCCAAGAAGGCGCCGAAAGTCGCCAAGAAGCGCGTCGCCAAGCGCAAGGTCGCCAAAAAAGGCGCCAAGAAGCGCAAGAAGGCCGCCAAGAAGGCGTGAGCCTTCGCCGGGCTAGCCAGTCAGCGTCAACCGCTCGCAGTGTGTGAACTGGCTGACGGTCCGGCGGGCAAACTCGAGCGCGCTCAGAACTGAGCGCGCTCGAGCCACAGCGCTCCGCCCGAGCTTGAGCAGGGTGGCGCCGCCAGGCTTCGGCCTGGGCTCGAGCACGTCGACGGGCAATCCGTGCCCATCACGTGCTCGAGCAGTTTTGTAGCAAGTGAACGTGCCAGGCCGCGGCAACGCGGGCGCATCACTTCCGGGGATAACAAGCTCAGGGAAAACGAAATAGTCGGCTTGCCTCCGGCGGCCGCTCGTCGGTCAAAGCCGATGTCCGAAGCTCGTCGCGCGTCGAGACGGCGTCCAAAGAGCTCGAGGAGGACGCCTTTGAAAGCTCACGCTCAAGGCGTGAAGTTGAACGGGTAATTGGCGCTGGTTTCCATCGCGCGCGATGAGGGCGGGAAGTCGATGCCCTGGATTACCGCGATCACGCAGCTGGTGACGGCCGGCGCTTTCAGCGTGGATCGCTCCTGGTTCAACTCGGCGCTCTTCACTTTGCCCCCGGGATCGAGCACGAAGTGGACCACTACGTCGCCCTGCAGGTCCTTATCGCCTTTGCGCGCGTCCTCGTAGCATTTGCGCGCCGCTGCACGGTGGGCCACGACCCGCGCGCGAATCACGTCCATAGTGCGCGTTTCGGGTCCTTTGCCGTTCGTGCTCGCTTCATGCGTGACCGGATCACGGGCGACACTGTCTTCTGGCGCGCTCTGCCCGCTCTTTTTCGCGCCAGCCCAGCCGGTTTCGTCGTTGGCAGGTGGAGCGGCGGCCGGTGGCGGCGCGGAGGCCCCGTCGTCAGGTCTTATTTCGCGGCCCGCCGCCTCCGGGGTCACGGGCGCCGGCGCCGGATCGCTCGCGCAGGCCGAGGCCGACAGGAAAGCCGCAATCAGTAGTGACGAGCAGGAGTAAGGAGCGTGCATGAGCGCGCATACTAGCGGTTTAGGTCCGAGTATGCGCGCGTTTCGCCTGGGTCGAAAATGCCCGCTCCGGCTCGAGCGGCCTACCGAACACTCGGGAGTAGAAGCGGTGCTCAACCGGCCTTCAGAAAAGGCTGCCATTCTTCGAACGGCTCACGCATCACCATTAGGATCTGCTTGGCCGTGGACCAGCGAGGCCGCCTAGGCTCGCACAGCAGCTTCATCCCCGCTTCTACCGGGGTTCGCCGGCCCTTTTTCAGGTTGCAGCTTCGGCACGAGATAACGAGGTTGGTCCAGGAGTCCTCTCCGCCACGTGAACGGGGCAGCACGTGGTCTACGTTCAGCTCGCGGTGCCCCGGGCGACGCGAGCAGTACTGGCACTGGTACTCGTCTCTCAACATCAGGTTGGCGCGCGTCAAACGTACCGCCGCGCGTGGTGTCCGATCGTAGCGCAGCAGGTGCAGCACGCGGGGTACGCGAAGCGCGCCGCCGACGATCGGCAATGCGTCGTCCGCCACGCGCACCGGTAAGGTGCGCCAGAGCGTGAAGTCATACGTATCGCCCGCCGTGTCCACCGCGTGGCCCACGCCGCCGTACAGAAGCACGAGGGCGCGCCGCGCGGTGGTCACGCTGACTGGCGCGAAGAAGCGATTCAACAGCAGCACCGGCAGGCTCAGAATGTCCCGCCGACCTTCTACGTGACTGGTGACAGCTCGTTCCAAAGCTTCCACGGCTCTACAGGTTAGCACAAAAAAGCCAGGTTTGTGGTTGGGGTGCGCTCGACGGCGCCCGGATAGTGGGCTATCTCCCGCAGGCCTTTGGCTTGGCCCGCCGCCGCGGGGGCACAGGTTCGGCTCCAAATATCGATGTTTAGATTTGCTTTGAATTCGGTGCTGCGCTCCCGCCTCGCAGCCGTCATGGGCGCGTCAGTAGTTGCCTTGGGCTGCGGCGCTACCGGTCAACAAGACGCCGACTGGCCGCCGGTCTCCAAGCGCTGGTTCGACCGCGGCGACGTGAGCTTCCGTCAAGGAGACCTGGAGGACGCGGAGACCGCGTCGGAGAACGCGCTCCGTGTCACGCCCGATCGCGAGGAAGTGCGCCTGCTCGCCGGGCGCATCGCTCTTGCCAAGCTCGAGTTCGCACGCGCGATCCAAGTGCTGAAGGGGCTGGATTCGAACGAGGCGCGCTCCTTGCGCGGGCGCGCTTATTGGTATGCGGGAGATGTGGATCACGCGGCCGACGAGCTTGAGAAACTGGTCGCCGATCCGGAGGTGCGTGATCCGTGGGCGACCGAGATCGCGAAGCTTGCCCGGCGCGGGTCGGGTCGTAAGCCATTCGAAATGTCCGGCGGTGAGCTCGGCGTCACCGACATGCCGCGCACGGGCTCGACAGCGATGATCGTACCGCTCGAGATCAACGGCGAGCCGGGGTTGGGTCTGATCGCCACAGGGACTGCCGAGGCGGTCGTCGACTCCAGCGGGGGTGCACAGGCCAATTGGGTCTCCCTCCGCTTCGGCGAGCGAGTGGAGGTGCGCGACGTGCCCGCGTTGGCCAAGGACTTGTCCGGCATTTCGCGGCAAGTAAACGCGCCCATCAAGATTCTGCTGGGAGTGAATCTGCTCCGTCACCTGCACCCCACCTTCGACTTAATCGGTGGGCAGTTTGTCGTGCGTCGTTACGAACCGCCGCCGCCTCCGGTTGCCACCACGGTGAAGCTTAATTACGTGCGCGGGGGCGGCATGCTGATTCGAGGCGCATTCGGAAACGACGCGGCGGCGGCGGCTTGTTCACTCCTGGTCGATACCTCGATCGTATACCCGGTGGCGTTGGACAGCGGTGGCTGGAAGAAGGCCGGCGTCGCGCCGTCTAGCTTGCGCAGTGTGCCCAATGGAGGCTCGCTGAAGCAGGGAACCGTGCCGCTCCTGAAGCTAGGATCGTTCGAGCTGCCGAGTGTTCCTGCTTTGTCCGGGGACCAACCGGTGAAGGAACGCGAAGAGGGTCTCGGTATCGAGCTCGACGGGCTCATCGGCTCTGGGCTGCTCGCGAACTTCCGCGTCACTTTGGCCGACGGCGGTCGCACCATGTGGCTCGAGGACATGCCGCGCGAAGCATTCGCTCCCTCCGACCTGAAGATGCCGGAAGTTCCCGACGAGGCGCCCGGCGACGGCGCTGATCTGCCCGATGACGAGGAGGCGCCCACCAGCCCATCCGGCGTCGTCAAACCGCCCCCAGCGGGCGCGAAACCGGGGGCGCCCCCGGGGAAGCCGGCCGCGAAGGCGCCTGCCAAGCCATGACGGCCACCACCCAGATTGCCGTTTACGCGGGCAGCTTCGATCCGCCCACGTTCGGCCATTTGGATTTGGTGGATCGCGCATCCAAGCTCTTTCCCCGCGTGGTGGTTGCCATTGGCGTACACCCGACGCGCGTGCCCCTATTTTCCTTGGAAGAGCGCTTGCAGCTGATGCAGTCGATCTGCGCGCCGTTCGCCAACGTGGAGGTGGCATCGTTTCGCGGGCTGCTGGTCGATTACGGTAAAAGCATTGGCGCGCGCGTGATCGTCCGCGGGTTGCGACAAGGAACCGACTTCGAGTACGAGCTCCAAATTGCTCACGCCAATGCGGATCTACGACCGGAAATCGACACCGTGTTTTTGCCGACCAGGACCAACTACGGCTTCATATCGGCGACCCTGGTGCGCGAGATCGCGAGCTATGGCGGGGACGTCAGCCGTTACGCGCCACCGGTAGTGTGCGCGGCGTTGCAGCAGAGATTCGGCGCGGTCAGCGCCTGAAGCAGCGTTAGTACAGCGCCTGCGGCGTGGGCATGAACAGCAGCGCGAACATCACCAAGCAAAGCCAGGCAACCCAACGACGGCCGCGGCCGAGCTCGCCCGGCTCGAAGGGTGGGTGATCGGCGCCGCCGGACACATATCCAACGACGCCAGTCACGCCGTACCAAATCAGCCAAAAGAACGAATTGGAGAGGGCGAAGCCGAGCCCGAGCGAGCCCTTGTGCTGGAGCACGGGTAGGCAAAACTTGATCAGGTTGTACGCGAACAGCAGGAGCAGGGTGCCGCGCACCGCGCGCGCGACTCGGTGTTGGCGCTCGCCAAGCAACGCGTAAGCAACGTGCCCGCCGTCGAGCTGTCCCCAGGGCAGTAAATTGATCATCGTGACCAGCAGCCCGACCCAACCCGCGTCCGCCGTCGGGTGAAGTTGCACATCCATCCCGGGCGGGATCGGGCCCACGAAGACGCGCTTCATGAACCAGTACAAGAGGCTCTGACCTTCTTGGATATAATGTTCGGGATTCGGCCCAACGCTGGAGCGCGACAATCCAAAGGCCAACACCGGGAGCGCGACCACCATACCTGCAAGCGGTCCGGCCGCGCCGATGTCGAGGAGCGCGATGCGTGAGCGGATGCGCCCACTCATGCCGATCACCGCGCCCATCGTGCCGAATGGGCTCAACTTCGGCAATGGAATGAAATACGGCAAAGATGCCGGTACCCCGTGCAGACGAGCGGCGATGTAGTGACCAGACTCGTGCGCAATCAAGATGGACAAGAGCGGCACCGCGAACGGCCAGCCGCGCCATATTTCGAGCAGCCGCCGCGGGTCGAGCGATTCGGCCAGCGTGGAGCCGGGCATCAGGGCGGCCCCCGTCCAGAAGACGCTGATTGCCGTAAGCACGAAGAGCAACAAATTGAGCCCATACTTAGCCGGCTCGTCGTCTTCCAGGGGCCGTCCGTGCGGGCGGTGGAGGCGCTGACTATCGGTCATGGGCCAGGGTCTCACGCAGTTTGAGCGAAAGGCGCTCGAGCTGTGGGGCTAGCTCCGCATCTAGCACGCCGATCTCGGTTTCGATGCGCAGGTTTCCGCGCCGACGCGCGGCGTCGGGCCGCACCAGCGCCGTGTTCGGATCGAGCCCTAAAGTGAGCAAAGAATCAGCCAAAATCGCCGCGTCGGCGGGGTGAGCGACGACGACGATGCGACGGGCACCACGGGCTTCGGCGAGCGCTTGGCGAGCCAGCGCGACCACCTGCTCGGGCGCCAAGCGTAGACTCTCTCCGAGAAGCCGCTCGGCCAGCAGGCGCGCGAGCTCGACGCTCTGGTGGAGCTCGCGCTCTTCGGAACGCGCTTCATGGTCGCGAAGCGCAATGGCTCGCGCGGCGATTTGGGCGGCGGCGTCGGCGCGCCCTTCCGCCTCGGCGCACAAGCGCAGCTCCGCGGCCGCACGCTCCGCATCCTGAACGATGCGCGCTGCGCGCTCTTCGGCGGCCGCGATCAGGCGCTCGGCGCGATCGGCGGCCTCCAGCACGTCTCGGCGCACCAGCTGGCCGCGCGGCACGGTTTGCTCGGTACCCGGCAGTGAAATGGTGATCGCTCCCGACAGCGCCTCGGCTTTCATGACCCGGCCCCTGGCGACCTTCATTTCAAGCTCCTCGCTTCCAGCGCGTTCAGCAAGTGAGATAGCTCGCGCGCTAGCACCTCAGCCCGCCTCTGCCTCTCCTGATGCCCCAAGCGCCGAGCCACGCTCCGCGCGTCCTCGCCGGGCGCAGCGAGCGGCGCGAGCAACTCAACGTCGCGGCGCCCGAGCATGTAGCTCATGGCCACAAAGGCCCGCTGAAAGTCCGAACGATCGAGCTCTGACACCGGCTCAGACCGCCTCCACGACGACGGCCACGGCCTCGCCGCCGCCGATGCACATCGTAGCCAGGCCGCGCCGAACTTTTCGCTGCCGAAGCGCATGAATCAAGGTGGTCAAGATGCGTGCCCCGGACGCGCCGATGGGGTGGCCGAGGGCGACCGCTCCTCCGTGCACGTTGACGCGCTCGAGGTCGAGGTGAGCGAGCTTGCCACAGGCCATCGGGACGCAGGAAAATGCCTCGTTGATCTCCCACAGGTCGATGTCGGATGCGCTCAGGCCGAGCTTCTGGAGCGTGACCGCGATGGCCGCTGCGGGTGCCGTCGTAAACCACGCTGGCGCTTGGGCCGCGCCTCCGTAGCCGATGATCCGTGCGAGGGGTGCAAGCTGGTGCTGCTGCAGCGCGTCCTCGCTGACGAGCACGAGCGCCGCTGCGCCGTCGCTGATGCTCGAGGCGTTGCCCGCGGTGATCGTTCCATCCGCGCCGAACGCTGGCTTGAGCTTGGGGAACTTGCTCGGGTCACCGCGAGCGGGCTCTTCGTCCTCGTTCACCAAGAGGGCGTCGCCTTTGCGCTGGGCCACGCTAACGGGCGTGAGCTCCTGCGTGAATACGCCGGTTGTAAGGGCGGCCCGGGCACGGCGGTAGCTTTCCGCGGCATAGGCGTCCTGAGCGTCCCGGCTGAGTCCGTACTCGCGTGCGCAGAGCTCACCTGCGGTACCCATATGAAAGTCGTGATACGGGTCCCACAACCCGTCGCAGATCATCCCATCTATGAGCTTGCCGTCGCCCATGCGGTAGCCGGTGCGGGCGTCCCGCAAGTAGTAAGGCACATTGGACATCGATTCCATCCCGCCAGCGACGACCACGTGCGCGTCGCCGAGCAGCACGGCACGCGCGCCGAACACCACTGCTTGCAGGCCAGAGCCGCACACCTTGCTCACCGTCGTGGCGGGCACGCGATCGGGTAACCCCCCGTAGATCGCTGCTTGTCGCGCCGGTGCTTGACCGATGCCCGCCGACAGGACGTTACCCATGAACACCTCGTCGACATCGGCGGCAGCGAGCCCCGAGCGTTCGACGGCAGCCTGTATCGCCGCCGCTCCTAGCCGCGGCGCGGATACGTTCGCGAGCGAGCCCAGGTACGATCCGATGGGCGTACGCGCGGCAGAGGCGACGTATACCGCGCGCCGCGGGTTACTCATGACGTGCGCCGATAGCGGACAGCCCGGCCGCGCCCAGGTTCTTCGACATGCGCGCGCTCGGCTCCTCCAAGTTCGGTACGAATGGCGTTCCGGTGATCGCGTCCACGGCTTCGATGTAGCGGCGCGTGGCCTCGACGCGCACGCCGTCCGGAATCACCGGAATTACACCCTCGCCGCGGTAGCCTTGATCGACCAAGAAACGGCGCACGTATTCTTTGTCGAAGCTCTCGGGATCCTGACCGGCTTCGAAGCGTGCCTGATAGCTGGCTGAGTACCAAAAGCGAGACGAATCTGGGGTGTGCATCTCGTCGATGACCACGATCTGCCCCTCGGGGGTTTTGCCGAACTCGTATTTGGTGTCGACCAAGATCAGTCCGCGCTCCGCGCACACGCGCTGGCCTTCGTGAAACAGGGCCATGGCGAGCTCGGCGGCGACGTCGAAGTCGCGAGCGGGCATCCCCGATAGCCTCAGGATTTCCGCGCGCGACGCGGAAATATCGTGGTCGCCCTGGGCTGCTTTCGTGCTGGGCGTCAATAGGGGCACCGGCAAGCGCGCGTGCTTCCTCAAACCTTCCGGCAACGTGTGCCCGCAGAACTCGCGCGCGCCGCGCTCGTAATGCACCCAAATGCTGGTCGAGGTCGTGCCCGTCAGGTAAGCGCGCACCACCATTTCTACCGGCAATGGCGTGCATTCGCGGGCGATCAGCACGTTCGGGTCGGGCACCGACAGCACATGGTTCGGAGCCACGTGCGCCGTCTTGGCGAACCAGAAGGCCGCGGCGTGGTTCAAGACCTGGCCCTTCAACGGCAGCGTGCCGAGCACGTGATCGAAAGCGCTGATGCGGTCCGTGACCACGATCACGCGCCGACCGTCCGGGGTGCTGTAGTTGTCGCGCACCTTGCCTTCGTACTTCACGCCCAGCGCCGAAAAATCGCTCCTCTCGAGCGGATGCGCGAGCGCGGCTTGAATCAGAGAAACGTCCACCAAAGTACACAAAAGCTAACACCATCCGGCGAGATGGGTAGCGGCCGGGCTCGTGCCGCCCTCGGCGATTGGTGATAGTAGGCAAATTTGTCCTGTTTCATCCGCCGCACGTGTCCCGTATGCAAACGTTAGCCTTTGGGACCCCGCGCAAATTGCCGCGAGCGAGCAGCGTGCGGGGCCGCGTTGCCGTGCTGGATATCGCTTTTGCGGGCGGCGCGAGCGGCGGTGGGTTTCCGAAGATCACGTTGCCATTCATCGATGGGCTGGGGGAGCGGCTGAGAGCCTGGGTCGACCATCACGATCACGAGCTGCACTCGAGTTACGGCGCGGATCCGCGCTTCGTGCTCGCTACGAAAGCCGAGCATGGCGCGTGTCCGGAGATGATCACGGAAGAGCTCGTGAGTCGCGTGGGGCTGATCGATACCATCGTTTGCCACACCGATTTCGATGGCTTGGCCAGCGCGGCCAAATGGATGCGGCGCGGCGTGGAGTGTTACCCGGGCTGCGACGACGACGCGCGCGCCATCGATACCCGCATGGGCACGCCGAGCGCCCTCGGCAACCGCTTTGACCGAGCGCTCCGCGCCAGGCCGCGCGACGAGGGCTTATTTGGCTTGATCGTGCGCCACTTGGCGAGCGGTCTGAGCGACGCTTCGCTGTGGGATCCGATCGATCGGGCGGCTGAGGACCTGATCCCGATCGAGCGAGAAACGCGGCGCGCCGCCGCCCGCTATCGGCGCCTGCCGCCAGGCGTGGCTCTGCTCGAGCTCACGGCGGAGTTCGATCGCGTCGACAAGACGCTGCTCCTGCTGCTCGGACAGGAGCGTGAGCGGGTGAGCGTGATCGTGGATCGTGACAACGTGAGCGTGGCGGCGCGCTTCGACAGCGGGTTGAACTTCGTGAGCCTGCTAGCTTTGGGCGGCGGCATGCCGACCCGCGTATCGGTCCCGCGTGCGCGCTTGTTGGACGTGCTGCGCGCGCTGGGCGTGGACCCAGCGACGGCGGGCGTCGTATGACGCCGAGGAATTTGCTGCTTTGCGCGGCGTTTTCCGGTTCCGCCATGCTGTCGGCAACGCTTGCGCGTTCGGCGCCTCGGGTGGTGGCCTTCGCGGCTCCAGGGCCAGGACAAAGTGGTCTGGGGGTTGGTTTCGACGCAGCGGGCGCGTTGCGTGCAGCAACTTGCGAGACGTCCGAGTGCAGCATCGAGCGCGGCGTGGAAGTGACGTTTCCAAGCGTACTGCGGCCGGCAATTCCGAGCGCGCAATTTGCGGTGGTGGGAATCGGATTGGGCCGGCGCGCGATCGTCGCGTCCGTAACCGACGCGAAGAGCGCGCGCGCTTGGTCGGCGGTGCTGGTCGCGCCGCTCGGCGGGGGCGCCCCGCGCCTTATTTTTGCCGGGTTTACGGGCTTGAGCGCGGGGGAAGAAGGCACGCGCCGCGGTCAGCAGGTGGAGATTTCGGAAGCCGATGAGACCGGCGCGCGGCGCATCGTCGTCGGCGAGCTCGAAGAGGATCTGTCGCTATGCGGACGACCGACGTTGCTAGCGCCCAAGGTCCTTGCCAGCTCCGACCTAGAGCTCCATCCGGCAAAGCTGCAACGGCTCGGCGCCGAAGAGCGAGCGAGCGCTCGCCACGTTCCCGCCGGGCGCGAGCCGGCGGGCGCCCCGCCCGCCGGCTCGGGCTTACTGCGCGCGGTTGCGGCAAGCAGCGCCGTAGGCAGCCCGGATGCGCTCACCGACGGCGACCCTCAGACGACCTGGGCGGAGAACCGCGGGGGGGCCGGTCGTGGTGAGTTCGTGCTGCTGGATGCTCCCCCGGAATTGCCTCTAACCGGCCTGGATTTGTGGATCAGACCCGTCCTGGGCCAACCGCTGAACGGCGTCGCGCCAAAGACGTTTTGGCTCGCTACGAGTCATGCGCTGGTCGAGGTCTCGATGCCCGAGGATGCCTGGAGGTATCCCGGCGCCCGCTATGGCGTGAGGCTCGATCCGCCGCTTCAGGGTGACTGTCTGGCATTGGTGAGCGAGAGCGCATTCGATGAGCGCCCGCAGGCGCGGGTGACATTCGCCGAGCTGAGAGCGAAGAGCGAGTTCGATGAAGCGCCGGTGCCCGCGTTGGTCGCGGCTTTGGCGGGGGGCGGCGAGCGTGCACAAGCCGCGGAAGCTGTCCTGCGAGTCTCGGGCCAGCCTGGCTTCGACGCGGTCGCGCGGGCTTTCGACGGCTTGGACGAAGGCGGGCGCCGTGTCGCGCTCGATCTGCTGGACCAAGCCCCGTGCCAAAGTAGCTTGACGGTTTACGTCTCGGCGCTGTCTGGGGCCTCTGAAGCACAGCGTATTCATGCCCGAGAGCACATCCGGCGTTGTGGCAATGCGGCCGGACCCTATTTGCTCAGCGCCGCTAAAAAGGCGCAGGGCGCACGGCAGCTCGACATCCTGGGGGAGCTCATGCTCGCGGATCCGGCCGAGAGCGTGGACGTGATCGCGTTGCTTCTGGACACGGATTCGCGCGAGCGTCGAGCGGCGTTGCGCGTGGCGTTGGCGCGCGCGAGCTTCCAGCCCGAGGCGAGACCGCGTTTGCTCGCGTTACTCTCAAACCCTAGCGCGAGCCCGCGGCTGCTGCTCGAGGTCCTGCGAGCGCTCGGCGCGCGCGTCGTGGCTTTTCAACCGGAAGCGGGCGCCGCGCTCATGCGCGTGGAGACCCCTGGAGCGGACTTTGGCACGCGTTTTTTGGCGCTCGCGCCCAGCGCCGAGCTCGCGTCCTTCGACCCCGCCCTTCGAGCCGTGCTCGAGCACACCCTGACCTCCGACCCCGAGCCGCGTTTGCGCGCTCATGCCTTGGCCGTACTGAAAAATCCCGCTGATTTCGCGCCTGATGTGCGTCGGTTGCTAAGCGATGACGACGTGCGCGTGCGCGAGGCGGCGGTGCGAGCGAGCGCAGGTCTGCCAAACGCCGCTCCGGCCTTGGCGGAGCGGCTAGCCCGAGATCCGTGGCCCCTCGTGCGCGTTGCGGCGGCCGACGCACTGGCGGCCGCAACGCCGTCCGCCGCCACCGATCTGGCACTGGCCCGCGCGCTCGAGCACGATGAATCGCCGCATGCGCGCGCGCGCGTGGTGCTCGCGCTCGGAACGCACCGAGCGCGTCGCGAGCTGCCGAAGATCCGCGAGCGCTTGGCGGACGCCGACGAATGGCCAATGGTGCGGGCCGCCTCGGCTCAGGCGCTGGCGGCGATGTGCGACGCAGGCTCGCTCGAGCCGCTCACCGGCTACGCGCAAAAGCTCGCCGATCCAAGCGCCGATGCGGGCGAGCATCTGCTGGGCGCGGCTGCGCTTCTTGCGTTGGGCGAGCTCCGCCCGCCTGACTTGCGCACCCGTCTCGAGCCCTTGCGCAGGCAGAGCGCGCCTCCGCAGGCGCGCCAAGCCGCCGAAGCGGTTCTACTGCGCCGGGGCGCATGCGACAGGAGCATCCCCCCAAGACAACCGGCTAAAAGCCGTCCGGCCACGAGCTGACGCAGCGCCACGCTGTGGTACGACCGCCGCTATGCCGCCGTTTACGCTGGTCACCGGAGCGACTGGGTTTCTGGGATCACAATTGGTCCGGACGCTCATCGCCCGCGGTGAGCACGTCAAGGCACTAGTCCGCCCCGGGTCCAACTTGGCCGCGCTCGAGGGCCTGCCGCGCGATCGCTTCAAGCTGGCGGTGGGCGACGTGCGCATCGAGCAAAGCGTGTTCGCGGCCCTCGCGGGTTGCCTGCAGATGTATCATGTCGCGGGGCTGTTCAAGATGTGGGATCCCAACCCTCAGCGCATCGTGAAGCCCGCCATCGAGGGCATGCGCGCGACCCTGCGCGCGGCGCGCGCGAGAAAGCTCACGAAGATCGTGGTCACGAGCAGCGCGGGCGTCCTCGGCACGACCAGCGAACGGCATCCCATGGATGAGCAGCACGCGTTCAATTTGCCTGATGCGGAAGCGTACGTTGCCGCAAAGGTGGCGGCCGAACAGGTAGCGGACGAATTTCGCGACGCGGGGCTACCGATCGTCAGCGTGCTGCCTGCGTCGATTGCGGGACCGGGAGATTGGAAGCCGACCCCCAACGGGCGCTTGCTCCTGGATTATTTGAATCAGGCGCCCACCGGCCACTTCCCCGTCTCCGGCGGAGGCCTCAATGTGGTCGACGTCGAAGACGTGGCTAACGGTCACGTGCTGGCGATGGAGCACGGCGCGATTGGCGAGCGCTACATCTTGGGTGGTGAGAACCTCACCTTTAGCCAAGTATTCGAGACGCTTTGCGACCTCACCGGTCTCTCGGAGCCGACCGCCCCGAAGAGCAAGACGATCATGCACTGGGCGGGTAAGCTCTACGAGCTGAAAGCGCGCGTACGCGGCGGTGAGCCGCGCATCACGTCGCGCATGGCGCGCGATTACGTGGACTCGTTTTCGTGGCTCACCAGCGAGAAGGCCGAGACGAAGCTCGGATATCGTCACCGGCCGGCGCGTGAAGCATTGGCGCGCTCGGTTCGCTGGTTTTTGAAGCACGGTTATTTACCGCCAAAAGCGGCGGGGCGGGTGCGCCTCGAGCTTCGGCCGATGTGATGCGCCGCTCCGCCTTTCTCATGGGCTTGATCGCGGCCTCAGTCGCGGCATGGCCGGCCGCCAGGCGCTTCGAGACGGGGTTATTTTGGCAAGCCTTTGCCGTGTGCACGGCGGGCTGCGCGCTGATCATGGCCCCGCTCGCGGCGGCGCTCGCGGGCGGGCTGCCGGCTAGCCCGTTCCGTCGCGCGCTCGCGGTTGGGGTGCTCTTGGCGGCTCTTCCGCTTCTGCCTTTGGCGACCGTTTTGAAGAGCGCAACGCACCATCGCCCGCTCGCCGGCGTCACGTTCGCGGTGATCGCCGGCCTCGTACTTCTAGCAACCTCCGCGTTCGGTGCGCGGCTCGTCACCTGGGCGGGTGCGCAGGGTCCAAAAGTGCGAGCGTCGGCCCGTTTCGCCATCGTTACTTTGGCGGCGCTCGGTGCAGCGGCGATGCTGCTCGCGCTGCTGCAGGGTTTGAAGGGCGCCAGCCAGTTTCGCACGGGTTCCTACGATGCGTTGCGCGTGCTCGGGTTTACGACCTTGGCCGCGCGAGTTCCGCTGCCGGGAGCACTGTTACGGCGGGCCCTTGGCTTCGGGCTTGCGGCGTGGGTTTTGGTGGTTACGGTCGGTGTGTGTCTTGGCCGCGCCCCCGCCATGCAGGCCGCGCTAGCAGCCCGTTGCCCCGTGTTGAACTGGCCGCTGCTGTGGCTTGGCGGTTGAGGAACGGCGCGCCATATTTCGGTTAGTGATGGGCAGCTCTGCGCTCCGGCTGTTCGCGTTCCTGCTGCTGTTTGCGAGCGCGCCAGTTTGGGCTGCAGGTGATGGGCCTGGCACGCGGCCCGTCGTCAGAGAAGGCACGACGCAGCTGGATGCTCCGAGTGCGGCGGCGCCCGCGCCCGACGAGCAACCGATAACGGCGGCGGCCCCGCTGCCCTCTTCGGTCGTCGATGCGCCACGAGTGGCGGCGGGTGCGTTGCGTATGCCGCCCACCCCGCCCGGGTTCAACACGTATGACGTAGGCTGGCTGACTTTCGTTTATCATCCGTCGAGCCGCGAGCGCGTGCAGCCGTTGATCGCGGTCGCAGACCGCGTCCGCGCAGAGCTCAGCGCCCGGCTCGGCTTTCCGACCTTATCCGGTGTGCGCGTCGAAATCGCGAGAACACCGGGGGAAATGGCGACCTTCGCGCCGTCTGGAGCCCCTTACCCGGAGTACGCGGCGGGCGTCGCTTATCCCGACCTCCGTTTGGTGCTGCTCTCACAGTTGCCGGTGCACGCGGCGGCCGAGCAAGATTTGGGCGAAGTGTTTCGGCATGAGCTGGCGCACGTCGCGCTCGGCGACGCGCTGAATGGCCAGCCCGTGCCGCGCTGGTTCAACGAGGGCTTTGCCGTGTTCGCCTCCGGCGAGACGTCGTTCGCCCGCATGAAGACATTGAGTATGGCGACTGTCGGCGGCTCGCTGATCCCTCTGCATGACATCGAGCGCTCCTTTCCCGGCGATGAAACGCAGGCACTGGTCGCCTACGCAGAAGCCGTCGACGTGGTTCGCTTTTTGGTGCGACGCGAGGACGCCCACCGTTTTCGAGCGCTCGTTGCAGAATTACGCGGTGGGAAGGGGTTCGAGCGAGCGGTGCTGGACGCTTATGGCGTCGACCTAGGGACGCTCGAGCTGGAGTGGCGGGACGACGTCTCGCGTCGTTACACGTTCTGGCCGATTCTGCTCAGTGGCACTTTCTTTTGGGTGATTGCCCTCGCCGTCTTCGTGTGGGGCTGGCGGCGTCGCAAGCGCCGTGACAGAGCGACTCTAAAGACATGGGCGAGGCAGGAGGCGGCCGAAGACCTGCTCCGGGCTCGGCTCGCGCGGCGCAGCGAGGCGGAGCGCGTACACATCGTGTTAGCCACAGGGACGGAGGTGCCGGTTGGTCCACTGCCCCCGCCCCGGAGCGAGGTCGAGGTGCCGACCGTGGAGCACGACGGGCAAACGCACACCCTGCACTGAGCAACTCGAGCTCAGGGCGCGAGCTTGGGCATGCTGTGTTGCTCGATACGGCGCGATTCGTCGATTAGGCGTTCGAAAATGCGGCGCACCGTGTCGCCGTCCAGGGGCGCGGACGCCTGACTGCACAGGCGCTCGAGCATTTTCCGCTCGCGCTCCGGATCATACACCGCGATCTGGTGATCGCGTTTGAACTGTCCCACCGCGAGCACGACTTTCACGCGTTCGGCCACGAGGGCCAGGATTCGATTATCCAGGTCGTCGATGCTGCGGCGTAGCGCTTCCAGCTCCGGAGCAGGCTTCACGTCGTGGACCGTAACATCAGAAAGCGGCCTCGTCAGCGCACTCCGCGAGCGGACCAAAATCAGCGGACTACGGTGGGACAACCCGCGCGGACTTGGACGTTCAAAACGCCGCCGGACTCGAGCTCGTCGCAGGCCGTACCCGTGAACTGGATGCTTTTTTCGCTCGTATAGCGCCAGCCGCTCCCGTCGCTCGCGGGCACCAGGCGATCATCGAAATAAACGTTCACCAAGCTTGGATCGACCGGCTCGTCTTCGAGCGCCAGGTCGCAGGTGATCGCGACCTCGGCGCCGATGCGGAGTAGGGCCGCGCTGAGCTCGCTCGTGTCAGAAACCGCATAGTAGGGCGTCCCTCCGGGCCGCGCCGTGTTACCCGCCACGGCCAGTCTCCTGAGCACGGCGCCATACGCCTCACTGCCTGGCATGCCGACGACGTAGGTATCGACGCCCTTGGCTTCGTATTCGGCGATGGCTGTCTCGGTCGCATCGGCATCGACACAGTAGCCCACCCCCGGCTCACCGACTTGCTTCGGATCGCAACAGTTGAGCCGGGCGTCGCAGTCCATACCGGAGATCGACTCGTGCTCGATATTCGGGATGCATGCTTCGGCGCCGCATGTCAGCTCGAGGTTACAGTTGGGCGCCCCGTCCGTCATCAAGACCACGTACGTCTTCTTGCCCTGCAAGCCGACGATGGTCGGCTCCAGGGCGCGCAGGGTGGCAGCAGTGGGCGTACCGCCGCTCGGCACCAAGTTACCCAGTTTCGTCAGGAGCCGGGCTAGGACCGGGCCGTTTTCACTTTTGGCCGCAAAGCTCGGCGAGTCGCCGGCCTGGGTCGGAAATACCTCTAGTCCCGGAGCGCAACCATCTTGATTGACGAGCGCCGGATAGACGGCAGCCCCGTAATGAACGCGGTGACCGACGGCGCGCAGCATGACGCTGATGGCGATGCGCGCGTTCTCGTACTTGCTATACGCGCTGCCCGGAAGGGCGTCGAGCATGCTGCCTGAGCGGTCCACTACGAAATAGAGGTTCGGGGGGTCGCTGATGGCTTTGACTTCTTGGCTCCCGCACAGGGTCGTGTCCGCGCCGCCTTCACCCAACGGCAGACTGCCGAGGCCTTGATCGTTGCCTCCGCTGGCGCTGCTGCCCGTCGGTACGTCGAACACGGGCGGGTGATCGGCGCGCTGTCCGCAGTGCAGGGTGCTTGCGCTGAGCACGAGACCGAGCAGAAGCGAGCGACCGCGGAACACTGGGAGCAATCCTAGCATCCGACCGGAAGCTCGCGGGGCCGGACCGCGTTATGGTGCTCGCCTCATGCGCCCCCGCAGACCGAGCGAGCTCTTGACGATCGCGCTCGCGATGGTGGCAGCTTGCGCGTTCGTTCTGGGGCTGCGGGACCTTGCCGTGCCCCCGCCGCAGCTCCTCGCCGCCACATTCAAGGCCTCGGAACCAATTCGGATTTCCGGGCTCGAACGCCGAGGCTCCGTGCGCGTCACGGTGTTGACGGAGAGCGGCGTCGCACTTGCGGGCGCGACCGTGCAGGTGTTCTGGGAGCACGAGGCGCGTTTCTTCTGGGCGGGGGCGGAGGCAACGGACGGCCTCGGAACAGCAGTCTTGCGCGACCTGCCCGAGGGGCGTGCGTGGTTGCTCGCGGAGGCGCCGGGTTTCGCGCGGAGCTCGAGCGCGCTCTTGCTCGGCATCGAGCCACGCGCGGCGCGCCTGACTTTGCCGACCGCGCGCGTCCTCGCGGTGAGCGTGCACGATGAGGCTGGCCTGCCGATCGCGCGGGCAACCGTCTTGGTCGAGACCGCGGATCCGTTGCCGTTCGGAGCTCTTAGTGACGAGCGCGGCGTGGCGAAGCTGGCGCGCTTGGGCTCGCCTCCGTGGTCCGTCAAAGCATCGGCTCCAGGCTATGAGACCGTCTCTCAAAGCGGCGTCCGCGGAGCTCTGACGCTCACCCTGCGACGCCTCGCCTCGCTCGAGGTCGCCGTCTTGGGCATAGACGGACAGCCAGCGCCAGGCGCAACTCTGATGATCGCCGGCGCCACGCTTTGGCCCGCTCGCAGCGCGACGGCGGACGCCCGCGGCAAGGCGCGCGTGGCCGGGCTTCTGGCGGGCAGCTACGACCTGCGGGCCAGCCTTGGCGGCGCCGTTTCGCCAACACTGCTTGGTTTCGAGCTGGGGCGTGGTGTGAACGGTGCGGTAAGTTTGCGGCTCGAGCCAGGCCGTACGGTCGTCGCCTGGGTGACGGACGGCGAAGGCGCGAGCCCGTTGGTCGTGCCCAACGCGGACGTAGTGCTGGCGGAAGGTGGGGTGAGCTCGTTTCCCATTCGCGGGCGGACCGGTACGGACGGTAAGGTCTCGCTCGGGCCGATCGCCGCTGGACCGGCCACTCTGGGCGCTCGCGCCGAGGATTTCGTGGGCAGTGCCCTCGTGGCCGTGCCCGAGGTGGCGAGCCGCGCCGTGCGTATTTCACTCTTGCGCGGTGCGACGCTTCGCGGTGACGTGAGCGACGCGCGCGGCTTTCCGGTCGATGGCGCGACTATCGAGGTGGTAGGCAGTGACGCAAGCGGGCTGCCGATCGCGGAGACACCGGCTTTAGTAGGCTTCCGACAAAATCATTTTGCGTGGTCGTTGCCTGGCCCGCTGCCGTTGCTGCCTGCGGGCGAGCTGGGCGTGATGCCGGGTCCGGTGCCGCCGATCCCAAAGCCGGGGGTCGAGCCGGGCTTCACCGGAAATATGGGAGCCTTCAGTGAGCCCGCCGTAGACCCCGCCCCTTGGATTAGCGATCGCGGCGGCCATTTTACGGCCCGCCCGATCACGCCTGGGCGGGTCCGCGTGCTCGTGCGTCATCCGGACTACGTGGAAGGCACGAGTGAGCTCGTGACAGTGGTGCCCGGCGGCGAAGCCGTGCTCAAAATCGTGTTGACGAAAGGCGGATCGCTCGAGGGGCGTGTCGTCGACGAGCGCGACCAGGCGGTCGCAGGCGCCGCCGTCGAGCTGAGCTCAGGGAGCGCGACCCGCACCGAGCTTTTCACTACAGCGAGTGACGGAAGCTTCGCGTTCGCCGCCGTGCCTTCCGAAGTCACGCTCTCGCTCGGGAGACCCGGGGAACCGGCGCGGGTGGTGTTGCGCAAATCACTGCATGTCGCAGAAGGCGAGAAGGTCAACCTGTCGTTGGTCTTGCCCGCTGTTCGCGACGCGGTGCGCATCGTCGTGCTGGACGAGGACGAGCGGCCGATCGAGCTGGTCGAGATTGGCATCAGCTCACTCGAGCCCACCCGCACGTTGCGCGTCACCCGCTTTACCGATGCGGAAGGAGCCGTGACGATAGAGGACGCGCTATCAGAAAACTTGCGGGTAGTGGCGGAGGCGCCTGGCTTCGCACGGAGCGTCGCAACGCTGCCGGCGGCGCCCAAGGCGATCAAGCTGATCCTCAAGCGAGGCGTGATCGTCGAAGGTCGGGTGACCGTAGCGCGTGGGCGGAGCGTCGTCGTTGGTGCGGTCGTCACCCTGCAGCAAGAAGGGATGCGCAAAGTTGCGACAACCGATGCGGATGGCGTATTTCGCATACGCGATATCGCACCCGGCGAGATCCACGTCCGCGTCGAGCATCCGGAATTCGCAGACGAAGAGCGTACACTGCGGGTCGATGCGACGGGCCGCGCCGACCGCGCCTTTGGCCTGCCAGACATGGAGCTGTCGGAGGCAGGCGAGGTCGAGGGTGAAGTGATCGACGAGCACGGTGCGCGCGTGTCCGGAGCAAGCGTGACCGTCGGGGATAGGTCGGGCTATCTGCCGGCGGGGCGACCCGCCCGCGGAGTCGTGCTCAGCGACGCCGATGGGCACTTCTTGCTCAGGGGCGTCCATCCCGGCACGGCCTTGATTTCAGCGCAGTCCGCCGCAGCGCACGGCAGCGCGCGTGCGCTCGAAGTGCGCTCCGGGCGCACCACGCGCGGCTTGCGCATTCAGCTATCCACCGCGTCGGTGGAGGATCCCTCGCTGGCCACGGGTAACGTAGCCGTCGCGCTGGGTGAACGGGGGGTGCCCCCCGACCTCGAAGTCGTCGTGATGGGCGTTGCCGAGGCCAGCGAGGCGGAGCGTGCGGGGCTGCGCGCGGGCGACGTATTGAACGCCGTCGACGGCCTGCGCCCGAGCTCGATGATGGAGGCCCGCGCTCGGCTTTCCGGACCAACCGGTACGGATCTCGTGCTCGAAGTCGGCCGCGATGGCAAAGCCATGCGCTTCCGACTCCTGCGCGAGGAGACGCATCATTAGGGGTGCGCCGTCACTTCGCGGTTGCGATGAAGTCGATGTTCAGCGGCGCCTGCTGGGCCACTTTGCCTTTCAAGTTACTGCTCAATGCCTCGGCCACGGACTTGACGAACTTGCCGGTGTCGTCACGTGGATTCACTTCGAACTCTTCCAAACCGATACCCAGGGCCTCGGTCGTTTTGACGTGAATCGACTCTGCCGTGTCGCCTCGATAGTTGACGGTGAGCTCGAGCGGCACTTTCTTCGCCAGTTTGCGACCGTGCAATCTGAAGTCTCCGCTAGCCGTCGCGCGAAGCTTGCGCTCCGCGCCCGGGGCCGCAGCAACGTTCGTGAGCGAAACGAGCTCGAGCTTATCGACCTTCAGCTCGGCCCAGCGGTTGGCCTCCGCCTGTTCGGGCGTGACGTCGCCTTCGTGCGCTACGATCTGTAGCCAATTGCGAGCGTGCATATTCTGTAGCTCGCTCTTCTTGCGTTCGCTGTAACCAGCCTTGTCGTCGGGGCGCTTTTGCTGATAAAGCACGAGCTTTTTGAGGTCGACCTTGACGAGCGCGGTGGACTTCGAAATGTCCGCGAGGTCCAAAAACAAGTCGCCTTGCAAGCCGCCAGAGGCGTCGCCATCGATTTTTTCGAGCGGCGAATCCATCAAGAACGTGACTTTGCTCGATACCGAATCGACGCTGAAGTGAGTCGCGCTCGCCGCGGTCGGGGCGGCTTCGAGCGCTGACGCGGCCGGGGCCAGGGTTACCTGTGGCTTGCTTTTGCAACCTCCACAAATTGCCACCGCCGCGCATAGAGCGCAGCTTAGAGCCCAGTTCTGTCGATCATGCATCGGCGGTTGTCTCTCGACCAAGGCGGGTTCCCACGTAGTATGCGAATCCCGATGGACGGTTTCGAGCCCGGCTCGAACGTCCGCTGCGCAACGCGCAGCGAGCTTCTCACTGAACGTCGCCGTCGAAGCTCTCGCCCGGCTCTTTGCGAGCACCCGGCGCGAGTAAGAACAGGATCGGCACGACGCTCATCGCACCAAGCAAGGTGCCGACAATTTTCAACAGCGTAACAAGACCGGGTTCGGGCATGAGGACGCGACGATACCTGGCTCGCGTTAGCGCGCAAGCAGGTCGGCGGCAGGCGTCCGAGCGACGGCCGCGACAGCTGATGTGGGACAAGGTAGGCGCGGCCTGGATTTTGCACTATGATTGCTCATGCTCCCGAGCGAACCACCGCCACTTTCGGGTGCCGCTCTGCGTCGTCCGCGGATCCTACTAGTTGACGACGACCCGAGCGTGCTCCGTGGCTTGTGGCGCATGCTGAAGAATGCCCGCCCCGACTTCCAGATCACTGCCGCATCCAACGCCGCGCAGGCGCTGGAGGCGCTATTAGAGCTCAGCTACGATGTCGTGATCACGGATCTGCAGATGCCCGGCGGCGGTGAGGCGGTGCTCGACGCGCTCCAGAGCAGCCATCCGGGCACCGCCCGCATCGTGCATTCGTCTCGACTTGAGTCGCGAGAGACGGCGCGTCTTCGCGAAATGGCCCACGCGGTGCTCTCGAAGCCAGCCTCCGCGGAGGAAGTCGTAGCAGCCGTCGAGGCCGCGCTGCTACACGCGGCCGCGCGCCGTAGCCCCGCCCGCTCTGGCGGAGCCGGAGCCAGTTAGCTCCTACTCGACCAGCAGCTTGGCGATGGTCGAGAGCTGCATGTTGCTCGTGCCTTCGTAAATCTTACCGATCTTGGCGTCGCGGTAGAATTTCTCGGCGGGGCAATCGCGCGTGAAGCCGAAGCCGCCGAAAAATTCGACGCACAGGGACGCGGTGCGCTCCGCTGCCTCGGAGGCGAATAGCTTGGCCATGGCTGCTTCTTTGACGAACGGTTTACCCGCATCTTTCAGGCGAGCCGCATTGTAGACGAGCAGCCGCGCCGCCTCGATTTCCATGGCCACCCGCGCGTATTGAAACTGCATGCCTTGGAACTCGGAGATCGCTTTACCGAACTGCACGCGCTCTGTCATATAACGCAAGGCCTGCGCGAACGCGCCTTCGGCCAAGCCCAGCATCTGCGCGCCAATGCCGATGCGTCCTTCATTCAGTGACTCAATCGCGATTTTATAACCGCGACCGATCTCGCCGAGCACGTTTTCCGCCGGCACTTCGCAATCATCGAGGAGGAGCTCGCAGGTGCTCGAGGCACGAATGCCCAACTTGTCTTCCTTTCTGCCCACGGAAAAGCCCGGAAAATCGCGCTCGACCAGGAACGCCGTGATTCCTTTGTAACCCTTGGCCAAGTCGACGCTTGCGAACACGACGAACAGCGAGCTCTCGGCGGCATTGGTGATCCAGAGCTTGCGACCATTGAGCACGAAGCGATCGCCTCGCCGCTCGGCTCGCGTCTTCAGGGCAAACGCGTCAGAGCCGGAGCTTGCTTCGCTGAGCGCGTAAGAACCAACCCAAGAGGTCGCGAGCTTGCCACAGTAGCGCTCCTTCTGGTCGGCGTTGCCCCAACGCAGTAGCCCATTTTCAACGAGCGTATTCTGAACGTCCACGAGCACCGCCACGCTCGCATCGACCTGGGCCAAGGCCTCCACGGCGAGCACGGCGTTGAAGAAGCTGCTGCCAGCGCCGCCGTATTCCTCGGGGATTTCGATGCCCATCACTCCGAGCTCGAACAGTTGCCGGACGAGTGCCGCATCGAGCTTCGCGGCTTCGTCCATTTCGCGCACTTTCGCCGTGATGCGTTCGCGCGCGAAGGCGAGCACGGTATCGAAGAACAGCCGCTCGTCATCCCTCAGCTCCGTGAGTGCGGTCATGTGCGAGTTAAAATGCCCGGTCACCGTGCGCGCTGCAACTGATACACTGCCGCGCAGCATGGCAGGGAACAGCTTTGGTCAGGCATTCCGGATCACGACCGCGGGTGAATCGCACGGGCCCGGTAACGTCGTGATCATCGACGGTTGCCCCTCGGGCATCGCCCTGTCCGTGGACGACCTGTTGTTCGATTTGAATCGCCGTCGGCCCGGGCAAAGTCACCTCGTGACCCAGCGACAGGAGTCGGACGTGCCCGAAATCTTGGCCGGCGTCTTCGAGGGTCGAACAACCGGCACGAGCCTGGCGATTCTAATCCGCAACGAAGATCAGCGAAGCCGCGACTACAACGAAATAAAAGACAAATACCGCCCGGGGCACGCGGACTACACCTACGACGCGAAGTACGGCTTTCGGGACTACCGAGGTGGCGGCCGAGCCAGCGCGCGCGAGACCGTCGCGCGCGTGGCCGCGGGCGTCGTTGCGAAAAAGCTGATCGCCGAGGCCTTCGGCGGTAAGGTGGTGGGCTACGTCAAGCAAGTCGGTCCGATCGTCGCGCGGGTGGACGACCCCGAGCGGGTGACCCTCGCCGACGTCGAGGCGTTCCCGGACGGCACTCCGAATCTCGTGCGTTGTCCGGACCGTGAGCGAGCTCAGGAGATGATCGAGCTGATCGAGAGTGTTCGGAAAGACCAGGATTCGATCGGTGGCGTCAGCGAAATCGTGGCCAGCAACGTGCCGGTTGGTCTCGGTGAGCCGGTATTCGACAAACTGAAGGCCGACCTCGCCAAGGCGCTCTTCAGCCTGCCCGCCGTGCTGGGCGTCGAATACGGGGTGGGCTTCGCCTGCGCCACGCAGCGCGGCAGTGAGCACAACGACGAGTTTGTGGCCGAAGAAAGTGGCACGGGGGTCCGCCGTGTCGTGACTCGCAGCAACCGGCACGGGGGTATGTTGGGGGGCATATCTTCGGGCATGCCCATCGTGCTCCGCGCCGCCATCAAGCCGACCAGCAGCCTCTCCCGCGAGCAGCGCACCGTGACCAACACGGGTGAAGGAGCGATCATCCGCACGAAGGGCCGTCACGACCCGTGCCTTCTGCCTCGCTTCGTGCCAATCGGTGAGGCCATGGTGGCGATTGTGTTAGCTGATCACTATCTGAGGTTTCGCGCTCTGCGCCCCGCTTGAGGAAGACATGGACAGCGACGTTTTTTCGGGCACCTTTGCCTTGGTCACGGGTGCTTCATCGGGCCTGGGGGAAGAGTTCGCGCGTCAGCTTGCGCACCGCGGCTGTAACCTGGTGTTGACCGGCCGTTCGCGCGAAAAGCTCGAGACCCTGGCCGCCGATCTGGCTCGCATCAACGGCGTGGCGACGCGCGTGGTGACCGCCGATCTTGCGCAGCCAGGCGGCGCCAAGCAGCTTGCGCTGATCGTCGACGATCTCGGAGTGACGATTGACCACTTGGTCAACAACGCAGGTTTCGGATCAGCCGGGACCTTTGCCGGGAGCGAGGCCACGCGCCAAACCGACATGGTGCGCGTCAATGTCGAATCCGCGGTGTGCTTGGCGGGGCATTTTCTGCCAGGAATGCTGCGTCGCAATCGCGGCGGCATCATCAACGTGGGGTCGACCGCAGCGTACCAGCCGACGCCTTACATGGCCACGTACGGCGCGAGCAAGGCGTTCGTAGTGAGCTTCTCGGCCGCGCTTTCATCCGAGCTCCAGGGAAGTGACGTGCGTGTGTTGGCCTGCTGCCCGGGGCCGGTGTCAACAGGGTTTCAGGCGGCGGCGGGCATGCCGGAGGGCAGCGTGCTGAAGGTCGCCAAGCTGGAGCCCAACGACGTGGTCCAAAGCACGCTCGAGGCATACGCCGCCGGGCGAGTCGTGTTCGTACCGGGCAAGGTCAACGCCGTGCAGGCGACACTCTCCAAGCTTTTGCCGCGCGCGGTCGTGGTGCGAGCCGCCAAGTACACGATGCGCCGCTTGGGCCGCGCTTGATTAGGTTGGGCACGATCAGACCGCGGTCAGCCATCGCGGGCGCAGGCCAGAGAAAGAGCTAATCGGGCGCGTCCTTCAAGCACTTGGCGAGCTCGCTGAGCATGCGGTCGGCAAGAGTCAGGCCGTCGCTCATCGCCTCGGCTTCGCTAGCACGGCGGGTTAGGCGGCCATCGGGCCTCAGTTGATACAATGATTTTTTGCCGCCGACGAGGGCGCTGATTTTTCGCGGATCGAGCGGCGTGTCTTGCAGAAGATGAAGCGTTGCCGACCTCGCGCTCGCCTCGCAGCCCACGGCGCGCAGCCGTCGCAGCTCGGTTTTCAGGCGCATCAGCTCGACCAAGCGGCGCGCGGCGAGGGGTGGTGGGCCAAAGCGGTCTTCCATCTCGCGGGCAAGATCGTTGACCTCGCCCTCGTCAGCGGCGCTCGATAGGCGTTTGTACAGGGTTAGACGCACTCCGACCTCATCGATGTAGTCATCGGGCAAGAGGGCCTCCACGTCGAAGCTCAGATCCGGATCGACCTCGTGCCGCACCGGCTCACCACGCAGCTCGTGCGTGGCGTCCTCCAGCATCTTGCAGAATAGATCGAAGCCCACGCTCTCCACGAACCCGCTCTGATCCGCGCCCAGCAGATCGCCCCCCCCGCGTAGCTCCATGTCCAATGTGGCGATGTGGAAGCCCGAGCCGAGCTCGGTATAACGTTCGAGCGCTTCGATGCGCGCCCGTGCTTCGTCGCTCAATTGACTGGCCGGTGGCACTAGCAAATACGCGTAGGCACGCTCGTTCGCGCGGCCGACTCGCCCGCGCAGTTGATAGAGCTGGGCGAGCCCAAATAGATCCGCGCGATCGACGATGATGGTATTGGCGCGAGGGATGTCCAGACCGCTCTCGATGATGGCCGTAGCGACGAGCACGTCGTACTCTCCCTGCACGAAGTCGAGCATAGTCTGTTCGAGGGCGGTTTCTCCCATTTGGCCATGGCCAACGGCCACCCGCGCGTTGGGCAAGAGCTCTTTGATTCGCTGCGCCCGCTCGTAAATACCGTCGACCCGATTGTACACGTAGAACACTTGCCCGCCGCGGCCGAGCTCGCGCTCGATGGCTTCCTTGATCAACCCCGGGTCATATTGGGAGACCACGGTGCGAATGGCGCGTCGATCGACCGGCGGGGTGGTGATGATCGACATGTCGCGCAGCCCACCAACCGCCAGCTGCAGCGTGCGCGGGATGGGCGTAGCGCTCAAGGTCAGCACGTCCACCGACATGCGCATTTGCTTGATGCGTTCCTTGTGCGTGACGCCGAAGCGTTGCTCCTCGTCGACCACGAGCAGGCCCAGGCGTTTGAAATGGACGTCCTTCGAGAGTAGCCGGTGGGTGCCAATGACCACGTCGACGCTACCTTCCTTTAGCCCCTTCAGCGTGTCCTGATGCTCGGTTTTGGATTCAAAGCGGCTGAGCGCGCGCACACTCAGCGGATAGCCGGAAAAACGCGCAGAAAACGTGTTGAAGTGCTGCTGCGCGAGCACGGTGGTGGGGCACAACAGCGCGACTTGGCGGCCGCCCATCGCGTTGAAAAATGCCGCGCGCAGAGCGACCTCCGTTTTCCCAAAGCCGACGTCCCCGCACACCAAGCGATCCATCACCCGGTCGCTCTGGATGTCTTTTAAGACTTCGAAGATGGCCGCGGCCTGATCGCGTGTCTCCTCGAACGGAAAGCTTGCTTCGAACGCCTTGTACTCGTCGTCCGGCGCGCGCAACGGATCTTTCTTGAGCGCGGCGCGTTCGGCATAGAGCTTGAGCAGCTCGTCGGCCATTTGTCGGACGCGCCGTTCGACGCGCGCTTTGGTTTTGCCGAAGGTCTGGCCGCCTAGGCGATCGACGCGCGGCACGGTGTCGCCGCCGGCAAACTTCTCGATCTGATTGAGCCGATAAACGGGCAGAAAGAGCTTGTCGCCGCCGGCATATTCGACCACGAGCAAGTCGACGTGCACGGAGCCAATCGCGCGCCGCTCCAGGCCCAGGTACTTGCCGACGCCGTGATCGACGTGCACGACGTAGTCACCCACGGCCAGCGCGCGCAGGTCCTGCAAAAGAGCGCGCGCGGAGCGCTTTTTCTCCGTCGGGCGATGCGCGCGCGGGCCAAAAATCTCTTCTTCGGTGAGCAGTACGAAGCCGTCCGCCCGCGCCAGCACCCCGCGGCTGAGGGGCGCCGTGACGATGTGAGCTCGGACGCTGGGCGACTCGCGATCTGCCTTCCAAACGCTGATCATCGCGCCTCGGTGCGACAGCAGGGCCGCTAAGCGCTCGGCCTGGGTCTCGGTGCGCGCGCAGATCACGACATCGAGCCCGGCTTCCTCGTACGCTTGGATGCGCTCCACGAGCGGGTCGAGCGCGCCCTGCTTGCCGCGGGCATTGCGCGCGTTTTTGATCGCGCGCGCTAAGTCCGAGAGATCCGAACAGGCCAGGCTCGGCGCGTCGACCGCCGCAGACTCCAGGTTTTCGAGCACGCTGGAGCTGCTTGGCCCCGATACCGACGTGCGGTGCAAGGCGACCAGGGATCGCCCCAGAAGCCCGCGCTCGAGCTCGGCTTCGTCCAAGTACAAGGCGCCGATCGGAAAGTGTGGGCTGCCGCGGCGCGCGACCTCGCCCGCCAAGCCGCGTTCGAGCTCGCCATGCAAGGCCCGCACGACGGCGCTCGGGTCTTCGACCACGAAAATGGCGTCGTGCGCCAAGTAGTCGAACAACGTTTCCAGCTCGTAGAACGCGGGCAGATACCCATCACTGCCGAAGAATGCCCGGCCCGTCGCCAGATCGTCGATCAGGGCGCGTGTTTTCGCGGATGGATAGTTCACCGCGTCGCATAAGTGGCGCAGCGTATCGCGCGCACGCGCTTCGCTCTGGTCGGTCAAGACCGCCTCGCGGGCTGGTGGTACGATGACGCGCGGGATGGCTTCGAGGGTTCGCTGGTCCTCCGGATCGAAGCGGCGCAGTGAGGCAATCGTATCGCCGAACATTTCCACGCGGACCGGCGCGCTCAGTTGGCCAGGCCACACGTCGAGGATGCCGCCGCGCAGCGCATAGCTGCCCGGATCATCGACGACTGGCGCGCGCAGATAGCCCGACGCCGTCAACTTTTGCGAGAGGTCGACCAGGTCCAACACTTGGTCGACCTCGAGGCCCACCGTCGCCTCGCGGAGGGCCCGGCGCGGCGGTACACGCCGCAGCAATGCCCCCGCCGTGACCACGATCGGCGAGCGACCGGGCTGCGAGATGAGCTCGTGCAGGGCGGCGCTGCGCAGCATGCTCGCACGGCGATCACTGTGGACTTCTGCATACGGCGTCGAATCCGAAGGCGCGAGCAAAAGCGGCGAAGCCAGCGTCGTGCGCGGTAAGCGAGCCACGGGTAAACCCTTGGCCAGTGCGCTCAAATCGCCGGCTGCGCGCAGCGCCGTCTCTCCACTGTCGACCAGGTGCACCACCTGACGCGAGCCACTGGTCGACAATGCACACAACGCGTGACTGACGAGGGCGCCTCCCGCGCCTTCGACACCCACGAACGCACTTGAGCCGGCGTCCAACACTTGTCGAGCCGCTTCCACGCTGCCAACGACGCGGCGGTCTTCCGGTAAACGGGGCAGGAAGGCGTTGCCTTCGAAGCTCATGTCGAGCGCTGGCATGGGGCGCGCATTCTTACTCGGGGCTGATGCCTTGCAGGGCGTAGATCAAATAGTTGCGCGCCAGAAGCGCATAAGGCCCCGATTCGCTCTTGCCCAGCTGCGCTCGGTACGATGCAGCAGCCGCCTCCAGATTGCCCAACCGAAAGTACAGGTAACCCTTGGCGAAGGCCTCGGGATAATCCGGGTCTTTACGGGCTAACGCGGAGACCAACTTCAAACGCGCCTCGTCGTCCTGGCCCGGGTCCGGTGGGGCGAGCACGCGTTCGGGGTGCAAGATCTGAAAGCGGTAGTAAATGCGCCAATCGTTCAGCGAAGGCGAGAACGGAAATACGCGGCGCTTGTCGATGAGCTCCGCCCAGCGCAGTTGATACAGCACGCGCAGCGTGCTCGCATCGGCCAAACTTTGGTGAGTGTCGTCCAGCCAGCCGCTGTCGCGCGCGCGGGTCAGGAAATCGCCGCCCAGCTCGTCGAGCTCGCGGTTGGGCTTGCCACTTGCTTCGAAGTGCGCGAGCGCAGCCAAAAAAAAGCGCGTCTGTACGGCTCGCAAACGCAAAAGCAAGGGCAACCGGCCCTGCGCCGTCACCTCTTCCACGCACTGCTGGATCTCGCGTCGTTCCAGCTCGGCCGCCAAGCCCTGCGCCTGTCTTGCCCCGAATTTTCTGATGGCTTCGCCTACCGCGCGCACCTCGAAGGGCAGCGGCTCGCGCTCTGCACTCGCGGCGAGCTGGTTCTCGCGTGCGTCCCTCTGGCGTGACTCTCCGCGGTCGATGCGCGGTAGCGGCAGCGTCTCGGGCACGCTCGCCCGAGGCAATGCCAAAAGCGCAAACGTCAGGACCATCACGACGGTCAGCAAACCAAGCTCGTAGCCTCGAAAATGACGCCGAAAGTCGCGACGCGGCCGGCCATCGTGGGCGCCGGCGGTCGGCTTCTTGACAAGCTTCGGCTCCCGTTTCAACTGTGTGCCCTGGGCGTCTTCAGGAGCGTGTGGCATGTCTCCCGCCCGCGGAGTCCGTCGTGCAAGACAAGCGAACACACCCCCGAGTCACGATCGAAACCGCGGTGTCGTGCGAGCGGCAAGACGGCGCGCCGCTGTCTGGGATGGCTAAGGATATCAGCATCGGCGGAATGTTCATCGAGGCCCAAGAGATCTTGGCCTTCGGCGTGGAGATTACCATCGTCGGGCGCCTCCCTGGGACCAAAGCCGAGCTGCGCTTGCCGGCCATCGTACGATGGGCCAAGCCCGATGGTTTCGGGGTTCAATTCGGCTCTTTGGGCGCGCGTGAAACGCACGCCATCAGTGAGCTTTTCAAGCGTTGAGGTACGTGACCCCATGACCGCCGTGCCCTCGTCCCCAGAGTCTTTCTTCACGCATTACATCCCGGACCGCTTTGCGGCATTGAGGGGCTTCGAGGGCGTATCGTCACTCGGTAGCATCGTGTTCGTGGTGCCCGGCGTCGGGGAGTGGTCGTTCCGCCTTAGCGGCGGGCAATTGCGCCTAGAGGCGGGCGTAGCGGCGGACGCGGTGGTCCGCGTCACGATCCCAATCGAGAGCTTCGTGCCCATCGTGGTCCAAGGTACCGAACGCATGGCCTCGCTCGAGCTATCTCCCGAGCGGCAGATGATCGCGTTCAAGGCGCTCACGCTCGATGCCGAACGGGTAGCGTTGGTCCGCGCCGTGCTCGGTTCCGTTGCCTTCGCGGTGATCGACGGTGCGAGCACGTACCGCGTTTACGTTACGCCGGGCGGGCGGGAGCCGAACGTGGTCAGCCCCGAGTGTGAAGTGTCGTGCGAGGTAGACGCGTTTTGGGGGCTGCAGACCGGCACTACCAATCCGCTCGAGCTCCTGATGAGCGGCAAGTTGCGCATCTCGGGCGATGCGCAGATCCCAATGGCGCTGAGTAGCTTGTTCGTTTGATGCTACGGCGCGTCGCCGGCGCTGGCCGGCAGTGCCGCCCAATTCAGGCTCTCACCCTGCTGGGTAGACACCTGTTGTGCCTTGTAACTTTTCAACGACATCAACCAGATTCCGGGCGCCTTTTCACGCGTCGAGAAGAACGCCACGAGGCGTCCGTCCGGGCTACAGGCGGGATAGCTGTTCGACCCTTGATTTTGCGTCAGGCGGGCCATGTTTTGGCCCTTTTCCGCGGCAATGACCAAATCCTGATGGTTGTTGCCGGTCGCCACGGAGTACACGAGCTTGACGCCATCCTCGGTGTCACAAAACGCCGGCGAGGCGGCGGTGAACCCGGCGGGTGACACCGGCTTTCCGTCCACCCAGATCCGCTGCGAGCCTTGGCTCGGGTCGCCACCGACCCAGGCAAGCTTGCCTGACGGGCTCCACACGGGGCGCGTGGCAAGCTCGCTCGTCGATACCTTCTTCATGTCGCTGCCGTCCGCGTTGCCAACGTAAATGACGCTGCGCGAATTTTCGCCCACCGCCACCGCCAGCTTGGTGCGTTCCTTGTTGAAGGCCAAGCTGTAGACGGAGGTCGTGAACGGCAAACGAACCGGCTTGTTCGCCGTGCCGAAGTGATCCATCACCGCAAACGGGGAGTACTCATGACTCACCGAGTAGAGGATGTGGCCCGGCTGTCCGAAGTTTGGGGCGATCGCGGTGTCCGAAGGGTCGGTCAGCGCGAGCAGCGAGTTACCATCCGCGTCCATCCGAAAAATACGGCGGTTTTGCGCCCATTTACCGGAAAAAGTCAACTCGCTCGCAAAGCTGCCCGGGCGCCCGGTGAGCGCGCCAAGGAGCGCGTCCGTAATGCGATGCGCGGTGACCCGCGCCTCGGCCTTGGGCACGACGATCGTCTTTTGATAGACGGGCTCTTTGCCAACACTCAGAAAGTACGCGACGCCCAGCACTTGAATCGTATTGTCGTCCTTCTTCTCCGCCGCCACTTTGACGATCGCTTCTGCGCCGAGCTTCTGCCAGGCGTCCACGTCGATTGGATCTTCGAAGCCGTATAAACCGGGCGGTGCTTTGCTGTCCGAGATCAATTCGAACAGTCCGGTCAGCTCGAAGTCGCGACGCACGACGCCGCGCACGACGACGTCCTCGTAAAGTGGAGATAGCGATGGCAAGACCGCGATCCTGGGCAGTTTTTCCGCCGTCGTGACGCCGGTCACCACGAACTCGCCCAGCACGTCTTCATTGGGAGCGCCGGGCGCCGACGCCGTGGGGGTAGGCGCGGGCTGACTGGGGGCGGACGCCGGATCGCCGAGCGCGGGCAGAGCGAGCGACACGAGCGCGAGCGAGACAGCGATCATTCGCATTGGGCGGCCTTTCCGGACAAAGTTGGGCGGAGCAGGGTACCCGGCGAGAGATCCGGGTAAAGCGGCGGCGGCGGCGGCAGCTGCTGCCCGACCATGGCGTCGAGGGTACTCCGCACCTTCGCGTCGAACACGGCGTTGTTGCTCGCCGAGCCAACCGTGTAGCCGGTGATCGTGCGATCTGGCCCGACCGTTATTTGCGCGCCGGCGTTCAAGCCGTGCAATTCCTCGCACGGGATCTCCGTCGGCGGCCGAAAGCGGACCTGGAACCAAGCCAAGATCTTGGCGCGATACAGGTCCAACGCGCGCGCCTTCAAAGGGTCGGTCTCCGTGCCCTGCTTCACGCCGTCCGCTGCGCCTTCCGTGGGCAGCGCCGCTTGTTCTTTGGGAGCGGCGTCAGCAAGCTTTTGATCGACCTCTTTGGCGAGCGCCGCGTCCGGGGGCGGCGCTTCCGCGTCGCGCGTGACGACCGGCGTAGTGGGAATTGCTTGCGGGGTTTTCTCCGCCTTCGCCGAAGGAGCGCTCTTTTCCTCGAAGCGCTGCACGGGTGCTTGCTTGGTCCACATGTCGGGCAGCTTGGCTTTCACGTGCTTGCTGCCAAGCTTCAAAAGCGGGAGATCATCGACCACGGGCTTCACCGCGATCGGAATCTCTTCCGCCGGCGCGGCTTCGTGAGCCACGACCCGGGTGCGGTTCTGGCCGGCAACCACGAACAGCCCGAACAGCGCAACTTCCACGGCGGCCGCCAAAAAGAATGCGAGAGCGAATTCCCGCGGCAAAAAGGCGCCGGCCGCCATCGCTCAGAGACCCTTCGTGACCGACTTCTTCTTGTCGTCGGTCGCTTCGTCGGGCTCGAGCTGCGGCTCGACGAGAAGATTGAGTGACTCGACGCCGCTGTTGCGAGCGGCCGCCACGACCGTGGCGACGATGCCGTAACGGGCATCTTTATCCGCCCGGATATAGAGCTCATGTTCTTTCTGCACGCGCGCGTTATCCTTGAGGGCTTGATCGATGTGCGACGTGACATCCTCTTCGCCGAATAGGACTTTTTCGTCTTTGGTCACGGTGACCAGTAGGCGGGCGTCTTTGACCGGTGTTTGCGCGGCGTGGACCTCGGGCAGATTGATGCGCAGACCGGTAGTGAGCAGCGGTGCGGTGACCATGAACACGATCACGAGCACGAGCATCACGTCGACCAATGGCGTGATGTTGATGTCGCGGAAACCGCCACCACGGCCTCTCCTGCGTGCAGCGCCCATGGCCATGGCTCAGCCTCGACCGCGAGCCAGTGGCACGCCGCCGTCGCCCGGGTCGGCAATCAGCGTTTCCACCCACACCTCTGCCGACGCGGTGAGCTCGTCTAAAAGGTCCCCGATCCGTTTGTCGACGTAGTTGAAGCCAATCGTCGCCGGGATCGCCGCAACCAAACCGAAGGCGGTTGCGATCAGCGCCTCACCGATCGCTGGCGCCACGACCGGAAGTGACGCGCTCTTTTCCACGCCGATGCGTAAAAATGCATCCATGATGCCCCACACCGTCCCGAACAGGCCGATGAACGGCGCCGCGGACGCAATACTGGAGAGCGTGGGCATCAGGGCCATGGAGCGTTGCTGTTCACTGGCGATGGCTCGCCGGGCAACCGCCATGAGCAGCTCAGACGTCAGGTGTCTTTGGTGGTGGCGTTTGGCGAGCTCCAGCACGACCCGCGCCCCGGGTGCGCTCTTGTGCGCGATTGCGAGCGCGATCAAGTCCGACGCCCGCTCCGTGCTTGCGGTCGCTTTCTCGAAGGCGTGGTGGGTGCTGAGAAGCCGCCCAATCTGGGCCGACTTCAAGAACCAGATTAGCCAGACCAGGCAAGATGCCACGACCAAAATCGACAGCACCACGAGCACGACGCCGGACGCGCCGAGCATCAACCCGATCGGGTCGACGCCCTTTGGATCGGCAAAGACCGCTATGAAGGCCAAGGTCATCGGACGCCCGGGCTACTTGCCGAGGACGACGTCCACGCGCCGGTCCTTCGCCCACGAATCGTCGTCCGTGCCGATGGCGTCGAGCTCGCCGCGTGACGTGGTAGCGATCTTCGCCGCAGACAAACCTTCGTCGGCGATCGCCGACTTGACATTGTCGGCACGGCGGCCGCCGAGCACCATGTTGTATTCCTCCTCGCCGCGGGGATCGGCGTGCCCGACCAAGCGTAACTCGCGGCCCTTGAGTGGACCTGTGCTGAAACAATCAGCAAGCTTCTTCAAGACGGCCTTGTCTTGGGGGCGAACGTTGGCCGAATCGTAGGAGAAGAAGGCTTCAGAATCGGTGATGCCGCACGCCTTCTTGATCTCGTCCGAAATGTTGATGTTCGAGCGCGAAGGGTCGTCGCCTGGCTTCTCGATCGGTGCAGCGACCGCGGGCGCGGGCCGCACGGTGGCGGCGCGGGTCGGCATAGGCGCCGCGGCGGGCTTCGGCGGGTCGGATGCGCAGCCAGCGGCGACGGCGGCGGACAGGAAAACGATTGCTGCGGCGTACTTCATAATTAGCTCCTTGGCGCACCCCTAGCTGGGGCCGGGCACGGGTATACATCGATTGCGGGGAGCGCCGGCACAAGACGCCGGCGCCACCGTGCGTTCGTAACTCTTGCCCCCCGTCGTGTATTCCGATGTAAGGAACGCGCCCCCGCTGCTGCGATACCTCAATGATTTTGAATAGATATCAAGCAGACTAACGCGATACCAAAAGATAGGCCAGAAGACCGAGCGCGGCGAATCCGAAGCTTGCCGCGAGAATGAGATTGCTGTTGCGGCGCGCGCGTGGCGGCTGGCTGCGCGTCGCTTCGAGTTTGGCCAGGGCGACGATGGCCACGAAAGCGAGTCGTTTCTCGGCGAGGCCCGAGCGGTCGCGATCTCCCTTCATGCCGCGGTAGCGGGCGGCGGCTTCAGCCAGCTGATCGGTCGCCTCGCAGTGCTCGAGGAACGCACCGTGCCGGCGTTCCTCGTCCCACTCATCGAGAACGTTTTTCCACAGCGCTTCGAATGCGGAGTCGCCCATTGCTCAGAGCTTGAGCTCGCGACTCAGGTGCTCAGTGAGGGCGAAATAGTCGCGACGCTCGTAGCGCTCGTTCAAAATGTGGAAGTCTCGCCCGGTGAGGCCGACGCAGCCGAAGCAGTACGAGCAACCACTGAGGGCTACGGAGCGAACCACGTAAGCGCTGGCGGTGCAATTTTCGGAATCGACACAGTGCTGACAGCCATTGAGGTTCCGCGAGCCGCGGCAGTGCAAACTGTCCGAGCACTGCACGCAACGGACGCAAAAATTACAGCGCAAGAGGCGCTCGGAGTCGCTGCAGAACGTGCATGAATCGCAAGCGACGCAACGCTCGCAGGCCACGCAGGAGTCGTTCTCGCGGTCACGGCCCAGGCCCGCCACGAGCTTTCTGAGCTTCATCTCGAAGGAACGCGCGGTGAGCTTCGATTCTTTCGCCATTGCCGTAGAAGCGTGCTCTCAAGTGCGAAGCACGCGGCGCAGCTCGGCCGCGCGCTGGCGCGTCTCCGGCTCTTCAGCGCTGTCCTCCAACCGCTTCAGCCGCTGCTCGAAGACAGGAAGCTTTTCGGGCTGCTGCTCATCGAGCAACGCCGCCAGCACGCCGAGCGCGCTGCACACTTCCGACTCGTCCTTATGCTCGAGCAGCTTGAGTTGGACCAACTGCTCTTCGGGAAAATCGAAGCCGGCCTTTCTGTAAGCGCTGGCCGCGCGCGTCACCGCATGCGGCCCTTCACTGTCCAGCAAACGCGAAAGCAAATGACGACGTTCGAGCTCGCTGTCATCGACCGCCGTCGCGCCCGTCACGATCCGGGCGGCGCGCTTGGGCGGCGTCGACGGCTCGTCTGTGGCCACCACCGGCGCGGCGATGACTGCCTCGGCACCGAGGGCTGCGGGTGCAGGAGTGCTAGCCGGGCGTCGGGCCAGCACGACTTCCGGCAGCGGGGCCAAGGGCCGCCGCGCCGCACGAGCTCTGTCGCGCTGACCGGGCTGAATGCGCTGGCCGGGCTGACCACGCTTGTCGGATTTGACGGACTGGGGGTCCGGTCGCTTACTTCGTTGTGACATGGGCGCGCCGCAGTCTGGGCAGAAATAGCACGCCCAAACGGCGGATGGATCGGGATATCGTGCGCGCCTTGCTCAAGGCTTCGCTGTTCACCTGCGGCGTGGCGCTCAGCGTGACTCAGGCGTGTGCCGGCTTACCCGCGCGGCACCCCCCGGCTCACTCGTCGGCAGCCCCGGACCCCCATCACTTACCGGCTGGCCCAGGGCGGCGCGTGCGTTCGCGGTCCCTCGATTTCCCGGTCGAGCTCGTGCTGCCAAACAAGGCGAGCTGGCAAATCAAGGATGGGCCGCTCTGGCTACTCCTCGACCATGGGCCCAGCTCTTCACAGTTGGCGTTGCGCACCTGGCGCGCGGAGCGCCTGGTGCGTCGCGAAGATTGTGAGGCTCAAGCGCGGTTGACCCGCCCCTCGATCCCAACGGTCCGCGAGGAAGCAATCGTGGATCGCCGTGCGTTCGCAGTCCCGCCGGATTTCGATACGGAGCTCGTGGTCGGAGTCGAACCGAGCGCGCAAGGGATATCGGGTTACGCGATGGCGATCGGCGCGAGCGTCGGTCGTTGTTACGTCGCCATTTTTACGACCAGGGTCGAGGGCAGCAAGGCCGAGGAAGAAGTAGCGGCGCGCCTCGGCAGCGCGGTCGATCGAATGTTGAGCGGCGTCCACGTGCTCGGCATCGAAACGCGCGCGGTGCGTCGTCGGCTCGTGGTGACGCCCAAAGAACGCGCGACCTCCGAGTGACGCGGCCGAAACCTGGTTGTCTTGCGGGCGCCATCATCGCGGCATCGGAGCTGCGCACGATGCGGCTGAGGTTCGATGTCTTTGAAGTCGGAAGGCGCCCGTCCGGTTCGAGCGCGCGTGGATGAGTCGCTTAGACCGCGCGCGACCGACCTGGCCGTGCGCTTGGCCGAGCAGGTTCGTCGATTGCGCATCCAGGCGGAGCTGACCCAGGCCGAGCTGGCGGCGCGGGCGGGCGTGACGGTCGAGACCGTAGCCCGGCTAGAGCGCGTGCTCCGCGGACGGCTGTCGGCGAACGCCAACCCCTCGCTGGAGACCATGGAGCGCATTGGCACTGCGCTCGGCGTGGAAGTTGCGGAGCTCCTCTCCACGCCGACCAAGCAGAAGCCTCGTGACGACCGCTTGGCGTCGGTGCTCCGCGGCGTGAGCGCGGCGACCAAGCGGCGCGTCATCCGCGTCGCGGAAGCGCTGGTTCGTGACGATCGCTCGGACGCAAAGCCGGCGCTACGTCGCCGCTAGAACGCGCGGCTGGCGCGTTCCAAGCGGTCACGTACTTTGGCGCCCAGGGGGCCGACCACCAGCACGTTCAGCGCCTCGCTCGAAAAGAGACGCGCGGCGGCGCGACGAACCTCCTCGCGTGACTTCGACTCGAGCAGCTGCCGCCGTTCGTCCGGCGTACGGGCGATGCCGGTGAGCTCGCCCAGCCCGTAAAAACTGCTCAACGCCGCGGGGTCATCGTCTTGCTCGGAAAGCTGCCAATTGAAGCGCTTTTTGGCTTTGTCGAGCTCGCTTTGCGAGGGCCCCTCTTCGCGCAAGGCATGCAGCACGGAAAAGATTTCGCGAAGCACCTCTTCTGCCCGCTCCGGCGCCGCGTCGGCGGCCACGTCGAACAGGCCCACGTCGCAGAACGCCTCGTAGCTCGCCGATACATCGTAGCAAAGCCCCATTTCATCGCACAACCGCTCGTACAGGCGGGTGGCCATGCCGTCGTCCAACACGCGCAAGAGCAGCTCCGTGGCAGGCTCGTCCGGATCTCGTTCGCCGGGTGCGCGGAAGCCAACCCGCACCGCGGCCTGGCTGCCCGTGTATTTGACGTGCGAAAAACGTAGCTCCGACTGTGGCGCGGGCGGCGCCGCGGTCGGCTCGCGGCCGTGCGGCAAAGCACTGAAAGCGGCAGCGACTTCGGCGATCTGGGCTTCGGGATCGAACGGCCCTGCCAAGGTCACCACGCTGCCTTCGGCGATATAACGCGCGGCGTGATGCTCCCGCAGCAGCGGAATATCGAAACTGTCCAGCGTTTGAAGCGAGCCGGTGATCGGGTAGCCCAAGGGGTGGTCTGGAAAAGCGAGCTGGCGCAGTAAGTGGTCGGCGTCGATCGAGCGCCCGTCTTCATCCAGGCTCTCCAGGATCTCCTCGCGAACGATGCCTCTTTCGACATCCAAACCCGTAAAAATTGGGGCGAGCAGGACCTCGGACAGGATTGAGATCAGCTCCGATAGGTTCTCGGGGGGAGCGGACAGGCTGAGCGCGCCGTGATCAACGTAGGTCATGGCGGACAGCGCTCCGCCCCGCGCTTCGAACGCCAGCGCCAGGGCATGCGCGGATGGATAGCGCGCGGTGCCGCGGTGCAGCATGTGCTCCAGAAAATGGCTGATGCCGTTGTCGGTGCGATTTTCGAAGCGGGATCCGATGCGGGTGTGTATGTCGATCACGCTGCGCCGGACGTGGGGCATACGGACCGCGCTCACACGCAGGCCGTTCGAGAGCTTGGCTTCGACGCGGGCGAGCGGGGCATGGATTCGGGCGGCGGTCACTCGTCGTCGTTCCGCGCCGACTTGGGCTCTTCGCTGAAGCGCGCGTCCACTTTGATGCGGTCGCCCAGCTTCTTTTTCAGCTCCGCAACGTAGTTCGCCAGTGCCTCCGTCGCCTTCGCGCGGGTCAGCGGTCCGAGGATCTGAGCCTTGTTTTTGTCGAACTCGCTCCGTTGCGCGGCGCTCTTTTCTTTCAGCTGGATGACGACCGAACCATCACTCGTCCCGATCGGCGATTGCCAAAGATCGCCGGGATTTTTCAGGTCGAAGGCGTGCGCGGCCAATGGCTCCTTGGGTGTCAGCTGCGGCAGGGGGTTGCCGGATAAGCTAAACGGCGCGGAGATCTCGACCTTTGGGCAGTCGCCCGCGGCGAGGGCAGGTAAAGTTGCCGGCACTTTGTCTTCGACCGGCTTGGCTTTCGGGACGGGCACGACGAGCGCAAGCTGGGCGGCGACGGCCTCCTCCAACTTGGCGCCGGCTTTAGCGCGCTTGATCAGCTCTTCACCGAAACCCTCGAGCTGCGCATCCGCGGCGGCATTCACGAACAGCTTGCGGCCGACGTAGCGCTTTCCAAACAGCTCGAGGTTCGTGCTGTCGAGCTTCGGGTCCACCTCTAGGACGTGTAGCCCGCGGGGTGTCTCGATGATCGGTGAGAGCTCACCGGGCTTGAGCGCGGCGGACGCTTTGACCAGCTCTTCGTTACCCACTCCGTAGTTTGCTCCCACGCAACCGAGCTCACCGCCCAAGGTAGCGGTCACGCCTTCGCTCAGCGATCGCGCCACGCTGGCAAAGCTTTCGCCTCCACTGACGCGCTGCCGGGCGGCGTCGAGCTTCTTGCGGGTTGTTGCGCGGTCCTCATCGTTTGCGCCCGGGCCGAGCTCGAGCACGATTTCTCGCATCGGGGTGCAGCCCGCGCTAAAGCTCGCTTTTTCGGCCTCCCATGCCGAGTCTACCAATGGCTTGTTCGCTCCCCGCCACTTGTCGAGCGCCGCATCGCTTTGATCGACCACGTACTTTGCGAACCAATTGCGGGCCAGGGCAACGCTGCGAATGATGGCGGTGCTGCGCTGCTGGGCGAAGATGTCGAACGCTTCGTTCTCCGGCACGCGCACTGGCTCGCGGATCAGGTCGCGCATGCGCGCCGCGACTAGCTCCCGCTGCTGCATTTCCTTGAACTCTTTGGGCCCACGATTGGCGAGGATGCGTACCTCGCGCTCGTAAACCGCATAGTCGAAGGGCTCGTCGGCGGTGCGCTTCACGTGCAGCTCGCGCACCATGGTGTCGGCGCCGAGCTCGCAGCCCTGTGCCTCGTCCGAGCGCCGGCACAGACCCAACTGGTAGCTCAGCTTTTCGCCATCTTCGGCGGGCACCGAGACGTGCGCACGACCATTGAACAGCTCCGCCTCGACGTCCGCTTCGCTCACCCCGATCCCCAGCCGTTCGGCTTCAGCGACCAAAAGTTCGCGCTCCACCAATCCATCGAGCACTTTCCGGTGCAGACCGAGGGAGCGTGCCGCCTTTGCATCGAGGCCGCGCGGGGCGACCAAGCCAAATGATGCGTAATACTCCTTCGGGTCGAGGCACGAGCCCTTGAGCTCGACCGCGCACTCCTTCTTGAGGCTGGCGGTGGGCCCATTTCTACCTGCGCGAAATTCGAGCGCGAACACCAAAATGATCGAAAACGCGATGCCGCCCACGATCACCTGGGAAACGCCGCCACCGCGGAAGATGCTCAACATTGGTCCAAACTCTCTGCGAAGCCGCTGGCGGCATGAGCCAGCGCACGGCTTAGCCGGAAGGGCGCGGCAAATACCACGCTCCCCGCGCTAGGTCTACGCGACGAACCGCGCTACTCCGGACCCGTTCCATCCGCGCTCGGAGGGCCTAGGCAACGCCACCGGCTCGCCACGAGGCCCAGGACTAAGCGCGTTTTTCAGCGAGCCGCGGTCTTTTCGAGGGAGAATGCGTACCGCAGCTCGCTTAGGAGCTCGCTATCGCTGGCGAGGGTCTTCTCGAAGGCAACTTCGTGCCACACGTCGAGCGTTTGCGAGCGATCCCCCGGGTCGTGCACGTCGACGCTATTTGCGCCGACCTCTCGGTAGTTTCGGGTCATCGCGTCTCTAGCTAGCAGGCGCGCTCGTTCGAAGATCTCGGGCGCCGATTCCGTCGGAAAGTCGCTGCCTTGAGCCCGGACCACGAAGTGCACACGCGGCTCGGGCCCGATTCGAGCAGAGACGCCGCTGTCCATGATCAGGTTGTCGCGGACGCGGTCAGCGAGCACGACGCGGTCGCTCAAGGTGCGATACACCTCGAAGCCCTCAGCGAGCAGGAGCTTTTTTAGCTCACTCAAGGTTGATGCAGGCATGTCCGCGTTTACAGCGCTCGGGCCCCGTTGGACCACCAAGAACCGTACGCGGAACCCGTGCCGAGCGTCAAGATCGACCGCCGGGCTCGACCTCACCCGCCGAGACCCGCTCGGGAGCCCGGGGGGCGGCTCTCGTGCTAGCGTGCGCGCTGGTTTTGACCGTGACTCTCGAAAAGCCACCATCATCCGGATCCGAGCAGGAGCTCCGCGCGCCGCGCCGGTATGGCGGAGGTGCGCGGCATGAATCATCGGAACGAGTGCTCGTCCGGGCCCCTGGTTTCGAGACGCACGGCTGGGCGCTGAATGTGAGCCGAGGCGGCGTGCGCGCGGTGGTCGAAGAACCGCTGTTGCAGGGCCACGAGTACGAGGTGATCGTCGGAGACGAGGATTCCGTCGCGCCGCGGCGTTCCGAGGTGGCGTGGCTGCAGGACGAATCCGACGGGCAAATCGTCGGTCTGAAGTATCTCGACGTCGAAGACGGCTCGGTCCCTCCCAAGGACGGCTAGTCACCCGCGCACATGGCGACTGCCGCTGAGCTTCTCGGCCCCGACGGCCCGCTCGCCCGGAACCTGCCCGCATACGAGGCCCGCCCGGCCCAGCTGGAAATGACGCGCGCGGTGGAAAGCGCGCTTTCGACTGACCGCGTACTGATCTGCGAGGCGGGCACGGGCACCGGCAAGAGCCTTGCGTATCTAGTGCCCGCGCTCCTGAGCGGGAAAAAAGTGGTCGTGTCGACGGCGACGCGCGCGCTCGAGGAGCAAATATTTTGGAAAGACTTGCCGCTGATCGAGCGCGCACTGGGCGTGCCCGTGCGGGCCGCGCTGATGAAGGGCATCTCCAACTACGTGTGTCGGCGACGCTTGGCTGATTTTCGCAGTAGCGAGAACAGCTTGCGTCCGCAATACGCTCGCTCTTTAGCCATGCTGGACGACTGGCTCGTCGAGACCGACACGGGCGATCTCGCCGAGCTTGCGGGGGTTCGTGAGGACGATCCACTGCGTCGTGAGATCAGCTCTTCGAGTGAGACGCGCGTGGGCGCTGGCTGCGCCTACTTCGACGAATGTTACGTCACGCGGATGCGACGCGAGGCGGAATCGGCCCAGCTGGTGGTCGTCAATCACCACTTATTTTTTGCGGATTTGGCGTTGCGGGGTCCGCACCCGGCACGGGTCATTCCCGATTATGACGCGGTGATCTTCGACGAGGCGCATCAGCTCGAAGACATCGCGACCGATTTTTTTGGCATGCGCGTATCGCGCGCGCGCGTCGAACGGTTGCTCGGCGACGCGGAGCGCGGGATGACCGCGGCCGGGGCGTCTGACCCATTGTTTTCGCCGGGCGCCAATTCGCCCACGTTGCAGAACGCGCGGCTCGCGGCCGAGGGGTTGTGGGCCGAGCTACGCCGCCAAAGCCGCGAGGAGCGCTTTACTCTGCCGCGCGACGCTTGGGTCGGAGCACTGCAAGACCGCTACCACGCACTCGACAATGCCCTCGAGGCACTAGGCGCCGCGGCGAGCACTGCGTCGGGGCGCGTGACCATCGGCGCGAACCCGCGCGGGCGAGCGGCCGTTGCCGCGTTAGAGGCGCTCAGGATGGTGGAGGCTCGCGTGGAGGTGATCCGCGAGGAGCTCGCGGCAATCGTCTCCGGCGCTCCGGGGCGCATCACTTGGTTCGAGATGGGCGGCCACGGAGCCGTGCTCAGCTCTACTCCTGTCGACCTTTCTTACGTATTTCGCGCACGGATTTTCGAGACGGTGCCATCGGTCGTACTGACCAGCGCGACGCTTTCAATCGCGCCATCGACGAGCGACCCTACGGCCAGCCCGTTCTCCTTTTTTCGCTCGCGCATGGGGCTGCGTGGCGAAGCCGTGCCGGTGACCGAGCTCGTGCTCGAATCGCCCTTCGACTTCGCGCGCAATGCGCTCCTTTACACGCCGAAGGATCTGCCGGCCCCAGGTAGCGACGCCTTCGCGGAGATGGCGGGCCACCGCATCGCGGAGCTTATCGCGATCACGCGCGGGGGCTGTTTCGTTCTCACCACTTCGCTGCGTTCGATGGCTGCGCTCCACGCGCACTTGGCGCGCAGCCTGCCCGGCCAACGCATCTTCGTTCAAGGTGCCGCGCCTAAAGCCGCGCTGATCGCCGCCTTCCGAGCTGCGGGTGACGCCGTGCTGGTGGCGACGATGAGCTTCTGGGAAGGCGTGGATGTTCCGGGGCGCGCGCTGCGTTTGGTCGTACTGGAGAAGATCCCGTTTCTTGTGCCTACCGATCCGGTGGTGCAAGCTCGCTCCCAAGAGCTCGAGCGCAGCGGCGAGAATCCGTTCATGCGGCTGCACGTTCCCGCCGCCGCGATCACCCTGAAGCAGGGGTTCGGTCGTTTGATCCGAACACGCGACGACGCAGGCATCGTCGCGCTGCTCGATCCACGCATTCATCAAAAGGGTTATGGCCCGCGATTACTGGCCGCACTGCCGCCCGCTCGGCGCACCACGGACCTTGCCGAGGTGCGGGACTTTTGGGCGAACGTACCCGCGCTCACGCGCGGCTCACACTAACGTTTCTTGGCGGGCTTGGGCGCCGACTTGGCGGGCTTGGGCGCCGACTTGGCAGGCTTGGGTGCTGACTTGGCAGGCTTGGGTGCTGACTTGGCAGGCTTGGGTGCTGACTTGGCAGGCTTGGGTGCTGACTTGGCAGGCTTAGGCGCTGACTTGGCAGGCTTGGGTGCTGGCTTGGCAGGCTTGGGTGCCGACTTGGCAGGCTTGGGTGCCGACTTGACGGGCTTGGGCGCTGACTTGGCGGGCTTGGGTGCTGACTTGGCAGGCTTGGGCGCTGATTTGACGGGCTTGGGTGCCGACTTGGCGGGCTTGGGCGCTGACTTGGCGGGCTTGGGCGCTGACTTGGCGGGCTTGGGCGCCGACTTGGCGGGCTTGGGCAGCGCGAGCGCGGGTTTCTTCCCTGCGGGCGGGGCGCTCACCTTCGCCGCGGGCGGATTGGCGGGCTGTGGGGCAACCTTCGCGACGGGCTTTGACCTCTCTTTCAAGGCAGTTGGCACCGGCATCGGTGCGGGCTGGTTCGTTTTCTGCGCCTTCGGGGTAGGCGCTTTCACCCGCGGCTTGGCTTCCCCCCTTTCCTTCCCCGTCGCCGTTGCGGTGGTGTCCGCGTCGGGCTCGGGGCGCGCGATGCCTTTTGCTTTTGCTAGCGGCGGCTTGGTCGCTGCTTTTTCCGGCGGCCCGCCGAGCTTTGGCTCGGACTTTGGGTTGCGCGCCTTCTTGTCGGGTGCTGATTCGACTGGCAGCTCACGCTCCTCATCGCGCGGCAAGTCCTTGGCCTTCACCGGCTTCTTGGCGCTCGTGGTCGCGCGTCCGGCCTTCTTTACGCCTCGCTCGTCGTCGCCTTCACCATCCGCGCGCCCGAGCGCGCCGCCGGCGCGCCGTGTGATCGTCTCCGAGATCTTTCGATCCAGATCGGAGAACTCGAACGGCTTGTCGAGGTATGCATCCGCGCCGTACAGCGGCGAGGTCATCTCGTTCAAATTTTCTCCGATGCCAGTAAGCATGATCACACCAGTGTGAGCGAGAGACACCGCTTCGCGGATCTTGCGACACACCTCCCAACCACTCATGCCCGGCATCATCACGTCGAGCAGAACCAAGTTCGGTAGGTGCTCGTGCGCGAGCTCCCAAGCTTGATCACCGTCAGAAGCTTCCAACACAGTGTAGCCTTTCGAGCGCAGATGACTCGCCAACATGGCAACCATGCTCGGTTCGTCGTCGGCGACGAGTACGATGGGCTTTGATTCTTTGGGCATGGTGACGGGGGCTCCGGGGGCAAAGGCGATGGAGAAGCGCGAATTCATTCGCATTCGAGACCAGCGCATGGTTGGGGGTCAAGCCCCGTGACGCCCGCCGCCCGGCGCGGGTCGCGACTCGGGCGGCGGGCCGTCTAAGGCGCACCGCTTTGACCCTCGAGTCAGCCCGCGCCGCCGCCCATCGCGCGCTAGAGGGCCGCAGACACCCGGCGTCGCACGGCGCGCGCCGGGAGCTGTGCGCGACGCCATTCGGGTGCTTAACTTGAACCGGATGGCCTCCAGCGACGGCATCGGTAAGCTCCGGCGCGCGGCACGACGGGCCGGGCGCCGAGCGCATATCGCCGCGGTTTTGAGCCGTGCCATGCGGATTTTGCCGTTGCCGCTCGGCTATTCGGTGTTCGCGTTGACCCTGCTGAAGGCGCTGCGCCTAGGTGGCTCGGTCGAACGAGCCTTCCTGCTCGTCGGGCTACTTCCGGCCGCCGCGTTTCTGCTCGGCGTCGCGCGCGTGCTGTTTTCGCGCGGTCCAACCTGGCAGGGCTCGCTCGCGCTCGACGCATATCATGGGTTCCAGGACCGCGTTACGAGCGCACTGACGTTTAGCGAGCTGCCCTCTGCGGCGCGCTCTTCCTTGATGCAAGCGGCGATCGAGGACGGCGTGGCGGTCGCTGGCGCGCTCGATCCGCGCCGCGCGGTGCCCATCCGCGTGCCGCCGGAGACCGGCTTGGTGCTACTGCTGGTGGTCGGCCTGGGCGCGCTATCGACGCTCGAGGTGCGTCACTATCGCCAGCTGCCGGAACCAGCCTCTTTCGAACCGATGCAGATGAGTGCGGACGACATCGAGCTCTTTCGCGACGCGGTCAAGGAGCTGCAAGCGAACAGCGACGACCCTAAAGCGCTGGTCGCGGTGCGCCGCTTCAATCAGTTGGTTGAAGACATCGCAGAGCACCGATTGGACCGACACGAAGTGTTTCAGCGCATGGGGGATCTCGAGCGCGAGCTGAAAGACGACGTAGAGCTCGACCAAGGTGCACGGGACGACGGCTTGAAGGGACTCGCGCGGGAGCTGGAGAAGAGTGGGCTCAGCAAACCGGCGGCGGCCGCTCTCGAAGAAAAGCGCTTGGCGGACGCGGAGAAGGCTCTGCGCGAGCTAGCGGAGAAGTTGAAAAACAAAGAGACTCGACCCAATGCGGCCGAGCTGGACAAGCTTCGTCAGGCCCTTAAAAAGGCCGGAAACAGCAGCGAAGAGCGGCTGAAAAACATCGCCGAACGCCGCCGTGAGCTCGAAGAAGAGCATAAGAGCTTGCTCAAAAAGAAGGCCAGTGACGCGGACGCGGGCGCCAGTGCCGATCCGAAGCTCGCCGATAACGAACGCCGGCTCGAGCATTTGGAGCGCGAGAAGACCCGCGCAGAGCGAAGCCAAAAGCAAATGTCGGAGCTCGACCAGCAGCTGGCCCGAGCCGCGCGCGATCTGCTCGAGGCCGCCGGTCAGAGTGCGCAGGATCTAGAGCAAGGCGCGCAAGACATCAACCGCATGGCCAAGCAGGAGGCCAGTGAGGAACAAAAAAAGCAGTTGCTGAAGAAGCTGCAGGAGATGCGGGAGTTGATGCGACAACAGGGCAAAGGCGGCAAAGATCAGCTGCAGCGCATGCAAAAATTCGGTCAGCGCGCACGTGGTCAGGGTGGGCAAGGTGACGGCAAGGGGCCCGGTGACGGTCAGGAGGGGGGGCCACAAAAGTCCGGACCACTTCGCTTGGGCAGCGGTCCCGGCAGCGTTTCTGTCGAGATCCCGGTGGCTCGCCGTCGACCGGGTGAGAGCTCGGCTGATCCGGGCGAAAAGCCCGGAGCGGGCCCGCCCGACGGCGCGGGGCCGGGCGCGGGCACTGGGCACAACGCAGAGCTGACGGGCGCGGCCACGGATCTGAAAGGCAAAACGGAGGATGTGACCGCTGCGGGCGCGGATACCGGCCAGGGTGCGGCCTCCTCCCAGGTGATCTTCGGTGCGGCCGAGCGCGGCTTCGTGGGCCACGGCTACAAGCAGGTGTTCACCGACTATCAAACGGTCGCTGAACAGGCGCTGACGCGGGATGAAATCCCCTCCGGTTATCGTTTCTATGTGCGCCGCTATTTTCAACTCATCCGGCCCCGCGAATGAGCCAATTCACGTGCCTGCCCCGACCAAACATCACACGCCGGGCGTCGTCCAACCCGAGTGCCAGGAGTCGCCAATGACGGATGCCGAACGAGCGCGCGAAGAAGTCAGTGAATTTCAAAAGCAGATCGGCGCCCTGCGCGAGGAAATCGGGCGCGTGATCGTCGGCAACCGCGAGGTGGTCGACGGCGTGCTCTCGTGCATGCTCGGTTCCTCGCACGCGCTGCTCGAGGGCGTGCCTGGTCTGGGCAAGACGATGCTCGTGCGCACGTTGGCCGGGGTGCTGGGGCTCGAGTTTTCGCGCATTCAGTTCACGCCCGATCTGATGCCCGCAGATATCATCGGCACGGTGGTGCTCGACGAAGGCGCGGCGGGTGCGCGTACGCTGGAGTTTCGCCGCGGGCCCGTCTTCGCCAACATCGTGCTCGCGGACGAGGTAAACCGAGCCACCCCCAAGACGCAGAGCGCGCTGCTCGAAGCCATGCAGGAGCACCGCGTCACCGTGGGCCGCACCACGCACGAGATCGAGGAACCTTACTTCGTCCTTGCCACGCAAAATCCCCTAGAGATGGAGGGTACTTACCCCTTGCCCGAGGCCCAGCTCGATCGTTTCTTCTTCAAGCTTGAGGTGCCATTCCCGTCACGTGACGAGCTCCACGCCATCATCGACCGCACCACTACCAGCCAGCATGCAGAGGTGAAGCGCATACTCACGCGTGAGCAAATTTTGAGCATGCAAGCGCTGGTGCGCCGGGTGCCGGTGGCGCGGCACGTGCAGGACTACGCCATACGAGTCCTCATGGCGACCCACCCGGCCGGAGAAGAGGCGCCTGAGCTCGTGAAGCGTTTCGTGCGCACCGGCGCTTCGCCGCGCGGCGCGCAAGCCATGTTGCTCGGGGCAAAGGTTCGGGCCTTGTTCGATGGCCGCTTCGCGGCGTCGATCGATGACGTCAAAGCCACGGCGCTGCCGGCGCTGCGCCACCGCGTGCTGCTCAGCTTCGAAGGCGAGGCGGAGGGCGTCGCGTCCGATCGCGTGGTCGCGGACATCCTCGCAAAGTTAGCGCCTACGAGACAATAGGGGGGTTCGTGGGCCTTCTCGACCTGTTTCGGCGCGAGGCGAGCCCACGGGCTCTGCGGCGCGAGCCGCTGTTCGACGACGACTTCCAGCGCAAGCTGGAAATGCTCGCGCTCGTGAGTCGGCGCGTGTTCGCGGGCAGGCTACGAGCCGAACGCAGAAGCAAGAAAAAGGGCAGCGGCATCGAGTTCGCCGACCACCGCGACTATGTGGCGGGCGACGACTTTCGCTCGGTTGACTGGAACGTGTACCAGCGCTTCGGGAAGCTGCTCGTGCGCTTGTACGAGGAGGAGGAAGATCTCAGCATCTACTTGATCGTCGACTGTTCGACGTCGATGGGCTTCGGTGAGCATAAAAAATTCGATCAAGCGCGCAAGCTTTGCGCGGCGCTCGCCTATGTAGGATTGGCGAACCTCGATCGGGTGACGGTCGTCGGCGTGAACGACGGTGTGGTCTCGCGCATGCCGACGACTCGCGGCAAGGGTCGAATTTTCAAGGTCTTCGAATTTCTGTCGAGGCTCGAGCCACGCGGTTCGACCGACCTAGCGGCGGCCCTGAAGAGCTTCGTAGCGCAGCACAAGCGCCGCGGTTTAGCGGTCCTGTTCAGCGATTTATACGACCCGGCGGGCTTCGAAGCCGGCATCAACATACTGCGTTTCAACAAGTTCGAGCCGTACGTGGTGGAGCTCTGTGATCCGGCTGAAGCGCGTCCAGCATTGAAAGGCGACGTTCGTATTTACGATTGCGAAACCGGTGAAGAACGCGAGCTCACGATCACCGACGGCATGCTGGAGAAGATGGCCAGCGCGGTGAACGAGTACCGGGCGAGTATCGAGCGCTTCTGCGCGCAGAAGCAGGTGCCTTATTTCGCGGCCGACGTGAACACACCCTTCGACGAGCTCGTGCTGCGTGTGTTCCGCCGCGGAGGCTTTCTGCGCTAATGACCCTCGCCGGCCTGCCCTTGAGCCAATTGTTGATGCTAGGCGGCGGCGCCGCGTCGGTCACCGTGCTGCTTTACATCTTAAAGCTGCGCAGGCGCGCGGTGCCCGTGCCTTTTGCGCGAATCTGGGATGCGGTATTCCGCGATCGGCAAGCGACCGAGCTCTTTTCGAAGCTTCGGCGCCTGCTGTCGCTGTTGCTTCAGCTCGCGCTTCTAGCGTTGCTCATCCTGGCCCTCGGCGATCCGAGACCGAAGAGTGCGCTGCTGAACGGCCGTCACATCGTCGTGCTGGTGGACGGCAGCGCTTCCATGAAGGCGATTGACGTCCAGCCGAGTCGCATCGAAGTCGCCAAGGCCCAGGTCCGCAAATTGGTGCGCGGGTTGGGCAGCGCAGACCGCGCTTTGATCGTGCAGATGGGCTCACTGCCAAGCCCGCTGTCGACGATGAGCTCGGACGCGACCGAGCTCGATCCAGCCATCGATGCCCTGACCGCGTCGGATACCCGAGCGGACTTGGAGCGCGGCTTATCGTTCGCGGTCGATAGCTTGCGCGGTCTGCCGAAGGCAGAGGTCGTGGTCGTGAGCGACGGCGTGCTTGGCACCTCGAGTGAAATCGCCAAGCACGTCGACTTGAGCGCGGTCAGCCTCGAGTTCCTCCCGGTCGGAAAATCCGGCACTAACGTGGCCCTTACCGAGTTTTCGGTGCGCCGTTACCCGCTCGACAAGTCGCGCTCGGAGGTAATGCTCGAAGTCACCAACACGAACGAGCGCCCGGTGCAGGTCGAGCTCACTTTGCTGGGCGACGGCGCCGTGATCGACGTCAGTCGTTTTGCGCTCGGTCCGAGCGAGCGGCTGCCGCGGTACTACCAAGATTTGGCCGGCGCGAGCCGCACTCTGGAAGCCAAGATCCGCATGGCCGACGGCCGTGGGGATGACTTGCCCGCTGACGACCACGCCTATGCTTTGATGCCGGAGCGGCATCGCGCACGCGTGCTCGTGATCTCGAGCGGCAATACCTATTTGGAAGCAGCGTTACTATTGGACGAGTACCTCGATGTCGTGACGATCGGCCCCGGGAAGACGATCCCGAGCGAGCATTTCGACGTTGCGATCCTGGACGGTGTTGCGGACGCATTGCCGGACAGTGTTGCGGCCGCCCTCTATCTCAATCCGCCGGAAGCGGGAACGCCGCTCGCGCTGGGCCCGACGTTGAACGACTTTGGATTCGACACTTGGGACAAGAAAAGCCCAATTCTGCGGTTTCTGGCCCTCGCTGACGTGCAGGTTTCCAAAGGTCATGCGCTCTTGCCGATAGCTTCGGATCGCGTGCTCGGTGCGAGCGACCAAGGACCAATCCTGGTGTCTGGAGCGCGCGCCGGGCACGCGTTCGTCGCCCTTGGCTTCGATCCGCGGAACAGCGACTTGGTGTTGCGCGTGGCGTGGCCGCTCTTCGTGTTGAACACGATCAATGCATTCGTGGAGGAGGACACGGGCTACGTTTCGTCGTTCCGCACCGGCGAGGTCTGGCGAGTGCCCGTAGCGAGCTCGGCCAACTCGGCGACCGTGATTGACCCGCGAGGGGTACATCACGAGGTGCCGGTGAAAGAAGGGCGAGCGATATACTTGGGGGAGCAAGCCGGGTTCTACAAGCTCGTTACCGGCTCCGGCGTGGACGCGACCAACGGCGAGTTTGCGGCCAACCTCTCGGACTTGGATGAGAGCCGTATTACGCCCGTCACTGAGCTCGCTCTCGGCAACAAGCGCGCGCGCCCAGCCAGCATCGGGGCGCCTGGCCGCAAGCGAGAGGCTTGGGTCTATTTGCTGGCCATCGTCGCCGCGCTCTCCGTTCTGGAGTGGATCACTTATCATCGCCGAGTCACCGTCTGATGCCGCGGCTGGGTCGCGCCGCATGGGCGGCGTTCATCGCATCGGTCGGGGGCCTGCTATTCGCGGCCTATCGCCACTTCGTGCTGGGCTCGAGCGATGGCGCGCTCCGCTGGCTGAGGCACGGCGTACACTATCAACTGCTCGAGCCGGACGCGCTCGGTCTGCTGCTGGTTACGCCGCTCCTGCTGTTCGTGCTTGGCCGCTCGCTCGCCGACCTGCCCTGGCCGCAACGGGTGCTCTCGGTCTTGTTTCGCGTGGCTTTCTTGAGCTTGCTGGCTTTGGGCCTTTCCCGCTTGGTGCGCTCGGAGGAGACGCACAAGGTCTGCACGGTGCTGCTGGTCGACGTCAGTGATTCCGTGCCGGATGAAGCCCTGAGTGACGCGCGACGCGCCATCGAGACCTACGCCCGCGCCGAAGGTCCGGACGACGAGCTCAAGGTCGTCACCTTCGCCGAGCGGCCGCGCTTGATCGAGGTCGAGCAAAACAAAAAGAGCATCGTGCCCTCCGTGCAAGACTTGCGTCACCGCGCCGCGAACGGGAAAAGGCAGACCGCGGGCACCGATATTCGCGCGGCGATCGCGCTCTCGTATGGGCTGTTTCCGCCCGGCTTTTTGAAGCGAGTCGTCCTGTTCAGCGATGGCCTGGAGACCGATGGCGATTTGCTAGCGGAGGCCAACCGAGCTCGCGGCTTCGGCGTCACGCTGTACGCCGTGCCCTACCGCCGTCCGCCACCGGGCGAGGTGGCGGTGCGCGCCCTCACGGTTCCAGACAAGGTCGACGTGGGTCAAACCTTCGAGCTCGTAGCCGACATTTACGCTAGCCGTGCCACGCGTGCCAAAGCCCGCCTTTACCAGGGGGAAGCGCTCAACGGCTTGGACGGAGTGCGCGATCTCGATCTGAAGCCGGGTCGTAACGAGCTCAAGTTCAAGTCGGTGGTGCGAGTGGGCGGGGAGGTCACGTATGCGCTTCGCCTGGATGAGATCGGCGAAGACACGTTTCGCGACAACAATGCGTTTAGCGTTACGGTCGATGTGCCCGGGCGTCCCACGGTGCTGTACGTGGAAGGCCAACCAGAACGCGCGAGCTACCTGATGAGCGCGCTCAACGCTCAGCAATTCGACGTGGACCTGCGAACAGCGGCGGCATTCCCCGCGTCTTTGCGGGAGCTCGAGCGTTACGACTTCGTGATCGTCTCGGACGTGCCGGCGGAGGCGTTTCCGTTGCCCGCGCAGGAGCTGGTCGAGCGTTACGTGCGCGATCTCGGGGGAGGCTTCTTATTTGCTGGTGGCGAGGCCGGCTATGGGCTTGGCGGCTGGGCTCATACGAGCATCGAACGATTGCTGCCGGTGCGCATGGATGCCGAGCACCGCAAGGAAATGCCGGGGGTCGCCATGGTGCTGGCCATCGACCGCAGCGGATCGATGACGGGCCTGCCCATCGAGATGGCCAAGGCTGCGTGCACGGCCACGCTATCGACATTGCAGGGCGACGACCTACTCGAGGTGATTGCGTTCGACTCCACCCCGGTTCGCTACGTGAAGATGCAGCCGTCACGCTATCGGAGCCGTATTCAGAACGACATTCAGCGCATTCAACCGGGCGGCGGCACGGAGATCTTTTCCAGCCTCGACATGGCGTACCAAGACCTATCCGTGGTTCAGGCGCGCAAAAAGCACGTTATTTTGCTGACGGACGGGCAAGCGCCCGCGCAAGGCATCAAAGATCTCGTGCAGGCCATGCTGTCGGAGTCGATCACGGTGACTACGGTCGGGCTTGGCGAGGGCACCAATCAGGATCTGCTACGGCTCATTGCCGACACCGGCGGCGGTCGTTTTCATGCCGTCCCAGACCCAAATAGTTTACCCAAAATTTTTACGCGCGAGACCGAGTTGATCGCGCAACAGGCCGCGGTCGAAGACTGGTTCCCGGTACAGCAGGTCGCGCCCGCGGACTTCCTGAAAGGAATCGCCATCAATGCCGCGCCACTGCTCCACGGTTACGTCGCCACGCAGCTGAAGCCCGCGCCCGCGCAGCTCATTCTGCAGAGTGAACGCGGGGATCCGATCTTGGCGCGCTGGCGCGCGGGCCTTGGCTGGGCGGTGGCTTGGACCAGCGATCTGAAGAACAATTGGTCGATCGATTGGCTGCGCTGGCCTACCTTTTCGAAGTTTTGGGGCCAGCTCGTGCGCGAGCACATGCGCATGAAGCACCGCCGCGAGCTCGACATGAAGACAGAAATGCTCGGTTCCGACGTGCACGCAACCGTCGACGCCTTCACCGCCGATGAGCGGTTCGACAACGGCATCGTCTCGAAGCTCGTGGTCACTGGGCCAGGCTCGAGCGGAGCGCGCCGCGAAGTGCCAATGCGGCAAACTGCGCCCGGCCGGTATGAAGCCAATTTCCCGATCGATCAGTACGGTTCTTTTCTGCTGCGCGGCGAACATGCCAAGGCCGGCGAGAACGGCGAGCTGAGACCGCTAGCCACGAGCTATGGCCACGTCACCAATCCCTACCCGCGCGAATATGCGAGCTTCGACCCGGACCTCGATCGTCTCGCACGCGCGACACTTGCCGGCGGTGGATCGACCGATCCCGAGCCGACCCGGGTGTTCAGCCCGGCCGGGCAAAAGGTCGTCTCCTATCGGCCACTTTGGTCGAGCTTCGTGCTAGCCGCGGTGCTGCTTTTCTTGTTCGATCTGATGGTCCGGCGAGTGCGTATTTTCGATCGCAAGTTCGTGCCACCTCGACCTTGAGCTACGGCGGATTCGTGCCTGTCGTCGTGGCGGCGGCCGAGTCCCCGGTGCACTTGCCCCAGGAGTGTTTGGCGCTGCACGTCTGCATGCCGCTCGAACACCATATGTAGTCGCCGGCGCGGCGTGTTACGCGGCCGCAGTCGATCAAGCCGCCGGGCTCGTCACACGGGCAGCCCTGCTCGTGATTTGCGCAGACCTCAGGAGCGGCTGGCGCGGCGATGGCGGCGAGGTCGCTCGCGCCCATCGTAGACGCGCTGGGGTCGTCCGAAGCCGAGCAACCCGAGGCAAGCAGCGCGAGCACGATCAACGCAGCCGGCGGAAAGACGCGCATTGTGTGTGACGCTCCAAACCGAATGAACGGGCGTCCCAGAGTTGCGGTTAAAGTGGGTAAAGCGGGAGCGCGCGCTTTTGTGAGTCAGCCTGCGCCCACCGCGGACGTGTCGTCTGTTGTCGTCCGGTCAGTCTTTTCGACGACGTCCTGGTTTGCTGTCCAATAACGGCGGCAAACGTGCCTTCTCGAGCTTGCGCGAACCGTCACTCAGCGGGCACGCAACTATAACTCTGTCGCCAATCTTTCAGGATCGGGCTGAGTGTGCGCTCGTCATTGGGCACGAAGCGCACCGTGATCTTCAAATAAGGCTGAGATTTCAGGTTCTCTTCATCGAGCACGGGCGATACCGCCGCACCGACCCAGTCGCTCGGGTTGGACATGGTGACGTCGGCTAGGTGGAGCCCCGTGCCGGGCGCGACCGCATTGGGCGCGACGGGCAGCACCGAAAATAGCGCCGGATCTTGCGAGGTCTGGGCATAGATCTCGAGCCTCGAGCTCGTGGCGGGCGTCACTGCTTTCCAATCGAAGAAGCGCCACACGGGTTTGGTTCCGTCGGGGCAATCGGAGTGATAAATTCGCTCGTAGTTCACGCCGCCGATGACCAACATGGGCGGCGGCGGCTGGCACGCCGCACCCACGCAGACGAGGCCCGCGCAGCAGTCCGCTGTTGCAGCACACGAGCCGGTGTCCGCTGTGCACTGGCCTGACGCCGGCAGCGACGAGCAACGCTTGGTCGGCGGGTTGGTGATCGGCGTGTCGAGTCGGCAGGCGCTGCTCTTCGGCGTCGCGTTACCGCCGCAGCAATCCTCATCTACCTCACACGCCGCCGCCGCGCCGTGGCCTGGGGGGTGACAGGCATCGAGCACCCAGACGCCGCGCCCGTTGATGAAACCGGTCGCCGCATTGGCCGCGGAGTTTTGGCTCGGCAACCAGAACGCTGGATGGCTGCGGTCGGCGGCGCCGGAGACGGAGTCATCCACCGCGGCAACCCACAGCTGACTCTGGATGTCCTGATAATTCGTGATCGCCGTGTAGCTGGCGCTGGAATAGCTCCCGGTGTTGCTGAAATCTTGCTGAACCGCCGGAACATTCAGCGTATTGCCGTACGGCCGGGTACTCGTGAATACGACCCAACGATAGCCCCCGGCGGGCACTGGCAGCATCGTCGGTTGATAAGACTTATTGGCGTCCATCGGACGTTCGCCGTTATTTAGGGTCGTAAGCGGGACAGGCACGGGCACCAGTGCCTGACTGTCGACCGACCACAACCTGCCTGGGTCTTCGTAGTAATTCGTCGGCCCCATGTACCCGTAGCGGGTCCAGTCCGTTTTACGGCAGCAAGAATCACCCGGCACGGTGGACTGAAAGATCACGCTGCGTGAATCGCTCTCGAACGCCGGCCACTTCAAGGCGTCGCCTTGCGGCCAAGTGTTGGCGATCGATCGGCGATTCCTGAACAGTGCCGCCGCCTGATCGAAATCGAAGGTACTGATGCCCTTTCGCCAGCCGGCACCGCCGGCGGAGTCGCCATCGATGAACACCAGCTTCGTGCCGTCCGGAGAAAACGAAGGCACCATCATCGCCGTTCCCGCGAGCCCCCAATTGCCGTTGCGGCTGCCGGTAACGTCGATCGGCGTTGGGGCAGACGTTGTCGGCGTTTGCCAGACCCAATAGCTGCTGTCGTTGGCATTGTCCCCGCCAGCGACGAGAAAGCCGGTGTTTCGCCGATAAACCGCGGGCTTGAAAACGGACGAAGGAATGGCGACCCAGCCAAGTGAGCCCGCGCACGGCGTTTTCCACTGTAGTTGCGCTGCCGCCAGGCCGCCCTGTTCGTACCAATCGAATTTGAAATCGTGCACGCCGGCCTCGAAGTACCCGCCGCCGTACAAGGGGCCGGAGCTCCCGCGGTTGGCCACTCGCGCGTCGTCGATCCAGAGTCGACCGCCGTCGACATCAGTGCTGCTTCGGAACTCGTAGACGCCGTTGCACGCGAGCGAAATGCTACCCGTCCAGCGTGCGCTGAAGGTGTCGTCGTCCGAGATGATCGAGTAATTGGGACGTCCGACGCCGAAATCGAAATCGATGTTCGGGTCGACGCGCTGGAAGGCGCGCGCGTTGTTTTGGTTCGCCGTCAAGCTCACATTGAAGCCGTCGGTGTCGTAATAGGTCGCGGTAAGTCCCGTGCTTGGCGCGCTGTAGCCGATTGGGTAAAGGTTGCTGCCTGGGATGGGCTCGCTCGCGCTGCCGTACTTGTAGCTCAGGAGCAAATGGGCATCAGCGCCGGCTTTGTGGTCGATGTGGACTGGATGCAGAGCGCCGGCGTTCCAGGCATTGCTCGTGAAGCAGCCGGCGTACTTGGTGGTGGCGGTCAACGCGGTTGCGCCGTCCAGTTTAACCGTGACCTCGTCGCCGGAATCGACGCACAATGTAACCATCCCCGTGTAGGGCGATTCGATTTGCGCGTCCCAGGTCGAGCTAAAATGATTGGCGGTGATGCCGGCTGCCGGACTGCGACCATGGTAGTCCGAGTCGATATCGGGCTCGAGGCGCGTCACGGTCGTGCCCGTCGCGTCGTCGCGATAGACGACCAGGGCGCCGTGCGGTGGCTCGGCGGATGGCGGGTATAATTGCGACTCGGGTACGAGTGCGCGCGGCGTCGACGGGCTGCTCCAAAACAGCTGCACGTTCGAATTCCCGCTGCCGTTGATCTCGTCGAGCTCGAAGGGCACGAGCGCGCCGGCCGTCATTGCTACGTTAGCGGTCAGCGTCATCGGTCCGAATCCGTTGACCGGCGGCCCGCTACCGACGGTCAGACTGAATGAATCGGAGCTCGTGGTCACGACCTCGAACCGGTAAGTTTCGCTGAAAAACGCCTGAGCTTGACCGAGGCGCTTGACCGAAAAGTCAGGCGTGATGAGCCCGCCCGGGGCCGCCGCGCCGAAGTCGAAGTTCACCTGGGGCTCGAACCGCTTCCAGACGCTGCCGGTGTAGCCGAGGGACGGATAGTAGTGCGCGAGCAACCCCGTTCCGGAACCGCCCGAGAGCATCGTGTTTCCCGTATTCACCGTTCGCGCGGCGGTATCGATCCCGACCGAGCTGTCGTTGGTATTGCCCCACACGTTGTTGGCAGCGAGCGCATATTTGCCATCCGGGGTCAGAGGCGCCCAGGCAAAGCCGCGCCAATCTTTAGTGCCGCCCGTGTAATTCGCGCGCGCAGGACCGGCCACGAAATCTGCAATGGGAGTCAACGAGCCGTCGGCGTTCACCTGGGAAACCCCGCCCAACGTCGGGCTGAAGGTCACCGCGTCGCCCTGAGCATCGATGCCGGCGCGTGATGCGGTCGCGAACACGTTGCCGCTCGCGGACAGCGTATGGCACACAGGGCAGCCGTCGCTCGTACTGAACGCCGGCGCCGCGGGGCTATCTGATCCCGGGTCAGTCTGCATCTCGTCCGTCTTCGCGCCACGCTGGTACTGGGTGTAGAAAATTTTTCCGCCGATCGGCGTCGTCGAGAACGTGACGGTGCGATCGATGGCCGGCCCGGGTTGCCGCCCGAGCAAGCGCTGCACCGACACGGAGGCGACGTGACCTTTCGCCGTTTGCTCGAAATCCTTCCACACCTCGCGCGGGAGGATCGCCTGCGGCGGGCTGGTTTCGGGGATGACCTCCGACCAAACGAAGTCCGGGGTGCCCGCCGTCGGATAGCGCAGCGTGATCTTGACCGCATTGGCGGGGGTGCCGCCCGTGTCCCATTGAATCACCGGGGCTCGGAGCCCGATCGGAAAAACGGTCTGGTCGTAGGGATAGATGACCTGGGCTGGATCCGTCCCGGCGGGTGCGGCTTCGAACGCGGCGACGCTGCCGGCGGGGGCACTGTCATGGCTCTTCAGGTTTACGGTGACATCGAGCCGGCCGGTCGCGCTCAGCGGCCCGAGATAAGCGGTGACGTTGATCGGGCCGGAAACCGGACTGATCAGGGCGACGTCACCGGTTGCGTCCACCGTGGCGATGTCCAGCCGATCGAGCGTCCATGCCGGTTGCGGTGTGCCCGGATAACACCCCGGTGGGCTTACTTGGACGTTGAAGCGTGCGGTCTTCGGCGGCACGGCCTGCACACCCGGAGCTAGGAGCGCGTTCGAGGGCACGACCCGTTGGGCTAGCGTGGGCGTCGACCAATACAGGACCGCGCTTGCCTGCCCGATGCCCTGGAACAACTCGAACCGAATGTGATGCGCGACGTTCGCGGCCCAGCTCAATGGAGCCGCGCAATGCAATTGATCCTCCTGATCGAACCAGGCATTGATGATCAGCGCGTTGTCGATCCAAAGCCGCACGCCGTCGTCGGTACGTGAGCACAGCGTGTACGTCTCATCTGTGCTGGGCGTGATGGTGCCCGTCCAGCGCACCGAGTAATTATTGGTGCCAAGGTTGCCGACGCCCGGAGCGCTGGCGTCCCATGCGAAGTTGATATTTGGGTCGGTGCGCGTGCCGTCGGGCGCCCAACTTGCGGGGATCTGGGGCGCCGCCTTGTCCACACGATTGAAATACTCACCCAGCAAACCAGTCGTACCGAAGTCGGTGATAGCGAGCGACTGCGGAGCGGGCGTGACCGTCATGGACGTGCACAGCCCCATGCCAGCAGACCCCTCGTGCGGGAGAACTTGGAGGCCCCCGTCGTCGGTGAGCGAGCCTCCGGCGGGCAGTGGAAGCCCATTCGGATCGTCGATCACGATACGACAGTAGGGATCGCATGGATTATCCTGGCAGGGCGCGCCGGTACCGAGGCCCTCGGTGCGCGGTGGTCCGGAAGCGGCAGTCAAGGTCGCGATACGGTCGCCCCCGCAGGCGCCCCACTTGCCGTCCTGGCACGTCCGTTCGCCCATGGAACATGAAACATAGGTGCCCGCGCGACGCTCGACCTGCCCGCAGTCGACGGTTTCACCCGGGTTCGCGCAGCGGCAGCCCTCCGCGGGTGTACCGCAGGCAACCCCGCTGGGCGGTGGCCTGACGAAGCTCGCATCGCCTGGCCCTGCGCTGCTCGCTCGCTCCGGGGAATTGCCACAGCCAGCGAGGTTGATGCACAGGACAACGAGCGCGCGAAGCACATTGAATTTGGCCAATCGCTCGCTCTTTGCCGAGCCGTTCGCGCAGGTCAAGCTCAGCATGTCGCGCGCCCTGCGTTTTCCATGCCGTGTCGGCTACGTGGCGCCGACAAGCAAGCGGCCCGAACATTTGGCTCGCGAGCCGGTGGGCGTGCGGCAATATAGTCGAAATAACAATATCCGCGCGCAGGCCGCTCCGCGGACCCCCGCCGTGCCATTCCATACCGAGAGCGCTGAGCGCAGACGCGTCTGCTGCAATGTTTGCGGCGCTTCGCACTGTTTGCAGAGTCAGTAGTGGTAGAAGGGGGGCGGGTTAACCGCGGCTTGGCAAGGAGAGAGTGATGGCGCTGCGTCGAGGGCTAAAGATTCGTGCGGCACGCGCCGCGCTAGGTGCGGCCGCGCTCTGCGTGCCCGCCGTTGCGGAAGGAGCAGCGCCGAGCCAGCCACTACTTCCCCATCCGCCGCCTGCGGCTGCGGCTGCGCCCGCCGCGCCGCCCGTCCTCACGCCGGTTCCGGCGCCCGCATCCCCTGAATCGACTTCCGCCGCGGCGCCAGTAAAAGAGCCACCGGTGTCCAACGGTTCACTGCCGGAGCTGCCGCCTGCGACCGCCCTCGCGGCGGCGCCACGGGTAACTGAGCCCGCAGCCGTCCCCGAAGGAGATTGGTACGACTCGTTCGACGTGCGCTTGTTCGCCGACGCTTACTTCAGTTGGAATTACAATGCGCCCAAGCCCCAAGTGGGCGGCAATGACGTTGTGCGCGCCTTTGACTCGGCCAATGGCTTCTCCTTGGCCTGGGCCGGCCTGGATGTTTCACATGCAGCAGAGCCCATCGGCGGAGCTTTGTCGCTGCGCTTCGGACCGAGCGCGCGGCGGTACAATTCGAGCTGCGTGGGCAACTGCGACGCTTCCTACGGGCTCGAGAACGTGAAGCAGGCGTTCGCGTCATTCCGACCCGGCGGCGGCAAATTCAGTGTTGATTTCGGTAAATTCGACACGATCTACGGCGTGGAGGTGGCCGACAGCCAGGACAACATGAACTACTCGCGTGGCGCCCTTTACTGGCTCGGGCAACCACTTTTTCACACTGGGCTACGCTTCAATGCCGAGCTGACGCAGAATCTGACGCTGCGTGCGCTGATCGTGAATGGCTGGAACAACACGATCGACAACAACACCGGCAAGACCTTCGGTATTCAAGCGATCGCGCACACGGCTCGCAATGAGAGTCACGATTGGCTATCGGCGTCGCTCGGCTACCTGGGCGGGCCCGAACAGAGTGACATCGGCGGGGTCGACTGCCCCGTCGGCAACGTATTCGATACTTCCAGCCCGAGCGGCTGTTCGCCGAGCGCAACTCCGGGGCCGACCACGGGCACCGTCGACCGCCCCAGCAACGACACCAAGGGCTGGCGTCACTTCATCGACTTCGTGCTGACGTCCGACCCGCTAGACGCTCTGCATCTGGTGCTCAATGCCGATCTCGGCGTCGAACGTCAGCGCGACGCGGTAGCGTCGGCTAACTTCAAGTCGCATGCCTGGCTAGGCGCCATGCTGGGCGCTCGCTATCTGCTGACGAGCGCCTTCGCAGTGGCGGCGCGCGGCGAGCTCTACCGCGACAAAGACGGCGTTACCCTGGGCTCCGTCAATGGCCTAAAAATCAGCGATGTTACCCTCACCACTGGCACCCTGACGCTCGACTATCTTTCCCGAAAAAACCTGATCGTTCGCTTGGATAATCGCTTGGACCACTCGACCAAGGAAATCTTCCCAAAGGGCATCCGAGAGTTAAATGGCAACCTGTTCACGACTACGCTCGGTGTCGTCGTCACGACCAACTGACGACGGCCATAAGCCGACGCCCTGCACGTGACCTCTTCTCAGGCGCAAATTTGGCGCTAGGCTCGCTCAGCATGTCTTCCCCACTCCGCATCCGTGACTTGGAGGACGTCATCGACGCGGTCGTCGAGAGCTATGACGGTCCGGAGGAGATCAACAACCTGGAGAGCGCGGCGCTGCCCAACAAGCGCGCGGTGGTGCAGGCCTACAATCACTTGAAGCCCGTCATCTACATGGGCTTTTACAGCCAGCGCTCGTTGAGTCGGAGTAATCTGCGCTACGCGCTCAGCGAGCACCTCTATCCCGCGTGTGAAATCCTAGTCGATCAAATCGGTCGCGCGCTCGCGTACGAGGAGCGCCGCGGGCACGTGAAGGCGGCGTGGCCCTCGGGTTGGAGTGAAGAGGTCGTGCTGCGCTTGCTCCGACGCATTCCAGAGCTTCGCCGTACGTTGAACGCCGACATCACGGCCGCCTTCGAAGGGGACCCGGCCGCCAAAAGCGTCGAAGAAATCGTGTTCAGCTACCCCGTGGTCGAGGCAATCACCGCGCATCGCATCGCGCACGTGTTGTACCTGGAGCGCGTGCCCATCGTGCCGCGCATCATCGCCGAGCACGCACACGGGCTGACCGGCGTGGACATTCATCCCGGCGCGAAGATCGGCGATGGCTTCTTCTTGGACCACGGCACCGGGGTCGTGATCGGCGAGACCTCCGTCATCGGGCGCGGGGTAAAGATGTATCAGGGCGTCACGCTCGGCGCACTCAGCACGCGTCGCTCGGAGTGCGAATCGGATCCCGCCCGCAACAAGCGGCACCCCACGATCGAAGACAACGTCACCATTTACGCCGGCGCCACCATCCTCGGTGGCGACACCGTGATCGGGGAGGGCTCGGTGATCGGCGGCAATGTGTGGTTGGTCCGCTCCACCCCGCCGCATTCGAAAATTTTTGGCAAGGCCAAGGAATAGCGGAGTGCGCACGATTTCGGCCATTTGGGGCCTCGCGCTACTCGTATCGTGTCGACCCAAGCCGGCGCAACCGTTGCGAGTCGCCGCCGCGGCGGACCTGGCTCACGCTTTCACGGAGCTCGTGCCCGCCTTCACCGTTCAGGTGCCGAGCGACGTGAAGCTCACCACGGGCGCGAGCGGGCTCTTGGCGCGACAGATCCTGCAAGGTGCTCCGTTCGATCTTTTTTTGGCCGCGAACACCGGCTACATCGCCCAGGTCGTGAAGGCCGGCGCGTGCGACGGCGCGACGCAGCTGCAATATGCGCGCGGGCGCATCGTGATCTGGGTCAAGGGCGAGGGCGGTGAAAAGCTCAGCCTTCCGTCGCTTGCCGAGGCGCGCTTTCGGCACATCGCGATCGCCAATCCCGAGCACGCCCCCTACGGAATGGCCGCTCGCGAAGCCCTGGAGCGTGCGGGCGTGTGGGCCCGCGTTGCAGATCACTTAGTGTACGGCGAGAACGTGCAGCAGACGTTCGAGCTAGCGCAAAGCGGCAACGCCGATGTGGCCGTCGTTGGCCTGTCGCTGGCCTTGGGTGCCAAGCACGGGTCCTGGGCGATGATCGACGAAGCGTCTTACACGCCGATCGATCAATCGTTGGTGGTCTGCAAACATGGCGGCAACGCTCAGGGAGCCCAACGGCTGGCGGACTTTCTGAAGGCACCGGCGGGCCGCGCCATCCTGCGCAAGTACGGCTTCTTGCTGCCCGGTGAGACGCTCAGCAAGGCGCCTTGATCGATCTCGAGCCGCTGCTCTTGTCGTTCGAGGTAGCGCTGCTTGCTACGTGCGTGGCAAGCGTGCTCGGTATTGCCTTAGCGGGCGTGCTCGCTCTGCCTCGCGTCTGGGGCCGCGAGCTGATCGACGCAGCCATCACTGCGCCGATGGTGTTGCCTCCGACGGTGCTCGGTTATTATTTGCTGGTGCTGCTCGGGCGGGAAAGCGTCATCGGCCGCGGCTTCGAGGCCGTCTTCGGTACACCGATTGTCTTTTCGAAAGGTGGCGCGGTGATCGCGGCGGTGATCGGCGCGCTGCCGCTCGTCGCGAAGGCCGCGCGCGCGGCATTGGAGGCGGTCGACGTGCGCCTATTGGGCGCGGCCCAAACCTTGGGGGCCAGCCCATTACGCGCGTTTTTCAGCGTCAGTTTGCCGCTCGCTCGACGCGGCATCACGGCCGGAATGATGCTTGGTTTTGCGCGGGCCCTAGGCGATTTCGGAGTTACGCTGATGGTGGCGGGCAATATTCCAGGTCAGACCCGGACCGCGTCGCTGGCGATCTACGATGCCGTGCTGTCAGGGCGTGACGGCGATGCCACGCGCTTGTCGCTGATCATGACCGCCCTGGCCATGGCCGTGCTGATCGGCGCGAGCACCCTCAGCCGCCAGCGGCGCGATGGCTTCTGAGCCCCGCCTTCGGGCCCGTCTCGGGTTGCGACGCGGGCGCGAAGAAGCCTGCTTCTCCCTCGATGTAACGCTCGACTTCGGGCCGGGCCTGAACGTGCTCTTTGGTCCTTCGGGCTCGGGCAAGACCACAATCTTATCCGCGCTTTGCGGGCTGTTACGGCCGGACCACGGCAGCGTGGTGCTGGCCGGTCGCACCTTGTTCGAGGCGGCGAAAGGCATAGATGTGCCCCCCCAGGAGCGCCGGATCGCCCTCGTTTTTCAATCGCTGGCCCTTTTTCCACACCTCACTGCGCTGGGCAACGTCGGCTACGGGGTGCCGCGAGGCCCGCCCCGAGCCGAGCGACTCGAACGCTGCCAGGTTTGGCTCACGCGCATGCGCGTCGCTCATCTGGCGCAGCGTTATCCGAACAGCTTTTCTGGGGGCGAGGCGCAGCGGGTCGCCTTGGCCCGCGCGCTTGCCAGTGAGCCGCAGGCGCTGCTCTTGGACGAGCCTTTTTCTGCGCTCGATCATGGGTTGGCGCGGGAGCTCGGCGCCGAGCTTTTGGTCTACGTCAGCGCGCTCGCTCTACCCGTGGTGCTGGTTACCCACGACCGCGTCGCCGCGCGCGCGCTCGGCGCGGAGCTGACGTTTCTGCGCGCTGGGATGGTGGAACGCGTGGGGCCGGCCGAAGAAATCTTGAGCGAGCGGCCATGATCGGCTCGGCCGATGGCCTTTCGAGCGAGTCAAACCAGGCCCGTGCGCAAAAGTGGCTTTCGCGTTAAGGGACGCCCGTGGCAAACGCGAGCTACGATGCCTGGTTAGTCGACTTGGACGGCACGCTGTACAGGGCACGCTGGGTAAAGCTCGCGATGGCGGTCGAGCTCGCGCTATTTGGCTGGTCGGCGCTTGCAACGTTGCGCCAGTTTCGTCACGCCCACGAAGCCATGCGCGAAGAGCAGCGCTTTGGCGGTCAAGCGCTGACGCACGACAGCCCGTTCCGGGTGCAACTTGCGCGCACGGCCCGCCTGCTGAACGAGCCGAGCGAGCGCGTCGAACGCGTGGTCCAAGATTGGATGTTCCGCCGGCCGGGTAAGTGGATCCGACGCTTTCCTCGCGCGAGCTTGCTCGCCGAGCTTCACGCCTTCAAAGCCGCGGGCGGGCGAACGGCCCTCGTCAGCGATTACCCAGCGCAACAGAAGCTCGATGCGCTCGGGGCGGGGTCCCTATTCGACGTGATCGTCGCCAATGGCGAAAAGAACGGACCCGCTCGGCTCAAACCCGATCCCCAAGGCTACCTGCACGCGGCCGCGCTGCTCGACGTTGCGCCTCGAGCCTGCCTCGTGATTGGCGATCGCGACGACGCGGACGGGGCCGCCGCACGCGCGGCGAAGATGGCCTTCCGCTTGGTGTAGTCGTGCCTCAGGCGGCGGAAGTCTGCATTTTCTGCGACCACAAACTGACGCGGTTGCGGCCACCGCGCTTCGACGCGTAGAGCGCTTCGTCGGTCGCTTTGAAGAGCGCCTCCCAGCTTTGCCCGGCGACGGGGAACAAGGACGCACCGACCGAGCAGGTCACCTTCAGCGGACCGAGCTCGCTCTGAAATTGCGTGGCCTCGAGCTCGCTGCGGATGCGTTCGGCGAGCAACATGGCGCCGCGCTCGTCCGTCTCCTCGCATACGATGACGAACTCTTCGCCGCCGAAGCGGCCGACCGCGTCGGTGTCGCGCTTCACGCGCTTGAGCACGTCCGCAAAACCTTTGATCACGAGATCGCCCATGTCATGGCCATAGGTGTCGTTGACGCGCTTGAAATGATCGATGTCGCAAATTAGCAGGGACAAGGGCTTTTTGAAGCGTTGCGCGCTCTTGATCTTTTGCACGCCGACCTCTTGCAGCGCGCGTTTGTTGAACAAGCCAGTCAGCCCGTCCATCGTGGCCAGGTCCTCTAGGCGCTTGAGCATGCGCGCGTTGGCGAGCGAAACCGCGACGTGACTCGCGAGCACCTCCAGCGTCGGGCGCACCGAGTCACCGAACGCGCCGCGCCGGTTGGAACCGAGCACCAACGTACCGAGCGCACGCTCATGTACCAAGAGTGGCAGCACCAAGAGCGACGGCATGGCCGGGGGATTCAGGCGGCGCGTAAACACGGTCTGGCGCGACGGATCATAATCGCCGCGGTACGGCAGCGCGTGACGATTGGCAACCACCATCGAGACCAGGCCGGCGTTGTGCTTGAAGCGCTGCCCCACCAAAGCCTCCGCCCCCTCCCCACTGACGGCGCAGATCTCGTGCTCACTTCCGATCTTGTCGAAGAGGGTGACGACGGCGAAGTCGAAGGCGGCGAATTCGCGGGCGCCGCTGACGCAAGCCTCGATCACCTGCGCTTCGGTAGCGGCGGCGGAAAGCGCGTTCGCGGCGCGGTAGAGCTTGCCTTGCTCGACCTTGGCCCGGTCGAGCTGGACGAATACGCGCTCGTTCTCGATCGCCCGAAGCATGAAATGCGCTGCCGATCGCAGAGTTTCTTCTTCCTCCGCCGAGAACGGCTCGCGCGACTCGCGGTCAACTACGAGAAGCCCGCGCGCGTTGCCGTGATCGAGCAGCGGCGTGGCGCAGACCGCGCCAATCGCGGGCTTGCGCGTGTAATACGGAACATGCCCGCCCGCTTTGGGGCCCGCAATTGCAAGTAGCGAGCCCTTGGCGAGGCTCGCGCCGAAGATGCCGTCTTTGGCACTGAAGGGGCCGCTCGCGATGGCGTCCTCGGTGCTAGAAAGCTCTTGGATGTGCAGCTCGGCGCCCGTGGCATCGAGCCCGAGCAGAAGGGCCGTTCGTAAGCCCAAGGTACGGCACAGCAGAATCAGCGCGAACTCGACGGCTTGCTGAATCTCGTCCACCCCCGAACGGAGCAAGCGATCCTCGGCATCGGGGCCGGCCAGAGTCGTGCGCTCGCCGGCGGAGGCCGGCGCGCCGAGCAGCCGATAGGAACGCGCCGCGTCCTTCATTTTGCGTAACTCGGTCTCGATGCGTTGCCGGGACAGCGCGCGAATGCGGGCAATCTCGGCGCGAAAAACCAGCATGTTCAAAAACGCGAACACGCCCAAAAGCGCGGCGTGCGGCACCAGGCGCTCGCTGTCGCGGCTGCCCCACGCAACGAAGTTCAGGGCCGCTTCCACGAGCACCGCAAAGGCGATGGTGCCGGCCGCCGCGGCGGGCTTGGCGAAGCTCGCGCAGATCATGACCAACGCGTAAACCGCCGGGTAGTAAGGCCCATCCAGCCCGCCGGGCGTGTGCAGGATCACGCCGTACGCGAGCACGACCAAGTGCGTGAACAGCTCGAGGTCGAGGCGCGTAGTCGCGCTCGAAGACAGGCGACTCAGGCGCTTCAAGAGGCGATAGCCGAGCGACCCGGCCAGCACCGCGAGCGCGGCGATGTTCCAGCCCGCCGGCGGGGCCTCGACCGCCCAATACACGAGGTAACCGCTGAGCGCGAAGCTCAAGGCCAGACCGGAGCTTCTGACGAGCAATTGCTGTAGCCAAAGGGCCGAGCGCACGAGCGGGTCCATCTAGTTTTGGCGTAACAAAACCCGCGGCAAACGGCCTACTTTTTCGGGGTTTTTTTGGGAACTTCGCGAACAGCGGAGCTCGTGAGAAAAGGTCGGATACCGTAGGCCCGGTGCGTGCCGGCCTGCGACTTCAAATTCTGATCCTGCTCGGCGGGCTGTTCGTGCTGGCATTCGTGCCGCTGTTTCTGGCCGTCGCCACTTATGCAAGCTTCACCTTGCGTCAGGCGCGTGAAGCGCAGGCTCGAGCGCTCGGGCGTGCGGTCGCGGGCCACGTGTCGGAAGCCCTCTCTCATCGATCCGCCGAGGCGTTGCGGAGCCTGCTGAACGCGGAAATTGGCGCGCAGGGGGTGGCCGCCATCGGCGTATATAGTCGCGATGGGCAGGCGGTCGCGCGCGCCGGAGAGCGTTACATCGTCGACCTGCTGCCGGCGAGCGTGAGCACGGGCCGCGAGGCGATAGTCGAGCTCGAACAACACGCCGCGCTCGAGGTGCTGGTGCCAAGCGGCGACGGAGCGGTCGCGGCTATTTTGCGCACGGATGACCGCGCCGCCCGCGCCGCCCCCCTCACGCGCTTGCTCGGTCTGTATTCACTGCTCGTGGGCACATTGTTGCTCGTCGCGGCGTACTTCGCGCTCACTCGTTTGATCGTGAGGCCGCTCGACGCCTTGGCGCGCGCTGCGGAGCGGGTCGCCCAGGGCGCGCGCCGCTTCTCGGTGCCGGAGGCTGGCGCGCGCGAGCTGGTCGACCTCGGTCGCAACCTGCACATCATGACCGAGCACCTGATCCGCGAGGAGGAAGCCTTGCGTGCGAAGGTCGACGAAGTCGAGCAAGCCACGGTCCGCTTGAAAGAGGCGCAACAGCGTTTGCTACGATCCGAACGTCTAGCATCCGTCGGGCGACTTGCCGCAGGTCTCGCCCACGAAGTAGGAAACCCGATCGCGGCCCTGCTCGGGTTGGAAGACTTGTTGCTCGAAGGGGGGCTGGCCCCGGCCGAGCAACAAGACTTCCTGCAGCGCATGCGCAAGGAAACCGAGCGCATTTCGCGGATCTTGCGGGATCTTTTGCAATTCGCGAGGCCCGCGGAGGAGCGTGACCGCGGCAGCTCGGCGCACGGAGATCTCGCGGAGGCGGTGGCGGACACGGCGGCCTTGATCGCGCCTCAAAAGGCCATGCACGGAGTGGAGCTCGAGCTGGCTGTGCCGCCGGGCTTGCCACCGGTGGCGCTGGCCGCCGAGCAGCTGATGCAGCTGATGTTGAACCTACTGCTCAACGCGGTGGATGCGCTCGATGGTGGAGGTCACGTGCGCGTCCGGGCCGAACCGAGCCCGCTCGGCGTCAGGCTCACGGTCGAAGACGACGGCCCGGGTGTTGCCGCGATCGTCCGGGAGCGCTTGTTCGAACCGTTCGTGACGACCAAGGAAATCGGCAAGGGCACGGGCCTTGGGCTCGCCGTATGTCGAGGTCTGGTGGAAGCGGTGGGAGGCACGATCACCCTGGACACGGGCTTTCAGAGCGGCGCGCGCTTCGTCGTAGAGCTGCCATTGGCCAGTTTGACGTCGCCCCGGGCTCGCCCCGACCCGACAAAAGTCGGGTGATTCTGGGCATTTCTGGGCGAGCTCGCGAGCACGCGCAGAAAAGGGGCGCGGCAAAAAACGCGCACATCTTGTCCATTGCGACGGAAGCGGAGCAAAATGGCATTGCTCATGCGCCTCGGCATCGACTTTGGGACGACGCGAACCGTGATCGCTGCGGTCGATCAGGGTCGTTACCCGGTCGCTCAGTTCGAGACCGCCTTGGGCTATTCGGACTTCGTGCCCGGCCTGGCCGCGAACACCCACGGCAAGCTCGAGCTCGGCTGGGAAGCGGCGGCGCGCTTCAATCAGAATCCGGATGGCGCGCTGCGGTCGATTAAGCGCGCGGTGAGCCGGGTCTCTCCGGACGAGGTATTCGCGGAGCTCGGCTTGGCGCAAACCAGCGCGGTCGAGCTGGTAGCCGCGTACTTAACGCGGATCCGCAGCCTGCTCGTCGAACAGAGCAACCTGGATATCTCCGCGAGTGAGCCGCTGGAGGCGATGGTCGCGGTGCCGGCCAACGCCAGCACCCGCCAGCGTTACCTGACCATCGAGGCATTTCGACGCGCCGGCTTCGAAGTGCTCGGCATGGTCAATGAGCCCACCGCCGCCGCCATCGAGTTTGCGCATAGAAACCTCGGGACGATCGGCAAGCGCAGCCCGAAGCGCTACGTCGTTGTCTATGACCTCGGCGGCGGAACGTTCGATACGTCTGCCGTGTCACTCGAGCATCGCCGCTTCGAGCTGATCGCGAGCGAAGGCATCGGTGAGCTCGGCGGGGACGACTTCGATCAGATCATTTTCGACTTTGCTCTCCGCGCGGCGAAGCTCGACGCGCCGGCTCTGAGCTACGTAGAGCGCGCGCGTTTGCTCGAGCTGTGCCGTGAGGCCAAAGAGGGGCTCACTCCGTCCTCGCGAAAGATGCTCATCGATTTGGCTCGCATTCTGCCCGGTGCGGAATCGGTCACGCTCGACCTGAACGAAGTGTACGAGGCCACGCGGCCATTGATCGAGCGGTCACTGGCGCTCCTTGAACGCGTCTTCGAACGTCTGGAAGCGCGTGGCATCGACCCGAACAACGCACGCGAGCTGGGCGCGGTGTACATGGTCGGCGGCGCCACAGCCTTCCCCATGGTCGGCAAGATGCTGCGTGAAAGATACAAGCGAAAGGTGCAGCTCGCGCCGCAACCGCACGCCGCCACGGCCGTTGGTCTAGCGATCGCGGCCGATCCCGACGCGGGCGTCTTCGTTCGGGAAGCCATCACGCGGCACTTCGGGGTGTGGCGTGAGGGCGAGGCGGGCCGCGAGAAGGTGTTCGACCCGATCCTGGACAAAGGCCGGGTGAGTGAGACCGGCGATTTCCTGATCGAGCGCAGCTACCGCCCGGTGCATGCCGTGGGTCATCTGCGCTTTCTCGAGTGCAGCGAGCTCGGCGGAGACGGCCGCCCGGAGGGCGACCTCACCCCCTGGGGCGACATCTACTTTCCGTACGATCCTAGATTTTTGAGCGACGGCGACCTGAAGGGGCGCTCCGCGGAGCGCTGCGACGGCCTGTCGGAGCAGATCGTCGAGCAGTACCACTACGGGCGAGACGGCACGGTCACCGTCACCATCCAGAACCAGACGCGCGGCTACCAACGACGCTTCGTGCTCGGTGCGTCCGGCGAGCTCGCGCCGGGCTGAGGCTTAGTCGAGTAGCTCGTCGACCGTGACTGCTCGATAATCGCGTTCACGGAGCGCATTCAAGATCGTCGGTAGCGCCGCAATCGAAGCAGGCGTGAAATCGTCGTGCTCGGCCGCGTCGTGCAATAAGACGATCGCGCCGTCGCCTAGGTGCCGGAGTACTCGCTCGGCAACGCGCGCCGCGGAGGCACTCCTCAGACCGTCCAGGCTACGCACGCTCCAGGCTATGATCTTCACCCCCGCGCGTTCGGCGCCGCGAAACGTGAAAGGGCTAGCAAAGCCGATTGGAGGTCGGAACAAGGTGGGGGTCGCCCCGCAAGCGGCGGCGATGGCGCGCTGTGTCCGTTCGATCTGCCCCAACACGTAGCTAGAAGAGCGCAGCGAGAAGAGATGCTCGTGCTCGAAACCGTGAACCCCGAGCGCATGCCCGGCGGCCCGGATCTCACGTACTATCTCCGGGTGCGCCTCGACCTTGTGTCCGAGCACGAAGAACGTGGCACGCGCATCATAGGCGCGCAAAATGTCGAGCACGGCCCGAGTCGTCACCGGGTGCGGGCCATCGTCGAAGGTGAGCGCGATCCGTCGTGACCCGGCTTTGCCGTGGGCGTGAGCGAGGCCATACATTCCGCTTTGGGGCCAGAGCACACCCAGCGTGGAGTACAGGGCAAGCCCTAAAAAAGCCACCGCGAGCTCGAGCGTGCCCGGCAGCGGACGCGGGAATGACAGTGCGCACCAGACGAGAGCGCTCAGGCTGCATAGCCAAAGAAAGAGTCGCGCGGAGGGCACGTCAGCGTTGCCCGCTCGGCGCGAGCCCGAGCGAGAAGCCATGGGTCAGACCGTGTGACATGCACCGTTTCATATCGCGTGCCGCAGTTCTTGCGTCAAAAGCCCACACCCCGCCAGCGATTTACGCGCATCCTCCGCGTGAATTTGGGTGATCGTTCGGCCCTGAGCTTCGCCGCGCGCTGTCAAGAGCCGGGCCATCGTGTAACGTAACCTGCGACCGTGCTGTTCACGACGCTTGCGTACGCCAAGTTTTTTGCGTTGGCATTCGCCGTCACTTGGCTGTGCGCGCGTGCCAAACGCTTGCGATTGCTGTTCCTGTTGGGCGCGAGCTATTTCTTCTATGCCCAGTCCGGAACGCGCTTCTTGGCGCTGATTTGGGCTTGTTCGACCGCCGACTTTTTGTTGAGTCACGCCATCGGCCGATGCCATGAAGCCCGGCGCAAACAGGCTTGGCTCGCGCTCACGGTGGTCATGAACTTGAGCGTGCTCGCCTATTTCAAATACGCAAGCTTCGGGCTGGAGAACGCGACGGCAGCGTTATCGGCCTTGGGCCTCGCCGTGCCGAAAACAGCGTTGTCGATCGCATTACCGGTGGGCATCAGTTTTTTTACCTTCGAATCGATGAGCTACGTCATCGATGTTTACCGCGGCGAGCTCGAGCCGCACCCGAGCTACCTCGAGTACTTGACGTTCGTAGCCTTCTTTCCGCACCTCGTCGCAGGCCCAATCGTGCGTCCGCGCGAGCTCTTGCCGCAGCTCGCGGCCCCCCCACGCTGGAACCCGCGCGAGGCCAGCAGTGCGCTGCTGACGATCGCCGTCGGGCTCTTCAAAAAGCTCGCCGTGGCGGACTATCTCGGGCTGAACTTGGTGGATCGCGTATTCGACGCGCCGACCCATTATTCTGCGCTCGAGTGTTACGTGGCCATCGTGGCTTACGCCGTCCAAATTTACGCCGACTTTTCCGGCTATACGGACATCGCGATCGGTTCGGCGGCGCTTTTGGGCGTGCGCTTCCCGGCAAACTTCGCCGCGCCTTATCAGGCGTACGACATCGTCGATTTTTGGAGGCGCTGGCATATCTCGCTCTCCACTTGGCTGCGCGACTATTTGTACATTCCGTTGGGCGGCAATCGCCGGGGTCGCCTGCGCACTTACGCGAATCTGCTGACGACCATGCTGCTGGGTGGCCTGTGGCACGGGCCGAAGTGGACGTTCGTGATTTGGGGCGGCCTGCACGGCGTGGCTTTGGCTTGCAATCGCGCGTTTCGAGAGCGCGGGGGGGAGCGCCGGCCGCGCTCACTCGCGGTCCGCGTGCTGTCCACCGTTTGCACATTTCACTTCGTGCTCCTGTGCTGGATCTTCTTTCGTGCCGAGAGCGTGCGCGCCGCGCGCGCTATTTTGACTGAGCTTGCGACCTTTACGACCTATCATCCAAATTTGGATCCGCGGGTCCTCGCCGTATTGGGTTTTGGGCTCGCCATGCACTTTTTGCCCGCACGGCTCGAGGTTGGCTTGCGCGCCCGTTTCAGCGCCTTGCCGGGCGCGGTGCAGGGCTTGGCGCTGTTCGGAGTGCTGCTCGTGACACGGCGGATGGCGAGCGCGGAAGCGGTTCCGTTCGTATACTTCCAATTCTGAGCGAGTCGGCCTAGGACTCGTGCGGATCACACGATGACCGAGCTCGAGCCAGCCCGCCCCGCTTCCAATGACGCAGCGCAGCCGGGTGACGGGCCCAGCGCAGGGTCCGGCGGAGCGCCCGACCCTGCGCTGGTCGCGGACGGCCGCGAGCGTCCGCGCTTCCTGCTCGAGTTTCCTCAGGACCCCGAGCTCATGCGTTTGGTGGCCGCGTTCGAGGCCGGCGACTATCGAACCGTTCGAATCGCGGCAAGCAAGCTCGCGGAGAGCACGGAGAATCCGCTCGTGCGTGAAGCGGCTCGCGAGCTGCGTCGGCGGATCGATCCCGATCCGCTGATGAAATACCTGCTGGCGGTCTCCTTGACGCTATTCGTCTTCGTCGTTTGGTACACCTACCAGGGTCAGCCGCACTAGCCATGCGCCGGATGATCGCTCGGAGGCGGGCTCGGGCGCTTCGGCTTTGGCCGATCTTGTGGGCGGGCGTCGCCGCTTGCTCGCCGGCTCCTCGAACGGCAGCCAGCACGGCGGGGGTAGCGGTGAGCGAGCTCGCTCGCTACCTGCCGCTCGAGAACAACACGGTCTTTTCGTACGAGACCTATATCGAGGACACGAACGAGCGTGGCGTCGCCATTTTCGAGGTAGCTCGACCGCGTCCTGATCTCGCCGAGATCAGCATCGCCGGGCGTGTTCGCAGGCGCTACTACTTCGAGCCGGGCGGGGTGCGCAGCGGTCAAGGCGGCTACTTGCTGAAATCACCGCTTTCTTTGGGATCAGAATGGACCGGCGATGATGGCCAAGTCAGAGTGAGCGGCGTCGCGGAAAGCATCGATGTGCCCGCCGGCAAGTTCTCGGGGTGCATCCGAACGGTCGAGAACGCGAAGCTCGTTGCCGCGACGCGTACCACCACGACCGTGTTTTGTCCGGGGGTGGGCATCACTGTGTTGCAGATCGAAGGCGAGCAAGAGGGAATGAGCGTCTTGCAACGTCTGCAGTTGAAATCTTTCGGCCCTCGTTTTTCGGGTCCATGATTGCCTCTCTCCTCAAAATGATGGGAAGCCGTCGCCAGCCGCGCGCCGGGCGGCAGGTTTTGGCAGCGCTTTCCCTCGTCGGCATCTTGCCGCTCGGGTGCGGGCCCGACCGTCGGCGCTGTTCCGGGCCGCATCCTGACTTCGTGGTCGTGCTGGAGCTGACTTCTCGGCCCCTCCCCGTGGACACCGTAGTGCACGTCACGTACGGAGGGTCCGGGATGGAAGAGTACGACTTGGCCGATCCAAGCCATGATCCAGAAGTCGTCTTTTGCAGTCCGGCCAGCGCGGACGGGGGTGTCGTGGCCGACAGCAACGGCTCGGCCGGCGCTTCGGGGGATGCCGCGAACGGCGTTGAAGCGCTGCGCTGCGAGCTGTGGACCGGCGGTTTCGCGTCATTACGAGCGCGGGGGACTGGGCTCGCCGACGCACACTACGATCTCTCGCCCAATGACGACCAATGCACGATCAAAAAAACAATCGTGCTCGACAGTCCGGACGCCGGGTGATCGGCGCTGCGTCGCGTCGCCTCGCCTGTCGCGCTCTGGCTCTTGGCGCCCTTTCGACGCCGAAGGCTGCGCCGAACCTTGGCGCGCCGCGCGACCATCACCAATCGATCTCTCCCGCCCGAACGCCGCGTCGAGCGGACTACGTCGGCCGAGTCGCCGCCGTCGCGCGGCGTTCGGGCTCACATCACGAAAGCTAAAGCGCGCAGCTAAGGGACGACCGACTGCTCGACGACAAAAAGAAAGGCGGACTCCTTTCGGAGCCCGCCTTTTTCAACCGAGTCGGAAGCGCTCAGTCAGGCGCGATCAGAAGTCGCCGCCGCCCATGCCGCCGCCGCCGTGAGCGTGGCCGCCACCGCCGCCACCGCCGCCCGCTTTTTCGTCCTTGGGCTTGTCGGCGACGAGCGCTTCGGTGGTGAGCATCAGGCCGGAGACGCTGGCCGCGTTTTGGAGGGCCGAACGCACGACCTTGACCGGGTCGATGACGCCGTCGGCAACTAGGTCGCCGTAGGTGCCGGTCCCGGCGTTGAAGCCGAAGTTGCCGGAGCCTTCTTTGACCTTTTGCACGACGATCGAGCCTTCTTCGCCCGCGTTCGCCACGATTTGGCGGAGCGGTTCTTCGATGGCACGGCGAATGATGCGCACGCCGACCTGTTGCTCATCGCTGAGCTTCAGGGTGTCGAGCACCTTCTGCGCGCGGATCAGAGCGACGCCGCCGCCGGGGACGATGCCTTCTTCTACCGCGGCGCGAGTGGCGTGAAGGGCGTCCTCGACGCGAGCCTTCTTCTCTTTCATTTCCATCTCGCTGGCCGCGCCGACCTTGATCACGGCAACGCCGCCGACGAGCTTGGCCAGACGCTCTTGGAGCTTCTCGCGGTCGTAGTCGCTGGTGGTGTTCTCGATCTGGTTGCGGATTTCGCCCTGGCGACCCTTGATCTTGTCCTTGTCACCGGCGCCGTCGACGATCGTGGTGTTGTCCTTGTCGATCTTGACGCGCTTGGCTTGGCCGAGATCCGTGATGGTCACGTTCTCGAGCTTGAGGCCGAGCTCCTCCGCGATCACCTGGCCGCCGGTGAGAACCGCGATGTCCTTGAGCATTTCCTTACGGCGATCACCGAAGCCCGGCGCCTTGACGGCGGCGCAGTTCAGGGTGCCACGGAGCTTGTTCACGACGAGGGTCGCGAGGGCTTCGCCTTCGATGTCCTCGGCGATGATCAGAAGCGGCTTCTGCGAACGGGCGATGGCTTCGAGCACGGGGAGGAGATCCTTCATGTTCGAGATCTTCTTCTCGCTGAGCAGGATGTAGGCGTCCTCGAGCGAGGACTCCATGCGCTCCGGATCAGTGACGAAGTACGGGCTCAGGTAGCCGCGGTCGAACTGCATGCCTTCGACGACGTCGAGGGTGGTCTCGGCGCTCTTGGCCTCTTCCACCGTGATCACGCCCTCTTTGCCGACCTTTTCCATGGCCTCGCTGAGCAGCTTGCCGATGGTGGTGTCGCCGTTGGCGCTGACGGTGCCGATCTGGGCGATCTCGTTCGGATCCTTGGTCGACTTGGCGCTCTTCTTGAGCTCCTCGACGAGGACCTCGACCGCCTTGTCGATGCCGCGCTTGATTTCCATCGGATTGTGACCGGCGGCAACCAGCTTGGAGCCTTCACGGAAGATGGCTTGCGCGAGCACGGTGGCGGTCGTAGTGCCGTCGCCGGCAACGTCGCTGGTCTTGGAAGCGACTTCGCGCACCATTTGCGCGCCCATGTTCTCGAACTTGTTCTCGAGCTCGATTTCCTTGGCCACCGTCACGCCGTCTTTGGTGACGGTCGGAGCGCCGAAGGACTTGTCGATGACGACGTTGCGACCACGCGGGCCGAGGGTGACTTTGACCGCGTCAGCGAGCGCGTTCACGCCGTTGAGGATCAGGTTACGAGCGACTTCTTGATAAACGATTTCTTTGGCAGCCATGTTCTTAATTCTCCTAAATCAGCTTTCGATGACGCCGAGGATGTCGTCTTCACGCAAAATCAGTGCTTCTTCGCCGTCCAGCTTGACCTCGGTACCCGAGTACTTGCCGAACAGGACGCGGTCACCGGGCTTGATGTCCAGCGCGCGCACTTTGCCGTCTTCCAGCACTTTGCCGTTGCCTACGGCGAGCACCTCGCCCTCGATCGGCTTCTCTTTGGCGCTGTCCGGGATGATGATCCCGCCCTTGGTTTTCTCTTCTTCTTTGACGCGCTTGACGATCACGCGGTCCTGGAGCGGTCGGATTTTCGTAGCCATGTGGATCCCTCGGTCAGATAGTGGGTGGGTGAGCGGAGTGACGGGAGGCCCAGGCGGGGGGTGCAGGACGTAAGTCGCTGGATTTCGCCGCCAAAAGTCGCCCTTTAGTTTGTAAGCTTATGAAGTCGCTGCTTAATTGCGGTTAGCACTCAACTGAGGCGAGTGCTAACAACGCGAGCCCGAACTTAGCCAGCCTCGCCAGCCTGTCAAGGAGCTCGGGGTGTTTGGCTTGCTTCGCGCTAAAAAGCCGCACTGGGCTGCCCTCAAGGCCGCGCGGGCGGTGTGGCGAGGTTAAGAGCCGGATTGACGAAAGCAAGCCGTGCCCGATTTTGGCAGCCGCGCTCGGTGAGTGCTGAGAAAGCGCAGTTCCGCTGGACGGCGACCGGGCCGCCCACATCGCCCGGAAACAGATCTGGCCGTACCTTGAAGGACAAGGTGCCGATTTTTCGCGGACCCACCGCAACTTGCGCGCGAACGCTCACGGCAGAGCGCACGGGCGTCACTCCGGTGGTCCGGCCCGGCGCTACTTCAACGCACTCAGAAGGAGCTTTCCTATGAGCCCGGATCAGCCCGATATCGATCTAGCTAGCGATCTTCAGTCGTTCTTCCATCACTTGGTCGACGACGCCGTCAAGACGCAGCACTTCGCCGCAACGGAAGCCGCGGAGTACTACTTGGCCGGCTTGCTCGCAGATTACGCGAAGCCAGAGCGGCTCGATGCCACGAGCTTGGATCGACCCCTCACCCTGTTGCTGGACGATGCTCTCCACGCCGCGGGGCGCGAGCGCTTCGATCGCCTGCGCTCGCTCGGCGATGGCGTGCTTTATACGAGCGGATTTTTCGCGGACCATCTGTCCACGCGCGGGGTTGAGCTGCGCTACGTGCGCACTCTGGGCGCGCGCGCCTATGACGGCGCGGCGGTCATGCTGCGGCAGACCACGGGCGAGGGCACGGGCGCCCCGGACGTGTTCCGCGAGCTGGCGGATAACTTCGTGATGTTCGCCGAGGTCGTGTCGCGGGTTGCCGACGTGTTGCAGGCGAAGTCCGCGCATAATTCCGCGCGCCAGGTGGTGCGTCTGTACGAGCGTTGGGTGCGCACCGGCTCGGGTCCGTTGGCGGTGGCGCTTGCCGATCATGGCCTGAGCCCGCAGCGAGGGCGAGGGGGGCTGCATTGAGCTCGCGGCGGCAGCGCGAGCTCAGCCGCATTCAGCGCGCGCTCGAGAAATTCTATGGCTTGGAGCGAGCGCCGAACGTAACGCGCTTCGTCCGCGAAGGCGGCGAAGGCACTCGAGAGGTCGTGCTCCTGCGCGAAACGGCGGACGAGCTCGAAATCGCCCTGGTACTGCCGCCTGAGTCGAAGCGAATCGTGGTCGGCGGCGCGCTCGACGATGTTTGGCTGCAGGCCGCGGAAGGCGTGAGTCACTTTCTGTATTTGGTCGAGCGCGCGCGCGTGCACCTGCCGGTCACCCAGCTCGAGCTCGAGCTACAAGCGGAGGTCGACAAGTTCGTGCTCTTGCGCGAGCTGTCGGCGGACGGTTCACGCCTGCTCGAAAGCTTGTTCGAGAGCCCGCGCTTTCTGGATGAGGCAGGGACCGAAGCCGGCGAGCGCTACCGCTTGGCTCATCAGCTGGCCGCGCGCTTCGTATCACGCGCGGTGGTCGCGAACGACAGGACCCGCGCGCGACAACGCCTGAGGTCGTTCTACCGGGCCGGACAAACGGAGAAGATTCACCTCGCGCGCGCGGCCTAGCGCATGTCGGCTAGATGTGAACGCGCTGGATAATCTCGCCGATGGACGGCACGCGGCCTTCATTCAGGCCTTCGAGCAGCGCGTCGGCCGGGGTTTTACCGCTTTGGACGAGGCTCGTTAACGGCCTCAAGTGAACCCGCTCGTCCTCGCCGCGAGCGTTGCGACAGTTGCGACGCGACAGCCCGCCCTCGGCAAGCTCGAGTATTCGCTCGGCCAGCGCTCGCATCGGCCGCCCCCCCACCTGCGCCTCGAGCCCATGTTTCACCAAGGCGGGCCGCGCCTGCAGAAGCGCATCGACATCGAGCTCACGCGCCAAAGACTCAGCTTCCGCGAGCGCCTGTTCGTCGTACAGAAGACCCGTGAACAGGGCCGGTATGGCGCAGCCCAAGCGGGCAGGCAGCGAATCGCTGCTGCGCACCTCGAGCGTGCTCTTCAGTCGGGCTTCGGGGAAGAGTGTGTTCAGGTGCGTTTTCCAGTCACCGAACGTGGCGCGCTCACCTTCGAAGCCGTTGTCCATGAAGTCGCGGAAGGTCTGTCCGGTGTTGTGAACGGGGACGCCGTGGCGCCTGATCAAAAACATCCCTGCGTCGAGCGCCCACTCCACATAATCACGATAGCCGGGCTGATGTGCGCGCAGCAGCGCCGGCAACATGCCGGAGCGCGCCGGATCCATGTTCAACCAGACCTGACCGCGACGGCTCTTGAAACCGGACAATCGACCCTCGCTGAACGGGGAATTCGCCCCGAGCGCGTTCACTAGCGGAGCCAGCTTTAGACAAATGACGAGCTTCCGCAGGGCGTCCGCTTCATCTGAAAAGTCGAAGTTGGCCTGCACGGTGGCGGTGCGCTGCATCATGTCGCGACCGCCGCTGCCCCTTTCGGGCAAGTAGTCACGCATGATCGCATAACGTTGCTTCGGCACCCAACCAAGCTCGCTCTGCTTGGCCAGAGGATGAAAGCCGACGCCGAGCCAAGTCAGATTCATCTCCTTGGATATCGGCGCGAGCTCCGTCAGGTGCTGGTCGAGCTCCACTCGCGTTTGATGGATGTCCACGACCGCGGCTCCGCTGAGCTCGAGCTGGGAGCCGGGCTCGAGGGTGATCGATGCCTTGTCACGCAGCAGCGCGATAACTGGACCGTCGGGGGTCTCGCGTTCTTCGCGCCAACCTAGGGCGACGAGCGCGGCGAAAATTCGCGTGATGCCATGGGGCCCTTCGTACTGGAGCGGCGCGCCGCTGTCGCTATCGACGGCGAACTTTTCCGCTTCGGTGCCAATCCGAAATTCGGAGCGAGGTTTTTCGGACGCTCGAAAGAGCTCGAGCAAGTCCTCGCTCGTGCGGAGCGGGCGCTGGTCGTCGGATGAATCCACGGTGTCGAAACCTATCTCAAGTGTCTGGGGCCGAGATCCTGGTACTGGCCGCCGCTAGCGCAAGCCGCCCTCAGGCGCGCGTCGGGCGGCTCTACCAGTGACCGGGACCCCGGTCGAGCGCAGATCGAGTGGAGGGCACCAACCGCAACTCACGGCCGGCCGCTGCAAGTCGTTTCACGTGTCGATTCGGCTCGTTCATTGCGTGGCCGATGCTTTTCCAGCATTTGGCCTTGGCGCGCCAGACGCGGGTGGGGTCTCCGTGTCGGCGGAGGTCTGAGTGAGGAGCTTCGGAAGCTCGCGTCGCACATCGTTCTGCGTCATCGCATCCTGCGCGGCGCGCTCCACTACCGCGCGTGCCGCGACGCCGCCGACACGCAGCAACGCCTCTGCGCACGAAATGACCGCCGCAACCAAGGCTTCGTCATCCGCCGTCGCGCGGTACAACGCGAAGAACGTACGCAGGTCGTCGTACTCGGAGGGCGTCGCGAGCTTGACCAAGGCGCGCGCGGCGTGCGCTACGTCTTCGGCCGAGTTGGCCGGGTCATTCAAGTGCTGGGCGAGCAGCGGAGCGGCGCGCGTTTCATTGCTTGCGGCCAGCGCATCGGCGAGCGGGCCGACGGGCGGCGGCAGCAAGACGCCCGAGACGAAATCGTAGTGACGGCCGAGCGCCGTCAACATGTACTCCGTGCCGTTCTTTCGCAGCCCAAGCAGGCGCCTCGTCTCGCTGCGCAGGTCTGGCGGGATCCGCGGGCTACTGGACAGGTCGATCAACGTCTTCGTGACGATGGGATCTTCGAGCTTGCCGAGCTGAGCTATCAAGTAACGCTCGGCTTCGGCCATGTCTGGTTCGAGATCTTCTAGCGCTTGCGTGATCTGCACGGCGAGTGGGGCGGGTGGGGCCGCGTTTGCCACCGACAGTGCCCCTGTGTCGGCGCTGCACAGCGTGATTTTGGCGCCCAACTGCAGGCTAGCGCTGTCGGCGCCATTGCTCGCTAGCGACCATACTCTGCCGTTCGCGTCGCACAGTACGAAGCCTGATGCAGCGGCGGCGCCGCCCACGATGTCAGCCGGCATCGAACGCACCCAGAGCAGGGCTCCGGAATTTGCGCCTAGCCCGAACAACACCCGGAAATAGCTGGCCACAATCGTACCCCCGCCCAGGGTCAGCGCGCCGTCCGAGGCCACGGTGGGCGCCGCATAGACGCGAATCTTACTGCGCGCGTTGGGCTGGCTCGTGGGCGTGAGCGAACCATTGTCCAGCCAGTCTGGCTTTCCAGGCAGATCGAGCTTGGGCAAGCTCACATGGTTTGCTTGATTGGTGCTCGCGAAGCGCACCTGTTCGTCGAAGCGGAGCAACCCTCGCTGTCCGAAATAGAGTTTGCCGCCGATGTTCAGCGCCTGGCTGACCTCTTCGCGCGTGAGCAACCTGGCTACTTCGTCTCCGCTTTGCATGTCGAGCGCAGAAACGTATTGATTGCTCCAGGGCACGAAGGCAATGCCGCCGCGCGCGGCTGGAGTGCCGAGCGCGATGCTCGTTTGGGCGGAACCCAGCGTCGCGCCAGTGTCTGAAACCGCTAGGAACAGGCTCTTGTGCGGGTTGGCGAGGACGAGCGCGCTGTTTACTCCGTCGTTGGCCGCTCCAACCAAAGCAAGGCCGCGATTGCCGATGCTCCATGCCCGCGCGCCCGAGCTTGCGTCCAACGCCAAAATTTGATCGCCTTCTGCGACGATCACGAGCTTGCCCGCGATCATTGGCGGGGACGCGACGCGCCCCTGGTGCGTCCAATGCGAGGCGCCGTCCAAGCGCGCGCCGGCCAGGCCCGTCTCGGTGACGCCCACCACGACGCGCGCGTTCGGCGCCAGCGGCAGACCGCGCAAGCGCTGCTCTAGGAGCGCGATCGATCGACCGCTATCGTTTTGCCATCCGCTGTCGAAGCCGCGGCTCGACTCGAGATGGGCGCCCCCACAGCTTGCTAGCAGCACGAAGCCGCCGCGAGCCAGCGAAACCAATCGGCTCACGGCTCGCCGCTCTTCACGTTGTGCCCGTGAAGCGCGGCGTCCAGCGCGACCTTCACCTTCGGGCTGGCATCGGCCGGATAAGCGGCCAACGCGGTGGTCATCACCTCGGCCGATTTTGGGGTGGCCATGCGCCGTAACTGCTCGATGAGGTCGAGCTTCAGACTGTCTGGCACGTCGCTGCCGGTGCGTAGCAAGATCGGCAAAAACCCGCTTTGCATCAGCTCGAAGGGCAACTTACCGAGTAAGGCGAGGAACTTTTTGCAGTCGTCGGCGCTGCACAGGGTGCCGATGGCGGCGGCTGCCTCGGGAACCTCCTTTGGCAAGACGGCAAACAGCTCCGGCACCGCTTCCTTGGCGCCGAGCGCCCCCAAGCCGGAGGCCGCCGTGCCGCGCAGCGGCGCATCATTACTGCGCAGCGCGTCGCGCAGTGCTTGCACGGCTGCCGGGCCCTTGGTGCGAACCAAACTGTGGGCGGCCGCGCGACGGACCTCCGCGCCGCGGTGCTTGACGTATGGCGCAAGGGACGCGCTCGAGGATTCGCGGCCGAGCGCGCCCGCCACGGCAATCGCCTTGAGCAGCAGCGTCGGGCTTGCGCCACGGTTCAGCACGTCTTCGACCAGCGGCGCTGTGCTTCGATCCCCCGTTCGGCCAATCTCGTCCAACGCCGCGCCGGCCCGGGCTTCGTCGCCACTTTCCAGTGCTTTTTTCAAATTCTCCGAGCTGATGGCGGAGTGCGCACCCGGCTTGTCGGCTGGCGCGGCAAACGCCGTCTTGCCTCTCAGACCCAAGGCCATGACCCCAATCAGAGCTAAGTGCCGCATAAGATTTACTCCTCCGTGACGCTGAGGCGCTTTTACCACGTTTGCCCGAACCGCTGTAGAATGGCTGGTGCATGGCCCAGAGCGTCGAACTGCCGCTGCCGAAAATCGAGCTCGAGCTGATCGAGGACCTGTCACCTCCGGCCCCAGAAGGCTTTTTACGTCTGGTGCGTCGTCGCTACCGAGCCCACTACCCAGATGGCACGCAGAGCGCGCCCTTCGTCTTTGACGCGGTCGATCGCAAGGCCATCGACGCCGTGGTCATCGTGGCGCACTTCGTGGCACCGGATGGGTCGCGCCGCGTGTACCTGCGCAGCGCGGTGCGTCCGCCGCTTGCTTTGCGAGACCCCGCCTGCTCCGCGCTACCGAACGATCTCTGTGGCATCGGCTTGTGGGAAACCCCCGCGGGGCTCGTGGACGTGTCCGAGCAAAGCCCAACCGGGGCCGTGAGCGCCGCGCAGCGCGAGCTCGCCGAGGAGCTCGGCTTCAAGGTGCCAATCGAGGCCATGAAGGCGCTCGGCCCGAGCGCGTTTCCATGCCCCGGCGTGATCGGCGAGCGACACTTTTTCTTCGAGGTCTCGGTCGACCCAAGCGCGCGCGGAGAGCCGGATCTCGACGGCTCCGCGCTCGAGCATTTTGGCGCGATCGTGGACGTATCGCTCGAGGAGGCGCTGGCCATGTGCCGCCGCGGAGCGATCGAGGATTCGAAGACCGAGCTCGCGCTGCGTCGTCTTGCGGAGCGCTTAGCGTGAGTCGGCCGCACGTCATCGTCGTTGGCAAGCGCACCGCCTACCGGCGCTTCGTCGAGGACGAAGGCGATCCGCGCGCCCGCAGCTTGATCAAAAAGCGCGACCCGAGCGTCGCAACCTGGCTCGACTCGCACCGCGACCATTCGCGCACCATGGAAGAAGTCGAGCGCGTGCTGGACCGCGCCGGAGCCAAGACATTTTTCGTGCAGAGCGCTCACGCGGCATTCGACACCTCTGACGCGGCGCTCGTGGTCGCCGTCGGCGGCGACGGCACGCTCTTGGCTGCGTCGCACAACGTGGGCAAGGTGCCGATCTTGGGCGTGAACAGCGCGCCCGCGCACAGCGTGGGCTTCTTCTGCGCGTCGCGTCGCAGCGACTTCGCGAGCCACTTGGAACGGGCGTTGGCCGGCACACTGCCGGCCTTGCGTTTGGCACGTATGACCGTGTCCTTGAACGGGCGCATGCGCTCGAAGCGTGTCTTGAACGAAGCGCTTTACTGTCATACCTCCCCCGCGGCTACGTCGCGCTACATCTTGCACGTGGGTCGAAGCAAGGAAGAACAGCGCTCGAGCGGCTTCTGGATCGGGCCCGCGGCTGGCTCGACCGCGGCCCAGCACTCGGCGGGTGGTAAGATCTTGCCGCTCAGGTCCGACAACTTACAACTCGTCGTGCGAGAGCCGTACGCGCCCAATGGCAAGCTCAAGCTGCTCAGCTTGGTCGTCGGAAGCGCGCGCCCCATTACCGTCCAAAGCAAGATGGACGAGGCATCGCTTTTCCTCGACGGGCCGCACCGCACGGTCGCCGTGCGCCTGGGCGACGTCGTATCGTTCGGCCTTTCTGACGAGCCACTGAGCGTTCTCGGTCTGAAGACCAAGAAGCGCTAGTGGGTCTTGCTCAGCACCGGCTCCCAGACTTTCGCGTCGCTGAAGATGCGCACCAATTCCCCGTCCACGTGGCCTTCTTTCACTTCAAAGCCTAAAATGTCGAGCGCCTGCGGTACGGGGACGGCGCGCTTGTAGGGGCGGTCGCTGGCGGTCAGGGCGTCGAAGATGTCGCTGATGCTCATCATCTTCGATTGGAGCGGGATCTCTTCGCCCTGTAACCGGTTTGGGTAACCAGTACCGTTCAGCCGCTCATGGTGAGCGCCGGCGATCAGCGCCACCCGCGCGAAGGTTTTACCCCAGGGAATTTGCGAGAGAAACCGGTAGGTGTGCGAGACGTGACTGCGGATCTCGTCGAGCTCTTCGGTCGTGAGCGAGCCGCGCATCACGCTCAGCGATTTCACCTCGCCCGCGCTCAAGATCGTCGACTTTTCCCCGTTCAACCGCGCGTAGGATTGACGGCCGAGCTCTTCGATGCGCTTGAAGTCACCCGCGGCGAGCAGCGAAGGCTCGTTGGCTTGCTCCACCGCGCGCCAGGATTCCTCGATCTGCGCCCGCTTCTCGGCGAGCTCGCGGTCCAACTGTACGAGCTCCCCGGCGGACGCGCCGCGGCTCATGGCTTGCACTTTTCGCGAAAGAATATCGTTCTCGACGGTACGGACTACGAACTCGAGCCGCTGCTGGATGAGCAAGAGCTCGTTCGGAAAGAGCTTCTTGGCTTTGACCAAGACGTGCTCTCGCACGCCGATCTTGCCAAAGTCGTGCAACACCGAAGCGTACTCGAGCTCCCGCAGATCTTCGCGTTGCCAGCGCACGTCACGGTAAGGGCCGCTATCGGTTCGTTCTACCGCGTGCGCGAGATTGATGGTTAGATCTGCGACCCGGCGCGAATGACCGCTGGTCGTCGGATCGCGTGCTTCGATGGCGTCCACCGACGCTTTCACGAAGCCCTCGAAGATCTTGCGAATTTCTTGATACAAGATGGCGTTTTCGAGCGCGATGCCCGCTTGCGCGGCGAGGGTCGTGACGAGCTGCTCGCTGCGGTCGTCGAAAGGAATGACGCCGCGTTCGAAGTCTTCGGGCGAGAGCAGCTTCTGTTTCGGCTCGCGCTTTTTGTTGATCAGTTGCAGCACGCCGATCACCTCGCCCTTGCTCGTCATGAGCGGCGTGACCAACATGCTGCGCGTGCGGTAGCCGACCTTCTGGTCGAAGGAACGATCGAAGCCGAAGGGGGAGCCCGCGGGCAGGTCGTACACGTCCTCGATGCTGAGCGTCTTTTGCTCCAGTGTGACGTAGCCCGCCATGCTGGCAGCGCTGATCGGCATCGCGAATTCTCGCGAGTCGAACGAGACCGAGTCGTTCTGGCTCAGCTTGAAGTAGAGCTCTCGCCCCGCGAGCAGCGGGTCGTCGCCGTGCACCACGTACATGCTTCCAGCGTCGGCAGCGGTGATGAAGCGCGCTTTCTCCAGAATCAAACCGAGCAATTTGTCGATCTCGCGTTCGGTCGTCAGCGCCCGCGCAATTTCGATCAGCTCGCCGAGCTCGTAACGATACCGATTCAGCGTCTTGCCCCGAACCTCGCTGCGCGCTTTGGCGGACATCAGCTCGAAGGCCTGATGGCATGCCACGAGCACTTCCTCCGGCGTCGGCGTGCTGCCGAGTAGCGCGCATAAACCGAGGTTCATGGCTTGGCTCAGGTCCGGTTCGCGCGGCGGCCCCAGCAACACCAGGCGCGCCTGGGCGCTTGCGAGCTTCTCCAAATAAGGGCTCAGGAGATGGCGACCTTTGTCCCAAACCGAGGCGGGCGTTATCAAAACCAAGAAGTCCGACCGGCGCACCAGAATCAACAGCGGGTGCGCACGCGTCAAAACGTCGCCGCTCTGAGCGGGGTGCTGCTCGAGCCAGCCGGCAAGTGCGCACAGTGCGTCTACGCCCAGGCGGGCCCGCGGGCTGAGTTGGCGAATCTCGGGTGACGCGGCCCAATCCACGCTGGGCGCGTCGCTCATCGTTCGCCGTCGGGCTCGCCGGCGCGCACGCGCTCTCGGTTCTGCAGGCGCGCTTCTCGGCCCGCCTGTTCCTGCTCTCGCTGCTCGCGTACGCGCTCGTCCCGTTGCTCGTAAGCCACCACGATCTTTTGCACGAGCGGGTGGCGCACGACGTCGACGTCGGTGAAACGACAAAACGAGATGCCACTCACGCCCTCGAGCAGCTCGCGGGCTTCGCGCAGGCCACTGCGTGCTCCGTGCGGAAGATCGCTTTGGGTGATGTCGCCCGTGACCACCGCTTTGGAGCCGAACCCGAGCCGCGTCAGAAACATGCGCATCTGCTCGCTGGTCGCATTCTGCGCCTCGTCCAAAATCACGAATGAATCAGTCAGCGTGCGTCCGCGCATGAACGCGAGCGGCGCGACCTCGATCTGGCCGCGTTCACGCAGTTGCTCCACGCGCTCGAACTCGAGCATGTCGTTCAGGGCGTCATACAAAGGACGAAGGTAAGGGTTTACCTTTTCCGCCATGTCTCCGGGAAGAAACCCCAATTTTTCACCCGCCTCGACGGCCGGCCGGGCCAGGATGATGCGCTTCACTTTCTTTTGCATCAACGCCGCCGCGGCCATGGCCATGGCCAAGTACGTCTTGCCGGTTCCGGCGGGGCCGATGCCGAAGGTGAGGTCGTGCGTGCGAATTTGCTCAACGTATTGCTGCTGGGCCGCGCTCTTTGGGCGGATCGGCCGTCGCTTCGTGTTGACGATGATTGTTTCGTCCAAAAGCTCCGTCAGCGAGCGATTCGGATCGGCACGCAGGCCGCGGATCGAGCCAGCGACGTCGTTTGTGTTCAACTCGAAGCCTCTACCGACGAGCTCTGCCGCGTCACTCACGAAGCGATGAGCCAAGCGCACGTCGCGCTCCGAGCCCAAGAAATGGATCACGTTGCCGCGCAAGCTCACCTCGGCTCCGCTCTGGCGCGCTAGCTCCGCCAGTAGGCTCGACTGAGGCCCGGACAGCTGCATCAGGACAGCGGTGTTATCGACTTCGAAGCGGTCAGAAATAAGGGGTTCGCTCATCGCTTGGCTGCTTCGACTCCTGGTTACGAATTCTCCTCAGCATACGCCGGTCAAGCGCGCCGTGCATCGGTGCGTCAGGCAACGTCTTCGTTGCCGGGTGCGCGGCCGGGCTTCACCGCTTTTTTGCCCGGAGAGGGCCGACACCGGTAACTCCCGTAGGTCTATGCGACGGTTCGGCAAATGGCTCGGTCTAGGCGCCGCGGCCGGCATCATTGCCGTGCTCGTGCCGATCGTGCGCGGCAAAGTGAGCCTCGAGAGCCCCTTGCGGCGCCTGGAGCGAAACGCGGCGGAGATGCCCGCGCTGGATGGCCTGGATCTGATGAGGCTCGATCTTAGGCCCCAGCGCGTGATGGCGCCGCTCAGCAATGGGCGCGAAGCGCAGCTGACCTTGGATCCCGTCGTGCAGCGCGCGGCTCACGCCCAGATGCAGAAATTCCGGATTCCGGAGAGCGGCGTAGTGATGGTCGAGGTCAAAACCGGTCGCGTCTTGGCCTACGCGAGCTATGTGAATGGCAACGAGAAGTTCGATGTCAACGCACGCGCGGAGGCCCCTGCCGCCAGTGTATTCAAGTTGATAACCGGCGCCGCGCTGGTCGAGCGTGCCGGCCTCAACGCAGACACCGAGCAGTGCTATCATGGCGGAAAGAGCCGTATTTCTTCGGACGAGCTGATTGACGATCCGATCCGAGACAAGTGGTGCGCAACCATCGGTATGGCGCTCGGGCGTAGCTTGAATGTCGTCTTCGCGCGCTTGGCGCAAAAGCATTTGACGCCTGAGGACGTGACGACCATGGGGGGCGCCTTCGGCTTTGGCGCGCCGATTCCATTCGCGGTGCCCAACGAAGCCCCGCACATCGACATCCCCGAAGACCCGCTGGAATTTGCACGCACCTCGGCGGGTTTTTGGAACACCACGCTCTCCCCATTGGCCGCCGTTCAGCTCGCTCAGACCGTCGCTAACGGCGGCGCCACGCTCGAGCCGCGCATCGTCGCTTCGGTCTATCGGGGGCAGGAAGAACTGTGGAAGGACGATCGGCCTCCGCGAGTGCTACGCCGCGCCATCAAGCCAGAGACGGCGGCGGAGCTCACACGCATGATGCGACAGACCGTTGAAAACGGCTCGGCTTTCAAGAGCTTCCATGACGAGCACGGCACGTCGTACTTGCCTGGTATCCAGGTCGCGGGAAAGACCGGTACGCTCACCCGATATAAGGACAACCGGTTCTACACCTGGTTCATCGGCTTTGCGCCCGCCGATAAGCCAGAGGTCGCCGTAGCGGCGCTGGTAGTCAATAACCCGAGCTGGCAGATCAAAGGGGCGATGCTGGCGCGTGATGTTTTACGCGCCTACTTCGCAGAGCACGGTGCCAAGGGCGTCACACCTCCGATGTAGCGGCGGGGTCGCCAATAACCGACATCGTCTCCGCCTGATTTGGGGGCTGCGAGCATCGCACGTCACGGGGTTAGGGACGCAATTGGCGCGGGCACTCTAGAATTCAAGCTCGGCCGCAAGATCGGGCGCGCTGGCGAGCAAGGCGGGTCGGAGCCCAGTTGCGGAAAACTTGGTGCGACCGACAATGCCCTGTGGACGCGGAATGGGAGATTGCTACAGTAATCTTCGTGCAAGTCGTGCTGCGGAAGCTTGGTCGGGGCTCACGGGCCGTCGCCGGTCGTTTGGTCCGCGCGCCGCGCAAGGGCTCGGTCGTCGTGATCGAGTTTTCCGACGGCATGCACGAGTACGTGACGACGCCGGTCAAGCGTGTCCTGCGGTTGGCCGCGAAGGACGTTTTCTACATCGAGACCGTCAATAGCCGTTACCGCCTGGAAGTCCGGGATCGCGAGCGCGCTCTCGAAGACGCGTCCAGCGGCTGAGTCGATTTGGGCGTTCAGCCCAAAAATCGACATTCAACCCCCAAAGCTTTCCACGAACGAGAAAGCGCTGTATGCGGGGGCCCGCCAATTTGAGCGCCTGAAAGCGCGGCCCTCGCGGCCCGCTCGAGAAAGATACGGAAACGAAGATGGGACGATTCGACAGCCGCAATTCCGAGAAGATGACTCGCCGCAGGGGCCAGCAGAAGAAGAAGGAGCGGCTGGCCCGCCGCGCAGAGGCCGCCAAGGCGTCACGCAAGACGACTAAGCCGAGCAAAAAAGCCTCCAAAGCTTGAGAGCATCGCGGCGCGCTTGCTGAAGCGCCCGCATTGCTCGCGAAGCCCTCAGTCTTCGCGGATCACCTTGGTCGCAAACTGAGTGTCATGTTGGCGCGGCCGCAACACGTCCACGTGCTCGCCGAACAGACCCACGTCGCCGGCGACTCGTTTTTCGCTCTCGAGTGCCCACGCGCCGCCGATCGAGCTCCAGTGCTGGGCGACCCGTGTGCTGCGCAAGGTGTCCTCGTCCGTGCGTATCCAGGCATAGTCGACCTGGAAGACGGCGTGCGCTGAGTCAGGCATGGTCAGGCCCCCGAGCTCGACGTCCACGACGCGGATGTCGCCGCCCCAAGTTGCGCGCCGGAGAATGAATGCCTCTCGCGCCCCACTCGCGGCGAGCCCGGCGGCAACGTCGATTCGCCCAAAGCGCGCGGCAACGTTCAGCTCGCGCGCCGCGTCGGTCGCCTTTTCGGACGCCGGCGGAGGCATCATGCAATCAGAAAGGGAGAGAACGCCGGAAAGGATCAGGAAGCCGAGGCCGCGAGAGGGTGCCATGAGCCGTGGCTAGCAGGCCGCAGTGCAAGCGGGAAAGAAACCGACGGCCAAAGTACTCGGTCGGCTGGGAGCGCAGAGCGGATCGCTCAAAATCCAGCAACCAAGACCGCATAGGTTTGAACCCCGTTCGCCTCATGATCCAGGCCCCGAGCCAGCCCCAAGCGCAGATTGCTCTGGACGAAGTAGCCCGTCACGGCCTCGACCCAGAGCTCGGCACCGAGGCTGCCATGCAGCATGCGGAATGGGTGGTCCGGATCGATTCGATTGTACGCGCCGCCGTAGTCAAAGAAAAAAATGCCACTCAATGTACGCAGGAAGACCGGCAGCGTGCTGAGCCCGCGATCGGCGTACAGGAGTGGAAACCGGTATTCGGCGTTGAGCAAGTTGTAGGCCGTACCTACGAACTGGCCCGGCGCATAGCCTCGCAGCACGAACGCGCTCTGCCTGACCACGCTATTGTATTCGTCGTACAGGGAAGCGTTCACGAAGCCTCCGGTGCTGTACAGACCGCGCTTGCTGTAGCTGCCGAGCGAGGTGCCGCCGGACAACCCGAGTGCCAGCACGTGGTGCTGCCCCCAAGGCAGTCGGGCATATGCCGTGAGCACGCCGCCGATTGCGGTCAAGGTGCTCTCGCTGCCGAGCGCGTGCGCGGCTTCGTCGAGCCCGACCCCGAGCGTCAGGCCCTTTTCATTGCTGATGGCGTAGGTGGTGCTCTGCGCATTGCTGTAGCCGTATCCCAAATGCACTAGGCCGAGGTAGCCGCGATCAGGAGTGATCGTAGTGAGCGCGTAGGGTTCGCCGCGTGTTCCCACCGGCAGATCGCGGCCGTAATTCGCGATGGTGTAGTTGAGCGAAAGGCTCTGCCCGTCGAACTCGCCCGGGGCCGCCCACGAAATACCCGTCGTGACGCCGGTGGTGCGCTCGGTCGTGAGCGGGTTCAGATCCCCATAGCGATAGTCCATGCGCGGCGAGGCGGAACGAAATAACCCCGCGCGAAATGAAAATGGCAGCCGATTATAAGAGTAATCGAGGTTGCCTTGGATCTCGCCTCGGCCGCTGACGGGAATTGCCAATGCCGCATCGAAGGCGTGACGGCCGATGGCGTCGGCGCCGCTGGTGCTGACCGTCAGGGTGTCTCCGAACGTGCCTAAGCCATACGCCAAGGTATAAGCGCGAGGCCGCAAGGTCGGTAAAGGATTATAGGTCCCGACCGGCCAGGCATGGCTGAGGCTTGGCTCGAAGCCCTCCGCTCGCTCATCGAGCGCATCGGGCGCCTTCAAGTAGAGATCGCGATCGAGCGTCAGCTCGAATAGGTCGAAGCCGGTCGACGTGTATCCCACGTAGACCAACCGACGGCCGTCATTCGAGACCGTAGGCATGTAAGCGCCGATCAGCACGTTCGTTACCTGCTCGATCGCATGCGACTCCAGTTCGTAAGCAAAGACGTTGGGGATGCCGGTGCGGTCGGAGACGAAATACAGCGTCTTGCCGTCGGGCGCCCAGACTGGCTGCTGATCGAGCGCGCGATCGTGCATGAGCTCGAAGAAGGCGCCGGTGCGCACGTTCACGACGCGCACGTCACGGTACCCACCACGCGTCCACGCGCTGTAAGCCACGTGCTCGCCGTCCGGCGAGAAACGTGGCGTGTACGCTTGCTCGTATTGTGCGCTCGGCACGAGCGCGCGCTCCGCCTCGAGCTCGTGTTGTGGAGTCAATCGGGCGATACGGAGCGTGCTCGTTCCCGCGCGATTCGTCACATATGTGATCAAGCGGCCATCTGGGCTGACGTCGGGCGCGCTGGCGCGCGCTCCGACGGTCAAGCGCTGACGATTGCGTTCCAGCCCTGAAGGCGAGCGGGTGCTGGCGGGCTGCCGCACTAGATCGCTGAACATGTAAAAACGTCGCGAGGGCGCGGGATTATCGAAGTAGAGCGAGCAGTCCAGGCCAAAGCCGAGCCCGCGCCCGCTCGAGCGCGCGATGAGCTCCGCGCCGGCATCTGGGTCGGGGGAGCCGGTGTCGATGGCGTACACTCCCGCGGTGGTATTGCCGTCATCGCGCTCGTAGGCCAAACGCCGTGCGCCAGCGCAGGGCGGCATGAAACGCGGAGTGGCCGCGACGTAGCCGCGGTGGGTGAGCTGGCGCCCTTCGCGCAGCCCACGCGCTCGCACCGCTCTTTCTTGGTCGCCGTACTTGCGCTCGAGAAACGTCTGCCAGCCGCGGTACAGCTCTTCGTACGTGCGCCCCGTGACGCGTCGTATGGAGCGATTGATGCCCCAGGGAATGACCGTCGCGCCATAGTCAGCGGCGACCGCGGCGAACGTGTCGGGTCCGTAAGTGTCGACGATCCAGCCGATGAACTCGGCGCCGTACAAGTACCAGAGATTGCCGCCCGGCCAGCGACGCGCCGGATTGCTGATCTGATCGAGGGGCGCGAGACGGTGCTCGAGTACGTCCGCGCGTAAATACATGTCGAACTGCGTGGATTTGAGCCGGCCACCCGAGGTGTGTGACGACTCCATTACGACGGCCAAGCCCTCGAGGATCCAGCGCGGTTGCGCTTGATTGGGAGCGAAGGTTTTACCGAGCAGCGCATTGCCCACCGCGGGCAGGCCCGAGGTGTTGTCGATCTGGAGGATATGCGTGTACTCGTGGGTGATGAGCTCGTTGATCCAGTTGTCGTAATCTCCGAGCGGCGACATGTCGTCGGGCGCCGTCGCGAACAGGCGCACGGTGTTGTACGGCAGCGTGGACGCCGAGCCATTGGCCGAGTCCGTGTCGTCGGTGACGACTATTTCCGTCGCCTGTGAGGGGGACCAGCCGAGCTGCGGGACGAGCCGCTCGTACACAGATTCGGCGCTGCTCGCCGTTCGTTGTGCGATGTCTTCGAGGCCGCCGTGGAAATGGACACGAAAATGCGGAGTCTGGAGAGTATACCACTCGAGGTAGGGGTCTCCGGCCCGAGCCACCGGCGCCCAGGTTCCGATCAAGCCGACGCAGGCACCCACGAGCCGACGTACGAGGCGCCCAAGCTTCACAGATCGTCGTGGAACAGCGGCTCGCGATTGCGAACGTAGCGATACACGAGCTGCCGACCTTCCGGCGAGATCTGCGTGAACTGCGCGCCGTAGCCGGGCTGGCCGTCCGATCCGGAGTCAGGCGCTTCCCGCGTCCAGCGCACGATGCCAGCCGCCTCGAACTCGTAGCCTCCGGGCATCGAAACCCGCATCGACAGTGTTTGTCCGATCTCGGGGATTTGATACGTGGACACGAAGATCCCGCCCGAGTCGATGACGTCGTTCCCGCTCAGACCCTTATAGAAATTAGTGCTGCTGTGCGCGCCGAGCTCTGCTTCGACACGGAGCGAACCCGCTGGCGGCGCAAGCGGCGCGGGGCGCGCCGCTTGCGCGGCGGAGCTTCCGAGCGCCGCGCCCGCTGGCGGGACGTGAGGTGGTGGCGGAGCGGGTGCTGGATGGACGGAGGCGGCTTGCGGCCAAGCGCCTTGCCCCTGGGTGGGCGGCGCGGGCTGTCCGTGCGCGGGCTGTCCGTACGCGGGCTGTCCGTAGGGCGTCGCGGGCTGTCCGTACGCGGGCTGCCCGTAGGGCGTCGCGGGCACTGGCGGCGGAGGCTGAGCCGCCGGTTGTGGGAAAGAGGGCGCGTACGCTGGCCCACCGGCGACGGTGCCTGCAAACGGCGAAACCACCGGCGGCTGGGCGAGGCCGTGAATCATACTCAGCGAGCTGGCGATCACCTCTAATGCCTGATCGACCGCTTGGTGCTGGCCCGCGCCCGCTTGAAGAATCGATAGCGCTTGGCGTGCGGCGGCCAATGCGGCTGGGCCCGCTTCACCAACGGCTGCTCCGTGGCTCGCCTCGATTCGGTGCAACGCGCTCATCGCGTGAGCGACAGGCTCTGCCACCGCCATCAGTTGCGGCGGAACACCCGGCATCTGTAAGCCAGCCAGAGCACGAGCAAGATTTTCACGTGCAGCGCGGGCTGCCGTCACGGGGTCGGACATGGGAGTTCCTCCAAGTGTCGGCAGTCTATCATCCGAGTTCCCGATTCCAAGTACTCGACAAGATTGTGGCAAAAGTCGGCGATGGCAGGCTCAGGATCTAGCCGCGACAGTGCGGGCGATCGTGACGGCATCGAGCTCGCCCTCAGGCGCTAGCTCTGCGTGCGGGTCTTCTCCCGCCAGTTCCGCCTCGTCCGCGCCCAGCACCGCGCGGTCGACCGAGATCGCGCCGTCAGCGGTGTGGATCAGAAGCAATTCCGGCGTGCCCACCACCGCCGCCTCGCCCGGTTCGAGCGCGGCCACTATCTTACGCGCCGGGCTCGCGCGGGTGACGAAGAAGCGCAGCCCCCGCACTTCGACGGCCAGGCCGGGCACCGGCGACAATGCGCGGATGCGGCGCAGAACGCGCTCCGTTGTCCAATGCCAATCGACGTTCAATTCCCGGCCCGTGGGCTCGGGCGCCCACGTGGCAGCTTGCTCGTCTTGCGCGGTTGGCGTGGGGGGATGGGAGCGCGCGAAGCGCCCCACCCCCTCTCTCAATAAAGATAACGAAGGTCGGTCGAGCGCACGGGCTAGCTGCCATGAGCTCCGCTCGCCAACGGGGAGCGAGCGCTGCATCAGGATGGCTCCCGTGTCGTACTCCGGAGCCAATGTGTGGAGCGTGACCCCGGCTTGCGCATCGCCACCGTCGATGGTCCAGAAGTAGGGGTTGGGACCGCGATGTCGCGGCAAGAGTGACGGATGAACCCCGATCCCCCCGAAGCGCGCCGCACGCAGCCACGCGCTCGGCAAAAGACGCGTCCAGAACCAGCTGACGATCAGCTCGGGCTGCGAGCGCGTCACAGCGGAGGCGACCGATTGCTCTAACGCCGCCGGTTCGACCCCTAGCGCGTCGAAAAAGTGCTCGGGCAAGAGGCGGCGAGCCACGCGACGGCGACCCGGCGCGGCGAGCGGCGATAGCACGCAGGGCTCGAGCGAGTGTCCGTCCTGCAGCAACAGGTGGGCGCCCAGCGGCAGCCCAAAGTACGCGACTTTCATGAGGCTCGGTCAAGCAGTCTGCCAAAAAGTTGTGCCGGTACCAACCTCCCTGTTAACCACGAGCCGATGGAATCCGGCGGAAAAAGTCGCGCCTTTCGTTCGGCGCTGCGCGAAGGAAGCCGCTTCGATCCGACGGCCTCGCAGCGCGCCGTGCTGACGTTCGAGGGCGTGCACAAGGCCTACCGCGCGGATTGCCCAGTGTTGCGCGGTCTGGAGCTAGAGATCGCTCGCGGCGAGTTCGTGTTCATTACCGGCCCGTCGGGCGCAGGCAAGAGCACCCTGCTGCGCTTGTTGTACGCTGCCGAAAGCGTAGACGCGGGACGGATCTTATTTCTGGGTCGCGAGATCGGACGCCTAACGGAAGCTTCAATCCCGTTTCTTCGCAGGAATATCGGCATCATCTTCCAGGACTTCAAGCTCGTGAAGAACTGGAGTGTGCTCGACAACGTCGCGCTGCCTCTGGAAGTGCTTGGCTTGCCCCCGCGCATGATTCGGACGCGGGTCGGTGAGGTGCTAGAGCGCGTAGGGCTCGGAGGTCGTGGGTCGGACTTGGCCGGCGTGCTCTCCGGTGGTGAGCAACAGCGCGTCGCTATCGCACGCGCGATCGTGGGCGAACCCGCGTTGCTCTTGGCCGACGAGCCCACGGGCAACCTAGACCCGCAGCTTGCCGTCGACATTCTGGGCCTACTCGAGGATATCAACGAGACCGGCGTCACCGTCCTCTTCGCCACTCATGATCGTTCGCTGCTCGATGTCCGCCCGCGGCGCGTCGTGGTGCTGGACGAGGGCAAGGCGACTGACGTGCCGAACGGCTTGGATGACCTCGATATCATCACGGACGGGCCGCACGACAGCGCGGAAGCGATCGGCCGGCGCGTCGCCTGAGGGCGCCCGAGCGGAAGAGAATCGACATGACTCCCATTGAAAGAGCGTGGCGCGGCACGAAAAACGACTGGCGGCTGCACGCCCTGAGCGTCTTTTCGGTGGCGGTCGCGTTCGTGTGCTTGGCCTCCGCGTTGCTGGTCGTGGTCAACGTGAGCCATGTGCGGGACCGCTGGTCGAGCACTGGTCGCGCGTCGGTGTACGTGAAAAAGGGTAGCGAGCGCGAGCAGATCGCGAGCATCGAGCGCGCGCTTCGCGCGAGCGACGGCGTTACGGCCGTGAAATACGTGTCGAGCGAGGATGCCCGCCATGAGCTGACCGGTCAGAGTGATGACCCGATCATCGACTCGCTGCCGACAGAAGCATTTCCGGCCTCGCTCGAAGTGAGCATCGAGAGCGAGCTTGCGGGAAGTAGGCTGGAAAAACTGGCGTCTCAGCTGGGCTCGCTGCCCGCGGTCGAGCGGGTCGAGACGTATGGGGCTTGGAGCGACCGATTGGCGGCGCTGCTCGCTGGCGGCGTCACCGCCTCGGGCCTCCTGGCGCTGGTGGTGCTTGCCGCAGTGGTGAGCGTCGTGTCGTCTACGATTCGCTTGGCGTTGCAGCGGCGTCACATCGAGGTGGAGGTGCTGAAGCTCGTGGGAGCCACCGACGATTACGTGCGGCGCCCGTATGTGGTCGAGGGGGCCGTGCAGGGGGCGCTCGGGGCGACGCTGGCGCTTTTGTTGCTGGGCGTGTTGTTTGCCATCGTGCAGAGCCACTTCGATGCGAGCTTCTCGACCTTGCTCGGCATGACGCCGGCCTTCCTGCCCTGGAGCTTGGCGCTCGCGCTGGTCGTATCCGGGGCCGCCCTGGGCGCGCTCGCCGCGTTGCTCAGTGTGCGCAGGTTGCTCAGCGCATGAGGGCGAAGGTTGCGCCAATCGTTGGCGCGCTGCTGCTCGCGGCTAGCGCAGGCGCGATTGGCGCGCCGTCGGACGCGCCGCAAGCGGCGAGTCCGAGCCAAACCGATGCCCCCGCGACCCGTGATCTGGGCGGCGGCTCCGAACGTTTACTCGGCGTGCTGACGCGCCAAAGTGAGGCTACCAAAGCCGCGCTCGAGCGCTTGGCTAATGAGTCCGACGCCGCCCACGCGCGCACGGTGACGCGCGGCCGCGTGTACGTACGTTTGGCGAGGGCTGGTCTGCTCCCGGTAGGGGGCGGATTCGACGCGCTCATCGAGCACGCAGTGCGGCTCGAACGATTGCACAACGCGCTGGGTCGCGACCTGTCGCTCGAGCGGGAGATGGGCGCGCGTCGCATCACGCTGGCGGAGCAGCTTGCTTCGCTGGACGCGCGGCGTACCACGCTACAGACCGAGATTCAGGCCATGAGCGTCGCCCGGAATGCGTTGCTTTCGGAGCAGGATCGCGCGGACGCGTTCGCGCGCGCGTTCTCGAGCAGCGTTGGCTCCGCGCACACGGCGGTATACGGCGCCGGTGTCGGGCCGGCAGACTCCGCGCCGAGCGGGGGCTTCGTCGGCGCACGAGGGCGCTTACCGTTTCCGATCACGGGCCGCAGCGAAATTCGCAGCGCGCGGCGCGCAGGCTCGGAAGGGCCGGGCCTCGAGATGTTCGCTCCGGCCGGCTCGGTCGTTCGCGCCGTGCACGCCGGCCGTGTCGCCTTTGCGGATTCCTACGCAGCGTACGGCAAGACCGTGATCCTCGACCACGGCGGCAGCTACTACACGGTCAGCGCCGGTCTCGATTCGATCGATGTTCGGGTTGGCGACGATCTCGCCCTGGGCTCGCGGCTGGGTACCGTCGGCGCTGCACCGGACGGCCGCGCGCGGCTGTACTTCGAAATCCGAGTGGGCACCGGTACCGTCTCGCCCTTGGACTGGTTTGGGATCTGAGCGCGCAGGCTGGCCGCGCCGCCGAAGGCTGAGTGCTCAGTGCGTTCCGAGTGACCATCACCAAGAGAATCGGTCGAGGAATGGGGTTTGATGGTCACGGCGTGCGTCGTAGCTCGTCAAAGCCTTCGGCGTCCCGGGCCGAATGGGGTGGGCGAAGGCAGGCGGTAGGCGGTGCTGGCTGATCCTGTTTCGCCCAGGACCACGCGCCGTGGATCGCGCTCGACGCAGGCGTTTCGCTCTGGCGCCTGCACTTTGGGCCGCAACCCACGGCCAGGGCTTGCCGATGGGGGGTAACGGACGCCAGCGCGGCCGAAAAAGGAGCATCCTCAATGACCACTCGTGTTGGAAATGGCGGTCCGTCGACCGGCGTGTATGCGACCCCGACCGCGTCACGTGTAACACCCGAACCGGCTCGGCCGTTTCAACAAATGCTGAACGCCAGCTCGCTCGCCATTCTCAGTGGCGCGGAAGCGGCGGTCACGCATTTGCCCGGAGGCAGCATCTTGGCTGCGGCCGTGCGCCCAGGGGCGGGCGGGGTAGCTCTCAGCTCGCCGCTAAACAGCGCGACCGGCCCGACCGGAACCGCGACCGCAACCTCGACCGCCGGCTCGGGCGTTGGCCTTGCCGGCGCAAGCGGCGGGGATACGAGCATCCAATCCGTAATGTCTCAGGATGCGGACCAGAATATGTATTATCTGAAGCTTCAGGAGCAGATGAGCGCGGAAAGCCGCAGCTATTCCGCGATTTCGAACGTGCTCAAGGCGCGTCACGACACCATGAAGAACGCGATCGGGAACATCCGCTGAGCGTTCGGGCGCGCGGAGCCATGCTAGGCTCGTGCAGCACGGCGGAGCTAACCAAGGATTTGGCCATGGGTATCGACGGCATAGGCAAACTGCCTCCAGGTGGCGCTTCGATCGGCGGCACCGGTGGCGTGCAGGGCGCGAACGCAGCTCGTCCGGCCGAGGCTTTTTCGCTCGACGTCGCGGGGGCGGGTGCATCGGCGCCCAGCTCACGTGTCAGCGCGGCGCTGTCTAGCTTGCAGCGCGGCGAGCTTTCGCTGGACCAATATTTGGATGGTCGCGTGAGCGATGCGACCAGCCATCTTGCTGGCAAGCTCAGTCCAGATCAGCTGGACTTCGTTAAGCAGTCGCTGCGCGATCAACTCTCGACCGATCCGGTCTTGGTCGAGCTCGTTCAACGCACGACAGGGTCGGTGCCCGCGAACGAGCTCCGTTGAGCGAGCGCGCGGCGTTAGCCCGTGCGCTGCCGATCCTCGCTGAATACAACGGTCTCGTTTTCGTGGATAAGCCAGCAGGGCTACAGACAGAGCCCGACGCGCGTACCAAGGACACCCTGGTGTCGCGCCTGGCGAGCCAGCTCGGATTGCCGGCGGCGAGCGTGCATGCCTTGTCACGCTTGGATACGGGCGTGAGCGGCGTGGTGACTCTCGGCCTCAGCACGGACGCTCGGCGCATGGTGCAGGGCTGGCGTGAGCAGGGCCGCTTCGAGCGGCGCTACTTGGCGTTGGCCGGCGGCCAGTCGAGCGTATTGTCGGGAGCATGGCGGGACAGCATCGGCCGCGCCGCGGGCAGCCTGCGCGCGGTCTCTGGCCGTAACGCGCAAGCCGCGCATACGGATTTCGCCGTCGTGGCGAGCAGCGCCATCAGCGGGCGCGTCACGCCTCGGCAAGTGCATGTGTTGGCGCTCGCACCCCGTACGGGGCGTACGCATCAGCTGCGTGTGCACTGCTCCGCGCATGGCTTGCCCCTGCTCGGTGATCGCGCCTATGGCGGCGCCGCGCGCGCTACCTCCGAGCAGGGTGCGGTGCGTGGCCTCGACCGGATTGCGTTGCATGCGGCGTGGGTCGAGCTGCCCCTTTCTCCACCGCTTTGCGTGGCCGCCCCCGACCCAACGTGGCTGACGAGTGTTTGGCGAGATTTCGGGGGCGACGCGACGGCTTTCGTCAGGGCACGGGAGGTGCGGCTCGGCCCCTGATCGGAAGTCAGTGGTATAGCGGGCGCGTGTCCCGCCCTTGGTTTCATTTCGCGCCGTGTGTGCTTGTTGCCTGCGCATCCGGGCACTACGCGACCGTAGATCCGGGGCACCCGGCGTTCGTGATTCCTCACCACATTGCCGAGGGCACGGGTGAGGGCTCGGACCTGCCCGAACGTTCGAGCGCACCCGGTCCGGCAAGCGCACCGGAGCTTGCGCACTTGCCGCCGCCCTTTTCCGGCGGGGCGCCGGATCCCGAGCCGTTGCGCATGGCCGAGCAGTGGCAACTCGCGCTGCTTTATCGGGCCGGTGAGCTGAGCGTGGAACACTTCGAGCGGCGCACCTTCCCGAAACCCGTGGTGACGGCCCGACACATGGGCAGGTTCGCGGTCGAGCTGTGGATCGGTCACGAGCTGATCGAGCGCGTGCGCTTCGACTTCCCGCTGCTGGCGGCGGAAGAGCGGCCGGGCATCACCCGCCGACCGCTCCACGATCCACCAAGCCTTTCGCCCAACGCCGTCTCGCGCATCAGCGTGCTCGTTCCGGCTAGCCCACGCGCCACGCGCTTGGTCTTGGTCGATCGCGCCGCTCAGAAGTCGCGAGAGCTGACCTGGCCCCCGGACGCAGAGCCGCCCGCGGTTGAGCCAAGCCCAGGCCTCGGCGCGCCACACTCGCCACCCCCATCCTGAATCCATTTCGGCGGGTGCCGAGCCGAATCCCCCGATCACTGGCGTTCGCGGCTCACTTCGGATACCCCTGTCAATCCGATGAAGTGTGAAGCCTGCCAGCATCAGAACATCGACGGCGCGCGATTCTGCGCCAATTGTGGCGCTTTGATGCCAACCGTCAGCGAGGTGGGTGCTGACCCGATGATCGGTCAGCTGATCGGCGGGCGTTACCGCATCACCGGCGTGCTGGGCGAAGGCGGCATGGGCATCGTGTACGTCGGCGAGCAGCAAATGGGCTCGACCGTACGCAAGGTCGCGATCAAAACCTTGCATGCGCACTTGTCGAAGGACCCCTCCGTCCTCGCGCGCTTTCACCGAGAGTGCGGCACGGTCGCCCAGCTCGAGCATCCCAACACGATCAAGTTTTACGATTTCGGGTCCACCGCCGATGGCACCTTGTACATCGCGATGGAGTTCGTCTCCGGCCACTCACTCGCGGACGTGCTCAGCAAAGGCCCGCTCTCGCCCGAGCGCGTGATCAAGATCATGCGCCAAGTCTGCGGCGCGCTCGACGAAGCCCACATGCAGGGCATCATTCACCGCGATTTGAAGCCTGATAATCTCGTCCTAACCGACCGCGCGGGCGAGACCGATTTCGTCAAAGTGCTGGATTTTGGCATCGCCGCCCGCTCCGAATCGGCCGACGCGCAAAAGGAAGCGAAGCTCACCCAGCAGGGCATGGTTCTCGGCACGCCCCCTTACATGAGCCCGGAGCAGTTCACCGGCAAAGCGCTCGACGCACGCAGCGACATCTACTCGCTGGGCGTGATGACCTACGAGATGCTCACCGGTCGCCTGCCGTTCGATGCGGACACGCCTTGGCAATGGGCGACGCAGCACATGAGCGCTCAACCGATTCCGTTCGAAGTCTCGGCACCCGCCAAAAATATCCCCGAGGCGATGCGCAAGGCGATTCTGCGAGCCCTGTCGAAGAACCGTGACGATCGCCAGCCCTCAGCGCGCGAGTACTTCGCCGAGCTGTCCGACGGCGGACGCATGACCGTGGAATCGCACCCAGATTTGGCTACGAGTGGCACCGCAGCCATGGCTCAAGCGCCGGATTTCAGCGCGCCGGGCATGGCCATGCCTGGGCCCATGATGTCCCCGCCGTTGATCGCAATTCCTCCCTCCCCCACGGTTGGGGGCGGGCGGGCCAACAAAAGCGGCGGTAGCAAAGGGCTCGTGATCGGTCTCGGGGCCGTGGGCGGCGTTCTGCTGATCGCGATTGGAGTGCTCGCCGCGCGCTCCATGAGCTCTTCTTCGAAGGATGTGCCGATCACGCCACTCGGCGTGGACGTGGGCGGGGGCAGCGGCAGTCTAGGGACCGGCACCGTCCAAAACCTCGAGCCGTTGAACTCCGCCACGCCCGCGGATCCCGTTGCCGCTCAGGCCGCTCCTCCCGTCGAGCCAGTAGCCGTCACGACCCCCGCTGGCGCCAAGCCGGGCACGCCGCACGCGACGCCGAGCAAGCCAGCGACGCCCAGTGCTCCGACGACACCGGTCACTCCGACCACGCCCGTCACTCCCACGCCTGCTCCCCCGCCCGCCGCCAACGGTTGCGATGCCTGTATCGCCGCAGCAAGCAACGGCAACATCGCGGGGGCGGTCAGCAACTTCTCGCGTTGTTCGGACGCCGCGAAGAAAGCGCAATGCACGCAGGCCGCCCGTAATAGCGCTCCCTCCGCCGCGAAGGCGGCCGCCCTGAACGGCAACTGTGCGCAGGCAAAGGCGATTTTAGCGGCGGCTCAAGCTTTGGGCGCTTCCAGCCCCAAGCTGGCCAGTAGCCTCGCCGGCTCGAGTTGCAATTAACTCAACGAATTCATCGGGCTACATTTAGATGACAAGCATGCAACGGCGGTTGGTCGTCGGCTTGACGAGCGGGTGAACCTGTATTCAGATGCTGAGGCGTCGTAGTGACGTTGGCGTGAGGCCAAGTTTCGAGGCAGAGGGGAGTATTCCCGCAAGGGAAGTACTCATTGAAAGCAAACCCCCAAGCATGTCGACACGGATGACCTGGCCCGAGTTCTGTCGCTCGAATGAATTCAAAGGTCGTTGGGTAGCAATCGACAACTGTCGTTACGATCACGCCACGCGCCAACCAGTCGAGGGTGACGTAGTGGATTCGGATGCGGAGCTAGCGGAGCTCTGCGCGCGCATGCGCGAGGCCGGCAATAGCGCCTGCACCATCGTATTTTGCGAGAACGACGTGTACATCGAAGGTCCGCGGTCTTCGGTGCGACGCCAGAACGACCGCAGCAGCCCCGCGAACTGAGATTGCCGGACCACGATGTGGGCCCAGCGCCCACATCGTGTGCGTCAGCGAATGGTCGGTTTGAGCACGGCTTTGCCGTCCCTAATCACCACGTCGAACTCGATGTTGCGGTTTGCATGCTGCTCGCGGAGCTTGGCTTCGGTCGCCTTGATTGATCTGGCCAGGCCCTCCATGCTGACTGCGCCGGCGTCTTGCGTTTGCCGCTTAGCCTCGACCAAGCGCGCGTGCAGCTCACGCACGCGCTCATCCGTGGCCGGCGCGGCGGTAGGCTTCGGTGCAGCGGGTCGAGCGATCGGCGCAGCGAGCGCAGTCGCGTTGGCGGGAGGTCTTGCGGGAATCACCGCGGGCGGCAGTGCGGGTCGCGCCTCGCCGGACCGGGCTATTGGCGCCGGCGGGGAGCCGTTTACGAGACCGGTCGTGGTTGCATGACCGGCCGGGCCCCTCGCACTAATACGCGGGGGCGGACGGTCGGGCGAAGGGCCCGGACGTGGGGGCGCTGGGAGCGGGGCGACGGGCGCGTTGTGCGCTCCCGGTGTAGGCGACGCGGGCGGAGGGGGTGGCGGACGCGGCGCGACGAGCGGCCGTTGAGCCGGGCCGGGGCTGGCATCGCGCGATGCAGGCGCGCTCGCGCGGGGCGGCGGCGGCGGCGCAAGCAAGAGGTCCGGCTTGGCACGCAGCGGCGCACTACCTAGGCTCGACATCGGGCCTCCCGTGCCCAACGGTCGAGTCAAGGCGCGGCCGAACGGACGCGCCGGTATATCTGGCGCGCGCTTCGGCTTGCTGATGGTCGCAGCCGGGTCCCAATCACCCAGAAAGCCCATGTCCAGCGTATCGAAGGTCTCGCGCGCGGGCGGGGCGGTTGGGCCCGGCCTGAGCGGCCGCGGCGGCTTCGGCGGCGGCATCGGTTTCAACGATGGCTTGAGCGATGGCGGCCTCGGCCGCGGTACTTGTGATGCGGTCGCCGCTGCGGGCAGCGAAGGTTCTTCGGTCTGCGCTATGGCGTGCGCGGCTGCCGGCGGCGCGGGCGGCGGTGCAGACTCGGGCTCGGCCGCTTGCAACGCGGCGCGCCCCAAGCGTTTGCGAGCGGCGATCGTGAGCATCTTACCCGGCGCGATGCGTTCGGCCCGGATCACGTGGCGCTTGTATGTCCCGGCCTCGATTTCGCGACAAATACGCGACCAGTATTGCTGAAACGTATTGTAGCGCGAGATGATCGTTTGCAGCTTGAAGCGCTTGGCGGTGTTGCGGATCTTTTCTCGGCGCAACACGTAAATGCGGCGGTCCACATCCTTGCGTGGGATGGCGGGCTCGATGCGTTCGATGCCCATGAAGTATTGTTCGTAGAGCGCGCGTAGACGTTCGAGGCGACTCTCGAGCTCCTCCAGCGCGACTTCGACCTCCGCGTTCTCCACTCGCTCAGCTCTTCAAGGGGGTGATGGTGAGGTTGTCGAAGCAGACCGGCACCTGCCAGTCATTGAACCCAAAATGTTCGTGGCCTTCACCGCTCAATGGGAGAGGATCCTTCAGGCTCAAGATCTCCGTATCGTCTACGAAGTAACGGACAGTTTGGCCGTCGGCTCGCTCTATTTTGAAGCGATACACGCGGTCCGGAAGCACGGGCTGAGCGCGCGGGTCCGTCTCCCCGGGCTCGATGCGCAGCTCAGTCCGATCGGCCGCGTGCTCGTCGAGCCGGGCCAGGACGTGGACGGTGTTCTTCCAACCCCCAAAAATCACGATATAACTGGTGGCGTTGCGATAAGAAGCCGCGTTTGCCGCGCTCGCGCCATCGCCCCACGCTTCGGCCTTCAGATCGCCATCGCTCGAGCCACTGGTGGCGTCGAACTCGATCCGGGCATTGATGGGCAGCCGGCGGCGCAGCCAGGCGGGGTGGTTATGGGCCCCGCTCGCACACAGGCGACCCTCTTTCAGCGCCCAGCCAGGCCCGGTGAGGTTCCAGTCGGGTCCGGCGTCGCTGCGTTCGAAGGCGTCGGCAAAGCGGGCCTCGAGCCTGGGCCCGAGCGCTCCGCTGCGCACTTCGGCGGTGTGCTGAGTCGCTTCTGCACTTGGCGAAGGCTTTGCCCCGCCTCCACCGCTTCGTTCTTCGGGTACGCAGGCTGCGAGCACGCCAGCCAGCAACGTGAGCACGAACTGCCTGAGCAACACGACACGCCATGCTACCACGCTTGTCCGAGTTTAGGCCCCGTCCCAAGCCATGCATCCGATCCTGTTCGAAATTCCCCTGCCGGCCTGGGCGTTGCCGCTCGCACCCACGTTGTTCTTACTGTCCGGGGTTGGGCTCGTTCTGGCATTTTTCGGTCACCGTCAAAGCGCGCTCGATTTGCTCGTAATCGGCGTCCTCATGCTGCTCACCGGCGTCACTGGTGGCTTTCTATTCCGCGGCCAGCGTTTCTTGCTCGAGCCGATTCCAATTTACAGCTACGGGGCGATGCTCTGCCTCTCGATCGTGGTCGGCTGGTTTTTGACGCTTCGGCTCGGCGAACGTGACGGCATGGCGCGCGAGCTACTTGCGAATTGTTACTTCGTGACTGCCATCGCCGCGCTCATCGGCTCACGCGTGTTGTATGTTTTGACCAATCCGGGGGACTTCCACGGCGCGCTAGACATGCTAGCCGTTCGCCGCGGCGGGCTGGTCGCCTACGGCGGCTTTCTGGGTGGGCTCCTGGGATCTTGGGGATTTTTGAGATGGCGCAACGTCGCGCTCTTGCCCTGGGCGGACGTGGCGGTTCCGAGCCTCGCCAGCGGCCTGATGCTGACGCGTATCGGCTGTTATTTGTTTGGCTGTGACTTCGGTACGCCGCTTCCCGCGGCGGCTCCTATTTGGCTCAAGCGCCTCGGTACCTTCCCGCGTTGGCCGAGCAACGTGCTCGACGGCGCCGGGTCGCCGGCGTGGCTCCAACACGTCGACTTGCGTGGCTTGTCCGTGAGCGCGCACGCTTCGCTGCCGGTGCATCCGACCGAGCTCTACGAATCGCTAGCGGGCGCGGCCCTCTTGATTCTGACCTGGCAGCTGCGCAGGGCCGCGCGCTTTCGCGGCGAGATCTTTCTCGCCTTCACGATCGGTTATGGCTACCTGCGTTTCGTGCTGGAAATAGTGCGAGACGACAGCGAGCGAGGCAGCTTTGGGCCGGCCGCGCCCGAGCACGTGCTGATCCCCCTACTGCTCGTGTTGCTGGCCACCGCGTTTGCTTACGGACCGGCACGTAGCATCGGTCAGCCGCTGGCGCGGGCGGCGGCGATTGCGCTCAGTCTTTGCGTCGCGTGTTTGGCGTACCTTTGGCTGCGCCCGGCGCCATCGGCCGCGCCCAGCGTGGTGCGACTCTCGACCTCGCAGTGGATATCGCTCACCACGGCGCTCGCCGCGTCCGTGGCGTGGCCGCAGCTATTGAGGGCGCTCGCGGAGCGGAGTAGCGTTGCCGCCGACGACCTTCGTTTCTCGTAGATAGGAGCTTTATGTTCATGACGCCCAAGACCGTGCTGCTCACTGTGCCCCTGGTGCTGATCGCCGCCGTCGGCTGCAAGAAGACGGAGGACCCGCCCATCGCTTCCAGCTATCAGGCGGGCGTGCCAGGCGGAGCAGGCGCTGCTGCGACGGCCATGCCGACGGCCCCCGCGGCGCCGGTCGCTGCGCCGGCGCCTACGGCCCCCACGCCCGTGCCTCCCGTCCCTGCGGACCCCACCATCTCGGCCGCGGTCACCCCATTGCTCACGCAGCTCGCGACCACCCAGACCGTGGCCGGCTCGAAGCCAGTAGGAACCGCGCTGGTTGGCAATGTCGCGCCGGGAACGCCTCTCGAGACGAGCATCATGCTGCAGCCGAACAAATGTTATTCGGTGGTGGCGGTTGGTATGCCGCCGATCGCGGAGCTCAACGTTCAGCTCTTGCTGGTCACCGTCCTGCCAGGCATGGCGCCCGTGCTCGCCATCGACCAAGACGCGGGCGCGAGCGCGGTGCTCGGCAAAAAGCCCAACTGCTACAAGTGGGCAGTGGGCCTGCCGGCCTCGGCGAAAGTGTCGGTCCAGTCGGCGGCCGGCGCGGGCGTGGCGGCGGCGCAAATTTACGAGAAATGAAGAGGGCGCGGTCAGCGCCGCGCGCGCGCGACCAAGACCACTAGCGCTGGCGCCCCTAGCGCTGCGGTCACGATGCCAACAGGCAGCTCGCGGCTCGGCACGAGCAAGCGCGCGAGCAGATCGCACCCCACTAACACCGCAGCTCCAGCGCACAGCGCCATCGGCATCAGTACGCGATAGCTGGAGCCGATGAGCCGGCGCACCAAGTGCGGCACGATCAGGCCGATGAACGCGATGGGGCCACACCAGGCGACGCACGCCGCGACGCCCAAGGAGCCCATCGCGAGCGCCCAGAAACGAAGGCGCGGCACATTCACGCCCTGGCTGTGCGCGAGCTCCTCACCCAAGGCGAACGCTTGCAATGGGCGCGTGAGGAGCAAGAGCGACCCACACGAAACGGCGCACACCGGCAACAGCAGGAGCACGCCTCGATATCCAACCTGGGGCAGCTGACCGAGCGCCCACTGCGCGGCCGCAAGCAGCGCACGGTGGTCAGAGACGAATTGAATGCCGGACGCCAGCGCGCTCGTCGCGAGGGTGACGGCGATGCCCGCCAACAGCACGTCACTCGAGTGCGCGCGGCCCGATGAGGCGAAGCTTGCCACGAGCAAGCTCGCGGCGAGCGCGCCGATGAATGCACAGAGCGTGACGAGCGGCAGTCCGGCCGGAGCCTGCGCGCCATCGAAGGCGAGCGCCGCGAGGGCGCCTACGGTGGCGCCGGCGGTCGTTCCAACCGTGTCCGACGTGGCCAAGGGATTCTGAAATAGCGCCTGAAAGACCGCACCAACGAGAGCCAGCGTGGCCCCGACCAGCACGCCCACCAAGACGCGGGGCACGCGCAACTGCCAAAGGATGAAGCTGCCCTGTGCGCCGTTCAGGCGGGCGCCCACGAGCACTGCGGCTGTAAGCAGGAGGCCACATCCGAGCAACAGGGCGAGCACGCGCCCTCTCACGCGCGGCCCCCGAGCTCGGGCGCGATGAAGCGGCGACCGTTGCTCACTACCGCGGCCATGTGCACGCCGAACAGGGCCCCGAGCTGCGCGGGAAGGGCCTCGTCAGAGAGAGCGGCTTCGAACGCAAGCCTGCCACCGCTGAGCGCAACCACGCGCACGCCCTCGGGCTTGCCTAGATGCGCGAGCAGATTCAGATCGTGATTGATACACACGATCGTGCGGCCCTCCCGCCAGAGCTCGCCGAGCAGACGGTACACCTCCAGCTGCTGCGCGGGGTCGAGGTGGTTGGCGGGCTCGTCGAACAGCAGCGTGCGCGCCTCTTGGGCCAACAAGCACGCGAACGCGACGCGCTGGCGCTCACCGCCAGAGAGCTCCGTCAGCGGGCGTCCCGCGTGAGCGCTCGCGCCGACTCGGCTCAACGCGCGTTCGGCCGCGCGTAGCGACTGAGCGTGGGCCTCACGGAAGCGAAAGCGGGCCGCCGCGACTGACTCGAGCGCCGAGACCGGTTCGTCGGCGCGGATCTGCTGCGGCAGCCAAGCGATCGCCCCGGCGCGCGCGCGCGTGTCGAGCATCGACGCGGGTTGCCCCGCGACGAGCGCTTGCCCGCTGCTAGGCGCGCGCAGTGCGAGCGCGGTCTTCAAGAGCGTCGTTTTGCCCGCGCCATTCGGCCCGAGCAGCGCTACGAAGTCTCCGCGCTGCACGCCGAACGTCACGGCGTCGAGCACGAGCCGACCGCGAAGCTTCACGCTCAGCGCCTGAAATTCGAGCTCCGCCATGCTGATTCAGTGAGCCGGCGCGGGGCCCGGGAACATGCGGGCAACTTCCCGACGGAGCTGCTCGGCGAGGGTCAGGATGCGCGGCCCCACCACGAACGCTTCCGCTGACCTGAGCACGGAAATGCGCCCATTTTTCTGCGCCGTGAGCGGCTCCAGGGCGCCATAGTCGGCTAGCACGCGAGCTTCGCTCGGCGCGTCTGCCGTTGTGGCGAGGAGCACGATGATCGCATCCGGGTCCAGATGCAGCAGCTCTTCCAGCGATAGCCGTGGGACCCCGGATACGTCTGCGGCCATGGCGTTCCGCGCGCCCGCGGCGCGCAGCGCCGAGCCGTGGATCGAGTTCTTCTTGATGAAAAAGATCTCGCTCAGCTTGCTCGTGGCATCGCCCAACACGAGCAGCACGCGCGGTCCGTTCTTTGCTTCTCCGACCGCTAAGCCATCCCAGAGCCGGGTAGCCAAAGCGTCTGCGCCGGCCGCGTGCTCGGTGAACGCGCCCAGCAAACGCGTGCTGGCGACGATGTCCTCGAGCGACAACCAAGCCAAGAATTTGGTGAGCCCAAGCGCGCTGAGCTCGCGCTTGGGCGCGCTGGCTGCGGCCTCGCACAGGATCAGCGTGGGAGCCAAGCGCACGATGGCCTCGTAGCCGGGCGTGAGCGCGGTGCCAGTGTGCGGCAACCGTTTCACCGCCTCCGGGTAATCATCGTAGTCGCTCACTCCGACTAGATCGGAACCCGCACCGATCGCGAACAAAGTCTCGGTAATCGCCGGTGATAGCGAGACCACTCGCCGCTTACCAGGCGCGCCGGTCTTTGGCCCGTGCTGGCAACCGACCGCAACCCAAGCCGATGAAAGCGCGACCGATAAAAGAGCGCGTCGCTTCACCGGCCGCGACCCGGGCGGCGTTTGGCGGCGCTAGATTCCGCGGCGGCGTCGAGGGCGACGGCATTGCGCGCGTGAAGCAAGCAGAGACCGTCCAAGGTCAAGTTCACATCTACGGACTGGATGCGCTCGCTGTGCTTGGCGATCAAGGTCGATAGGCCTCCAGTAGCCAACACTCGAACTGGAAAACCGAGCTCCTTCTCGAGCCGACCCACCATGCCGTCTACCAGCGCGGCATAGCCGAACACGACGCCCGACTGCAAGGCGTGGGTCGTGTTCTTACCGACCACGTGCGGCGGCGCAGCGAGCTCGATGCGCGACAGCTTGGCCGCGCGCGCAATCAGGCCTTCCAGGCTTACCTGAACGCCGGGCACGATCACGCCGCCTAGGTATTCGCCTTTGGGGGAGATGCAATCGAACGTCGTTGCCGTGCCGAAATCAACCACGATTACCCCGGCTTTGACCCGCTCGAACGCGGCCACGGCATTCACGATGCGGTCGGCGCCGACATCGCGCGGGTTCTCGTACAAGACGGGTATGCCAGTTTTCAGTCCGGGTCCGACGACTAGCGGCTCGCGGGCAAACGCATGTCGAATGGCTTCGCACATAACGTCGGTGAGCGGCGGCACCACGCTCGCAACGATCGCCGAGTCGATCGCGTCGCTCGGCACTTTGCGCAGGGCGAGCAGTTGCTGCAGCATGACGCCGTATTCGTCCTCCGTGCGGGTGATGACGGTGGATACGCGAAAAGTTTGTTCGAGCGCGCGACCGCGGTACAGGCCGAACACCACGTTCGTATTTCCAATGTCGACCGCGAGCAACATGCCTCGCTTCTAGCACTTTGCTTTTCTCAGGGCACCGAGCGCACGAGGACGTGCAGGATACGGTCGCCGACCGTGACGCGATCCCAGCCCGGCCCCGCCCGCCCAATCCAAGCGTATTGGCCGTCCAAGTGCGGATAACGGCCGAGCGTCACGAACAGCTGGCTTGATCCCGTGTCGCGGCCGGACAGCGCAACACCGACGTCGCCCGTCAAAAACGGCACCGGTGACGTTTCACAACGCAGTGGCGGCTGTCCATCGCCGCCGTAGCCATCGCCCTCCGGGTCGCCGAATTGCACGACGAAGCCCGGCACCACGCGATGCACCGCCATTCCGTCGTAAAACCCCGTCTGCGCCAAATGGATAACGCGCCCGACCGCGCTCGGCGCGAACGTCGGGTCGAGCGTCAAGCTCAGCGTCCCCACTTCGGTTTCGAACGAGAGGGCTGTTTTTTCGACGCTGCCCGACGCCGAATCGCGGTCATCGCCGGGTCGGCTCGCGTCGCACAGGCGCGTCCGCTCGCCGAGCAAATGCAGGGCCTTCTCGGCGTGCTCGCGCAGGGTCGGATTGTCGCTCTTGCAGGCGCTAGTCACCCAATCTTTGGCGCTCAAAACTTGCAATGCGCCCGTTGCATCGAGGAGCAGGCTCTGGACCTCGATATTATTCTGGTTACGTGCCGCGGTGAAAGCGGCCGGCAGCGCCTGGACCACGCTCGAGTCTGGGCTCGGCGCAAGGTGGCTGGGCGCGCCGGGCCGGGCGTTGCGGTCGGCACGCTCGGGGTAGCTCGCGAGCACGTGGGCGGCGCTCGCCACCACGCCCAGTGCTGGCGCCGACAGCCCTTCACTCAGAACTCGATAGGCGTCGTCGAGCTCGGCGTGCTCGCTCAAAATCTCGAGCGCAGCCTTTCGAATCGGGGAAAACTGGGAGCGAGCATCGGCCAGGTACGCCGTCTTTCGGCGGCCGACGAGCTTTGCTCGGCCCAATACGGCCAGCGCCGCGAGATCGCGCGGTAGGCTTTGCGTGGCCGGGTCGCAGGCCGAGAGCCGCGCGTCGAGATCATTGCTCGCCGCAAGCAGCGCGGCCGCCGTGCAGCGAACGTGCACTTTGCGGCGCTTCAATGGCGTAGAGTCGAGCGGATCCAAAGGAAGCTCGGCCAGGGTTCGAAGCTCGAGGGCGGAGCTCGGAAACGGCGGCGCGAGCGCATCGAGCAGGGCGCTGAGCGGGCCGTACGCGTCGCCACTCAGCTCGGCGTCGCTCGGCTTTTGCACGATGGTCGCGTCGAACGCCGCCCACAGCGCACGTTGCCCGCCGTCACCGAGCGCGGCCAGCTCACGTGCCGCTTCGGAACGCAGGGCGGGCGGCAGGCTCGAGTCAGCCAGCAGCCGAGCGAGCTCGGCGCCGCCGGCGTCGCCCGAGCGAGCCAGGGAGCGGATGGCGAGCTCGGCTCCCGGCCCGCGCTTCTGAAGCACCGAACGCGCAAGCGCGAGCGCACGCTCTGCCGTCGAGGCGTTCAGCGCGGACAGGCGCGAGAAGGGATAGAGCGCATTTTGCAGTGGATCCGGCTCGTGAATGGCGACATCTAGCAGTGCGACCAGCGTTGCGTCCTCGAGCCGGCCTTGACGCTCGACGACCCGACCCAGGCTCAGTGCGGCGGACTCTGCGCGTGCTTTCGGCCCTCGTAGCCAAGCGCGCAGCGTGCTTTCTGCGTCGGGGCTGGCGCAACGCCCGAGGGCATCCGTGATGGCCTCGATGGGGCTTGCGAGCGCGCTCTCGGTTCGAAGGTTCGCGGAGGTAAGCCCGGCCGCGCGGGCGACCAAGGCAGGCACGGCTTTCCGCTCGCGCCCCCGGCAAGTGTAGCCCAGGCCGTACGCGCCCCACGTGATCACTTCTGAGTCTTCGTCAGACAGCGCGAGCGCCAATAGCTCGGCCGCGCGCCCGTCGGCGATGCGAGCCAACGCTCGCGCGGCGGCCCGGCGCACGCTCGCATCGCGGCTCGATAGCGCTTCCCGCTCGATGGCAGAGGAATCTCGCCGTCGCTCCGCGGACTTCAGGCGGGCGACCGCGAGCGCCGCCGAAATCACCGGGCGCGCGGGCACCGCGGACTGGTTGGCCTTCGCTCGGGGGTGCCCCTGGCACGAGAGCAATGCGCAGCCGATCGCGTACAGGGCGATGCGGTTCATCACACCTTCGAAAAGCCCTGCGTCGCAAGACAGTCGAATGCCAAGCTTGCGCGTTCGCGTGCGTCCCGTAACCACGTCCCGAGAGGCGTGAGCGGCGGCGAGATCGAGGGCAACGGCTCCGCGTCGAACCCCGCGCCGCGAAAGCAGCGAAGAGCGCGCGCCATGTGCCAATCACAGGTCACGACAGCCACTCGCGACATGCCGCGCGGCAACAGCAGCTGAGCGGCGTAATGCGCATTTTGCCGCGTAGAACGGGACCATAGCTCTCGCTCGAGGGCGCCCTCCGGTACGCCCAGCTCGCCTAGGAACGCACACAGCGCATCCGCCTCACGCACGCCGCTCCAGCGTTTGCCGCCGCAGGCTAGGATGTGCCCGCACACCCCCTGGCGAAATGCGCTCGCTGCGCGACGCGCACGCCGCGCCGCCGGCGGCGACAACGTGGCTGGACCCGCAACGCGGCATCCGAGCAGAACGAGCGACATCGGCTTCACGCTCCCGGAACCATAGCCCGTTCCGGCGCGCGGCCACTCGCAAAGCCGCGCGGCCAGGAGCCGCTGCGGCGCTCCTGAAGCTTGCGCGGCGCCGTAGGCTCCCGCATGCTCCGCTGACGTCACCGATGCCCGCAGGACACGCCTTCCGCCAGCTCGTGGCGCTGGTAGCGGTCGCAGCCTGCGCCGCGTGTCGCGCTCCGGCGCCCCGCTCGAAACAAATGCCGAGGCCCGGGCTTGCGGACTCGAGCGCGCCCGCGAAAATCGATACACCGGCGCTGGCTGAGGCGGCCCAGGGTGAGCGTCCACTGAAGATGCCGAGCGGCGACGCGCCGCGGCTGAGCTGCGCCGAGGCGCGCGCCATCGTCGCCGAGGTGCGGCGCCGTCTGCCAACCGAACCCGCCGCCGTGCGAGCCTCGACCTTCGCGGACCTGTGGACCGACTGGTTTGACCCGCACGGCTTGTGGTCGGCTGCGCCCGACGCGCCGCTGGCGGATGCAGTGCAAGCTCGGGCCTCGAGCTTCCTCGCGGAGCTCGAGAGCTCGGGTTCGAGCGCGCCCTGTGAAGTTGCGCTGGGCCTCGGCGGAGACGCGAAACGCTGGGTGGATGGTTTGCGTAGCGTGTTCGAGCAGGCCCGCTCGGATGCGCCCCCAACGCGCTATGCGCGCGCCCTGGCTGAGGTCAATGAGGCTTCATTCGAGGATGAGGCGGCGACGCGCCCGGCGCGGCAGCTAGCGGCCGAATTGGGGCTCCGCGTAGGCCAGTTTTTGGAGGCGGCGCCCGAGATCGCAGAGGGGCCCGCGAGCGCGGCGTTGTCCAGGCTTTTCCCAGACCTGAGCGCAGAGCAGTGGTCGGAGGTCGTGCTCGCCGCCGCGGTGCGCGCGTACGTGCCCGCCATCGATCCACACGGCGAGTGGGCACCGCTGGAAGAGGAGTGGGCGCTTTTTTCTGGCGACCCGATTGACGCGACCGAGCCCACGCTCTGGGGTAACATGCAACGGACTCCAATTGGCGCGCGCATCTTGGACGCGCCTCGCGCACCGCTCGAGCTCGATGATCTGGTGCTGTCCGTCGATGGAGTTTTGACAGCCGGGCTCAGCGTAGAGCAAATCGAGCAATTGGCGCGCGTGGACCCCCCGCGTGGTCAAAGCATGCGCGCGGTCAAAGTGCTGCGCGGCGAGCGCCCCACGACGCTCGACTTGCTGGTTGCTTTTCCGCAAGACGAAACGCTCTCGGGCGAGCCCCTCGCCGGGACACGCGTGGCCTACGGCAAAGGCGCGGCGCTCGTGATCCCGGTCAGTGAGATCGGCGACCGACTCGGCGAGGACCTGGCCGAGGTCTTGGCAAACGCGCGAGAAGAGGAGGAGCCATTGGGCGTCGTGCTGGACCTGCGTGGCAACGGCGGTGGCTCGACTGACGGCGCGGCCGCGGCGATCGGTTTGTTCTTGCCCGGAGTACCCAGCTTTCCGCTCATCCACCGCGGCCTGGTCAGCGAGGTGATGCGCGCGCCCGCGCCCGACGCCGACGCAACGTGGAAAGGGCCGGTGGCGGTGCTCGTCGATGGTTACACGGCCAGCGCCGCAGAAATGATTGCGGGGGCGATCGATAGCTACGGGCGCGGGCCCCTGCTGGGTGCCCACACGTTCGGCAAAGGCTGCGTCCAAGAGTACTTCGACGACCATTCCGGCCAAGGCGTGCTCCGGCTGACCACGTTGCTGGTGGCGCTCCCGGACGGCAGCCCGCTGCAACAGGTCGGCCTGGAGCCCGAGTGGTTGCTTGGCTTGCCCGCAGTGAACGAGCGCGAGGCCGACTTGGTGGGTTCGCCCAAGGGCGCGGCGGGACCGGATGTGCGTTATCGCGCGGCCATGGGCGCAATTCCGTGGCCTTCGGCCCATGGCCGCGTTGGCCCGTGCGAGGACGCCGCTGTCTGCCGGGCCCTGGCGCGGCTCGGCACCGGGGTGCCCATTCGGCGAAGCCGCGCGGCGAATCCTGAGGCTTCGCACGCGCGCCGCGCGCCGCGACCCCGGCCTGTGCTAAGTGATGCGGAACATCCGGCCCATGGTTTCACGCAGTCCCGCGAAGGGCGGGGCACTAGCCCCCGATGAGCCGGTAAGTCCGGAGCTCAGTCACGTCTCACGCCGAGCCAAGCCACCACGCGAGGTGCGCGCGGAGGAGCGAGACGAGGTCGAGCTCGACAGTGCTCCTGAGCTACCCCGGTTCGGCCGGGACGGCGCGCCCGAGCCGCAACAGTACTCCGTGGAGTTCGAAGAAGGCCGCATCGACCCCGACGCGGCCAAAGTGGTCAAGCGCCTGACCCGCGGCGGTTACGAGGCGTACCTGGTCGGTGGCGCCGTGCGCGACCTGCTGATCGGACGCTCACCCAAAGACTTCGACGTCGCGACCAGCGCCCGGCCCGACGACGTGCGCCGCTTGTTTCGCAACTCGCGCATCATCGGTCGTCGCTTTCGATTGGTGCACGTGCTCTTCGGGGGCGGCAAAGTCATCGAGACCGCCACGTTTCGGCGTCCGCCCGAGCACGACGAGCAACGCGAGAGCGAAGATCTTTTGATCCGCAACGATAACGTGTTCGGGGAGGCCCATCAGGACGCGTACCGCCGAGACTTCACCATCAACGGCCTGTTCTACGACTTAGAGCACAACTTGGTGCTCGATTGGGTCGGTGGCATGGCCGACGTCGAACGCCGCGCCGTGCACACCATCGGCAACCCCGTGGTGCGTTTTCAAGAAGACCCGGTGCGCATTCTGCGCGCGATCAAGTTCGCTGCGCAGCTCGATCTGGGCATCACTCCGGAGGTATACGAGGCCATCGTGCAGTGCCGCAGCGCGTTGCGCAAAGCCGCGCGGCCACGGCTCTTCGAGGAAGTATTGCGGCTCTTACGTAGCGGAGCGTCGCGGCGCGCGTTCTGGCTGGCCTGGGAAACCGGCGTCCTGGACGTCCTTTTGCCGGAGCTCTCGACTTACCTCGCTGATCTATCGGAGGACGACAACAGCGTATGGCGCATTCTGCAGGAGGTTGACCGTACGACGCTCGATCGGAAATCGCCGCTCGATGACACCGTGCTGTGGGCCATGCTTCTTTTGGAGCCGATGCGCGAGGCCTGCTCGGGTGAAAAGGACCGCGTCGAGGCGGCGTACGCGTTTCTCGAGCCGATCGTCGATCGCCTGAACGTGCCGCGTCGCATCGCTGACGCCGTGCGCCGCATCGTTGCCTTGATGCCGCGCGTGGAAGCGGGCCGCACCGGCCGCTTCGCACGCACGAATCTCTATCCGGCACTGCGCGACGTGGTCGAGCTACGCGCCGCCGCGCTCGGCGAACGGGAACCGATGGAGGCCGGCGAGCTCAGCGCCGCCGGCACCAGCGCCGCGGAGGCCAAGCCCGCCCGTAAGCGCCGCCGTCGCCGCAAGCCGCGGCTCGATGGCGCTTGAGCTCGGCCGCGCCCAGGGCAACCGGAGCCCGCGCTTCGACGCCGAAGGCGGTGACGAAACGCGCGCGCCGCGTGACCATCAACAAAAAATCTCAGTTGCTGTTCAACTCTACGCGCAGCAGCTTTCGCCCGATGAACACGTAATCGCCGTGGGTCAAAGGCGTTTCGCTCTTGATGCGCAGATAGGTCCCGTTTCGGCTTTCGAAGTCGGTCAGCACGAATTTGCCGTCGCGCTCTTGAATCGTACAGTGTTTGCCGGACATGAAGACGTCGTTCGGGAAGTTCAAATCGCCGTCTTCACGGCCGATTTGCAGTGAGCTGCCGCGCGCGCAGACCGTCATGCCGATCGCACCGCCTTCGAGCAATTGGTTCAGGCGGAAGGCGCTCGGGTACTTGGGAGACGAGTAGAAGAGCGTGCCATCTGGGTCCGCGGCGTCCGAGGCTTTGGGCGTTGGATCGAGCCGGAACAGCTGCTCGCCCGCGAGGAACGTGTCGCCGGGCGAGATTTCCACACCGCCGCGCACACGGAAGTAAACGCCATTCAGCGAGCCTTCATCGCGCACCACGAGGTGGTTGTCGCGGTAGAAAAAGTTCGCGTGCTTGGGCGAGATGAACGGGTCGTCGGGAAACTCGAGCTGGCCTTGGCGGCCGATCACGTGCTGCTCGGCTTTCAGGTGGTAGCTCAAGCCGTCCATTCCCTCGCCGCGGATCAAGATTAGGCGCGCCTTGGCTGCATCCTGCATGTCGCTGTAAAAAGATGGCGACATGTGCAGGATAGTGTCTGGAACGGGGGCGCCACAGCGACCACAGAATTTGTGCCCGCTCGGCACGGGGGTCATGCACGACTCGCACACGTAGTACCTAGCCTGATCCATCTGCTCCTCCTGAGAACGCGCTGTCGCCGGAGCCGACGCACCGCCGGCCTTTAGCCCGGAGCCTCCCTCAAATTCGCCCGATTTGGAACGAGCTTCGTCGCGAACGTCGGGGGCGGGCTCGCTTCCGGCAGCGCGCAGGCTGGGCTGGTCGACGGAAAACAGCGCCAGATCGCGGCCGCAAGCCGGGCAGCGCGCATTGCCCATCGGCGAAAACGTTTCGCACCGACCGCACACAATCCCGACCTCGAGCGCGCCGTGACCCATCGAGCCCGCTGACGGTAGCACCCGCTGCCGCGAACGCTCGAGGTTGCTCAGCGATTGTCCACGGCCGCGCGCTCGCGTTCCGCGCTCAGTGGATCCACGTGAAGCGATTGGCCACGTCGAAAAAGCCATCTTTGCTGACTAGCCGAACTACGATCGTCTCCGCGCAGCTGCTGCGATCGACGGCTCCGAAGTCGCGTGAGTCGTAAGGGAACTGCCGATTGTCGCTCAGCAAGAAGACCTTGCCCTCCGGCACATCTAGATCGACGGGGGCGGGCTCTGCATAGCTGTCACGTACCACCGCTATCAAGTGAGTTTTTTCGAACAGCTCCTCTTCGCTACAGCCCTGAGGCACTTCCAGACCGGCGGCAGGATCGATGGTCTTGAACGAGTCGCACGAGCCCGTGTTGTCGGCGACCGAGCCGTTGACCGTCAGCGCGTTCTTGCTGATCTTGACGTGGTCGCCCTGCATCCCGGCAAACCGGCCGATGACTATCCGGGCCGGAGCCTTGGGATCCGGACACAACGCCAGGTCTCCCGAGCGGGGAGCAGTCGCGCGCCACAGAATCAGCCAGTCGCCGCCGCGCAGAGTGGGCGCAATCGACGCGTCCAAGTACGGGTCGCCGACCGGAACTTGCCACCAGCGGATCGCCGTCAGCCGCAGCAAGCCGACGAGCACGGCGACGATCAGCGACACCCAGAAGATGTAACGCAAGAGCTTCGCCATACGCAGAGCAGGCTAACGTGTTCGAAACGCGAAGGACAATCGTCTCACTGGCACTCGATGGGCGGCACTTCAGACGAGCTCGTGCCGGCGGACACCAAGGCTGCGTACGCGAACAGTGACCGCCAGCGATCCACGCGCACGAACTCCGAACGGTCCCGCGTCCGCTCGTCGCCGTCCATCGCGCTCGCGGAAATGACGCCCAAGATATCGCCGCTTTCCGTGCTCACGGCAGGGCCACCCGAATCACCGGGGCAGATCGCCGCCGACAATCGAAACCGGCCTTGCGACACGAGCTCGATCGGGCCGCCAGCCCGATGCTTTCTGTGCACGCCGTCCGACGACAGAGCGCAGCGACCGAAGCCGATGGGCTCGACCGCTTCGCGCTTGCCGGGCGATGCTTCGAGCCGCGCGCGCCGCGTAGCTACGCCCGTCAACCGGTGGTCGAGCACTAAAATGGCTAAGTCCCCCTCGCCCGAGACGTAACCGCAGCTCGGCGTCAAGAGTGCGCGCACGGTGGCCTCGCCCCACGGCAGATAGTCTCCGCCGAGCTCCACGCGCACTTGTCCGGGCTGGACGTTCCGGTTCAGCGAGCGGCCATTTTCGTCGCGTGCGGCCACGCAGTGGTGCGCGGTGAGCACGCGGTCGTCTTGAATGAGCGCGCCCGAACACGTGAGCGAGCCAACCACGATGCGCACGACATAGTCGTCGTCATTGGCTAAGCTCGGCGGCAGGGCCCCTAGCTCATGGCTCGCGTCGTCCAAAAACGGCGCGGATTGATCGCCCAACGCGGCCGGTACCGAGCTAGGTCCGGCCCCATGAGCTCCGATGAACCGCGAGCAGCCCGCAAGCGCGAGCGCCGCACAGGCAACCCATGTTTGGCCGAGCGACAGCACGTGCCGATGATGGACAGCTCGCGTGCTGAAACGTTCAAAAAAAACTCTCTGAAGCCCGATATTTTTTTGCGCACCTAGTCGCAGGTTGTCTCACCTGAGCGCGCGCAGCGAGACTAAATCAGCCGGAAATGACGAGGTCGTCCTTGTGGACGACCACCAGCTCGGCCGCGGCCGCGCCGAAGCTTGCTTCGAGCTCGGCGCCCTTTTTTCCAGCCGCCCGAGCGACGTCCACGGTGCCCAACCGGGTCAGGCCGCGGGCGACCTCGGTTCCGTCGAGGGCCAACAAGCGCACGGAATCGCCGGCGTTGAACGCGCCCGAAACCCCGGCCACGCCGACCGGCAGCAGGCTGCTTTTGCCTTCGCGCATGGCGCGCACTGCGCCCGCGTCGAGCAGCAGCGCGCCTTTGGGCCGCAGCGTAAAGGCAATCCAGTGCTTGCGCGCTTTGAGCGGCGGGCCGAGGCGTGGAAACAGCGTGCCCACGTCTGCGCCGGACACGATTTCATTCAGTACGTTCGCTCGGCCCGCAGGTGCGATCACCACCGCGGCGCCGGAGCGGCTGGCCTTGCGTGCGGCGTCGACCTTGCTGCCCATGCCGCCCGAGCCCACACGGTCGCTCTTGACCGACATTTGCGTCCACTGGGCGTCGGGTGCCATCACCGAAATGCGTTGGCCGCGTTCGTCCAGCACGCCCTCCACGTCCGTCAGTAGGACCAGAAGATCCGCACCCACCAGCGGTACGACCATCGCGGCGAGCTGATCGTTGTCCCCAAATCGGATCTCTTCCGTCGCGACCGTGTCGTTTTCGTTTACGACTGGCACCGCCCCCGCCTCCAGCAGTGCGCCGAGGGCTTCACGGGCATTGTTCAGGCGTTCGCGGTCGGCTAGGTCCGCATAAGAGAGCAGAACCTGCGCAGGCGTCAGGCCGAGCTCGGCAAAGGCTTCATCGTAGCGTCGCATGAGCACGCTTTGCCCGGCGGCCGCCGAGGCTTGTAAAAGCGCGACCTCTTTAGGCTTGGCCTTGTAGCCGAGTCGGCTCCAACCCAGGGCAATGGCGCCGCTCGTGACCACCACCGCGCCGCACTGTCGTGCGGCCAGCTCGGCGATCTGACCGGCCAACCGCGCCGGGAACGCGGCGTCATTGGCTATCGTGCGCGAGCCAATCTTGACGACCAAGCGCCGGGTTTTGACGAGCTCAGGACGAACGGCCACGCGCGCTCATTAGCATACCGAGGTGTGCGCTGGCGCGCTGGCGCCGTTGTTGCGCGCGACACGGGCCTGTAAGGTTTCGGCGGTGCCGAGAGTTTGGTGGTGAAATGAGACGATTGCATCGATTCAGAGCTGGGCTGTGTCTGGCCTTGCTGCTGCCCGGATGCGGGCCGGGGAAGCCAACCAGTGTGCCCAACCTGCGGCCAATCCTGCACACTAGCAGCGACCGAAACGCGAACGAGCAGGTCTCGATCACCGTCTACAACCAGAACTTCGGCTTGGTCCGCGAGGTGCGCTCCGCGCACCTCGGTAAGGGTCAGGTAGAGCTGTCATACGGCGACGTGTCTGCGCACATTCAGCCCGAGACCGTGCACCTCAAGAGCCTCACGGCTGACAATGCGCTCGCGGTGCTAGAACAGAACTACCGCTACGACCTGTTGACGCCGGACACGCTGCTCAAAAAATACCTGGGCAAAACCGTCAAGGTGTATCGCTACAACGAGCGCAGCGGGGTCGAGGAAGAGAAGCAAGCCCAAATCTTGTCGGTGGAGGGCGGCGTGGTCCTGAAAATCGACGGTGAAGTCACGTCGAACTTCCCGGGTCGCTTCGCGTTCCCAGAGGTGCCGGCGAATTTAGTGCAAAAGCCGACCTTGGTCTGGCTCTTGGGGAGCAGTGCCGACACGCAGCGTGTGGAAGTGACGTACTTGACGGGCGAGCTCGACTGGCACGCAGATTACGTGTTGTCGGTCGACGCCGAGGACAAGCTCGCTGACCTAAACGGCTGGGTCACGCTGCGCAACAACACTGGCACGAGCTACCGAGACGCAGAGCTCAAGTTGGTCGCAGGCGACGTGCAGCGCTTGACGCCGCCACCACCATCGCCGCCGATGGAATCCAGCATCGCGATTCCGCTCTCCGCGCCAGCGCCGCAGTTCAAGGAGCAGGGCTTATTCGAGTACCATTTGTATGAGTTACAGCGCCCGACCAACCTGCTCGACAAGGAGCAAAAGCAAGTGAGCTTGCTCGAGGCGTCGGGCATCACCCTCTCGAAGAAGCTGATCTTCTTCGGCGCCGAATCGTATTTTCGAGGCAATTACGGGCGCGTTGTCTCGAATCAAAAGGTCGGGGTTTACTTGGACTTCCAGAACAAATCAAACAACCACCTGGGCATGCCGCTGCCGAAGGGCACGGTGCGCGTCTACAAGTCTGATGTAAGCGGGCTACAGCAATTCATTGGCGAGGACGCGATCGAGCACACGCCGCGCGACGAACGCATCCGCATCAAGCTTGGTGACGCGTTCGATGTGGTGGCGGACCGAACCGAAACGGCGTGGCAGGCGATCAGCGCGTGCGTGAATGAGAGCGCGTGGGAAATCAAGCTTCGCAATCACAAGGATGTGGCCGAGACGGTGCTGGTCGACGAGCCGGCGGGCGGCGATTGGGAGATCGTGTCTTCCAGCCTGCCCGTCACCAAGAAAGACGCGCGGACGTTTACGTTCGACGTGCCACTCGGGCCACGCTCGGAAACCAAGTTGACCTATCGCGTTCGTGTACGTTGGTGTTGAGCAAGGGCGAATCAAGATGAAGACGAGATCGGTACTGGCAGGTGTCGCGTTCTGTTCGGCGTTTGGCGGAGCGTTCGTGAAGCGGGCGGCAGCCGATACCAAACCCGCGCTGGCGGTGCCTATCGGGCACAGCGTGTCGACCGAAGAAGACCGGCGGCAGACGAGCATCACCGTCTACAATCAGAACTTCGGCTTGGTGCGCGAGGTGCGCGAGCTGCCAGAGCTCGGAGCCGGCAAGGTGGAGCTCGAATTCCGGGATGTGGCGGCGAACATTCAGCCCGAGACCGTGCACATCAAAGCCTTGGGGGCCGCCAACGGCATCTCGGTGTTGGAGCAGAACTACCGCTTCGACCTGCTGACGCCCCAGACCTTGCTCGAAAAATACGTGGGCAAGCGGGTGCGCGCCTATCGCTATCACGAGCAGACCGGGAAAGAGGACGTAGTGGACGCCGACCTTTTGTCCGTTGCGGAGGGCCAAGTGCTCAGGATCAACGGCGAGATCACGTTTGGTTATCCCGGGCGCCTCGCCTTTCCGCAGGTTCCAGACAACTTGATCGCGAAGCCCACCCTGGTTTGGCTGGTGGACAGCCAGGCCGCCAAGCAAACGGTAGAGGTCACCTACCTCACCCAGAATTTGAACTGGTCGGCGGACTACGTGCTCGTGGTGGACGATAGCGACACCAAGGGCGAGCTGAACGGCTGGGTCACGCTCGTGAACCAATCTGGCGCCAGCTACAAGAATGCCGAGCTCAAGCTGGTGGCGGGGGACGTAAACCGCGTGCAGCCGCAAATGAACGAGATGGCGGTGGCGGGGATGGCGAAATCGGCGCGCTCGGAGACGCAATTTCAGGAGCAAGGTTTGTTCGAGTACCACCTGTACACGCTCGAGCGCCCCACGACCGTGCTTCAGAACGAGCAAAAGCAGGTGAACTTGCTGCAAGCGTCGGGCATCGGCGTGACCAAGAAGCTGATGTTTTTTGGCGAGCAGTATTGGTTTCGCGGCAACTACGGCCAGGTGCAATCAAACCAAAAAGTCGGGGTCTACCTGGACATTCAAAACACTCAGCAGAACCATTTGGGCATGCCGCTGCCGAAAGGCACGTTGCGAGTGTACAAAGCGGACAAAAGCGGGGCCAAGCAATTCGTGGGCGAAGACGCCATCGATCACACGCCGCGCGACGAAAAGCTGCGCGTAAAAATGGGCGACGCATTCGACGTCGTCGGCGATCGCAAGCAGACCGAGTGGCACGAGCTAGGCACGTGCGCCTCCGAGAGCACGTGGGAGGTAGAAATCCGTAACCATAAGGATACGCCCGTGGAGGTCGAAGATAGCGAACCAGTGGGCGGCGATTGGACGGTGCTGAGCTCGAGCCAGGCGGTGGAAAAAAAAGATGCGAACACTTTTCTGTTCACTATCAAGGTGGCGGCGCGGGGGGTGACGAAGGTGACGTACAAAATCCGCAGCAAGTGGTGCTGAGAGGGAGAGAGGGAGAGAGGGAGAGAGGGTCTGCTCCCGCTGGCAGCGGTGTTGAATGCGACTGGTAGAGGCGAGAGCCGCGCACTTTCACTCACATCGCGGCGACCCGGTCGCGACGCCCTTGCCTCAGCCGTCCCGGCTTGAGCCTTAAGCTTTGCGCGGGCACGGCCGAATTGTGCCGATGTGTCGACTCTCATCGGGCTGATCGTGATGTTTGGCTGCGTGCTCGGTGGCTTCGCCATGGGTGGTGGGCCGTTTCCCGTTTTGCTTCAGCCGGCAGAATTGGTCGTGATTGGCGGAGCGACGGTCGGCACGGTCATCATTTCGGCGCCAGGCAAGGTGATGTCGCGCGTTCTGGCTTCGTTGAAGAAGGCATTTCAGAATCATTCGCCCACGAAAGTCGACTACCTCGACTTGTTGAAGTTGCTGTACCAGATCCTGGCTTTGATTCGGCGCGAGGGCGTGCTCGCGCTCGAGCCGCACGTCAGCGATAGGGCATCGAGTAGCTTGTTTGGTGCTTATCCGAGCATCACCAAGCGCCACCATGCGATGGACTTTTTGGTCGACGGCCTGAAGCAGCTGGTCGACGGCTGCTCCGCAGAAGAGCTCAGCATGTTGTTCGACGCCGAGCTCGACACTCATCACGCGGAGGACGCGCAGCCCATCGGCTTGATCCGCACTGCCGGTGACGCCTTGCCGGGCCTGGGCATCGTGGCCGCCGTGCTCGGTATCGTGATCACGATGGCCCACTTGGACGGCGGCCCCGAGGAGATCGGCCATCACGTGGCCGCGGCCCTGGTCGGCACGTTTCTAGGCATTTTGCTGTGTTACGGCATGGTCGGCCCGATGGCGACCAGCGTCGAGATCCAGGGCGCCGCCGAAGGGCGCTACATGGCCTGCATCAAAGAAGCCGTCGTGGCGGCCGCGCGCGGCGTGAACCCCGCAATCGCCATCGAGTTCGCACGGCGCGCGATCTTCTCGGACGAACGGCCCACGAGCAGTGAGCTCGACAAGGCATTCGCCGAGTTGAAGGGCAAGTAAAGCCATGGCCGGCGCCAGCAGCGGTGGTGGGCCACGAGTCATCATCATAAAAAAAAAGGTCAAAGGCCACGCTGCTCACCACGGTGGCGCCTGGAAGGTCGCCTACGCCGACTTCGTCACGGCCATGATGGCTCTGTTCATGGTGCTCTGGTTACTGTCCCAGACCGATCAGGAAACACGCACCGAGCTGTCTGACTATTTTCGGACCGGCGTGTTCACGGGCGCACCGTCAGTGCTCAACGGCGGCAGCGGTATCCAAAACAAAGGCTTCTTCGACGTGATCGGCGCCGCCCACACCCAGCCCGAGCAGGTCTCGTTCGAGCGCGTCTCGCTGGCCGTGCGGGCCCAGCTGACCGAGCTTGCAGGCCAAGACGCTCAGATCAAGCAGCTCAAAGACTCAATCAAGGTTAGCGTCACCGAAGAAGGCCTCCTCATCCAGATCTTGGACGGCGGGCAGAACCTCCTCTTCGATCTTTCCTCGGCCGAGCTAAAGCCGAAATTGATTGAGATTCTCGAGCTAATTGCCCCCATTTTGGGTCGATTGGACAATCAAATTCAGGTGCACGGTCATACCGACGCGCGCCCGTTCGCGCCGGGCGCGGGCCGCTCCAACTGGACACTCTCTTTCGAGCGCGCCGACCGCGCGCGAGCCGTGCTCGAAAAGAGCGGGCTCCGCTCGGGCCAGGTTTCGGGTGTGTTCGCCCACGGCGCCACGGCGTTGATGAATAACGACGAGCCGTTCGCTCCCGAAAATCGCCGGCTCTCGATCTTGGCCGTGCGCAAAGGGATGGAGAAGCTCGCGGCTCGCGGCAAGGGCACGGATGACAGCGAGCCGAAGGCCAAGCCGGCGGCCCCGATGTCTTTGGACCCAATCCCCAAGCGAAAAGACGACAAGGGCGACAAGGCGGACTGACCGCTACGCTCACGCCGGGACGGTGCCGGCTCCTTCAGGGCGCGACCGGCGCCATGTCCAGGAGTGCGAGAGGCATGTCGCCGCTGTAAGCGACGAACGGTGCCAGCGCTCGCACCAAGTCCAAGAACTGCGACGGCAGCAGCGAGGCGCTCGCCGGCGTGTCGTCCTTGACGCCATCGATGCCCAAGATGCGACCGAGCAAGGTTTGATCGGGAGGCGGCAGCTCGACGATCGGCCCGTGGTCGGAGACATGCCCGAGCTGCCGCGCGAGCGCGATGGCTTGACGTAAGCCTCCTATCTCGTCGACCAACTTGCGCTCGAGCGCCTGCTCGCCCGTCCAAACGCGGCCTTGACCTACCGCGTCCACGTCGGCCTTGCTGAGCTTGCGACCGCTGGCGACGCGCGTCAGAAACACGTCGTAGAACTGCGCGACCTTGCGCTCGAGCTCCACGCGCTCTTCAGGGGAGAAGGGGCGGAAGATCGACTCGGCGTCGGCGCGCGGCGCGGTCTTGTACACTTCGACGCTGACGCCGATCCGCCGCATCAGCTCGGCCACGTCCGCTTTGCCGTAAAAGATGCCAATGCTGCCCGTGATAGTGAGAGGATTCGCGAACACGTGCGTGCCGGGTGCCGCAATGTAATAGCCACCGCTAGCGGCGGCGCTGCCCATGCTCACGATCACCGGCTTGACCGCGGCCGTGAGCTGCACCTCGCGGTAGATCACGTCAGCGGCCATGGCCGAACCACCGCCGGTCTCGACCCGTAGCACGACCGCGCCGACTTTCGGGTTTTCGCGAGCAGTGCGCAGGCTGTCGGCGATCGTGTACGACCCAACTAGGTGCGTGCCGAGCAGCGGAATCGTCTGACTTCGGCCATCGACCATGTCGCCGTCGACGTACACGATTGCGATGCCCGAGCTCTCCGCGAAGTAATCGGGCGTGCGCGGCGCTCGGCGGTCGTCCAGCAGCCGTATCGGGTTGCCGACGAGCTTGCCGGCTTCGGCTTCCAGCTGGTCGTCAAAGGCGAAGCCGTCGACCAGCCCCGCAATCTTGGCTTCGGACGCCACGAACGGACCGCGCGCAATACGTGCGCGCAGCTCGGTTGCGTCGATGTGGCGGCCAGTCGCGACACCGATGGTGAAGTTCTTTTCGACCTGTTGCAAAAGATCGATTTTGTCCGCCCGCGACACTTCGGTCGAGCCATCACGCATGAACGACTCGGGCGCGCTCTTGTGCGCGCCAATGCGCACGAAATCAGCCTTGATGCCGAGCTTTTCGAGCAGCCCGCCAAAATACATGTAGCGCGATTTCAAGCCGGCGAAGCGGATCCCGCCGGCGGGATTGAGCAAAATCCGATCCGCCGCCGAGCACAGGTACAAGGACGAGCCGTCGCCGTCCTCCAGATGGCAGAGCACGCGCTTGCCGGCCTGGCGCAAGTGGTAGAGCGCGTCCCGCAGCTCTTGAATATGCGCCATGGAGTCGGCGGGCGCCGTGCGCAACTCCAGCACCACGGCCGAGATCGTGGGCTCGCTGTCGGCGATATCCCATAGTTTGCGCAAGAGCGCGGTATGACCGCGCGCGTTGGGCGTGTCCTCGACCCGTAAGCGGAGCGCGTAAGAAGGCGCCTCTGCCGCCGCGCTGTCGCGAAAGCCGCGCGCCGCGATCTCTAGGCCGAGGTTGTCTTGAGCGCGGTCCTGCGCGTCCGAGCCGAGCCCGCTGCCGAATAGGGTCCCGCCAGCGACCTCTGCCGACCCCGAGCTACCGTTGAAGTTGAACGCAAACGAGGCCGACGCGAGCCACTTCCGCTCACCGAGCTTGTTGCTGGGATCGGAGTACGCGAAATCGCCGCGCAGCCGACCGAGCTGAGGCACGTCCACACCGAGCGTGGCCCGCGGTACCCAGTAATCGTCGCCGCGCGTGATGTACTGGCCCTCCAGCCCGATCTCCACGGCGCGGCTGCGAGCCGGGCGAATGGCGACCGCGAAGTTGTACGAGCGGTCGATCGAGCCGCCTTGATCGTTGGTCGGCGCGTTCAAGTTTTGGCCCACGACGGCCAACCCGAAATAATCATTCGGGCGCGATGTGACCGCGAGCGACCAAGCGCTCAGGTCGTGCGCGGCAGCTCGATTCGAATACGAGCGCTGGAGCGAGAAACCAACGGCAAACGCTGGCGATGCTTTCAGGGCCAGGCCCCATGTCAGCCACTCGTAACGGCCGCTATCGCTGCCGAAATGCTGGCTGGTGAAGCCGCGTGGCGGCGAGACGAGGTCGAGCCGGAGCCCGGTGGCTAAGCTCAGAAACGGGATCGGAAAGGCCAACGCTAAGGCATGACCCTGATAGCTCGCGGTCGAGCGTTCGTCCAAGAACATGCCCGTCCAGCGCAGCTCCTCGCGCGGTAGAAAAGCGAGATTCGCGGGGTTCACGACCAATGCGGTGGAGTCGTCGTCGCTCACCGCGCTCCGTCCGAGCGCGGGCAAGCGCGTGGCTTGGTCACTCGGGAATTGAGCGCGGGCGGGCAGAGCCAGCAAGGCGCCGGCTGCAAGCACCCCGCCGGTACACTGGACCGCGCGCAGCGAGCGACGTCCGCCGACGCCACTCGCGCGCCGGGCGTCACTCACGAAACGATGCCTCTGGCGCGCGCCACGGCCAGGATCTCCGGCTCACGTAGCGCGAGCTCCGCATTGTCCTTTACAGGCAAAAAGCGGGATTCAGCGCCGTCGCGCGGCATGTGCACGTAGGCCGTAGCCAAGGAGCTCGAAAGCTCGTTCACCAATCGTTCGAATTGCACGACGGGCTGATCGTCCACCTTTTTATGAACGGTGAAGTAACTCCACTTCATGTCCAAACTGAGCAGCGTGGCGGCATCGACATAGAATACGTTCGTCGCAAACACTCGCACCGTCTTCGGATCGAAGCTCGGGGGAATACGGAATTCCTCCAAAATGCAGAGCCGGCCGTCTACGTAGGCGGGAATGCCGCCGCGGTCGGTTGGCAGCTTGTCTACGACCTCCGCCGTGAGCGGCTTGCCGTGCCGCAAGTGAAAGCCGATCGTGGCGGGGTCGAGCGTCCCGCCCAGGTTGTCGATGTTGCTGATCATGATCACCTTGCCGCCGCGCTCGACGAACGAGGCCAAAAGACCGCTCTCGCGCAACGCGTCCGGTAGATCGCCGTGACCCGGTGCGTGCTCGCTCGGCCGGCCATGTTCGTCGAGAAACACGTCCCCGGTCGGGGTGAGGCGCAACGACAGGTGCTGCGTGAAAGTGGCGACGGACTTGCCCTCGAGGTCGGCGCCGAGGGCGGCGCGAATCCCGGCGTCCGTGGCATGGCTGGTCATCAGCCAGAGTGGGGGCGCGACGCCGTACCTGCGCTCCAAGGCGCGCATCTCGGCCCGGCGCAGATCCAGAAAGCTTTTGCCCGGAATAGCGTCGACCAGCGCCTTGATCACGCCGCCCATGCGAGTGGCCATCCCACCCGCAAGCACGAGCAGCGCGACCTTGCCTTCCCGGAGCGCGCTCTCCCCGAGCGCGACGAGCTGCGCATGTTCCGGACTGCCGACGGTGGGTAGCTCCTCCAGATCCTCAGGGTGAGGCGGGCTGATTTGGCCTTTGACGAAGTTGTCCTCCGCGCTCTCGGTCCCTAGCCGCGCCGCCAGCCGCTTGAAGTGTTCGGCGTCGAACCGATGCTGCTTCAGCAAAGCCTGAACATCAGAGGGAAGCGCCGCCAGTTGCTCGTCGAGAGAGAGTGCCATGTGCAGGGAAGGCTAGCGGTCCGTTCGCAAAGTAACAATGCTTGGCGCGACTCCGTTGCTCAACCGCCCATAATTTTTGCGCTGGTATCGTGCGCGTTGCTAACTCAGGCCGCGGGGGCGGCCGCCCGCGGGACTGGGACGAGCGAGGAGCCACAGGCCGAGCGCGAGTGAAAGGGCCATCGAAACGAGCTGAACGGCGTAGCTGACGAAGACCATGGCGGCGCCCGAAGAGACGAGAATAGGCAGTGGAAAGAAGAGCGCGAGGCCCGAGTACGTGCCGATCTGAAACGCGCCGAACAGGCCCGGGCCGGCCGGGACAATCACGCCCAACCCGAGCACGCCCAGCGAGACGCACGCCTCGGCGAACGAGCCCTGGATGCCGCAGCCACGCATCAACACCCATTGCGACAAGAACTGGCAGGCCCAACACGACAACGTCTCGCTGAAGAAGCGCCAACGGTTTCCCGGCGAGCCTAGTACCATCAAGCCGTCGGCTAGGCGCTCGAGAGTCGCGGTGACGAATGAGGCGAGCCCGGGCGATATGGGACGGAGCAGCCCGTCCGTAACGCGGCGAGCAAAGCCACGGGCGCCATAAAACACCGCGAGCGCTAAAAATGCGCACGCGAACACGGCGCACGCCAGGTAAATGGCGCGTGGGATGATCGAGACGGGCAACGGCATCGTCCCCAAGTGATTCGGTAAGGGTGCGATAGGTGTCGACAGCGCCATGGCGACGGCGCTCACCGACGTCAGCAGCAAGCCGTCAACGACGCGTTCCGCGCCCGCCGCACCGAGGGCCTGGAAAAAACTCACCTTGCCGTCTCGGCCAAACAGGTAGGGCCGCGCCGCCTCGCCCATCCGCAGCGGCGCGAACATGATCGCCGCGATGCCGACCAAACCGATGCCGATCACGCGCCGTCCGGAGACATCCGGGGCAATTGGGCGAAGCAGCGCTAGCCAGCGATGCACGCGGAAGAACACGGCTAGCAGCGTCAACAGTGCGTAGGCCGGGATAGCCCAGGGTTGCAGCATGGCCATCGTGCCGGCCGGCGGCAGCAGCGGCAGGCCACCCCGGTGGAACAACCAAACGAACGCACCAGCGATCAATAGCGACACGACCACGCGCGGCGCGTACCTGCGAAGGGCGCCCCGGGTCCGGACCGGGGGCGCGGTATTCGCGGCCGGCGTCGAAGATTCGTGAGTCAAGGGCAGCGACAGAAGCAGGGGCGTCGGCTTCGGTCAAGCGCCGGCCCACTCCAAAAAAGCCGGGCGAGATTGCAGAGCCCGCGGCGCCAACATAAAACAGCGCCCCATGGTCGCCAGCGAGTCAGCCGGTTCGACGGTTCGGGTCTTGCCGCCCGCGGATCGGACGCAGCACACGATTGCATCGCTCTTTGCGTTAGCGCTCATCGGCCAATCGCTGGCACAGTTCGTTTACTATGCTCGCCTGCCCGCGGACGAGCGCGTCGTTCATTTCACGCAGAATGCGCTGCCCGTCTCGAGCTCTTCGTTCGCTCTAGCGAGCACGCTCGGGTTCCTGCCTGCGCTCTTTTCTGCGCTGTCCCTCCTGGGCCTGCGGCAGCGCACAGCCCCGTTCATCGCGTCGGCAGCTCGCGTGGCCGCACCGGCGGGCCTTGCCTTCGCGCTGCCAGCGCTTTTCACCTGGCAGCTCGGCCAGCAGCGCCCGATTGCGTACCTGATCTGCTTGACGCTATTCGGGTTTTGTCTCGAACGGCTGCTGCGGATTTGCATTGCCGAGCTAATCGTCATCGCAGGTGGAAAGAGCGTGCGCCGTCCGCTTGCGTTCGCGTACGACGTGGGCGCGCGAGTCACGCCGATTCTCGCGCCGCTGGTCGTCGTGCTGGCGGGAGTCGGCTACGCCACTTACACCGGGTTTTTCACGATCCGCCACCATCGTCAGATCCTGACCAGCGCGTTCGATCTCGGGATCTTCGACAACCTGATGTACAACACCATCAAGGGGCGATTCTTTCAGTCACCCGTGATGTTCGGGCCTGGGCACCACAACTCGCTGTCCACGCATGCCGAGTATGCGATGGTCCTGTTCGCGCCCCTCTACGCACTCGCGCCACGGGCCGAGACGCTACTTTTGCTCCAGTCCGTGTTTCTTGGTGGCGCCGTGATCCCGCTGTATCTCTTCGCGCGGACCATGCTCTCGCGCTGGCCCGCGGTCGTTTTGGTGCTTGCCTACGTGCTGTTCGCGCCTCTGCATGGCGCGAACTTTTACGACTTTCACTGGCTGCCGCTCGGTGTCTTTTTTTACTTCTGGCTCTTCTACGGCATCGCGTCACGGAAGACTTGGCTCAGCGTGCTGATGATCGTGCTGCTGTTCGCGTTGCGTGAAGACATCGCGGTGGGCCTGGCCTTTTTAGGCGTATTTTTGTTCGTCACGGGCCTGCGCGTCCGCTTCGGAGTCACGCTCGCTCTGGCGGCAGCGGTATGGTTCGTCATCGACAAGTTCGTGATCATGCCTTGGGCTGGACCTTGGTGGTTCGACAGCATGTATAACGAGCTCTTTGCGGACGGAAAGACTGGCTACGGCAACGTGGTCAAGACACTTTTGTCAAATCCGTTTTACGCGTTGTCTACCTTCGTCCGCGGTCCCAAACTGACGTACGCGTTGCACATGCTGGCACCGCTCGTGTTGTTGCCCATCAGGCGTCTGCCGTTTCTGCTACTGCTCGTTCCTGGCTCGGTGTTTACGCTGATGACGACGGGCTATTGGCCGACGCTGTCGATCGCTTTTCAATACACGACGCACTGGGTTCCGTTTCTATTCGCGACGACCGCGATGAGCCTGTTCGTGATTCGAGAAGGCCACCAGGGCCGGGTGAGGCTGCTCGCTGTGCTCGGAGCGCTCAGCGTGACTTTGCTGAGTCACAGCTTCAATTTTGGCGCGGTCCTGCAGCGCGATAGCTTCGTAGGCGGGTTCGGGCGCGTCTCGTTCGAGCTACCAGACGCCGCACGCAAGCGTTACGCGGACATGCTCTCCGTCGTGGGCAAGATCCCTCGCGAAGCCAGCGTGGTCTCGACCGAGACATTGAATCCCCACATCTCGGCTCGCAAGGAAGCATACGTTTTCCGCTACGACGTCGGTCCGGTCGACTTCGTCTTCCTCAGCGACGGTGAGGTCAGTGGTGACCTGAGGAACACTCTCCGTGACAAATTCAGCAGGGAGAAGTATGGGCTTTTCGCCAAGGGTGAGCGTGAGTTTTTCCTGTTCAAGCGCGGCTACGAATCTCCCGAGACAGAAGCTGCGCTGCAGCATCTGGGCATTCATCTCCGCGTCACGCCTGAGGCCCCCTGAGCTCGGCTAGGGCGGGGGATGGCGGGCAACGTCGCTTTTCTCCTTCGCACCGTGAGCCTTCGCAGCCGCAAAGCTTCCCTGTATAGAGTTCCTCAATATGCCGCGGCCGACCCTGACTGTCGTAATCCCCATCTTCAACGAAGAAGAGGTCATTCCGGAGCTCTCGCGTCGCCTGCGCGAGGTGATAAAGGTTTGGGAGCTGCGCATCGACTCGTGGGAGGTCGTGTTCGTGAACGACGGCTCGAACGATCAGTCGCTCGCGCAACTGAAAAAGCTGGCTTCGGAAGAGACACGCTTCAAAGTGATCTCGTTTTCTCGAAACTTCGGCCACCAGATGGCGATCACTGCTGGCATCGACCGGGCTGAAGGCGAGGCCGTCGTCATCATGGATGCAGATCTGCAAGACCCTCCGGAGGTAGTCAGCGAGATGATCGATCGCTGGCGTGAAGGCTATGACGTGGTCTACGGGGTCCGCACCAAGCGCCACGGGGAGACGTTGTTCAAGAAACTCACGGCCACGGTCTTCTATCGGCTGTTACGGGCGATGTTGGGCGGTGTAACCATTCCTGCCGACGCCGGGGACTTTCGATTGATCGGGCGCCCGGTGGTGCTCGCCATGCGTGCGCTGCGCGAGCGGCATCGATTCGTTCGCGGCATGGTGGCGTGGGTCGGTTTCCGCCAAACCGCCGTCTACTATGCTCGTCCGGCGCGCTTTGCCGGTGAAACGAAATACCCCTTGAAGAAGATGGTGCGGTTCGCGGTCGACGGCATCGCATCCTTTTCGGTCGTGCCTCTGCGCTTTGCGACATGGCTCGGGGTTGCTTCGGGCTTGGTCGCCATGCTCACGGCCGCTTGGGCGATTTACGAGCGCTTTTTCGGTAGTGGCGTCGTACAGGGCTGGCCCACGATCATGATTGCGGTCGCCTTGGGCGCCTCTGCGCAATTACTCATGACGGGAGTGCTCGGCGAATACGTGGGCCGCATTTACGAAGAGATTAAGCGTCGCCCGCTTTACATCACCGCCGAAGAAATCAACGTGAACTCTTCGGTTGCAACGCCGCCTGCGGACTGAGTCTTTGCAAGTGATATCCAACGATCGATTGCGCGATGCACCGAGTCGGTTTCGCCAATTGGCTCTGGCCCTGGCAACGCTGGGCTGCGTGGGGTTTTCGCTGGTCCTCACCTGTCAGACGCTTTCGCTGACCTCGCCACTTCGAACCGTGTTCGCCGAGCGCAACACCCTGGGAGAGCACGGCCGTGCCCTGCTGCTGCTTTCCCTCGCACTGGGGCTCACATTCCCGGCGGTGGTTGGCCTATTGATGCTTTGGCGGAGGCGTGAGCTCCAGTTTCTGGAGCGAGCGGCTACGCTGACCGCGCCGCTGGCCCTGCTGTTCATCGTGCCCGGCCTGTTCGAAAGCCAGATTGCCCAGGATAAGCCGCTCTATTACCTGGTGGTGTTGGCGGCCTTCGGCGTAATTTTCAGGACATTGCTAGCGCGAGCGCTGGCGGAGCGCAGAAGCGGTCCGCCGTCCGTGCTCTGGTCGCGAATCGAGCGGCTCCGACTCCCGCCTTTTGCCAGCTCGGTGCTGCTGCTAGCTGGCACGGTTGGGTTCGTCTCGTTACTCGGTCATTACGCGGTCGTGCATCATCGGCTAATTCAAGAGTTGCCGGCAGACATCGGCATTCGCGACAACGTGATGGCCAACTTGCTGCACGGTCATTACTTCGCCGCTCCCGCGTATTTTGGCAAGGCGGGAGGTAACTGGCTGACCGTGCACGCGGAATACGGAGCGATAGGATTCATCCCACTCTACGCGCTTCGGCCTGGCGCAGAGACCCTGCTCTGGCTGCAAGCTGTGCTTGCCGGCAGCGCCGTTTTTCCCCTGTATCTGGCCGCGTCGCGCAAGCTCGGTCGAGCGACTGCGCTTTGGATCGGGCTTGGCTACCTGCTCTCGGCGCCACAACACGGCGCGCTCTTCGCCGGGTTTGGCTGGTTGCCCGCGGTGACGCTGTTCTCTTTCACTTTGTACTACGCCATCGAAAGCGAGCGGCGCGTGCTACTGGTGGTTTCTTTGATCGCACTGCTTTCGATCTCGGAAGCGGGCCCGCTCAATGCGCTAGGTTTGGGCTCGATGCTCATCGTATCGCGTTCCCGACGGGGCGTCGGCGTGAGGCTGGTCGCGTTGGCCTTGCCCGTGATTGCCCTGAACGTGGTTCTTGCGCAACGCGGGGGCGCGGCCTTCGAGAATTCTTCACTGGTCCTCGCATTGAGCGCGTGCTGGAGAAACCCGGTATTTTTTGCGTGGGATTTGGTGCGAGCGGTCAAAATCGCCGCGGTTCTCCATGCCTTGGCACCCCTCGCTGTGCTGCCCGTGCTGGAGCCTAGCTGCTGGCCGCTGCTCATCCCGGGTATTTTGTTTACCTCCGCAGGGACTCAATTCTGGCCCAACGGCTCGCCCAACTACATGGATAGTGTGGTGTGGCTGCCGGGCTGTTTCATCGCGCTCGTCTACATCCTCGAAAAGCACCGGCGCCAGGGCCCGGGGCGCACGCGCTACGTGGCGCTGCTCGTTACCCTGACGATCACTCAGCTCAGCCATAGCTATGACTACGGTACGTTTTTACGTCCGGAGGGGTTTGGCGGTGCCACTGCAAGCGTGGTGCAGATGACGCCGTGGGGGCAGTCGAGATACGACAGCCTGCGTTCCGTGTTGAAGAGGTTGCCCGCCAACGCGAGCATCGGCGTAACCGCCTATCTCTTATCGCATGTCTCCAATCGAGTTGCGGCCTACGACCTATCTCGGCCGTACGGCGAGCCCGACTACATATTACTCAGCACACGTGAAGTAAGCTCGCTCCGGACGCCGTTGACCAATACATTCGCCGACCATCAATACCGGCTCGTCACCAGCGCGTTCGACGAATTCTATCTGTTCGCGCGCGGGGCGGAGAATCCCGAAACGCGACTCGCGCTGACGCGGCTCGGCTTCGCAGCTCCTTGAGTGGGCCTCCAATCACGGTTCAATCGTCATCATCAGATACTTGGCCAAGCCCGTCCGGGGCCGACACGGAACGATTGCGGATTCGACGACTTTCATCTCGGCTCGGGCAACCAACGCTTCGAATTGCTCGCGGCGACGGCAGAACTTGCCGCGGTCCATGCTCGCTAGAAAATTGCTGATCAGGCTTCGGTCGAGGTACACGATGTCGGAGGTCACGATACGCCGAAGCCGCGGCGACGACTTGAGCGCGCCGAGTAGCGCAAGCACCTGATCGTCCGACAGGTGGTGCAAGAGGCCGCACAACAACACCCGCGACGGCGCGATCCTCTCCACGTCCTCCGCGGTACATATCTGACAGGCAAAAGACACGTTGGGCCGCGCGCCGTACGCTTTTCGCGCGAACCCGAGCGCGACGTCATCCGTATCGATACCTTCGTAGCGTGAAAAGCCGCTCAAGTAACGCAAAGCGTCGCCCGTGCCGCAACCAACGTCCAGAATCACGTCCTCCGCGCTTGCCCCCACGCGATCGTAAAATGGCGTCATGTCGATACCACCCACCGCCAGCGGTCGAATGCGGTTGTAGACGAACGGCGTGCCCAAGACGCGTTGATAGAGGTTCATTCGCCGCTTGATTTCCCCGCGTTTGACCGCTGAGTCAAGGTCAACGGTGCGGCGCCCAGGGCAGTTCGAGCGAGCGCGCAGCTCGAGCAATTGACAGCCGGCCGCGGGTTCCCTCCTATAACGCGCTGATCCTACGACCATGGAGCTCCGTGCCTGATCCGCTCGGCGAGCCGAGCTCTCGCGCCATCGGCGCGCGCCGATGGCGCCGCGCCCTGGCCCCTGTCGGTCTGCTGTGGGCGACAGGGGTCTTGTTGCTCAGCTACGTCGCCGCAGATCAAGTGTCGCGCGCGCTCGATTTCCGAGTCGACGACGCCTACATCACCTTTTCCTTTTCGAAGAACTTGGCCAGCGGTCACGGTCCTGTCTTCAGCCATGGACTGCGGGTGGAGGGCTACTCCAACTTCCTGTGGATGGTCGTCATTGCGATTCATTACGTCTTTTCGGGCGTGGAAGATGCGCTCGGCTTCGCTCGTGTCGTCACGTTCGCATGCCTCGCGCTGTGCTTCGTCGGGGTTTATCGTCTGACGCGTCGTGCGGCTGGGCCGGTTGCAGCGCTGGCCAGCGTCGCGGCACTGGTTTCCTGCTCCGATCTCTTTCGGGCGGCTGCGTCTGGTCTCGAAACAGTGCCGTTTGCCGCCGCGATTCTGCTGGGATGGTGTGCCTACCTGAGCGAAGCAGCTCGGCGCAAGCGTTGGTCACTGCTCGCGTTCCTACCTGCGGCCCTCCTGCGTATCGATGGCTTCGTGCCAATGCTCGCGGTGTTCGGTGTGCAAATGCTGACGTCACTGAAGGACCGTCGAGGGTCGGCGCAGGCTTTAGCGCGCTGGGCCGCGCCGCCGTTTGCCCTTTGGGCTGCGTACTTCCTGTGGCGATACGCGTATTACGGCCTGCCTCTGCCGACCACGTACTATGCAAAAACGATGGTGACGACGGGCAATCCTCACCGCGGCTTTCGCCAAGCCTACGACTTCGTTCGGGACTATGGCGCGCTGTCCGTCTTGCCACTGGCATGTTTTGCCGTCGCGCGGGGGCCACGGCGCGCGGCCATGGCCTTGGGCTGTGCCGTTACATTACAGGTCGCTTACGCAATCACCGTGGGGGGCGACTGGATGCCATTCAACCGCTTCTTTTTGCCAATTGTGCCCTTGGCGGCCGTGCTCTTCGGTTGGGGCGGTCAAGCCGCGTGGCAGATGGCGCGTCGGAGCCACGCCTTCGTCCGTTTTGCGGTGGCAACGGCAATAATTGCGGCGTTGCTCTTTAGTTGCGTGCATATGCACGCAGCTTCAATCGACAGCCCGCAAGAGCGCAAGAAGCTGCGCACGGCGAGCTCCGTTGGCGCGCACACGCGGCACAACCTCTTGGCCGTCAAGGAAATGATGGCCTACGTAGTCCGCCGCCCCGGAGATCGCCTGGTGACCGACTACGCTGGCGTGTTTTCGGTGTTTACCGACGCGGCGGTCATCGACATGTGGGGCTTGTGCAATGCAGACATTGCATTGCATGGGGGCACGCGCGGCATCAACCCGATTTACGGCAAGGAGTGCGCCGAATGCTACGCGCGTTTGGAGCCGGATTACTTTCACATCGGCGTACCCATCGTGCGCGACCGTGAATCGTTTCACCGCTTCTCCGATGTGCTCGCGAATGTATTCCAGGGGCGGGCCATTGACCGCGTCATCGATTTCCGTCGCAACTTTGCGGCGGGCCGCGTTATCGAAGAGAGCTCTGGTCGGACGCTGTGGTTCTTGGAGCGGCGGCGCGCCGAGTTGCCTCTCGAACGACGTAGCCCAGCGCAGGGCTTCTCCGTTGATTATCCCTTCGAGCACCGCCGGGCGGGCGAATAGACGCGTCGACCATGCGGCGGCCCCGCAGGTTCAACGAGGCAGCTCCTCCGACAGGCTTTTCAACGTGCCGCGCACGCTCTGAAAGATGCGCCATAGCCTCCCGAATTCATGGCTCGAGATACCGGCTTTGCGTTTCTCCTGCGCGATTTGGACCTCGGTCACCCGTAGCCCGGCGAGCTTCGCGCGGACGAAGAACTCTGGGTTTACGAAATTCACTCGGTGCTTGATCTCGAGCACGTCGGCAAAACGGCGATTGAAGCCCCGGATCCCGCAATTTACGTCATGCAGGTCGAAGCCGATGTAGAACTTGGTCAGGCCAAGCAGGAACTTCGACATCGCGAGGCGTTGCGCCGGCTCGGCGCGTTTGACACGCCAGCCAAAAACGAAGTCCGCGCCTTCGTCCAGCTTGGCGTCGAACTTCCAGATGTCCGCGGCGGGGTGCTGCCCGTCGGAGTCGAGAATGAACACGCGTTCGCCCTTGGCCGCTTTGGTGCCGCTCAAGCAACTCATTGCGTACAGACGATTTTCGGGGTGGCGAATGAGGCTGATGCGGGAATCCGCCTGGGCCAGGCGTTCGACGATGGTCGTGGTGTCGTCGGTCGACGCATTGTCGACGACGATCACCTCGAACGGATCCGAGCGCATTTCGCCCGCTCGAACGGCCTGAGCCACCATTTCTGCGATGTAGCCGGATTCGTTGAACGCGGGCAAAACGATGCTTCGAAGCATAGTGCGGCCGCTTATAGCGCGTCCCTCGAATTCTACCAGTGCATTACCACCGACGACCGCGAATCTCAGCTCAGCGGGGGCATTGGACCTTTCTTCGCGGAGCGCGCGTGGCGCTTGGTCGATAAAAGCACCCAAGCCGTGCCTTTAGGCCAATGCAACCGGGCGTTAGGCATGTTTTCCTCTCGCGGTCATGAAGCGGACCCGGCCCTCCACCGAGTGGATAATCACGGCCATCGCGGCACTCACGATTGCAGCTGCGAATGTCTTCGTACACGGCTGGTTCCTGCAGCATTACACCGAGGGAGTGGGCTTCGATGATGGGCACATCGTCGCGTTTGCAACACGCCTGATTCAAAATCACTGGCTACCGTACGTGGACGCCATATGTCATCGCGGGCCTCTGCTTTATTGGTACGCCGCGTTGATCCAGAAGATTTTCGGCCCGTACAGCTGGGTGGGCATCCGCGTCTGTACGTTGGTGGCCGCATTGCTCGCGACCGCCAGCAGTTTCTTTGCGGGAGCGGCGGCCCGGCGTCCGCTGGCGGGCGTGTTCTCGGGCGGGATCTTCGGCTATGTGTGCGAGTATGGCATGCCGCCAGGCGCGGGACTGTCATTGGGGGGCGAGCATGTGGCGGTACCTCTCGCGCTGTGCGCCGTGGGCTGGGTGGCGCTCGCCGTAAACTTCGGCATGAACGAGCGGCGACGTGGGGCCTATTTGATGCTCGCGGGCGCATTCGCGTGCTTGGCGATGCTGGCCAAGCAGACCTCGGCGTTATTGGTGTTTCCGCTTTTTTTATGGGTGTTCGCTTGGGCTTTCGGCGCTCAGGGCACACCGAACAGAGCCGCATGGGTGCGGCTGGCAAAGTTCGCTCTGGGCTGGGGCGCCACCGCCGCCGCCGTGCTCGCGCTGTACGCGTTCAATCACGCACTGGGCACGTTCGTGTACTGGTTCTTTACTTACAACATGGACGTCTACATGGCGCCCTATCGCGACGCCGAGAAGCTCAAGGCCGTGCTCGCGTGGGCGCAGGATCAGCCGATCACCGCGCTTGCGATCGGACTGCCATTGGCCGCCGCGCTCGTCAGCCCCCTGTTCGAGATCGACTCGTTCAGTCCGCGTCGTCTGCTTGCCGCATACGCCCGCGTCGGCTTCGAGACGACGAGCGCCATCATTGGCATCTCGATGATGGCCTCTGCGCTCTCGACCATGCGTTTTTGGCCGCATTACTTTCTGATCGTGGCCCCGTGGGTCGGGATGGTCGTCGGCCTGCGAGCGGAGCAGGCTTTGCGCGCGCGCCCAGCGCTCGGACGAAAGCTCGGGTACGCAGGATTGGGCGCGGTGATGACAGCCATCACTTGGTTCGGCGCGACGAGGCGAATATCGAACATGGCCACCGAGCAACGGAGCGGCTCGTGGGCGCCCGCACGGCCAGATGCCATTTGTGACGAAGTCGATCGCTACACGAAGCCGAGCGACGGCCTGTTCGCATGGGGGTTCGACGCCGATCTCTATATTTCATGTCAGCGCCGGCCAATCACACGCTACGTGACCTCGCATTTCGTGGCCGGGGTGGTGCCGCCCTTCTGGGGTCAGCCGAACGCCGCGTACGTAGCTCGTGACTCGCGGGCGACCGTTGCGGCGGAGATTCGCTTTGCTCGACCGCCGTTGATCCTCGATGATCCCGCGGCGCTTTCCAATTTCGGGATGAAACAGGTCCCTGAATTAGCGGAGATTCTCGCTCAAGACTATTGCTTGCTGGGCGCCGTCACGGGCCGAGGCGGCCGCACCGTGCAGCTTTATCTACGCAAAGAGCGACCGGAGTGCGCTGGCCATAGCTGACCCCCGCCGCGGCGCCTAGGCGCGTTCAATGAGCATGTGCCGCGCGTGTGCGGGGCATCCAAATGGTGTCGGGTCGAACCGCGGCACCGGTCTTTGGCCAGGCGACGTCGTCGGGGACACCCCGCATCACCGAGCCGCGTTCGACGTATTCTCGTCCGATCAGCTTCACGATGTCGATTGGCAAGAACCCATCCGCACGGTCTAAGACAATGGTGCGGAAATGGTGCTCGCCGATCACCTTTCTCATTTCATCCCGGAGCTGCTCGGCTTCGCGACCGCCACCCGCCAGCACGTCGGACAGCGCCCCCGTATCCAGGTGAATGCCGTGGTGGGGCTGCGCCAGCCGATTGTAGTTGCAAGACGCCGTGACCCAGACCGGCGCCGGTAGCCTCTGCATCCGCGCTACGGCGGCATCGTTAGCAGCCCGATCTGCGCGCGTTGGGAGCGCGATGGCCGGGTCATAGGTCAAAGCCAGACATTGAAATGTGACCAGCAGACAGGCAAGCAAACGAGGCCCCAGATTACCCGAGCCAGGCGAGCTGCCACGCCGCAGCAGCCCGAGCTGAATACCCGCCGCTAGGGCCAGCCCGGCGTAGGCGGGGATCAGCCCGTTGGGATAGCCGCCAGCCTTGAGAAGCGGCAGAAACGACGTAATACAGGCCAGCCCCACGAAGAGAGCATTGAACAACCATTCTTTGCGGGCCGAGCGCGCAAAGCCGCAACCGCACAGGAGTGCGACACCGCTTGCAGTGAGCAGAAATGTGCTGCTGAGAAAGTAAGTCTGCGCGTCGTGCGGGAAGCGCGACCATTGAATTCGATGGCGAGCGGGCAACGTGAAGAGATAATAAAAAATCCAGCCGGAAGAGCTGACGTAAAAGCCGAGGCCCGCTATCGCGAGCAACGCGCTGGCAACGCCCGTCGCGATCAAGCCCAAACGGATGGAACGCAGGCCCACGAAGATCAGTCCCGGCAGAGCAAGGGGGATCCCGAGCTGCTTGGTGAAACAAGCGCAGGCGATCAGTGCCCCGGTCAGGGCCGCCCCCGCCGCCGTACGGGTGGTCCGGCCGGCAAAGTTTGCACTCAGGGTGAGCAACAAAAACAAAGAATCGACGCGGGCTAAGTCGAACCAACAGCAAGTGATCTCGTACACCGAGCTCAGGAGACCGGCGGCCGCGACGCCCGCCACCGCATCGCCCGTCTCCTCGCGTACCCAGCGGGCGACCAGAACGAACGAGCCGAGCACCGAGACGAACGACACCAGACGCGGCGCCAAATGGCCGGCCCCGAGCAGCAGTGATGGCAGCGCAGAGACGTAATAGTACAGCGGTGGATACAGAAATGGCGTGAACTCGAACGATGGCGGGCGATAAATAGGCTCACCCGACAGCACGACTTGAATGTGGCCGATAGCGCCGCCCTCGAGCCACTCGAGCTCGTACGGGTAATTGATGCGCGCTAGCGCGATACCGATGAAGCGGGCGATGGGGGCCACGGAAACGATCACGATGACCAGCGAGAGCAGGCCACCGAGCACACGCTGCGCGGTCGGTCCTCGCGGCGCGATAGCGCGCATGAAGGGCGTGAAGCGCTTCTGCCGTCGTGAGGTCTGCATCGGCCTGCAGGTTGATCGCCGGTGACTAGCCGAGAGCTGCTTTCACGGCAAAATCTTCACTCGATCGAGGTGCAAATGGGTCACCTTGTGCACGCGTAGCCTGACCCAGCGAGCTTTGCTCGAGTCGAACGAAGCGGTCCAGTGTGAAAATTCCTGCTCGCGACGAGCTACCTCTTTCCAATGCTTGTGATCGACGCTGAGCTCGACCGACATTGGAAATGCGCGCTCTACACAACAGTCCTGACGGTTGTCGACCTTCACGACCGACACCGGGTGTAACGAGCCAAGGTCGAATTCGATCCAAGGGTCCTTCTCTTCATTGGTATGAAAGAAGAAGCCTGGGCTCTCTGCGCATTGCTGTGCAGGTGATTCGCACCCTACGTTCCCCCAACGCGAGCTTGCGCGCCACTCCTTGCCCCGCGCAAGGTCGCGAGTGTCGCCAAGCGCGGAGAGCCCGAACGCCAAAGCGACGATCGCCAGGACGGGCAATCCCAGGCGCCAAGCTCGCCGGAGCTGGACATCTTGCAGCGCATGAGCCCGCACGTAAAACTCGTTGATCAACGATTCGCTCAGCTTTCGGAGCTCATCGAAAGTCGAAAAGTGTTCGTCATCTGGGAGCTCGGCAAAGTAAACGAATGAACCGAGGCGTAATGCGGCTCGCAACGCTTCGACCCGCTCGGGTCTTTCGACGGCCTTGCGTAAAAATGGTTCGCCGATGCCGTCCCAGATAGACTCGACGTAGTCGGCATGCAGCGCGCCTCCGTCACGCGCCGCGATGGCGCAGGCGGCCCAGTATGCCGATTGCCTGTAGAGCTCACTGGCGTTGGCTTGCGGCGGCGCGTCGGTAGACTCTGCCGATGTGGCCAGCTCGCGCGCCAGATCGGCGCTTTGTTGAGCGCGGCGCGCGAGTAAAAGCGCGCGCCCTCCGGGCTCGGGTAGAGCGCGACGCCTTTCGGCGAGCACGTCGCCGAGCCAGAACCACTCAATGATGGCTTTAGCGCGCGACGAACCGCGCTTGGCGGGGCCCTTTGCTTGAGTTAATACCGTGTCGTCGGTCACGACTTGGAAGCAAGCAGAATGCCGGCGGCGGGTCAATGGACCCGGGCATAGGGAAGCCGAGCTTGCCCTGCTCTTTCTTAGACTGGGCGCCGGGCCTCCGCATGGCCGAGACGCCCGACGGAACCCCCGCGAGCTAAGTGCCGCGCCGCCGGACCCAGAATTCGAGATTGCCGTGGGACACGGCGAGCACGAAGTCTTTGCTGGTCGTCGGTGACAAGGGTGGGTGACAACCGCGGTCGTTCAAAACGAAGCCCAAGCTCGAAAAATCCCCCGGCTCCTGGCTTGACAAAGGACGTGGAAACTCGGCGAGAGGCGTCGAGCCGACCGACGAAATGGTGAGCTGCCCCACGTGGTAGACGCCGGTGTCGTAACCCCCGCCGCACGCCAATACCGCAACCGTGTCGCGCCAGCCGTCGTCTTTCACCGGGAGTCGAGGCATGCGCGCGACGTGCAGGCCGCCGATGTCGAGCGGCTCCTCCAATTGACGATTGACGAAATCGTAAAACATCAGCTCCCCCGCTAGGCTGTCACTGCTCTCGCTCGAGCCCGGTATCCAAAGGACGTGCGTCACGCCCATGCCGAGGAGGTGGCTGTACATCTGCGCCGGTGAAGCCCAGCGGCCATAGCTGATTCCGCCCTGAAACGTGCCGCCGAAGTCAGACACGGACATCGTGCCGATGCCCAAGTGCAGCCGGGCGTCGTGTATCAACACCTTGGAGTTTTTCGGCAACGCGGGCCCGACCAGCGACCATGGCTCGTAAATTCGAAAGCGGTCAGCACCGTTCCAACGGAAGCCGGAGTGAATGAAATCGATCGCCCGCTTGAGGATCGTGTCGCCGACCATCGGGTGAATGGGCAGGAAGGAGGCGATTCCGCCCCATACTGTCTCCAAACCAATCATGCAAAGGAGCGCCAGCCGCGGCAAAAGCCCAAGCCGCCAGACCAGCACGCAGGCGGAAGCCACGACCGCCGCCATCCAAGGCACGATCATAATCAGGTAACGGTCTTGATGGTGCGTCCAATACCATGCTCCCACGCCGACGTGCGTCGCGACCACGAGGGCCCAGGCACGGCGGGGCAAGCGGATAAACGGGAGCGCGGGCAGGATCAACGTGAACAGCGAACCGAACATCGGCAGGAGATCATTCCAATTGCCGAAGTCATTGGGCTTGAACGAGAAGTTCAGCAAGACCGGGAGAGTCTCGTTGATACGCGCAAGCAACGGACCGCGCGGCTTCCAGAGCGCCGGCTCCAGAACGGTTTCGACGAGATGAGCAGAATCCGCGGTCCACGGCCGTAAATGCAGGTGCTTATACAAGAACGGATACAGCGGATCGCCATGCCAGACCCAGTTGCTGAGCCACAGTGGCCCCATGAGCAAGATGCAGCTGACGCCGGCCGCCAGTGGTCCGCTAAGCCACGCGATCTTGGGTAGTTCCGGGCGCTGAAGTCGACGAACCGCTCCCCACAGTGCCCGGACGGAGACGGCCAGTACCGGAAAAACCAGCGCCGAAATAGTTTGATATTTCGTGCTCAGCGCCCCCGCGATCATCGCGCCCAGTAATGCGCAGGCCCGCGGCGCCAACAATGGCCACGCGTCGAGCAAAGCGATGAACACCGGCGCGGCCCAAAGCGCACCGAATGTGTCGTTACCGGTGGCGAAGTTCGACTGCATCAAGAGCTGATGAAACAGAAAAAACGCGACCCACCCGCCCCGCGACCGGACGCGCGGTAGCAGCCTGCGGATGAGCACGCTGACGCCCGCAAGCGTGGCGAGTAGCGCCACCATCTCGAGGTGCGCACTCAACTCGATGCGATCGAAAAGCCGGCCCGGGACCAGAAAAGCCCAGGTATAGACGAAGCTCGCGAGGTGCGGCAGCGTCCCCTGATACCAGCCTTCCGCGAAGGCTGCGACCCGCCCGCCCGCCGCGTAGTGCTCCGCGATCGTCAAGTGGTACCAACGCGAGTCGTATCCAACGTTGTCCGGGAGCAGGATGGTCATGTACAGGATGACCAAGTTCGCAATGCCGAAGGCGGTGACCAGCCGTGACACGAGGCTCGGCTGCAGTGCCGGAATTCGTGCCCGCAAGTAGGCCGCGCGACGCACGCGCTTTCGGACGTGGTGAACTAGACTCCAGCCACCGGACCCGCTCAACGCGAGTGGCCACATGAACGCGAATGCCGTTCCCAGCGCGCCGATCAAGCCGAAGCCGACGACGCCAAGATAAAAAATGAACAGACCGACCGCGAAGCAAAAAAGCAAGTGCTCGAGCAGCGGCCTTCTTCTCGCGGCGATCAGCGAGAGGGCGCGGTGACCAGCGCACGTGCAGCTAACGGCGAATAGCGCGGCGTACGCCCAATACCGCGCATAGCGCCAAAACAACCAGTCTTTGATGGCGTACCGAGGATCGACGACCGACGCGAAGTAGGCCGCTCCCCCGAGTAACGCCAAGCAGACGACGGCTTGGCGTAATTTCGAAACGTGCGGTCGAATCCAGCTAGCGATTGGCAATCCGCCCATCCGATCCCAAGCTCTGCTCCACAGGCCTCCCAACATGCGCGCCACTTCTATCAGGAAAATGTGCGGCCCGCATCGCGGCTAGCGCGTCCGCTCGCAGCACCAGCGCGTCAATCGTGTCGCCAGTGGCCGCCCTGCCAAACGTAACGGACGCCGTCCCAATGCCAGTAGCCGCGGACCCACACGCTGTTCGAAGTGGGCGGCTCGGCGGGCTTGGGTGCTTCGCTATTGTCGGGGGAAATTTGCGGCACGATCGGACCACCCGCGACCGCGGCATTCGATGGCCCTTGCGCCGCTTCCAGCTGCGAAAGACGCTCTGACCGGCCAATGGTGCACGCCGACAATGAGATGGACAGCGACCCGAGAAAGACGGTTCGAAAGCACGCGGTCGAGCCTATCACGAGCTGCGCTGTGCGCCGGGTTCGTTCGAAGCCAACGCCAACTGGTGGTACGCTCGACCGACCGGTTAAATGCGCTTTCATTCACTTCGCTACGTGCTCACGGCCCTCGCATTCGCCGTCCCGGCGTACGCTGACGGGCCGGTTCTGCACGAGTATATCCCGCCGGATGCGGCGGATGATCTGCGTATGGGGGCGACTACCGAGGACGGCACGATGCCGGCCGCGATCGATACGCGGAGCGGTGTGCTGCCGGCGCCGAGCGAGCCGCGCGGCAGTTCCGCGGCCGGACAAGTCGCCTACGGTGGCAGTGCGACGCCGGATAGTATCGATGCAAGCTACCGAATCGATCGGGATACCTCGCGGCCCGACTCGGTGCGCTACGACGACCCCTTCATCCCCGCGGTGACGCCGTTCAAACGCCTCTATGCGTACGACGGGCTGGATGAAGGCTTCGAGCTCGTAGTGCACGACAAGCAGCTGCGCTTGCTCGAGGTCGGGGGCGAAGCGCGGCCCGATGATGATCAGTTTTACGGTGACTTGTACGTCGACATCGTGCCCGGAGTGCCGGTGCGCATTCCAAGCGTGGGTCCCGGCGCGCGCGTTCTTGTCGCGCGGGCGGAGCCGGCTCTGCGCTTCGAGCTCCAACGTGACGGCGCGGACAATTGGTTCATCGTCGGAGATACCCGAAAGCGCGTGCGCCTAGTGCTGGAATTAGCCATCCCGCGCCGCGCATTTGGCTCGGAATTCGGCTCGGCTTCGTGGGCTGAGCTTGCCCGCGCCGTGCCGCCGCTCCCGCCGGCGGCGCGCGCGGCGGCAACTGACGTCCTCAGCGCAATCGGTATCTCGCAGCAACAGCCGCCGCGTGAAGCGGTTCGCGCCCTGGTCAATTACTTTCGGACTTTTGCGCCCTCGGACGATGCGCCGCATGCGTCGTCCGGTAGCGCGCTCTATGCGGAGCTTGCCTTGTCCAAAAAGGGTGTGTGCCGGCACCGCGCGTACGCGTTCGTGGTGAGCGCGCTGTCGCTCGGCGTGCCCGCGCGCCTGGTGCGGAACGAGGCTCATGCTTGGGTGGAGGTGTCCGACGGTTTGCAATGGCACCGAGTCGACTTGGGCGGCGCGGCGAGCCACATCGACTACGAGCAGCACTCGAGCGAGCATCAACATCGGCCTCCCGCGGATCCGTACCAATGGCCGCCCGGCGCCGAAAGCGGCGAGGCGTTGACGGCGCAAGCCTCGGGCCGCGGTCCACGCGCGCGCTCCACTGCGACCGCGCCTGCCCTCGCGCCCAGCGGAGCACCCGCCAGCCACCCTGCGCAAGCACCGGCGCCCTCCGCTTCTTCCCTCGCTCTGCCGCCGTTGCCGGGCGACGACTCACGCTCATCCAACGACGTCACCGTGAGCAGCGAGGAGCACGAGCTGCGCCGCGGTGCCCGCTTTCATGTGGCCGGTATCGCGCGCACGGAGCGGGACGTGTGCGCCTTCTCCCGCGTGGACATCGTACTGCGCGATAAGGCCGGGGCCAACCATTGGCTGGGCGCCCTAGCCACCGATCAAAACGGTAAATACGATGGCCGCGTCGCCTTACCCTTCGACCTCGAGGTGGGTGATTACGCCGTGACGGCATCCACACCGAGCTCCGCGCGCTGCCACGAGCGCTGAGTGCCGGGCGTGTCGAACAGCGTCGCTAGCAGGGCCGCACTACGTCGTTCACCGCCGCGAGGTGGATGCGGCTTAGACGGGCGCACAACCCGGCACACAGGCGCTGAGTTGCCCGCTCAAACCACGGACTTCTTCATCCGCTCGGTGCTGCTGATCAGCTCGCGGAGCGCGTTGTCCTGGCGGCGCGCGGCTTCTTCGATTTGCGTGGCGGCGGTGAGGGCGCGCTCGGAGCCGCGCGCTTGTGAGCGGTGGGCCGAATTCAGCTGATTGACCAGGTTGTTGATGGTCTCGATCGATTGCGTGATTTGACGGCTGCCGCGCGATTGCTCTTGGCTCGAGCGCTCGACCTGCTGCGAGATGGTGCGCATCTTTTCGCCGCTCTTCATGATCAGCTCGGACCCGCGCGCTTGTTGGGCGGTGGCGGCGGCGATCTGCTGCACGGTGGCGGCGATTCGCCCAATGGCGTCGGTGACCTGCTTACTGCCCTTCGCTTGTTCGACCGTGGCCCGCGCGATCGCGCGCACCATGTTCGTGCTCTTTTGTGAGCTCTCCAGGATCTTCTTCAACGCGCGTTCGGCTTCGTTCGAGACCTCCACGCCGCGGTCCACGTTCTGCGCGCCGCGTTCCACCGCCTGGATCGCGTTTTTACTTTCGGCTTGAATCGTCTTGATCAGGTCGGCAATTTCCTTGGTGCTCGCGCCGGCGCGCTCTGCCAAGTCCTTGATCTCGTCGGCCACGACCGCGAAGCCCTTGCCGTGCTCACCGGCCTGGGCGGCGATGATCGCGGCGTTCAGCGCCAGCAGGTTCGTTTGCTCCGCCACGTCGTCGATCACGTTCAAAATCTGGCCGATGGCGTCGATCCGCGAGCCCAGGTTCGAGATCACCGCCACCGCCTCCTGGCTGCTCTCTTTGATGCGGTAAATCTCACCGATCGTTTTCAGGATCGCCTCGGCGCCGCGCTCGGCGTCTTGCGCTACCTCCTCCGACAGGCGCGCGGTCTCGTTGGCGTTCGACTGCACTTGATCGATGGACACGTCCATCTCGTTCATGCTCGAGGAGGTCTCCTCGGCCGTGAGCGAAAGCGCGTCCACGTTCTTGGCCACCTCTTTGATCGAGTAGGCCATCTCCTCGATCGAGGCGACCGTCTCGCGCACGCTCGCCGCCAGCTCCAAAATGTTGCCGCCCACCTGCTCGTTGGTCGCGGTCATCTGCAGCACGGAAGAGCTCGATTCCTCTGCGCTGGCCGCCAGCACCTCCACGTGCTGAGCAATCTCGCGCAGCGCGTTGGTGACTTCTTTCACGTAGCGCGCGGTCTCGTCACTCGCGTTCAGCTGCGCGGCCACGCCTTCCGTCAACGTGCGCACGGCCGCAGACAACGACTGAGCCGCCTCTTGTAGCTCGGTTTCGTTGCGGTTGCTGCGCGCGCTGAGCGCTTCGAACGTCTCGTGGGCCTCGACGAGCTCCTGGTAAACGAGCGCCAACTCCGGAGCCGCGCCGCTCGGCGCTTCCGGCTTCTTACCGTCGAGCACACGGCGCACCGCGTGCCGGAGCGACTCCAACACCACGGGCGACGCGCCGTCTTCGGGCGCTGCGAGCAGGGCGAGGGCAGCGGCCAGAAATACGATCACCGTCCCGCCATTGGGGCCGACGACATTGAAGTGGCTGATCACGGCGGCCAAAAGGGCGACCGCTCCCAACAACACGATGGTAATCAGCTGACGCGGCGATATGCGGATCATGCCTACTGCTCGGTCCCGGATGAGCGGAGACTTGCGACCCTAACACTAGTCGCCAACGGCTCGCACGGACGGGCGGGCCCGGCCCGAGGCCGGCGAGGGGCCCTACTTGAGTGAAGGCCCGCTTTCCGGCTGCTTGACGGCGCGCGGATTGCCGGGCTTCCGCGGCGCTGGCTTGGCCGTTGCGGCGGGCGGTATCGCGGCGGCGGGAGGCGCGAGCGGCGCGGTAACGACCGGCCGCAGCGCGGGCGGCTCGTTGATGACCGGCGCGGGCGCATTCATGGCCGGAACGTTCACGACGCCGCCCACTGGCACGGCCGTGGGCTGGCGAATGATGGGCGGTCGCTGGGCAGGACTGACGACGGAGACCGCAGGCGCCGGCGTGGCGGGCGCAGCCGGCGCTGTTGCAGGCTGGCTCGCTACCGCCGCCGGGGCCACGGTGGGTGAAGCGGGAAGGTGGACCACCGGGCGCGAGGCCGGAGGCTGATAGGCGGGCGCGGGCGCGGCGGCGACCGGGGGGACCGCGGGTGGACCATAGCCATTCGCCGGCGCGGCCGAGCCAGTTTGGATCGTGAGGCTGCACGCCGAAAGAGCGGTGAGCAGCGTTACCGGCCCCAACGCAAAACGGACAATACGATAAACCACGCCCGAGTATACACGGCTCACCGCCGTTTCTTCCCATAGTTCAGCGCCGGCACGTGACTCATTCCATGCTCTCCGGCGCGTCTTGCAAAAAAGTCGGCCCGGCCACGGGCAGCTCGACGGTGAATGTTGCGCCACCGGCGGCGCGATCCGAATAGCGAATGTCGCCGGCATGCTCGACGGCAATACGTTGGGCGATGGCCAAGCCCAGCCCGGTGCCTCCTGGTTTATTCGTAGCGTATGGCTCGAACAGGCGAGCGCGCATGCCGAGCGCAACCCCGGCGCCGTTGTCACTGACCACGATCCGCACGGTCGCCGTGTCCAGCGGCCGCACATCCACGGTCACGAGCGGCATGGGCTGCGACTCGGCTGCGTATTGGGCGTTTTGAATGAGATTGGTCATCAGCTGCACGACTTGGTCCCGATCAGCATTCACCACTGGGCATGGCGCGCTCGTGAACGATACGGACGTACCACTTGCGTCGTGAAGCTTGGCGACGGCCCGCACCGCCTCCACGATTTCGAACGGCGCCGGGTTCGGCGCGGGTAGCCGCGCAAAACGCGTGAATTCGCCGACGATGTGCGCTATCCGCTGCACTTCGGCGAGGACGGTGCGCGTGGCCTCGTCGAAGTACTCCTCGAACGCGGGGTCCCGACGGGCGTGCAAGCGGCGCAAGGTCTCGACTGCGGCGCGGATCGGCGCGAGGGGGTTTTTGATCTCGTGAGCGACGCGCCGGGCGATCTCGCGCCGCGCGGCAATCCGCTCGGTGGTGGCCAAGCGTTTGCGTAGCGAAGTCAGATCGGCGATGGCGCGATTGAATGCATCGGCAAAGGCGCGAATCTCGCTTGCGCCGCGCACCGCTACCGGCTTCGGCTCGCCATGGGCAACCGCGCCCGCCTCGCGCGCCAGCTCGACGAGCGGGCGGCTCAAGCTTTTCGAAAGCAGCAGCGAAAGCGCGAGCGCTGCGCCGAGCGTGCCGACGCCGATCAACGCGATCGTCACGTCCAAGTCTTGGAGCGCGGACAAGAGGGGCACGCGCGAGCGAGAAGCGCTGATCTTGCGTTGGCCAAGCTCCGGGAGGTCGAGCACCTCCACCATGCGCTGGTCGCTTGCCGATAACGGGTCGAAGCTCAGGCTCACGTTGTACGCGCCGCCAATTTTCGTCAGCAATGGCTGCAAGTGCCGGGCCGCATAAACCCCCACCCAAAGCCCGTGATGTTCCGGCGCGCGGTGCACGCAACCGTATTCGATGGCGAGCGGCGGCGCGCTGCGCACTCTTGCCTTCCGCGCCTGCTCCAAGTACTCGGCCAGCAGCGCGCCCGACATGCGAGCCCCGGGCGTCTGCGCGCCCAGCACTTCGCCCGCTCCGCTTACGATATACAGCTCGTCCAAGCGCAACGCTTGCGCGAGCTCGGGAACTCGCACGCTGATCGCGAGGCGGCGCTGGTCGAGGTCCCCCACTTCCAGACCCACGAGCGCGCTGTCGATCAACGGATCGTGACGACATAAGGGCTCCGTGAGCAAAGGCAAGCTCTCGAGCTCGCCCGCCAGCTCGCGCCCGAGCGGTGCCATGGCTTCGGCAAATTGCTCACGGAAGCGCTGCTCTTCACTGCGATGCCACGCTTGCCTAACCCCGAAACCGAGCGCCACGATGGTGGCCAGGCTCAGTGCGCCAATGGCGAGCAGGAGGCGCTGCGCGAGAGTCACGAACCCGTCAGGGCGTCTTGGCGCCAGCGGCCGTGCCCGCGCAACGCCCGCAAATGCAGGCCAGATTCTGCTTGGCGACGGGAACGCGCGCGAGCGCGGCTTCTGCAATCACGCGGCCAAAGCACCAGCAGTCACTCTTGCCCTGGCTCATGCCGCAGGCGTTTGATTCGCCGCACACCGGACAGACACTAGCGTCCACTTCGCTCGTCGTCGTCATTGAGGCCGAACAGGCTAGCACTGAACACCGGTTACTTCGAGTCAGGGGCAGAGCGCAGATCAGAGCAACGGATTGGAATCGTAATTGCGCAGCAACCCGCGATAGTTGTCGGCCTCCGGTACGCCCGAGAGGAGCTCTTGGCGCGCCACTTGCGCCACGACGTAACGCGCGGCGGCCGCGCCGACCCCGCGTTCGGCGCGCGAAAAGCGGCGCCCAGTGGCTAGCTGATACTCCTCCAGGAAGGCTTGAGCTTCCTCCGGCGAAGGCGTGAGCATCACCGGGTGTTCCCACTGGGCGGTAAATTGTGCTGCCGCGCGGCCCACACACTCCGCTTCAGAAGCCGCGTGCAGCGAGTCCGAGTCATAAACCGCGCACACGCTGTCGTCGCGAAAGCGGATGTTCTTCACCCCCCAGTCCAAGTGTGTGACCACGAGCTTCAGCTTGCTCTTTTTGAGCACGAGCTGTGCGGCCTTGCCGTGCGCGTCGATGAAGCGCGTTTCCTCGTTGTCCAGATCGTGTCGCTCCCAAACATGCTGCGGGGCCGGCCAAAGTGTTTCAAGGGCGGCGGGCGAGGGCGGCAGCTCGTCGGCATCGAGCGGCGCGAGGAGCTCGTTCAGCTCCGCCAAGCGTCGCGCGAGTTCACGGCGCACGCTAGGCTCGTGCGCGTCCCGCTGCTCGCCGTCCATGTAGGCATAAAAAGCGCCCGACACTCCGTCGCCGGCATCGAACACTGGGCTGCGCGCGCGCGGTACCGGGTAGCCCTGCTCGGCGGCGGTCGCGAGGCAGCGGTGCATCGCGCGGAGCTCGGCCAGCGAGTAGCTCCGATTGAACAGCTTGAGCACCGCCGGCTCACCGCTTTCCAGTACGAGTCCGAAGACGGCCCCTACGCTCTTCTTGGCGAACAGCCCGCCTGCGCAGGTCACCCCGAGCTCTGCCAGCGTGAGCTCGTCTATCCAACGTTCGGTCTCCTCGTGGCTTCGGTCACCCACCAGGCTGGCCAAGTCCGCCCGGTAGCGGCGATCGCGAAACTCTGCGGCAAGGACCGCGGCCAGGGGCTGGACGCGGTAACCGCGCACGACTGAATCCATATCCGGGTCAGTGTCCCGAACGCGGAGCAGCGGCGTCAACTGCACCGCCGAAGGGCTGAAGAAACGGGCGCTGTGGGCGCTGCGGGGGCGCACCCCGACGGCGCGGGCGTGGAAAACCCGGACCGCCGGGGCCGCGCCTCAACCAGGCGATCGCCTAAGTTTGTTCACGGCGCGCCGCACGGATTCGTCGGTCCCGAGCGCGTCGACCTCGGCCAGTGGTACCCAACGCGCGTCGCGCACCTCATCGCTGAGCGTAAAGTTTCGCGTGCGCGCGACGAATGCGAAGCGCACGTCGAAGTGCTCGTGCGCGGGCTCCGCGTTGCGTGCAGGAATCGTGTGGATGTCTACGTCGAACAGCGCGTCGCTTTGGACCAGCGAATCAAGCTCACTCAGCCCGACCTCTTCCGCGACCTCCCGCTTGGCTGCGCTCAGCAAGTCATCGTCCGCCGCTTCCACATGGCCGCCCGGCTGCACCCAGATGCCGAGCTTCGCGTGGTGGATCAAGATCAGATCGCGGCGATCGGGACTCAGCACGAACGCGCTGGCCGTAAAGTGACCTGGCGAAAAATGCCCACGCTCGAACGGCGCATCTGCACGGGCGCTCACGAGCTCGATCATCCGAGCGACATAACGAGCTTCGGTCGCGTCCGCCGCAGCGTAGCAAGTCAATCGCGCACGCACTGCCTCGAGCTGCATCTCCGCGCACTACCCGGCCCCTGCTCGACCCGCAAGCGCCCCAAAAAACGGGCCCGAATTTCTGGGCGCGTCGCCTCGAGAATCCAGGTTGACCATAGCGACGTTCCATGGGAGATACGCCGCTCCTTTCCGCGTTTTCTTCGTAAACACGGGTCATTAGCTCAATTGGTAGAGCAGTGGATTCTTAATCCATTGGCTTCAGGTTCAAGTCCTGAATGACCCACTAGAATCGCCTTCGCGGGCTCATACGAGCTCGTCCTCCCGGGGTGGTGCGCTCGGTTTGCTCTCTAACAACCGAGAGGCTCGCTGCTGTCACCATCCAACACGAGCTGGGGAACCTGCCTGAATCGATAGTGGTCGTCAGTGACGTGGTCGAAGACCCAGACGACATCGAAGCGGTCGGTTGGCCAGGCGCTCGGGACGTTGCCCTCGACTGAGATGCCAGGCCCGAGGCCTGCCATCAGCGACGCTGCAAGTACCTTGTGCTCCCACGATACGAGAACGACTCCCGCCGTGCTCATTGCGTCGGCCAGCATGCGCGCGAAGTCGTCTTTCGTGTACGCGCTCCGCGGCTCTAACCCGAGTACCCTGGCGAGGGGTGTGATCGTTTGTAGCGCGCGCCGGCTCGGCGCGGAAGGGGTCGGCGCCGGAGCAAAGATCACTGCCGGCCGAGGAAGCCGCGCTTCGATCTGGAACCACACCGCGAGTGCACCTGCGCGTTGCCAGCCGCGCGGCGACAACGACTCTTGATCGCGGTTGCCCTTTCATCGACGCCCTCGTTCGCCGCGTCAGGTTTTTCCGCGTGACGAATGAACATGAGCTTTCCTGGACGAGCCATGCTGACCTCCAAACCAATCACGCTCTCGCGAGCTCGCCGTTGCACGCGGATGACGCTTGCGCGTCTTCGCTTATAGCTGCAGCGCCGACCCACCTACACTCGCCGAACCACTCTGAAGGGCAATGCTATTGAGCCCTCACTGTCGGTTTGAACATTTGCTGGATTTGAAAGCGTTTTCAGCTTCGAATCCAGGGCCATCGCGATTGACCCCGATGCCCTCAACGTCGACAATGTACGCATGAAGTACCGGCTCACGTGCTCCGTCCTCTTCGTGGCAACGGTTTCGTCCTGCTCCTCTGATTCGACGGACACGCCCTCGCCCACGGCCGGCTCTGCCGGTACGGCCAACACCGCGGGCGCGACGAGCATCGCAGGATCGACGAGCATCGCCGGCTCAGCCGGGGAGACGAGCTCCGCCGGCTCCGCGGGCTCTACGAGCTCCGCCGGCTCGACGAGCTCCGCCGGCTCGACGAGCTCCGCCGGCTCCGGCGGCGCAACGAGCTTCGCGGGCTCTACGAGCAACGGCGGCGCGACGAGCAACGGCGGCGGTGGGGGCAGCCCGGCCACCGGCGGCGGCTCTGCGGGAACTGGCTCGACCTCTGACCCCACGAAGGCGCCCCCCAAGCCCAGCATGGGATGCGGAAAGCCAGCCGACCAAGCGCTCGCGACCTACGTTCAGAAGACCTTGGCCGGTACCACGCGCACGTACAAAACGTTTCTCCCGACCGGCTACGATCCCATGCGCGCGTACCCCTTGGTCTTGCTCGGTCACGGGTGTGGCGGCAACGGGAATACGCCGTTCCCCCTGGAGACAGCATCCAAGACCGATGCCATCGTCATCGCGATGAAGTCGGCGGCAAGCTGCTTCGAGTACTCACCGACGGGGCCCGACGTGACTTACTTCGACCAGGTGCTCGCCGAGGTCTCGGCCGCCCGCTGCGTGGACACGGGCCGTGTCTTCGTTGCCGGCTTCAGTAGCGGTTCGTGGCTATCGAACACGCTCGGCTGCGTGCGCGCGGGGGTTATCCGCGGCCAGGGCAACGCATCGGGCAATGAGGTCACCTTGAACAACTGCAAGGGCCCCATTGCCGCGATGTTTGCGCACGACCTCAAGGACGACACCAACTCGTACGCAGGCGGCGAAGTCGCGCGCGACCGAATCCTCAAGCAAAACGGCTGCAGCATGACGGAGACCGATCCGTACGACTACGACGGCGACCCGACGACCCCGTCGACTTGCATGAAATACAGGAATTGCATGCCAGGCTTCCCCGTCGTGTGGTGCCCCACCTCCGCGGCCGCGGGTAAGCCAACGCACAACCCCCAAGTGCCAATTAGCACGGTCGGGTTTTGGCGCTTCTGGTCGAGCCTCTAGGCGGCTCGGGAAAAGCATGGGGCGCTGCCGAGCGCCCCCGCTGCCGACCGTGCCTGGGCGCTTTCAGCGGCAAGCCTCCGGTGACGTGTACTTCGAGTCGGTGTCTGCCGGAATTTGGCCGAGGGTCGTTACGGAGCCTGCCACGTTCGTGCTGAAGTGATAATAAGTGTGCTCGGTGCAGCCTGCCGGGCAATCACCGCCGGCTTGGTCGAAGACGTAGTGCCAGATGTCGCTTTCGCGCGTGACGCAGATGGTCGGTCCGTCACCCCCGCCGGGCCCGCTATTGAAGGCTTTGACCCCCGGCAGCTGGCCGTACTGCATCACGACCTTTGAGATGTCGTAGATGCCCTTCAGCTCGAGGTACACATTCGCGTCGAAGGGCGGGTTTGCGTCATCGAAGTGTGTGTCTGTTACGACATAAGCTTGATTCAGACAATTCCAACCTTGGTATTGGCCAGACCGCATGGCCTCGTCTGTTTGCTGATCTGGGCTAAGGCCGATGCTTTTGCCGTCGCTTTGCGGGAAGTAAGCGATAGTGGCAACGCGTTCGTCCTGCGCGCGGACCGCGCTCACGTCTCGTACGATACGGTCGTACGTAGCCTGGTCAGCGACGATACCTCCGGAAAGTCGCAGCGCCAATAGCTCTAGGTTCTCGTCCGCGCGGGGCGTCGCAGCAATTTCAGCAGCGCTCGGCAAGCCGGGTGGACAGAGCACATTCGAGGCCCCGCCCGAGCCGAACGCAGCGGCCGCGCCAACGCGTTCACCGTTTTTGTCGGCGCCGGTGGGGGTGTGTTCGCTGCCCGGCCCCGCGCTTACAGCCGGGCTAGCGCGTGAACCGGCCGCCGAAAGATCGTCCTCGTCGCGGAGTGCGCTGCCGCCGCAGGCCGTCGACCCGAAGGCGAGCAGTGCGGTGAGAAGGCACGCTGGAATGAAGCGCGATGGAGACAACATGGGTTGCCTCCATCGCAAGTCTCGTGCCGAGCACAAGCAGCCGTCTTTTTGCGAATCGAACCAGGCAACGTGGCACAGATCGAGCCAGCTGGGGCAACTCGATCGGGCGGCTAAGCCGCCGAACTCGTGCATCCACTCGGCCTCCGTCGCGCGTCCACCCCAGATTCGTCGCGCATCGGTTCCTACGTGGACGCGCCGCGGCTCACGATGGGCCGAGGCGCGTCCGCGCAAGTTCCCCCTCGTGCGTGCGGTGCGTGCGGTGCGTGCGGTGCGTAGTGTGCGTGCCGTGCGTGCGGTGCGTAGTCTAATTAGGACTCGCGCACAGGCGGGTCGATCGACTCGTACCGCGATTCCGACAGCTCCGTTACCCGGGCGCCCCGCACAGCTCTCGTCTACTCGCGTTCAACGTCAGAGCAACCGCGCGCGGCGGGGCCGCCACACGCAAACGGAGACGAAGCGGAAGTCCCACGTGATCTCGTACGAGCGCGCGAACAATTTGGCACAGAGAAGACGCGCCGCGCGCTTTAGTGTGTGCGTCGACGACCGAGCGACGCGCAGGCCAAGGTGTGCTATCTCGGCGCCCACCTCATGCCGGATCAGTTGTCTTCGGATTTGGCTTCCCTGAAGATCGACCGCAGTGTGCGGCCGAAGGGAAAGAGCCCCATCGCCGTGGTCGCGACCGTGCTGCTTGCGCTGGGGGCGGCGGGGGCGGCGTATCGGTTTGGCGTCCCGTACTTGGAGGCGGCGGTTTTCAAAACGGAGGTGGAGGTGACGGAGGTGATCACCATTTCGCCCGCGCAAGCTTCAGTCGAGCTCACGTCGACCGGGTACGTGGTCGCGCAGGCGCTGTCTTCGGTGGCAACCAAGGTAGCGGGCAAGGTCAAGGCTCAGCACGTGAAGCAGGGCTCGAAGGTCAAGGCGGGGGATTTATTGCTCGAGATCGACACCGCCGACCAAAAGGCGGCCATCGCTTCGGCCGATAGTCAGGCCGCCGCGGCGCGAGCGCGCGTGATGACGGCCAAGGCCAACCTGCTGGACGCCGAGCAGCAGACGCGCCGCGCCCAGTCACTGTCCGAGGTCGGCATCGGTCCCAAAGGCGCAACAGAGGACCTGCTGGCAAAGAGCGCTTCATTGAAAGCGGAAGTCCAAGCGGCGGAGGCCGAGGCCAAGGCGGAAGAGGCGCTGTCGGCGGCGTTGCGCGTGAACCTGACCAGCTACTCGGTGATCGCGCCCATCTCGGGCACGGTGCTCAACAAGCCACCGCAGGTAGGCGAGTTCGTCGGGCCACAGCCGGCGGGCATTGCCATCGACATGGGCGGCGTGCAGATCGCTGATTTCACGACCCTGATGGTCGAGACCGACGTACCCGAGCAGCGCTTGGCCCAGGTGAAAATGGGCAGCCCATGTGAAATCGTGCTCGATGCGTTTCCGAGCCAGCGCTACCGAGGCAAGGCCACGGAAGTGACGCCGAAGGTCAACCGCGTCAAGGCGACGGTCACGGTGAAAGTCGCGTTCGTGGACGACAACGAGGGCGTTCTGCCAGACATGGCCGCGCGCGTCAGCTTCCTCACGGGCGAGCTCGACAAAGACGCGATGAAGATGCCGCCCAAGACCGTCGTACCCGGGAACGCGGTCGCCGATGTGCAGGGCAGCAAAGTCGTGTACCGCATCGAAGGCGGGGTCGTGCGTCGCACGACGGTGACGCTCGGGCCGGCGGTCGGCACGGGCTTCGAGGTGCTGAGCGGCGTGAGCTCCGGCACCAAGATCGTGAGCAGCCCGCCCGCGGGGCTTGCCGACGGGCAGAGGATCAAGGAAAGGAACGCGCCATGAGCGAGACCACGAACGGCAAGAGCGATATCATTGCCTTGAACAAAGTCGGCAAGACGTTCTGGCGCGGCAAAGAGCGGCTGGATGTGCTGCAGGAGCTCGACCTGACGATGAAGGAAGGCTCCTTCGAGGCGCTGATGGGCCCGTCCGGCTCGGGCAAGTCGACGCTCTTGAACCTGATCGCCGGCTTGGACGTGCCGAGCTCCGGCTCGCTCCGGGTTGCGGGGGTGGAGCTGAGCCAAATGTCCGAGGGCGACCGCGCCGGTTTCCGGGCCGCGAACATCGGCTTCGTGTTCCAAACTTACAATTTGCTGCCGGTGCTCACCGCGTTAGAAAATGTAGAATTACCGCTGCTTTTGGCCAAGCTGCCGGCCGCCGAGCGGCGCAAACGAGCGCAGACGGCGCTCAAGGTGGTGGGTCTCGAAGACCGCATGAGCCACTACCCAAGGCAGCTCTCCGGCGGTCAAGAGCAGCGCGTGACGATCGCGCGTGCCATCGTCAGTGATCCCAAGATCATCGTCGCAGACGAGCCCACCGGCGATTTGGATCGGCACGCTGCCAACGAAATTCTCAACCTGCTCGGCAAGCTCAACACGGAGTTCAACAAAACCATCGTCATGGTGACGCACGATCCGGCGGCCGCGGAGCGCGCATCGATTTGTCACCGTTTGGACAAGGGAGCGCTCGCGCTATGACGCTACTTGGGGTGGCGGTGCGCAACATCAAACGCAGTAAGCTGCGCACGAGCTTGACGTTAGCCGTGGTGGCGATCGCCACGCTATTTTTCATTCTGCTGCGCACGGTGGTTTGGTCCTGGACCTCGGCCTCCGAGTTCTCCGCCAAAGACCGCATCGCCACCCGGCACAAGGTGAGCTTCGTCATGATGTTGCCCAAGCGTTATGCCCAGGAAATCGCGCAAATACCCGGGGTAAAGGCGGTGGCGTACGCCAATTGGTTCGGCGCGAAGAATCCCAAGGACGAGAGCGACTTCTTCGCCACCATTGCCACCGATCCGCGCGCGCTGCTCGAAGTTTATCACGAGATCCAGACCACGCCGGAGCAGAAGCAGGCTTGGTTCGAGAATCGGCGCGGCGCGCTCGTCGGCGACGCCTTGGCCAAGAAGGAAGGCTGGAAGGTCGGCGACAAAATTACGCTCACCGGCAGCATCTACCCGGGCGATTGGGAGTTCTTCATCTCCGGGATTTACACCACGACCACGACCAATGTGGATCGCTCTACCCTTTACTTCAATTGGGACTACATGAACGAGTCGCTGTCCGCGCGGCAGAAGGACCAAGTGGGCTGGATTTTGGCCAACATCAGCGACGCGGGCGCTTCTGGCCGCATCTCCAAGGAGATCGACGCCAAGTTCGGGGAACGCGATTTGCAGACCGTGACCATGAGCGAGGCGGCCTTGAATCAGTCCTTCTTGGGCATGTTTTCGGCGATTTTGAAGGCGGTAGATCTCGTCTCGATCGTGATGATTCTGATCATGGGCTTGATCGTCGGCAACACTATCGCCATGGGCGTGCGCGAGCGAACCAACGAATATGGCGTGCTCCGCGCGATCGGCTTTCTGCCCAAGCACATCGCGCAGTTCGTGCTGGGTGAGGCCGCGGCCATCGGCTTGTTCGGCGGCTTGATCGGGGTCGTGCTCGGCTACCCGTTCGTGAACGCGCTGGTCGGCCGCGCCTTGGAAGAAAATATGGGCAACATGTTTCCGCAATTCCGAGTGCAACCGGGGATTGCGGTGCTCGGCCTTGGACTGGCGGTGGTGCTGGCCGTGTTCTCGGCCGTGCTGCCCGCGCGGCAAGCGGCATCGTTGAAGGTCGTCGACGCGCTGCGGCGGGTCGGTTGAGGAGCTGAAGGATGATCCCCATCTCTTACAACGTGCGCAGTCTCTTGGTGCGCAAGACGACCACGCTAGCGACGGCGGGGGGCATCGCGTTGGTCGTGTTCGTGCTCGCCGCCGCGCTCATGCTCTCTTCCGGTGTGAAAAAGACGCTCGTCGCGGGCGGCCGCGACGACAACGCGATCGTGCTCCGCAAAGGCAGCGGTAACGAGCTTTCGAGCAGCATCGAAAGCAACACGGTCAGCTTGATCTTGGCCGCGCCGGGGGTGAAAAAGGACGACACGGGAGCGCCCCTCGGTTCGGGCGAAGTGATCGTGGTGATCGCGCAAGAAAAGCTCGGGGCCAAGCCCGGTCAGGTCTCGAACATTCTGGTTCGCGGGGTGGCCGAGAACGTGCTCAAGCTGCGACCGGAGGCGCGCCTGGTCGCTGGCCGCTCACCCAAACCTGGCACTGACGAATGCCTGATCGGTAAAGGGATCGCCGGCAATTTCCGAGGCATGAGCTTGGGCGAGAAGTTCGAGCTGAAGAAGAACCGCCCAGTGGAGGTGGTCGGCGTGTTCGAAGCCGGTGGCTCGTCCTTCGAGTCGGAAGTTTGGGTCAATGTGGAGACGGCCCGCACGTCCTTCGGTCGGGAGGGCCTGGTGTCATCCGTCACCGTGAGGCTCGAATCGCCGGCCAAGCTGGATGCCTTCAAGGCCAACGTCAGCACCGACAAGCAGCTGCAGCTGGAAGCCAAACGCGAGACGACCTACTACGAAGAGCAATCACAAGGCACCGCGCTGTTCATTGCTGGCATGGGCTGGGTGGTCTCGGTGTTCTGCGCTTTCGGCGCCATGCTGGGCGCAATGAACACGATGTTCGCCGCCGTTGCGCAGCGCAAGCGCGAGGTCGGCACGTTGCGCGCGCTGGGTTTCTCGAAATTTTCGATCTTGTCGTCGTTCGTGCTCGAATCAACGGTCTTGGCCGTGGTGGGCGGTCTCATCGGCTTGGGCGCATCACTCTTGCTCAGCTTTGCGCGGGTCTCGATGATGAACTTCGCCACCTGGCAGGAAGTGTCCTTCTCCTTTTCGCCGACCCCACGGCTTCTGATCGGGTCGCTCGTCGCAGGCGCCCTGATGGGCATTCTGGGCGGCTTTTTGCCCGCGCTCAAAGCTGCCCGCACCTCGCCCATCGAGGCCATGCGCGGCTGAGTTGGTCAGTGACGATGGCTGAGTGAGGCAATCGCTTCCAACAGCGCGCCGAAGTTGACGGGCTTGGTGATGTGCGCGGAAAAGCCCGCCTCCTTGCTGGCGCGAACGTCTTCCTCGGTGCCGTAGCCGCTGAGGGCGATGCCCTTCACGGGGCGTGTCTTACGCAATGAGCGCATCAAATCGTGTCCACTGCCGTCGGCGAGGCCCACGTCACTCAAGAGCACGTCGAAGGCTTCATGGCTCACCGCCAGAGCGGACTGAACGGAGTTGGCGACCTGAACTTCATAGCCGCCGCGGCGCAGTAGCCGCTCGAAAATATCGGCGGTGTCCTCGTGGTCTTCGACGAGCAATATGCGCACCGATCGTCCGGGCGCGGGCGGCGTTGAGGGCGGAGCCGACGGCACCAGCGTTGGCCGATCGATAGTGCCAATCTCGATCACGAAGCGCGAGCCCCTGCCGCGGCCCTGGCTGCTGGCGACGATGGTCGCTCCGTGCTCGTTCAGGATGCCTCGGCAAATGGGCAGGCCTAACCCGAGGCCGCGGACGGACGACGGCGCATCGTCGTCGAACGCCTGCTCGAACGGTCGGAAGAGCCGGGTCATGGTCTCGACGTCGATGCCGCGACCGTTATCACTGACCTCGGCCAAGAGCCGTTCTCCGCTATTCCAAGTTCGAACCGCGATCTGACCGCCGGGCGGGGTGAATTTGATCGAGTTGCGGAGCAAATTCCAAAATACCTGCTGCAAGCGCGTGGCGTCACCCTCCACCCAAAAGTGCTCGGCCGTCAGATCGAGCGACAGCTCGTGTTTGCGGCTGGCAAGCTCCGGGCTCAAGAGCTCGAGCGCTTCGCCGAGCGCGCGATGGGCGTCGACCGGTACCTTGGCCACGCGTAGTTTGCCGTGGGCGATGCGTGTGATGTCCAATAAATCATCGATCAACTGCGCTTCGGTCGTCACGTTGCGCTGCACGATCGCGAGCGTGTGGCGAATCTCCTCGGGCAGATCCTCCAGCTCAGCGAGCGCGGATGCCGCGGCCAGAACCGGCGTGAGCGGCGTACGCAACTCGTGGCTCAACATGGCGATGAATTGATCCTTCGCCTCATTGGCGGTGCGGGCCTCGCGCTCCGCGGCCGTCAGCCGCTTACGCTCGGCGGTCGCTGCCTCTCGCTCGCGCAGATCGAGTAGGGTAATGGCGTGCCCCTCGTTCGTACCCTTCGTGCGGCGGGTGGAGAGCCGGACCGGGATCGGCGCGCCCTCGCGCGGCAATAAGCGCGCTTCGCAGCTCAAGAGCTCGTTCTGCTGGCTCGCCAGCAGGTGGTCGAGAAAGCGTCGGCGATCATCGGAGCGCAAAAGCGCAGCGAGCGGCGTGCCGATCAAGTATCCGCGCCCAAAACCGAGCAGCGTCATGGCGGCCAAGTTGAGGTTTTTGATGATCCCCTGCTCGTCGAGCGTCAACCACGCGATTGGAGCTAGGTCGAACAAGTCGCTGTATTGATCCCGGTTTTCCTCGAGTAAGCGCTGGGCGTCGAGCAAATGGTCGTTCTCTGCGCGCAGTTGTTCTTCGACTCTCTTCAGCCGCTCGACCTCCGCCATCAAAGTGCCCAGTGCGCCGCCTACGGCATCATCAAGCGGCACCTCGACCCTCCGTGCGGATCACCAGCAAGATCACCCCCACCCCCGAGCGGCCCGACTCGATACGCCGCCCATCCAAGAGCAACTTGCGCCGACCGAGGCCGGCGAAGTCGTGCTCCACCGGAAAGGCCTCGAAATTCTTACGCTCCGGCAGCACTTCCTCCAGCAGGCGGCGGAGGGCGGGGATGTTCCATTGCGAATCGCCGAGCTCATAAACGAAGCGGCCCTCTGCGTCCTCGGCCCTGAGCGCAAATTCTTTGCAAAAGGCCGGGTTAGCGCGCGTGACCCGCAGCTCCGAATCGAGCAATAGAATCGGCTCGCGCACGCTGGCCGCTATCGCATCCCCGGTGCGACGAGCCACCGAGAGCGCGTCCTTCGCGGTCGAGATGTCGAACAGCGCCAGCACCGCACCGTCGACGCGGTTGTCGACGCTCTGGTATGGGCGAACGCGCAATTGATAGGCACGGCCCTCGTCGTCCTCCACCTCGCGTTCAAAGACATTCATCGTCTCGATCACCTCGGCGACGGGCTTGTCTAAATCGAGGGCGGTGATGTTGGGCTTGATGTGCCGGATTGGCCGGCCGACATCGGAAGGGATCAGATTCAAGAGGCGCTGCGCCGCTGGCGTGAAGCGCCGGATCGTCAGATCCCGCGCGATCATCACGATCGGGATTTGCACGCTGGCCAAGAGGTTGGCAAGGTCGCTGTTGGCCTGGCTGAGCTCTTCATTTCGGCCGTGCAGCTCTTCATTCAGCGTACTGAGCTCCTCGTTGGTCGACTGAAGCTCCTCCTTCGCCGTGTCGAGCTCCTCGTTCGTGGATTGCAGCTCCTCGTTGCTGGAAAGGATTTCTTCGTTGGCCGACTGCAGCTCTTCGTTGGCCGCGGCCAGGTCGTGGATGTTGGCGTTCAGCTCGTCACGCGTGGCGCCGAGCTCACGTCGCAGCTCGCTGACGGTTTCTTGAGCGGCGCTGCTTCCTGCTTCGGTGTGCGCGGGCATCAGCCGCGGGTCGAGCCGGGGAGCGGCCACGCGCTCGAAGGTCACCGAGAAGTGAGGGGTATCGGCGCCAGGCAGGGGCATGACCTCGATATCGACCAGGTAGCCATCGCTTTCCGACAGACCGCGCAGCCCTTCCTTGCGCACCGTGCCCCGCGTGACTTTTGCTTCTTGCAGCGCGCTCCGCAACCCCTGCATTAGCCCTGGTCGGACCATTTTTAGCGCGTCCAGGCTTGCCTCGCCGACCGGCAGCTCTAAGAAGGGGCCGGTCGCGCCGCGCACGCTCAAGATGCGGGCCGCGCCGTCGACCACCAGGCCCGCGGGTACGAATCGGTCGAGCAATAGCCGGTTGGCTTCGCTCTGCAAATCCCACGGCCGAGCCGCGCGCACGGCAACCGGCGCACTCGGCGGATCTACCGTGCCCAGTGGCCGCGCCTCGAAAGGCGCTGTGCGGAAGTCGAAATCGGGCCGCGCCCCATTGGCCTTCTTCCGGTAAATCTTGGAGCGCTTGTCGTAGATCGAGAAGAGGTCCGCGCTCGCGCCGGTGGTCTCGGCGCGGCCCAGCATCAGGAAGCCGTCAGCCTTCAGCGCGTAATGCATCATCGCCAGCACGCGCCGCTGAATGGGCTGACCCAAGTAGATCAGCGTGTTGCGGCACACGATCAAATCCAGCCTGGAAAAGGGCGGATCGCGCGTGATATCCTGACGTGCGAACACGCAGCGCTCACGCACGGCTTTGCCGATCTGATAGCCACCGTCGACCTTCGAGAAAAAGCGGCGTAGCCGCTCCGGAGAAATATCGGAGACCACCGAGTCCGGATACACCCCGGCGCGCGCATACTCGACGCATGACCTGCTGACGTCGGTGCCGAAGAATTGGATCGGGACCGGCCCCCCTTGGTCTTCGCTGGCTTCGAACAACGTGATCGCAAGCGAGTACACCTCCTCCCCGCTCGAGCAGCCGGGGACCCAGATGCGAATGGGCGCGTCTTGTCGGTCATGCAGCAAGGCGGGGAAGGTGTGCTCTCGCAACGCCAAGTAAGAGTCAGGCTCGCGAAAAAAACTGGTGACGTCGATCAGCACGTCCTCTTGCAGGTTGTGAACTTCGCTCGCGTCTTGCTGAAGGATAGTCAGGTATTCGGTCAGCGTCGGGGCTCGGCGGAGGGCCATACGCCGGGCGATCCGGCGCGCGATCGTTGGGCGCTTGTAGTGGCTGAAGTCGACGCCCGTACCCCGTCTGAGCAAGCGGAAGATGGCTGCATATTGCGCTTCGTCGTCGTCCGTTTCGGACTTGGCTTCACGCGCTAGCTCGGGCGTCTCGTCAGCGTCGCCCTTGGCAAAGATGGGTAGCGCCGCGAGGCGCAGGAGCTCCGCGCCGATTTCGTTGACGGGGAGAACGACGTCGGCCGCGCCGGCGGCGATCGCGGCGCGCGGCATACTGTCCATCTGAGCGTCGTCGGGCCGCTGAGCGATGGTGATGCCGCCCATGGCTTTGATCTCGCGCAGGCCCGCGGCGCCGTCATTCGCGCCACCGGAAAGCACGACTCCCACCGCCTTTTCTCGGTAAAACTCGGCTAGCGAGCGAAACAGCAGATCCACTTGCACGCCGCTCGAGCCCTCCGGTCGCGGGCGAACGCGCAGATGACCGTCGATGACGGTCATGTGCTTGCCCGCCGGAATGACGTAGGCGTGGCCGGACTGAATGCGCATCTCGTCCGTTGCCTCGACCACGCTGAGCGCGGTGCGCTTGGCCAGGATCTCGGTCAGCAAGCTCTGTTGATCGCGCGCCAGGTGCTGCACGAGCACCAAGGCCAGGGGCGCGCGCTCGGGCATGACCTGGAGCAAGCGAGAGAACGCGTCCAGACCACCGGCCGAGGCGCCCACTGCGGCAACTAGGAAAGGCGGCGTGTCGTAGGCGTTGGGCGAACCGTTGCTGCCATTGCTGGCCGCCGTTGCTCCGTTGGGACCCGAGTCAGTCACACGCGTCAAGATGTGGCCATTTTTGGCGTCCGTCACCCGCCGCTTATAACATGGCAGCAGCTTGCCGGCCGCTGCGCGGTTTTCCTGGTAGGTGTGGCATTAAAGCAAATTGCGTCGCTTGAGCGTTGCACTAAAAGCTGAGATTCAACTGCCATGATGGGTGTCCGACGCTTCTCGACGCTCCTTGCATCGCTCGCGCTCATGACCGTGAGTGGGTCGGCGTGGTCTGCACCGAGCACCGCACCGCTGCCCAGCGCGGCGGTGACCGCACCCGCGGCAAGCGCGACCGGCAACGCACCGGGCAAGCCATCGGCGGCGGCCGATGAAGCGGTCGCCAGCGACTCGCCGCGCGCCGCCTTGTCTAACTTTCGTCATCTCACACGCACGGGCGACTTCGCCGCGGCGGCCGAATACCTGGATCTATCGACGGTGGATCAGACCGACGGCCCCGAGTTGGCCAGGAAACTGCGCCAAGTCCTAAACCGGCACCTGTGGATCGATCCGAAGACACTTTCAGCCAGCTCGCGCGGCAACCCGCTCGACCCACTCGGCGCAGACAAGCAGCTCCTTGGTCAGGTGCCGGGCGCGAGCGGCGCGCCCGAGCCGGTGGTGCTGGTTCGAAACTCCTATCAAGCCGATACTCATTGGCTGTTCTCGGCCGGTACGGTCGCGAACATCGAGACTTGGTACGACCACTTGGGCAATCTCTGGGTAGTCGAGCACCTGCCAAAGACCTTGTTGCGCATGGGGCCGCACCACCTCCGGCGTTGGCAGTGGCTGGCACTCTTGCCGCTCGTCGCTGCCGGCTGGTTCGTGGGCTTTGCGGTAACGCGCTTGGCGCGGCTCGGCTTCAACGTCGTGCTGCATAAGCCGCTCGCAGAGATAGCGCACAAGCTGCGCGGGCCTGCCTCGCTGGGCGTAGCGGTGGGCGCCTGTTATTTGCTGTTACCGTACCTTGGTTTGTACGAGCCCGCCGAGCTCCAAGTAAACCAGTGGTTCGACGCGGCGCTGCTCATCGCGGTGTTCTGGGCGCTCTGGCAAACGGTCGAGCTTTCCCAACGACACGTCGGTGCGCATTGGGCCAAGGACTCGCTGACCGCACATTCGCTCCTCTTACTTGGCGCCCGCTTGGCAAAGTTCGGTGTGGTCGCCATCGCGGCGATCGTCGTCTTGGCCGAGCTCGGTTATCACGCGACGACGATCATCACTGGCCTCGGCATCGGGGGCATCGCGCTGGCCTTGGCCGCGCAAAAAACGGTCGAGAATCTGTTTGGCGCTTTTTCCCTGGCCATTGATCAGCCATTTCGCGAGGGCGATACCATCCAGTTCGATACCGTAAACGGAACTGTGGAAACGATCGGGCTCCGTTCCACGCGCATTCGCACGGCAGACCGCACCATTATCAGTATCCCGAACGGCAAGCTCGCCGACTTGCGCATCGAGACCATCAACCGTCAAGATCGGTTACGCTTTTACTGCGTGGTCGCGGTCGCGCACGCGGCCCGCGCGCAAGTCACGAATATTCTCAGCGCGATCGACGGACTGCTGCGCGCGGAACCTTTGGTCGACAAAGCCAGCGTTGGGGTGCACTTCGTCGGGCTCAGCGATTCTGCGATGAACATCGAGGTCGGGGCCATGCTGAATACGATGGACGGCAACGCGTTCGCAGCGGCTCGTCAAACGTTGCTGCTCGGCATCGTCGAGGTCATCGAGCAGGCCGGCTGCACGCTGGCTCATCCGGTCCGCTCGCTCGAGCTCAGCGCCGGCCTCAAAAAAGAGCTTACCAAGCCGAGCGAGCCGCAAGTGCCGGAAAGTGGCAAGCGTGTGCAAACCGAAGGCGTGCCGTAGCGCCCGTACAGTCCGAGTACGGGCTCCGCCGCCTGCGCTCTCGGGCGCTTGCCGTCGGCGAATTAGAAATCAGTAGCTGCCGTCGTTGGCCGACCGTTTTGCCGCTTCGAAACGGCCGGTGAGCCCGCGGGCGCGCTCCTCGCCCATCGTTTCCTGAGCGATAGGGAAAAAGTCTTTCTCTTCCTCTGCCACGTGACTCGTGACTAGGTCTGCCAGCCGCTTGAAGGCCGGTGCCCACGCGGCGGCGCCGAAATCAACGGCGTCTACGCTCCGGATGGCCGCTTCGAGCGCGCTCGCTTCCTGGGCGTGCTTGGCGGCGATCGCGCGTGTCTCCGGGTACTCCGCCAGCACCGGGTACAGTGCGTCTGTCTCGCCTTTTTCATGAGCGAGCAGCTCGTGGCGAATAGTCGGGTAGAGCTCGCGCCGCACGTCCACGTCGTCACTCAGCGCCACGCGTTTGATCAAAGCCGAAACTTCTCCGTGCTCCTGCATCAAGTGCATGAACACGCCGGTCAACCCTTGCAGGCCCGCTTTCGCGGCTTTCACCGTCCCCATTGCTTTGGACGCTACCTTCTCCAGTGTATTGGGCATCTGTCATCTCCTTACTGGCCATGCAGCAACGACTGTGCCGGCGACGCGGTGCTTGCGCGCACGCGAAAGCGGCGACCGAGCGTGATCATTTGGCTCCAAACACAAGGCCCACGTTGCCGTTGCATGGGGCGGCGCGCCGCCCGTGTGGCGAGCGCGCATGCGCCAGGCCCGGAACGCCACGCGGCGCGTGCTACACCTGTGCATGCGGTGCGCGGCTTTGGCGGCCCTCTCAAGTCTTGCGCTCGTCGCGTGGTCTTCACCAGCCGAGGCGCGCATGGGCCGTTCGAAGGTGCTCACCTATAACATCGCCGGTTTGCCCGACGGCTTTTCGACGGCTCACCCGAGCGCCAACATGATGCTGATCGGCAAGCGGCTGGCCGCCTACGATCTCGTGCTGATACAGGAAGACTTCGCCTACGGCGCGGGGCTCCGTGCAGGGATTACGCTACACTACCAGTCTCCACCGTTCGAGCGCGGCGAGCGTTGGAACTTCGGCGATGGCTTGAGCCAATTCGCCGCGCTGCCCTTCACTTCGCTCGTCCGAGAGCCTTGGCGCGCCTGCCACGGCATCGTCGACTCGTATCTGGACTGTTTGACGCCAAAGGGCTTCAGCTTCAGTCGGCAGGAGTTGGCCGACGGAGTTCGAGCCGACGTGTACAATGTCCACCTCGACGCGGGCGGGGGCGTTGCCGACGCGGCCGCCCGCGAAGCGCAAGTCCTGCAGCTGATTGCCGCCATTGCCGAACGCTCGCGAGACCACGCCGTGCTGCTCGCGGGCGACACCAACATCCGCTTCGCTCAACGCGAGCTGCTCGATCGCCTCGAACAGGAGACCGGCTTGATCGACGTGTGCAGTGCCGTGCATTGCGCGGACCCTCAACGCATCGACCGGGTCTTCATCCGCAGCTCCGCGACGCTCAAGTGGCACCCCCGCAAGTGGAGCATCGACCCCCACTTCATCGACGCTCGAGGCGCGCCGCTTTCCGACCATTTGGCCGTCTCGGTCGAGTTGGACTGGTCCACGGCGAGCCCTGCCTAAGGGCGTCACGACCGGCAGAGCGTCGATCCCTTAATGCGACCCGCATGCATCGACGATCGCTCGCCCAACCAGTGCGCTGCTAACGGTCAGCGAACGCTTCGGCGAGCGGTGGCGGCAAGCGGTGCGAACGACTCTAAAGGCAGTTTCATGACTGCCTCTTCGCGGGAGAGAAGCCGCAAAAAAATTATAAGGCAGGCGCCCTCGTCGCCGAGGTTTTAAGCAGACAAAAGTCTTGCATCAAAGACTGACGCCGGGTACGCATCGAGCAGATCGGCGCCGACCCCGAACGCTCGAGCGATCGGAATCATCGACGCCACACCGAGGACCTGACCCAGTGTTCAAATATTCGATGGTTTCTCTGTCTGCGGTCGCTTGTACGGTACTGACCGGCGTCACGCTGGCCGGCTGCAGCGATTCCGACGCGAATGGCGCCGCGGCGGGAGCGGCGGGAGCGAGCGAAGCGACCGGCGAGCCCGGCGCCGACGGCAAAGACGGCGCCGACGGCAAAGACGGCCGGAAGGGCAAAGACGGCGCCAACGGCAAAGACGGCGCCAACGGCAAAGACGGCGCCAACGGCAAGGACGCCCCAAGCCCGGGGCCGGCAGCACTCTTCGTGAGCACGCCGCGGAGCGTCACCAGCGCCACGAGCGCCAGCTTCAGCTTCGGCTGCTCCGAGGGCAATTGCAGTTATCAATGCGCGCTCGACAATGCCGCTTACGCGACCTGCGCCAGTCCCGTGACCGTCGCCGAGCTAGGGCTGGGGCCGCACCACTTCGCGGTCAAAGCCAACTTGCCGGGCCAAGCCCCGGGTCCGATTACCAGCGTCGATTGGAAGGTGCGACAGCCCAATATTCTGTACATCATGGCCGACGACCTCGGCTACTCGGACGTGCACGCGCTGGGCGGCGAGATTGATACGCCGAGCTTGGATGCCCTGATCGCCGACGGCCGCATTTTGACCAACCACCACGCGGGCACGGTCAGTGCGATCACGCGCTCGATGTTGATCTCCGGCACCGATCATCACCTGATCGGCGAAGGCACCATGGGCGTACCAAACGACGAGCGCAAAGGCTTACCCGGCTACGAGGGCTACCTGAACGACAGCGCGCTATCGCTAGCCGAATTGCTGAAAGACGCGGGCTATCACACCTATATGGCCGGCAAGTGGCACCTCGGGTCCGGCATCGTGGGTAGCGCGGCCGGTGCGGGCAAGACCCCCGACCAATGGGGCTTCGAGCACAGCTATGCACTGCTCGGCGGGGCTGCCAGCAATCACTTCGCCCACGAGCCAGCGGGCTCGAAGAACTACACCTCCGACGGCGCTTACGTGCAACCCGGCCAGCCCGGTCAGCCCGGAGGGGCCGGCGGCACGCCGCCCACATTTTACTCGACCGACTTCTACACTCAGCAGCTGATTTCTTACATCGACGGCAACAAGGACGATGGCAAGCCGTTCTTTGCCTACGCCGCGTACACCTCGCCGCACTGGCCGCTGCAGGTTCCGGAACCGTGGCTCAGCAAGTATCGCGGCCGCTACGACCAAGGTTATGACGCCATCCGCAGCGCTCGCATCGCGCGTCTGCAGAATCTCGGGATCATTCCCTACTCCTGGACGCCCCATCCGTCCGCGCCAGAGGCGCTCACGCGGCCTCCGGCAAGCCCCGACAATGGGACCGCCGCCGCCAAGTACATCAGCGCCGTGCACTCGTCAGTCGATGGTTACGTGGATTATGGCCAAGGCTACGTGAATAAGAGCTGGGCCAGCTTGTCCGACTTGGAAAAGAAGTCGCAGGCACGTTACATGGAGATCTACGCAGGCATGGTCTCGAATCTCGATAACAACATCGGGCTTTTGATCCAGCACCTGAAAGACATTGGCGCGTACGACGATACCTTCATCATGTTCCAGTCGGACAACGGCGCCGAGGGTTGGCCCATCGATTCGGGCGCTGATCCCAAGCCGACGGACGAGGCCAACGCAGCCCCGGCCGTGTTCGCAACCCTCGGCAGCGATAACGGGCTCGCCAACGCGAAAAGGTTGCAGTACGGCCTGCGTTGGGCGGAGGTCAGCGCGACGCCATTCGCGCAGGTGAAGGGCTCCCTCGGGGAGGGCGGGGTCGGCGTGCCCGCCTTCGCCCATCTGCCGGGTCAGGTCGGCAGCGCGCTACCGATCCGAAGCTTCACCCACGTTGCCGATGACACGGCAACCTTCTTGGCGCTTGCGGGAGTGACCGCGCCGACCACGCCGGCGCCTGCCGCGCTCGATCCGATCAGCAACGTGGACAAGAACCTCGGCAAGGTCGTGTACAAATCGCGCAACGTGTTCCCGGTCACTGGGCAATCGCTGCTTCCGGCGTTGAAGGGCTCGGCTACGCCCCCCCACAGTGCCCCTTTTGGCGACGAATCCTATGGGCGCGCGTACATCTACAGTGCGGACGGCGTCTGGAAAGCCCGTTGGACGGAGCCCGCCGCGGGCGGCCCAATCGACGGGCACTGGGAGCTCTTCGATATCCGGCAAGATCGAGGCGAGACGAACGACGTCTCGGCCAATCACCCCGATGTCGTGAGCGCGCTTTTGGGGCAATGGCAGACTTACATGACGACGGTCGGCGGCGTCGAGCCGCTGCGTCCTCAGGGTTTCTACTGAGCGTTGCTCGCGCACGCCCGCCGGCACCGCAAGCCGAGTGGTCTCATCACTGCTCGGCTTGCGGAAAGTGCTGTAATTCGCCGCCGCAGATGTCGGTGCCGGAGCTGTTCCATCATCAACGCCGATTTCTGGGCAGCTTGACCGTGCGCCCCGTCACGCACGCGCTGGCCGGCGCGACCGCGACGGACCTCGCTCTTTCCACGCAAGCGATCGACCACGGCGAGTCCATGCGCTGTCCCGCGCTGAGTCCCGACGGCCGCTGTTCGATTCACGAAGATAGGAAGCCGGCTACCTGCCGGGTGGTGCCGTTCGACGCGTGGTTGCCCGACAGCATGCAGCATCTGGTATTGGCAAGCCGTGCCGCGGAGGCTCATTACTTGGGTAGCGACTGCCTGGCCGCCGGTACGCGCGCCGGCCTGCCCGTGGTGACGCAGGGCTTGCGCGTGGTGAATGCGGACGTGCGCGCGGCGCTCGCCGAGCGCCGTCGAGACCTGGCCGATGAATGGCGGTTTTGGGGTAGCGCGCTGTGCGCGGAGCTGCGGGCCACACTGCTCGACCGGCCCTCGCGCTTCTCCGGGCTTCCCCCGGGCGGCTTTATGACATTATCGATCACGCCCGTGCTCATGGTGCTGGCCAAGGCCTCGCGCGCGTGCCGAGAGCGCTGCATTGCGTATCTGGACGCGCAAGCTTCGCTCTTCGGGCGCCCCCATGAAACGTCGCAATTGGCGGTCTTGGCCCGCAGCAATGCCCAATTGCAGAGCGCGCTGGCCGCGGATCGTCTGCCGTTCAGCTCCATGCCCGCGGGCGAGTCCGCCGCGCTCGAACGTTGGCTCGGGCTTACTCATCAGCGCGAAACCGAACCCATATGACCTATTCGCAAATAATCCTGGATACCTCGAAGCGGCTGAACATCAGCCCGGAAGCGGTTCACACCTACCTGGCCGCCGGCACCGGTGAGCGTGCGGCGGGCGTGGAGCGTTCGCTGCATGCCACCATCAAGCCGGTTGGCTCGGCCTGCAACTTGGATTGCACGTATTGTTACTACCTGAGCAAAGAACAGCTTCTGAGCCAGAAAAGTCGGCGCATGAAGGAGGAAGCGCTCGAGCGTTTCATCGTCGATTACATCGCGAGCCAGGATGCCTCGGAGATCGCTTTCACGTGGCACGGGGGCGAGCCGACACTGATGGGTTTGAAGTTCTTCGAGCGTGTGGTGGAGCTGCAGAAAAAACATCTGCCCGCGGGGCGGAGCATCTCCAACGACCTGCAGACCAACGGCACGTTGCTCGACGACACTTGGTACCGCTTCCTCAGCGAAAATGCCTTCCTAGTCGGGCTCAGCATCGACGGCCCGCGCGCTTTGCACGATTTTTATCGACCGACCAAGAAAGGCAAGCCAACTTTCGACAAGGTCTTCGCGGCCACGCAGCAGTTGAGAAAATACGGCATTCAGTTCAGCACCCTGACCACGGTCAATCGGCATAACGCGGGCTCGGCGCTGGAAGTTTATCGTTTCCTGCGTGACGAAGTGGGCACGAGCTACATGCAATTCATTCCGTGTGTGGAACCGAAGCAGTTCGAACGCCACGCGCCCGCGTACCTGCCGTCGAATCAGTTGGCCAGCACGGGCAGTGCCCGCGCGCACCCGGACCATCCGATGTCGGTAGTGACCGATTGGAGCGTCGAGTCCGAAGCTTGGGGCACGTTCTTGGCCGAGGTTTTCGACGAGTGGCAAGCGCACGACCAAGGCAAGGTGAAGATCAACCTGTTCGAAAGCATGTTCGCGCAGCTCGCCGGGCGGCCCTCGTTGATGTGTACGAGCAGCCCGTTTTGCGGCAAGAACGTGGCGCTCGAGCATGACGGCCGCGTGTACTCGTGCGATCACTTCGTGTATCCGGAATACGAGCTCGGCCGCGTCGGTGATCAAACACTGGCGGAGATGGTGTTCTCGCTGAAGCAGCTCGAGTTCGGTCTCGACAAGCACAACTCGCTGCCGAGCGAATGCAAGACGTGCCCTTATTTGAAGCTGTGCTGGGGTGAATGCCCGCGTACACGCATTTTGAAGACGCGCGAGGGCGAGGGCAACCTGAGTTACCTATGCCGCGGTTGGAAGAAGTTTTTCGCCCATGTGCTACCGAGGATCCCGCGCCAACTGCCGGCGCCGGCCAAGCTCCATCCGGCGACCTCGCTCGTGCGCGACAACAACCGAAGCTGAGCTGCGCTGAGCCCTGCGCCGGCCCGCGCCCACGCCCACGCTGCAGGCGCTGGAGACGTCTGAGACGCCGAAGGCTGAGCGCGCTGCGGCGCGCCACGCGACCATCAAGTCAAATTCAAGTCAGCACTCCGGAAATGACTTTGCCACTTTTGATTTGGCCGGCGATGATCGCTCGGTCGACCCCGAGCGCGGCGAGCAGCGTTTGACCGTAGGACGCCAGGGTCTCGCCCGCGGAAACGTCGCCTTGGTCACTGCTCGAGCCAGTTTTGGAGTCCACGCTGGTGGCGCCGTAGTCCTTGGCGACCGGCGCGAGGCCGCCGACCACGCCGCCGCGGATGGGCTTGCCGATGGTGACCGAGACTTGATGGTTCTCGTTGTGCTGTCGACCGTCTGCATTGCCCGGACCCAATGTCCGGCCAAAGACATTCAGGGAGGCGAACAGGACGCGATCGCTGAGACCGGCGCTTTCGAGCAGGGCCATGAGGGCGGCGATGGTCTGCACACCGGCAACGGTCTGTGACGATTCGTCGGCTAGGCCAGCGTCGCGGTGATTGTCACCCCCGAACGGAATGTGAACCGAGATCACCGGCGTGACCTTCATTTGGATCAGGGTGACCGCGGCGAGCATTTGCGAGGCCGGGCTATTGTCGGTAATGCTCGACAGTGAGCTCAACAACTTCTGGTCGAGATTCCGAATTTCGCGCTGCGAAGTGACGAGCGAGTCGATATAAGCCTGCTGGGAGGGCGTCGCCTCATTCTTGTACAGGTCGTACAGCTGATTCAGCGTCTCGTCTCGCAGCGGCTGGAGGTCGGTAAGAGGCCCGGCCGCGCTGGTCAGCGTCGACTTTAGCGCCAGAGCGGGGATGATTGGCAGAGCCGAGCCGCCAAAGCTCAAACTTTCGGCGGGGGTAGTTGCGCCCAAGCACAGCGGCTGCGTCTGAATCGTGCCCAAGCACGACGACAATTGTTTAGCCAACAGTGACGGCAGCATTTCGCCCGCAGCCGTCGCGCCCATCAGCTGCAATACGTCGGGCTCCTTGGGATGCACGGGGGTGTCGGTCTTCAAATGCCAGAAGCACGTACGGTCGAGCACGGCCTGTGGCAGCGCGGCCCAGGGCGCGGCCGCGGTCAACGTTTTGCCCAGGATCTTCAGTTGCGTGGGCGCCATGCTCGGGTCGGCGCTGTGCACTACCTTTGCGTCGTCGTACGTGCCCGGCACGTTGGCGTTGATAGGATCGCCCTGGCCCGAGGTGTTGAAGATGACGAATTGAGCTTTGCTCGCGTCTGGGCAGCCCGAAGCGGGCACGCTAGCCAGCGCGCGGCGCGGGTTCAGCAGAAAGGAGGCGGGCAGCCCGGTCGCGAGGGCACGCAGGCCGATCATTCCAGTACCAAACAGGGTCGAAAGTAACGCTTGGCGACGTGAGATCATTGGGTGTTCCTTTCAGAGCCCGACCGAAACGGACGACGGTGCGAGGCACGCCGCCACGAACGTGGACTTGAGCGCATTCGAGGCGCTCGCGCCGGTTTGCGTGGCTTTCGTAAAGTGTGCTTTCAAGAGTCCCGTAGCCGGCTTTTGGCGTGGATCGCTCGGCGCAAGCGCCATCACGATGCCCACGAAGTCGGAAATCGCGGCGTCCGGAGTCTTGCTCGACCACTGTTTGACGTTGGCTTGTTGCTTGGCCGCCGCCACGTCGATGGTCTGTGCGGCCACCGCCTCGCAGATATTCTCCAAGCCAGCTCGATAGAAGAGCGTGGGTTGGTTGGGCAGCACCGGCGCCACGGAGCCACGCCCGTAGCCATCGGAGGGCAGGCCAGCGGCGATCGAAGCAATGGTGGCGCGCGACTGCGCGGCCGTCACCGCATGCAGGCCGCACACGTCGGCAAAGCCGAGCCGATTGTCGAGCGCGGCACACAAATGATCGCGCCGCGCCACCGCCACGACCTCGCCATTTACGTCATACGTGGCCGTCTGCGAGGCATTGGTCAGGAGCGGTGACGAAAAAAGCTCCGATACCAAGCTGTTCCAAGCGAAGCCCGAGCTCTGAAAGTCCTTCACGATGCGCAAAAATTCCGGGTCTGTTTCGATGCAAGGCGCCGAATTGGCGTAGTAACAAAGCTTCTGCACCCAGGCTTTGGCGAACGACGGATGCGCGGCGACCACGCCTCCGAATTCGCCCATGCTGGACACCGCCTCTGTCACGCCTTGAAAAGCGAACACGCCTTTTTGCGTGCTCCACGCCGGGTCGACCTGATGATGATAGTTCCAGGAATAGGTGGCCGAGAAGATCGAGCGCAGTGGGTCGAGCGTCTGGTGACACACGAGGCACGCGCCGCTGCCCGCGTGGTCGGCGTCCAATCCCGGTGCGGACGCTCCCGGCATGGTGCGGTCCAGCCCGTCTACCTGCGCGCCTAGAGCCACGATCAAAGTCTGGTTCAAGGTGACGCGCATCTGATTACTGGTGTTCGTTTGCCAATTGGCAAAGAAAGCAGGCGTGCTGAAAAAGCCGAGCCGCGGCACGGATACGACGAGCTCCGTCGCCGTGCGTAACGCCGGCAGGTCGTAAAAGGTGCTCACCGCTTCCGCGGCCGCCGGCGCACGCAGCTCGACCATTTGCCAGTCGCTGAAATCGCCGAGGGTCAACTGCGGAGCGTTGACACTACCGCCACTGGGCGGACAGGCGATGCCGCCCGGGCCCTTGTAACCGTCGAGCGAACCGTAAAGCAGGCGATGGATCGCAAACGAGCTGCTGGGGAACTCGATCGGATCGCTGGCGCACGCCGCCACCTTTGCCGGCAGCAGCAGGTCGGGGTCGTACCAGTGCATGTAATTGGGGCTCGCGGGATTCAAAGTGTCGGCGATCGGAATGGGGCCCTGCGCCGCTTCGGCTACGACCGAGACCTTTGGGTGCAGGGTGTGGAAGCCGTCGCTCACTTTGCCCTCGTCGTTCACCTCGTATTGGTCGAGGAAGGCGTAAAGCTCCTTCAAAGCCGTGGTCATCATCAGCTTCGGGCTGGTAACGCTGTCGGTGAACGGTCGATCTTGCGCCACCAGCTGCAGCATGGTGCGCGCGAAGCTTTGCTCCACGTTCTGTAAGAGCAGCGGCGAGGTCAGGCCGTTGGTCACGAGCTGTTTTGGGTAAGACTGGTCGGCCAAGTCCGTCATCGAGATTTGCGTCTGCTGAAACGCGAGCTCGAAGAAGCGTTCCATTTTGCGCTGATACTCGGGCAGCTTCTGCCAGCCAACGATCAGGTCTGCGAGGGCCTTCGGGGCCGCGCCGGCAGCGGCAATCTCTGCATCCGTCGCGGGCAGACCGACGAGCAGGTTTTTGACCTTGCTCACGTACGTTGCCGGCGAGACCGCATGAAACGGCGGCGGGGCCGGCACTTGCCCGCAACTGCCGGCGTCCGCGCAAGCGCCCGCAGCAGAATCGTCCGCGCCGGCGGCCGCGTTGATCGGGGCCGCGCCGCCGTCGCCGTCGCTCGAGCGGCCGCCCGCGGCCGCGCTCCCGTCGTGTTGGTTCGTGCCCGAGCACGCCAACGCTACGCCCCAGGCGAGCAATGCCAGCCGTCGGCTTCGCCCGCCTCGCGGCGAGCCATGAACATAGAACGAATTGCGCACTGAGCAGCTCCTAACCGTGCCCACCGCGGCTAAGCATGCAGTGCCGGTCGATCGCGCGGTAGGTAATTCGGCGCCTCGGCTCTGATTCGGTGTGAAGCGCGTGCCCGCGCAGACAGCTGCCTACATAGGCGGCGACGTGGTGGCTCCCGCGGCGCGGCAATTTTACCGCCGCGCGTTGATTTTCGTTCCGCGCCGCAGGTGAAATAGCGGGCGACCCGCGACACGACCTCCCGACTCACCTTCGTCGCGCTGGTTTTCAGCCGTCAATCGACCGCACTGCCCGCGAGCAGCGCCTGCAGGCGCGGCACTAGATTTTGCTTCACCGCGTCAGGCCCCTTGATCGAGCCAGAGATCATCTGACCGTGGTTGCGGCCGTCCGGATCCGGTAACGCCAAGACTGGGATATACTGATAGACGTAGCCCGCGACTTTGAGCGCCCCAGCATCGCGGTCCTGGTCGAACTCCAAGAAGCGAAGGCCATTGAGAGTGCCATTGAGCTCACCGCGCTCGACTGCCTCGTGAAAGTGGCGGCAGGGTTCGCACCAACCTGCGCCGACGTACACGAGCACCCTCAGATGCGCCGCTTCCGCCAACTCCACCTGTTCCTGCACCCAGGGTTCAATGGCACCGGGTCCTCCGGGATAGCGAATGAAGCTAGGCGGTTGCAGGCTGGCTACACTGCCACTCTGCATAGTATCCGGAACACCACGCTTCGGTACCGGCGCCCGCCGGTCCAACGGCTCAGTAGGGTGGCTGCAAGCTAATGAGTTTGCGCAGAGGGCCAATATCAGGCCGAATCGTGAGTAGCGTTGCAGGTTTGTCGGCGACACGTCACAAGCGTAAGCCATTTCGCAGTGGGGAGCACGGGCTTGCGCGCCGCTTGAAAACCTGAATTTAGAACTAATATTTTGGACGCTCGACCACTTGTCGCCGGTCGCGTTGAATCTAAATAGACAGCGTGTCGCCCAATCGCTTTCTCTTCGCCGGCTTGGTAACACTGGCCGTGTTCGCCGGGCTCGGCGCGGGGTACAGCTCCGCCGCGGACCAGTCCGCGCATCGTTTTCCGGTCGCGAACTTCCGCGTGGTGGAGCGTGAGTCTGGCCCCACCAATTACTACAAGCTGTACAAGGACGCTGATCCGCCGTTCATTCGCGCCGAGTACCACCCGCCCTTCGAGACCACCGTCATCGGCGTGAAGGTGCCAGATTCGGATCGCGAGACGGCGCATGCCCTGAGTTGGAGCTGGCGCGCGGTGAAGCTGCCGCAGGGCGGCAACGAGTGCGAAGCGGGCAAGGGCGATTCGGCCGCGGTCATTTACGTGTCGTGGAAGCGAACCTTGCGCTGGTACGTGCTCAAGTACGTGTGGAGCGCGGTTGGCCCCAAGGGCGCCACGTGCGACAAGAAAAGCAATCCGTTTGCCGCTCAAGAGACGGTGGTGCTCGAGTCCGGCGCTCCACTCAATGAGTGGCGGACCGAGCACCTCGACTTGAGGGCGGAGTACCGCAAGCACTTCGAACACGGAGACCCAACCGCCTCCGTTCCCGACTTCATGGGCGTAGCTCTGATGAGTGACGGGGACCAAACGCGCAGCGATAGCTCGGCGGACTACGCGGACTTCGTGCTCGAGCGCTGAAAGCCGGCGCTCCCCGGCGCTCACCAGTCCACGAGCAAGCGGCGCACGTGGGCAACGCCTTGCTGAATGTCGGCGACGTAGACCTCTCGACCGTGCACTACAGGCGCGACGCTCGATGGCGCGTTCATACTGGTCCGGATTCGTACCGGCGTAGACGCCTTACCGTCGAAGCTTACCGCGTACAGCTCGCCGCGCGCACTGGCGTCCAGCGCAATGATCGCGTGGCAACTCTGGGCATCGCAATCCAGACCCAGCGTAACGGGAATACCGCCCGGAAACGGTGCGCTTTGCACGGCGCCCACGACGCGGCCGGCTTCGTCCAATTGCGCAAAGCTCACGTGCGCGGGGTTGCCGGCGGCGTCGTCCGAGGCGGCCTCGAGCCAGGCCACGAGCGCTCCGCCGTCATGAGCGCGCGCGACCGGCGCGAAGGAATGCGCGCGCGTTTTCTGTAGGCACACTTCTGGCGCGTCGCGGCCCGCGTCGCCAATGCGCAACGCCGCGGCGTAGATATCGGCATTGCCGGCGCGCTCGCTCTCGCGCGAATCGGCCCAGACCGCAATCACGTTCCCCTTGGTCGTCACGAGCGACACATCCGTGGCGGCGCCGCGCGCCTGAGTAATGCGTTGCTCGGGTGCGATACGATTGAGCGCTCGGTTTATCTTGGTCGCGTACAGCTCCGGATCGGAGCTCCGTTCGTCGACCCACGCCACCAAATAGTCGCTTCCCGTTTGCACCGTGGCCACGTCGTTCAGCTCGCCCGATTTGTGAGTCAGCATTCGCTGCGCGGTTTTCTTGCCGAGCTTGTCCACGAGGGTGAGAAAGACCTGCGGCTGTCCGCCGTCGAGCCCGGCCCACGCCACCAACGCCTCGTCTTGCCGAGAGTTACTGCTGATCGACACGCCGCCCAACGAATGGGCTCGCAACGACAGATCTTGCGGCCCGGACCGCGCCTCGAACGGCTCGCCGTCAGCGAAGCTTTGTAGAGTAAGCCGCGCGCGCAGTGGCTCGTACCGTCCGTCGGCGGTCGGCTTCTTGAGCTTCACCCAGGGCGTGGTCGGGTCGAAGTCGGTGATCCAGCCGAGCAAGCTGCCGGCGCTAGTTTCAGCGAGGGCGATCTGAGACAAGGGCGCAGTCTCGGCGATGGCTTGGTCTTCGACGATCCGCGGCCTTGCCGGCAATTCGACGCGACCGGCGGGTGCGCGATAGGTGTCGGAACGATGCTCGAGCCGCGCCAACGATACCGTGGACGGGACGCCCGCCTCGGCGCTCAACGCGAAGCAGGCATCATTCGGGCAGACCAGATTCCAGGCCAGATTAGCCGCTTCTGGGCCGTGCTCGGGCCACAACGGCTCGTTTGTCTGCACGCTATAGTCGGCGTCCAGCTCGAAAAATTCCGGCGCGATCGGCGCATCCTTCGTGCACGTCGCGGCCCGCGGACAAATCGGCGCGAGTGTGAGCACCGCGACGCCGCGCTTCGTGGCGGCAATCTCGGGCATCGAGCCGTCCATCTTCCAGTATTCGAAGAGGCCGCGCGGGCTCGCTACGCGGCCGTTGCTTTGAACTTCGCCCACCTGGAAGCTGCGGTACGTGGCCACCTGTGCATCCAATGCTTCCCAAGCCAAGTAGCCGCGTTGGCCGCCTTCGAACGGCGGCACCACGCGGAGCACGGCCTGTTCACCCAGTGGCGGCGTGGCCGGCGCCGCGCTGGCCACGACTTTGCCGCTACCGTCCACGGCCGCGGAAAACACGCGGTTTTCGCCGCCGCGATGATCTGACCAAGCGAGCAGTAAGTGCTCCCCGAGCGCGGCCATGTCCAAGTCCAAATCGGCGCTCGCCTCCGCGTTGACCGTGACCGTTGCCGCGGGCTCCGCCCCGTTCAGCAGCTGCAGCTCGATCGGCCCATGCGCGCCGCTGCCCTTGCCGACGTGCGTGACGGCGAGCGCCATGCCTTTGCCGAACGCGACCGCTTGCCATGCGCCCGCATCCTGCGCCAGGAGGCGTGGGGGAGCGGCAAGCTCCGCCTTCGCATTGACCTCCGCGCTCCAGATGTCGGCGCGCCCCTTGCCACTTTCAGCCCACAGCACGCTCGCGCCGCCGCTCGCGTTCGCGATCGCCTCGACCCAGAGCACCGAATGCGCCGTCCGCCCGAGGGACGTCGGGCCTGCCAGGCGCGTTCCGGCGGCCGATAGCGCGGCGAGCTCGACGACCTCGCCGTCACTGGTCTTGTGGGTGCTGAGCAGGGCAAACCCGCGGTCCATCGTCCGCACGCTCACCAGCCCGAGCTCGCTTGGCGCCTCACCCAAGTCGGTCACCTCGCCGTTCACTTCACCGCGTCCCGAAAGCGGACGCGCATGCCAAGCTCTCCGGTTTGCCTCTGAGCTCGCCCAGATCGCCACGCCGCCTTCGCGACGCATGCCCAGATACGGACCAAACGTGCCGGCTGGCACCCGCACGATCTCGGACGTTTCCAGATGAGGCAGACCGGGGGGACTGCTCTTCGCATGTATTGGGCGTGGCGTGTACGTGGGGTGCGAAAGCTCGTTCCCGCCCCCACCCCCGCAAGCGAAGAGCAACGAAATCATCAGCAGCCAAAACGAACGAGGGATGAGCACGGCGGCGAAATCTACCAGAGCTCGGCTTGTGAAGTAACCAGGGTGCGCAGGTCGGCGAACACGACACGCTGGCGCGTTCTCCGCCGGCGGCGCCAACCGAGCGCGGGCCTCGCGCTCGCACTAGCGTGTGCGCTCACGGCGACACGCGCGCTCTGCGCAAGCGCAGCAATACGCAATACGCAATACGCAATACGCAATACGCAATACGCAATACGCAATACGCAATACGCAATACGCAATATGCAATATGCAATATGCAATATGCAATATGCAGTGCGTCATGCGCCGTGCGTCATGCCTCAGTGTGTAATACGCGCCCGCCTCCGGCTCCCGCCCTAGGACGCCGAAGGCTGAGCGCGATACGACGAAGCATGTGACCATCACCCCCCAGAAAAACTGCCACGACCCGAGCCTAGGCATCAAAAAATGAACATGATGGAGAGAAGTTCCGCAACTGAGCCTGATTTCGCCGAATGCTAATCCTAGGCGATGCGTATCGAGCTCGGTCGGTTGGGGTTAGCCCTGGTTTGTGTGCTTGCGCTGGGCGGCGCGGCTTGTTCTTCGAACGGTGCAGCGGGCGCAGGCGACGCGCTCGGCGGCGCTAGCGGGTCGACGGGCGTGGGCGGCGGAGGAGAAACGGTGGCGGGCGCCGGCGGCGCGGCACTTACTGGCGCTGGCGCTGGCGCTGGCAACGTGAGCGGGAGCGCGGGGTTGTCGGCAAGCGGCGCGGCCGCGGGCGGGGGCGCCGGCATGATGACGACCGGCGGCGGAACAGGGGGCAGTGGCGCCGGGCCGAAGTTACGCACGGTCGGCTACTTGCCGAGCTATCGCGGCGCGCTCAGCACATGGGCGACCGGGCTCGACTTTTCGCTCGTGAGCTACGTGAATGTGTGCTTTGCCACGGTGGACGCGGCGGGCGGCGTGTCGTATCCGGACGCGACTTTGGGCACATTCGTGACGGCCGCGCACAAGGCGGGAGCCAAGGTGTGCATGGCGCTCGGCGGCGCCACGACCATCACCGATTTCGGCGCGCTCGCCGCACAGATCGCTCCCGCAAACCGCGCGGCTTTCGTGCAGAAGATCACGAGTTATGCCGTGACAACCGGCCTCGATTGCATCGACGTCGATTTCGAGGGCAACGGCGTGAATGCGGATTACGAGGGCTTCGTCAGCGCGCTCGCGGCTTCCCTGAAAGATCGAGGCAAAGAGACGACGGCGGCGTTGGCCAGCTGGTTCGGTGATAAGGTCACCAGCAACGCGATCCAAGCCTTCGACTTCGTGAACGTGATGGCGTATGACCTGCACAACCCGGGCGGCAACGCCACGCCGGTGCAGTCTTCTTCGCTGACGGACGCCAAGGCCGAGATCGAATACTGGGTCGGTCGGGGGCTAAGTAAGGACAAGGCCGTCTTCGGCGTCCCTTTTTACGGCTACCGTTGGAAGCCGGGCGCGACCGCGGGGGAGGCAGTCGTCTATGCAGAGCTCTTGAGCAAATACGGCGCGGCCGTTGCCAACGACACCATCGTCCAAGATGGCATGACCATCTATTTGAATAGCAAGGCGACGATTTTGGCCAAGACTCAGCTCGCCGCTCAGTATGGCGGGATCATGGTTTGGGAGCTCGGCCAAGACGCGAGCGGCACGTCCTCCCTGTTACGTGCGATTCACGACCCGCAGCAATAGTCGCGGGGCTTCAATCTCGCCGCAGGCATCGTGGTCAGCGGTCTGCTGTTCGCGCTTCTCCCCTTTTTTGCCTGGCTGGCTCGGTCTCTGCGGCGACAGTGAGGCGTTGGGCAAAACGTCCTTGTGCGTGCTGGGCAGTTTTCAGTTTTACCGCCGTTGGCAGCGCGGTCATTGGCGCACCTCAGCCGCGCTGGTCCGCGCTTCCGCACGCGCCAGGGGTGCGCGCTGATTGAAGGCCGCGTCTCGAAGCTCAGCCCGCCCGTTCGAAAAGGACGTCACTCCGCCATTTGCTCCACAGGGTGACAAGCCGCGCGCAAGCGAGCGCGTGAGTGGGCGCGACCAGCAGCGTGAGCAACCCAAGCTGCGTCGCCCAGAGCGCCAAGAACAGCAGCGTGAACAGGACCCAAATCAGCGCTCGCCAAAATACCGACCGCGACGCGATGGCTCCGACGCCGACCGCAGAGCGGCGTGACCAGGCCGCTACGCTCAAGGCCACCGCGCTCGAGGCCAAGCTGCACAGTAAATCCGGTTCCACCCAAGCGCTGCGCTCGGGTGTACCGGCCAGCTGGGGAACTCGATACCAATGCGCGGCCGCCAACGCCAACGCAAGCGCCACTACGAAAGCAAGCGACGACCCAAGCAAACGCGCAGCGCTCTTCATCACGAGGCGGGCATCGGACAAAAGCCGCTCACCCGAGCAGTGTAGCCGCGGACCGCAAAATCCCCGAGCTTTTGTTGATGGTCACGCGCCGAAGCCCAGAACACCCTGCCTTCGGCGGCACGGCGCGCTCTTCAGAGCGGACCCAGCGCGCGTCGCTCGCGCCCCGCGCGTCGCTCGCGCCCCGCGGGCGCCACGAC